>JANPBU010000031.1:0-144495 GCA_031430595.1 Acidimicrobiia bacterium
GGGGAATGGTTGTCTTCGATGTCTCCGATTCGGACTTACTTCGTGTTGAAGCCCCGGCCTGGGAAACTGTGGACAAGAGTACTGCGGCAGCAGCGAGCGGAAGGAAGCGTTTCAATTGGGTGACCTCAAATCGGTAGAAGAGTTGCGGGAAACGGAGATGTGGGACTGTCAGAAAGCACTAGTCAAGAGCTGGGCCAATAAGTGTCGCCCTTTCAGTGAAGAAATCGCCGTCGACATTTTTGTGTCGTCGACAAATGACCAAGACCTGAAAGCTGCTGGTAGGGCGCTGAGACGAGTTCGAATCACCCGCCGCTGAACATCAGATTGCGCTGAACACCCGACCGGGCGGCGTATTACTTCTTCTTTTTCGCTTTAGCTTCGGCCGTCTTAATGAACGCCGCGAGGTCGACGTACTCTTCGCATGTCGTGTTTCCGCAAGCTGCCTTCAGTTTCACCAAATTCGCCTTTGCCTTGGCAAGCTCGCCGGTCTCGGCGTACGCCTCACCCTGGTACTCAAGCGCACCCTTATGTTTTGGGTTTATTGCAAGGGCGAGCGCGTACTGCTTGAACGCATTCTTGTAGTCGCCTGTCTTACGATACGAATAGCCCAAGAGATTGTGGACATCTGCATTTTTCGGTTCCAGTGCGGCGGCCTCAGTGAGGCTGGCGATCGCTGCTTTGTAATCTTTCCTGGCAATCGCAGACTTTCCGTCGGCATAGGCACTCGCGGCGGTCACGGCAGGTTTCGTTGTCGGAGCTGACCCGCCACCGCCCGCAGCAGGTTGGCTGGTCGCGGAACCAGCCGCCGTTGTGGGAGGGCTGTCTTCGCTGCCGGCAGCATTGGCTACCGAAGGGCTGAGCAAGAGAACAGCAAGAACGGCAAACGATGGGGCACGCAGTAGACGATGCACGAACAACCTCGAATCGAAGGGAATACATAAGTTTCCCAGAAATCGCACACTATCTGTGCTTTCTTCTGATCACTTTGTGGGTTGAAATGACATGGTCAGCCCGCTTACATTAGAGGCCTTATGTTTAGACACAATCGACGGGGCGGAATGCGGTTCACTCGAATCGCCGTTATGGCAATACTTTCGGCGGCAATATCCGCAGGGCCGGTACTGGCTCAGACCGACACCGCACCGCCACCGCCACCGGCTGAGACCGCACCCCCCGCTCCGCCCGCAGCGCCACCAGCTGAGCCTCCGGCAACCCCTGCGCCACCAGTCACCTCAGTGCCTCCAGCGGTAGAACCAACTGTCCCGGGAACACCGGCGGTGCCAAAGAAAAAGAAGCCGAAGAAAAAGGCTCCGAAAAAAGCGGCGAGTGGATCAAGTGCCCCAACACGCATCAGCGGCGGTGGGGTGCGCCTTGTTGTCGACATTTCGAGTCAGTCAATGGCCATCTATCGGTCAGGAAAGCTGTATCGAACTATTCCTGTTTCGACCGGTTCCGGAAAACGCTATTGCAACGCCGGAAAGTGTTCGATTGCCCGCACGCCTCGCGGTACGTTTCGAATTCAACGTCGAGTAAACGGCTGGCGAACCAGTTCGCTTGGTCGTCTGTATAACCCTCTGTACTTCTCCGGTGGATATGCCATCCACGGCGGAAACATTCCGGGTTACCCAGCGTCGCACGGTTGTGTGCGAATTCCGTTCAGTGCCGCAAATTGGCTTCCTGGAATTGCACCAAACGGGTCAACGGTCATTATCAAAAACTAACCCTCACAGACTGCCTGTCGGGCAACCGAACTAAGTGCAGACTACCTCTCACCGGCGAGGGCCGCCGCGACACGGCCACCTACTAAAGCGTTGTGTTCGGCGAGTGCCAAGTTCGCCGGAATACTTCGCCCATCAGTAACCGCCGCGAGGCGACCGAGCACGAACGGTGTCACCGCTGCGCCTCGAAGACCTTGGTTGGCAGCATCACGAAGCGCTGTGTCGATAGCTACGTCGATCGAGTCGCGGGGGAGTTCAGCAGCTTGAGGAATAGGGTTTGCGAGCACAACGCCACCTGGCAAACCAAGATCAAGACGTGCTTGCAGCACCGCAGCAGCATCTTGTTCTGTCTCCACTCGATGCTGAACGGGGTACCCCGAGTCACGGGTGTAGAACGCAGGAAAGTTGTCGCTCCGAAGCCCAAGCACAGGAACGCCGAGGGTGTCGAGGAGTTCAAGCGTTTTCGCAAGATCTAGGAATGCCTTCGCCCCTGCGGTAACCACCAAGACCGGATGCCGGGCTATCGCACCAAGGTCTGCCGAAACGTCACCGGTCAGATGATCGTCTCGATGCACGCCACCCATGCCACCGGTCGCGAACACTCGAACCCCGACGGCTGCACACAGCGCGACTGTCGCAGAAACTGTTGTGCATCCAATTGGCCAGCGTTGCGCGATGGCGACCGGAAGATCTCGTTCGGCACACTTATGGGTACCCAGCAAAACCCGTTCGGTTTCGTTGCCTGCAAGGCCAACCACGGCAACACCATCAATGACCGCAGTAGTTGCGGGAATTGCCCCACTGGCGCGAATGGCAGCTTCGCAGCGCGTCAGGGCCTCAACATTTGAGGGTGAAGGAAGGCCAAGCGACGAAAAAATGGTTGACTCCAAAGCGACGACCGGTCGGCCCTCTGCGAGTGCATCACCGACTTCTTGGCTGGTCCTAACGAATTGCTTGCTGATCATTTACACAAAGGTAACCTGCCTTCCCGACGTTGGCCGCGTTTGTGTTGCGTCGATGCTGCTACCGGACGTTGACGTCGTCAGCGCGAAATTGGAAGCTGAAAACGATGGGAACATCTTGAGGTGGAGCAACAATCAAACTCAGGCACCAACTCGCTGCGTAAGCCGCTCCTTACCCTCGTCGCAGTCGCGTTGCTCGCCGTTGGGGTGCTGACGTTCGTGGTGAGCCGCTCAAATCAAGCCTCGACCGATATTGACCCGGAAATCGTTGCGGTCTCGTATCCGATTTTGATTCCGGAACTCTGTCGGGCATTGGTCGCTGCCGACTCTGGAGATCGAACCGGTACCTACAACGCGTTTTACCAGCAAGCCCATCCGGGACTTCACGTTCTAGCCGCCGACGTACGAAAACGTGGTGCACGGGGCCGCCAAATCTGGTCGGTGTTACAACGATCCAAGTCCAAAGTAGAGGCCGACGTCGTGACCTTCCCACCTGGCCTCGTTGAAGACCTCACCTCGCTCATTACCGTGACCGGCGACGCGCTGCAAGAGGTTGACTTCAGCGGCGAAAAAACTTGTTAATTCGTGCTTGCGCCTACTTTACGGTGAACGACACGTTGCCGGTTTCGACGTCGAAGTCGCTCAGATAAATCCGGGTTTCGACAACCCAATTCCCGGAAAGCGGTAGAGCAACCGAGCGTGCTTCGCGATGGCCCGTTCCTACATTGGTGGGGTTCACCTCAACAATTGTTCCTGTGCCACTGTGCGTAAAAGTGAATTGTGCGTCCGTGATAGCGACCGGAATACCGTTTTTTCCGAACACATAGAGGTGCACGATGTTTCGACCAACACGAGCGGGTTCAATGGTGAGATCTGATCGCGCCGACGTAGTTTGAATTCTGAGTGAAAGAGGTCTGGCATATGCAGACCGGGCCGGAATCGCGGCCGAAAGGGCCATCGTCAGAGCAAGCGCACACACTCCGAGGACGGCCTCGCCCCTTAACGTCGACACGTTCCAAGTTGGCTTGTTGTTCGATTGTTGGGTGGCGTGCTGTCGGCGGTGAAGGGCTCCGAGCATCAGCATGGCCGCAACTATCAGCAGCTTTATCATCAAGATTCTTCCGTACGCTGTATCTGTGAGAGCAACGCGAGAGCCAACCTGACGCCACCCAGCGAAGATACCCGTGCCAACAATAAGCACGACGCTCCCAGTCGCCAACCTCGACCAGGCGGCCGAAAATTCGGCATCAAACGAGTTTCGGCCCATCGTTTTCGCTCGAATGATCAGAAAAAACAGCCCGCTTACCCAGGTAGAAATTGCAGCAATATGGATGGCTGTCGCGGCGACAGCAACGGGAACTAGACGCCCTGCGGCACCGTGGCCGGTGGCACTAAGCAACAGGCTCGCGACGGCCACACATCCAATGCGCCAGACGCGTGCCCTGAGAGCATCGGTAGATTTCAAGGATTGCGATGGTGCCTCCACAGCGAGGCTGAACGAAGTTCCGTTACCCGACAGGCAGTCTGTGAGGCTTCGGCCAAACACCAAACAGACCGGCATGAGTGCAGCGAACGCCCGACCCGTGGTTCGTGAGAGCGATTCAACCAACAAACCTAAGTCGCTCACTGCACTCAGCGGTCGGCTCTCGACGTATGGTCCGTCGATCAGAAGCAGTATCACCGACGAAAAGGCTCCGATTGCGCCAACGTACTTTGCCCACCGGCGATGGGTGAGCATCAAACCTGCCATCGACCAAACCGCGCCCCCGATCAACGCGGCGACTGAAGCGAACAGCCCGAAGCGAACTACCCGAGTAACCGCCCGAAACACCGGTGATGCTGACGCGAGGCGTAATTCTTTGTCGCCGAGTGCGGCCAAAGCCGCCTGATCTCCGGCACCAACCTGAAACGTAAACGACCCAGCAATTGGGTGCCCATCATCGGAGACAGCCTTCCAAACCACTACATACGCGCCTACCGGCAGCGCCAACAAGCCAATCTGAGCCCGAGACCCGTTGACACGGGGAGTCTTTTGATCAACCCGTTCTTGTTTCGTGTCAAACACCTTGATGCCCGTCGCTGACATCGAAACTGGCTCATCGAATATGAGCTCAATACGAAGCGGCGCAGTTTGAAGGGCCTGACCGGCAGCCGGGACACTTGACTCAAGCCTGGCATGGGCGTCTGCACTCGGGGACACCACCCCGAGGATGGTCAGAACAAGAAGCGTAAGTACACCAAGTAGTTGTTTACCGGGGCGCAAAAATTTCGACACGCTGGGCGCTCCAGATGGTTGGCGATTGTCGGGAAATCACACAGGTCAAAAGCGCCCCGGCGACCTCCAGCACATGATTGAACTCAAGAGTTCCGGTCGTAGTGCCAGTTTCCATTCCGGTAAACGCCGTGAATATGAGAACAGCAGCAGCAACCGATGAACTAACCGCAAGACCGCCAGCCCAATGTGGCTTCCATGCTGCCACCGCAAACCCGACACTGAGCGCAAACTGAAAACCGAAGAGTTCTTGGGGGCTGTGTGACCCCCCGGCAAGTAGCACTTCAGGATTTCGGTTTGCGAGTGAAGTGATGGCCCCAACCAACAGGGCAATTGACAGAACCAATAGGCCAAGTCGAGCCATAGGCACCAGCGACGGGGTTGATGTCAACCTGGTTTCGTTGCTGATGCTGGCCATGATGCTGGCGCTCAAATCGGGCACGAGTTCAGTTCGCCTGATTCTTGACGGACCACTCATTGCAAGAGTACTTGCCTGCCAACGGGCACACGCCTGACAATGAACAAGGTGGCTCGTCAATTGTTCGAACTCGTTCAACGAAATGAGTTCATCGTCGAGTTGCGCACTCACCAACTCGCGGATGTTGCGACACTGATCAGAAAGATAGAGACCATCCATACCCACTGAGTCGTCGCTACCTGCCGATAAGTTCCACCAGGACCAAGGGTGTTGTTTGAAATGTTTCGAACCTATTGTTGGTGAGATGGACGACATCACGGACCTGGCGCTTCAGGCCAAAACGGGTAATGCAGATGCATTTGCACTACTCGTGCGTCGAACCCAAGGGGAGATGTGGCGATACGTCTGTAGGATGACCGACAATCAGCGCGCCGACGATATTACCCAGGATGTGTACATTCGTATTTGGAAAGCCTTACCGTCGTTTGTAGCAACCAGCAGCGCACGAACATGGATGTACGGCGTTGCACACCACGTTGTTGCCGACCACGTGCGAACGATAAGTCGGCGACGTCGTTTGCTTGAGAACGTAGGGCGCTCGGCCACGCCGGGTACGTTGGAACATAAATTCTCATTGGAAGGGGCAGCCCGGTCACCCCGCGATCACGCCGAGTACACGGTTATCGAGGAATTTGTAACGCAGCTCAACACCGATCACCGTGCTGCGTTCGTCTTGACTCAGGTGCTCGGTTTTTCGTACGCCGAATCAGCCGAAATTCTTTCGGTGCCCATCGGAACCGTTCGGTCTCGCCTAGCAAGAGCGCGAGAGGCGCTTGTCACCCAAATTGAAGCTGCTGAGGCTGTATGAAACATAGATACGTTGATATATCTGGCGCCATGTTGGTTCGGTTCTTGGCGGCCGTATTCGGCGCCATGCTCGTTGTTGTTACCTTCAGCCCGGCGGCATCGGCGCATAGTGCAGCTGGCTCGCCATCGTCGAACTACGTCACCACGATTGAATCGGTCTTGCCAGAATCGAAGAACTTTACGGTGCGAGTTGTCGAACAGGGCAGCAGACTGGAAGTGCGTTGGATTACCGGGGGGGCGCTGATCGTTGAGGGCTACGACGGTGAACCCTATCTACGCATAGGGCCAGGCGGCGTCGAAGAGAACCGTCAGTCAACAGCCACCTACGCCAATAAAAGCCGTAACGGAACCGAAACTATTCCGTCAAACCTTCAGCCCGACGGACCCCCCGAATGGAAACGTATTTCGGTGGCACCTACGGCTCGTTTTCATGACCACCGAATTCATTACATGGGCAGCGTTGCGCCGCCTGCTGTCGAACAAGATGCTACGAAGCGACAGCTCGTGCAAACATTCGACATCATCATCAGAACGGAAAACAGGTCAGCTTCGTCAGTAGTTTCTGGTCGGGTTGAGTGGATTCCCGGGCCGTCTCCCACGAAAGCGCTGCTTTTCGCAGGGGGCATCGCGGCAACCATCGCTGCTTGTGCCCTTTGGGCCGGTGTTCAGCCCGGTCGTCGTCGAATCGCCCAACAAACAATGATTGGTCTGACGTTGATGTTGGTAGCTGTCGACGTATTCCACCTGGTAGGCATTTCCGGTGGGGTACTTGGCGGCTCGGTGCTCGTCAGAATGTTGAGTGTTGGTTACGCCTCAATGGCCGCATGGATTATGGCGGTCATTTCGGTGGTGTTGCTTTTGCGAAAACGCGACGATGCCATGTACCTACTTACCTTTACCGCAGGGCTTATGACGCTTGTTGGTGGTGTTGCTGACCTCAGCACCCTTTCACGATCATCGATCGTTTTCCTTTGGAGCAGCCCAACCGCTCGTTTGCTGGTGACACTTACGATTGGGCTTGGTGTCGGGTTGGTGGTGGCCGGGGTCTTATTGACACGACCAACTACGGAACGTCTTGCGGCCATTGGCTAGTCATCTTGCGGATCAGCAGCATCGTACGTGAGCATGCCATCAATCGCAGTTGAGTCCTCAAGATCGGGCAAAAGCATCTCTTCATCGGGCGTGTTTGAAAGAACCTGAGCGGTGTAATCGGCGACGGCAGCTTCCGTACCGACATCGTGACCAGCCTGCTCAGACAGAAACCAACGATGTTCAAGTATTTGGTGATAAATCTCGGCATCGGCCAGGCGTGAACGTAGCTCAGGATCAATCGCGGCAATTGTCGGCTCATACACCTCGGTCAACCATTTGTAAGCGACCAGGGCTTCCGGAACCCGACGATTATCGTGATGCTCAAGCCATATTCGAAATGCCTCCATGTCGTTGAGTAGGCGACGCGCCTGATTTTCGTCGGCGGCCAAACCGGTGAGATGCGCCAAACGGCGAGCATGGTGGCCAGCTTCAACAACCTTCGGTGACACACGCCAACGGCGACCATCGTCGGTTGCGGCAACCGAAAATTCGCCAACGTCGAAGCCAAGCAAATTCAGGCGTTCGATACGGCGAGCAAGGGCCATCCGATTTCCGGGCTCAACAATTTCGGGACTATGCAACTCGGCCCACAAATGGTCGTATCGCCGCCGTAGGTCTTCAACGATCGCCTCCGGGTCAAAGTCATCTTTGACCCGCCCACCCGCAGCAAGGTCGAGAAGCTCACCACCAACATTGTCGTGGGCCAACATCAAGTCGTGTTCTCGTTGACCTTTCGACATATGTTCGGCCAGTCGCCCAGTTTCCACGTCGACGATGTACGCCGTGAGTGAGCCCGCGTCACGCCGAAATAGCGTGTTCGAGAGCGAGCAGTCACCCCAAAAAAAGTTCTCAGAATGCAGTTGAACTAAAAGCAGCGCCATTGCGTCCAGAAATCGGTGGTGAAGATCGGTCATGCCTCGGCCCATAAACAGATGCCGATACGGAAGCGAAAAGGCGAGGTGCTTAGTAACCAAAATCGAGTCGAGTGGTTCACCATGCTCATCGGTTCGTTTGGTGACGACCCCAACGGCTTCAACAACGGGCAAATTTCGGTCGGCTAGTTCGCGCAGCAGGTGGTACTCATACGTTGCCAATTCGACGGGTAGTTCCTTGAGTGCATACGCCCCATTGCCGTAGTCAACAAAGCGAACAACATGGCGCGACACCCCTCGGGCAACGTCGACCATGCGAGGCTCGTTCCATTCGCGCAGCGGCAGATGAAACGGGAGATCAAGAAAATCTGGGTGACCGGGACGCGAAACGAGTTCGAAGGTGCCGTGTTGACTGGGGAATCGGGGCTCAGTCGATAATCCGTCGACACCAAGAATTCCGGCGATCAGGGCTGGATCGGATTGCATGCGACCATTCCAGCACGAGCGAGCCAACGCACTAACCTCTGCGTCGTGGCAAACCCGAAACGTCAACGCCAAGACTCACTACGTGCCGACAAAATCGCACGCCTTGAAGCCGAAAAGCAGGCAACAGTTCGCAAAAAGAACAACATTCGTTACGGCGGTATTGCCGCCGTGCTTATTGCTGTAGTGGTTGGGGTGACACTGCTTACGAGTCGGGGCGATGACAAGACAAAGGCTCCGACGGCTGCGGGCGCGGCACCACAGATTGTGATTCCAGCTGGCGCGGCTCCGAAGGAACTGAAGTCAAAAGATATTCGCATCGGAACCGGCGAAACCGTGAAAGCCGGTGACACCGTTCAGGTTCGCTACACCGGCGTGGCATGGAGCACAAAGAAGCAATTCGACTCAAACTGGGGTGATGGTAAAGAACTGTTCCCGGTCGCTAATGTCGGAACAGATGGTGCTCAGGTAATCAAGGGTTGGAAAAACATCGTCGGCATGAAGGTCGGCGGGCGTCGCGAACTCACTATTCCACCGGCGCTGGGCTACGGGGACAGTGGCGCAGGAGCTGACATTAAAGCTGGCGAGACCCTCGTTTTCGTCGTCGACGTTGTCGCAACAGCACGGGGTACGAAGTAACCGTGGCTGGTCCCGTTCCACAATCTGGGGCCATGGTGGCCTGCCCAAATTGCAATGCCGAGGTGATGCAGAAGGCGATGATCCCGGTGGGGGCACTCGACGGGGTGCCGTTTTATCTGTGCGTTGTTTGTTCCCGGCAATCGATCAGAACCGGATCGGCCGAACCAACGGAGCAAATTGACCGTTCTGACCCGTCTGCGCCGCCGGAACTGAGTTCCCAGGTCAGCTGACCAACGTATGGCCCTGTTGCATTTTGCTGACCTGTTCGAAGCAATTGCTGACGAGTTCTGCGATGCGCCTGCACTAGTGCACGGTGTCGCGGAACCGGGCAGTCGAACGACTGGATCGAATGTTCGACGATATAGCTGGGGTGAATACGAGGTCGCTGCGTCGAAGTTTGCCAATTTCCTTTCGGATCTCGACATCGGGGTTGACCAAAAGGTCGGCCTTTTTTTGCACAATTCACCGGAGTATCTGATCGCCCAGTTTGGCGCCTTCAAACAACGGTGCGTGCCTATCAACATCAACTACCGATACCAGGCACGCGAACTTGCCTATCTAATCGACAACGCCGACCTCGACGTGGTCGTGTTTCATGCGTCGCTCAGCGACCAAATCGCTGCGGTTCAACTGTTACCAGCAGCTAAACGAGTGAAGGCGTGGGTTCGGGTAGACGATAGATCGGGCCGATCAACCAGCGAAGTTGTTGGGGTGCTGAGTTGGAACGACATTCTTGCCTCACAGATTGCAGCCCCAAGAGTTGAGCGGTCTGAGGATGACCGCTACTTTTTGTACACCGGTGGCACAACGGGCATGCCAAAGGGTGTCGTCTTTCGTATGGGCGATTTTGTATCTCGTATGTTCACTGCGTATACCTACCGGGGTTGGGTCCCGCCAACGTCAGCCCACGATGTGATCGTTCAGTCAAGGTTGCATGCCGACGCCGGTGATCGTCGGGTTTCACTCGTTGCTTGCCCATTGATGCACGGAACCGGCATGTGGCTTGGTGCGTTTTACGCTCACCTGTGCGGGGGAACCACCCTGACGATGAGCAGCCGCGGTTTCGATGCCGACGAACTGTGGTCAGTGGCACAAGCCGAGCGCGCCGACGCCATCACCATTGTGGGTGACTCGTTTGCGGTGCCAATGCTTCGAGCGCTCGACACAGCGGCCGAAACCGGTAACCCTTACGACCTGTCGAGTCTTCGTATTATTCAGTCTTCAGGGGTAATGCTGTCAGCGGAAACCCAAACCGGTTTGCTTCGGCACTGTGATGTACGCATAGTTGATTCTATGGGGTCGACAGAAGGCGGAATGGCTCGACGTATCGCGACTCGAGCCACACCGATTGAAACCGCAACTTTCGAGTTAATACCGGGCACAAAATTGGTATCCGACGATGGACGAGTGGTGCAGACTGGCTCGGGAGACGCAGGCCGAGTCGCTGCATCGGCGGTGGTGCCGCTCGAGTATTTCAAAGACCCCGAAAAGTCAGCATCAACGTTCGTCGTGATCGACGGCGTTCGCCACGCAATGGCTGGCGACTACGCAACTCTTGACGCAGCTGGCCGACTGGTTCTGTTAGGTCGAGGAAGCAACTGCATCAATACAGCCGGCGAAAAGGTCTTCCCTGAGGAAGTCGAAGAATCGCTGAAACGTCATCCCGAAGTTGTTGATTGTTTAGTGGTTGGTGTCGAAGACGAAGGAAAATTCGGACAACAAGTTGCGGCAGTTGTTTGTTTGGCTACTGGAAGTGTTCTGCATACTGATGAATTGAAACAGCATGTTCACGCAGACCTTGCCGGATACAAAGTACCGAGGCTCATCAAGATTGTGACGTACATTGAACGTTCAGCGGCAGGCAAAGCCGACTACGTTTGGGCAAGATCACTGTTCTAATTTACGAGCTTTCGGCCGATGATCTCTTTCATGATTTCGGTCGTTCCACCGTAAATGGTGGTGATACGAGCATCGGCATAGGCCCGCGAGATGGGGTACTCAAGCATGTACCCGTAGCCACCGTGAAGTTGAAGACACGTATCAACTGCCCGTTTTTGTAGTTCGGTACACCACCACTTAGCCATCGCAGCTTCTTCAACACTCAGATTCCCGCGGTTGAGTTCGGTTATGCACCGATCGACGAACGACTGGGTCACCTCAACCTCAGTTGCGACCTCGGCGAGTTTGAATTTGGTGTTTTGGAACTGAGCGACCGGCTGCCCGAAAGCTTTTCGGTCTTTCGTGTACTCAATTGTCCAGTTGAGAGCGGCACGAGCGGCGGCCAACCCACTAATCGCAATCGACAAGCGTTCTTGGGCCAGGTTTCGCACCAGCAGGGTAAATCCTTCACCTTCTTCGCCAAGGCGGTTCGCCACCGGAACGTGCACATCGGTAAAGAAAAGCTCAGCCGTATCTTGCGAATGTTGCCCAATTTTCTCGAGGTTTCGCCCACGCTCGAAGCCCTTCATTCCACGTTCAAGCACCAATAACGAAATGCCTTTGTGCTTAAGATCAGGATTTGTTTTGACAGCAACGATCACAACATCAGAGTTGATTCCGTTTGTGATGAACGTTTTTGAACCGTTAACTACGTAATGGTCGCCATCACGAATCGCCGTGGTTGACATTGAAGCGAGGTCTGAGCCAATACCTGGTTCGGTCATTGCGACAGCCGTGATCAACTCACCAGAACAAATGCCCGGTAACCAGCGCGCCTGTTGCTCGGCATTGGCCAGGTGAATGAAGTACGGCAGCGTGATGTCGTTATGCAGGGTTAACCCAAGCCCCGCCCCGCCGTAGCCCGAATACATCAGCTCTTCAGAAATGATCGTGTTGAACCTAAAGTCGTTGGTTCCGCCACCCCCAAATGCTTCGGGTGCTTGAAGCGCTAAAAAGCCTTGGGCGCCGGCAGCCGTGAAAAGGCCGCGGTCAACAATTCCGTTCTTTTCCCATTCGCTGTAAAACGGGGTGATCTCTTTGGCAACAAAACGTCGAAACGAGTCACGAAACATGTCGTGTTCTTCAGTGAAAATTGTGCGCTGCATCGCCACAGAGTTTGCCCTAGCTGAGCCCCCAGCACCAACTGGGGCGAAAGTTGTTAAGCCGCAGTTTTGGGTCGTTTAGCCTGCAAACAGCTCGAAAAACCAAGCTCGGCGAGTTCTTTCGCCATCGGTCGAAGTGGGTCGGTGTATGCAGCTTCAGCTGGGTTTTTCTTGATGGACACGATCGCAGCTTCGGTTCGCTTCCAGATCCCGGCAAGTTGCGCAGAATATGGGCCCGAGGGCAATGTTTCTTTCTTCACAGCTACCTGCTGTTCTTCGAGGTAACGCACTATGAGCAACACGTACTCGGCGACGTCCTTTGGCTTGGCAATCTTCTTCTTGCCACCTCGGACGCCTGGGGTAGTTGCTTCGTGGCGTTCAAAGCTGGCCACACTTGCCGCCATTTGTTCACGGGCCTTGTCGCAGATCGGCTCAACTTTGGCGATGTAGGCAACCAGCGAAACTTTGTCGGCATCTGTGGCCGAAGCAGCCTGGGCCACCCCGGAGGCACCGAAGATTGACCCAACAATCGCAACGGCTAAAAAACTTCGAACAACATAACTAGAGCGCACCTGCATGTTCCCAACATTAGTCGAGCAGGTCGAACTCCTCGGGCCAGCGACTGTGTCACACTTCTTCGCCCATGAAACCTCAGCCAGACCCGAACCGCGGACAGAGGATCAGCCCGCCTCCGGTCGTGCAGTCGGTCGGGCAGTCGGTCGGTGTAAGTGACTTCGTTCCGATTCGAGTTCATGTTCCTGTTCGTATCGCCGACATCGGCGGCTGGACCGATACCTGGTTTGCCAAACGTGGCGTGGTGTGCAATCTTGCCGCCGGCCCAGGTGTCACCGTCAGCATTGAATCCACCGAATCGAAGCATTCGGTGCTCGATCTCCGTAATCTGAATTCAGAATACGTGCTCGACGTGTCAGGTACCGAGCGCCTCAAACGTTCCCATCCGATGTTGGCCGAATGTTGGATGCGTCATGGTGCCCATCAGATGTCGCAGCGGTCGGTGCGAATTTCGCTTGACTCTGCGGTTCCAGCCGGATCATCGCTTGGTACGTCTGCTTCAGTTGGCGTGGGGGTCATTGCTGCGCTGCAAGCGGCCAGTGGAGGCGGAGATCGTCTCGATAAAGATTTGCTTGCACAACTCGCCCACAGCGCCGAGACCCGCTCAGGTTTAGAGAGTGGCGTTCAAGATCATGTTGCTGCAGCTCATGGAGGCATCAATCTGATCGACATTGAATACCCCAGCTTCAGCGTGAGACCACTCAATATCTTGGAACAGACATTTGCCGAGCTCGACCGCCGACTCATCACTGTTTACTTCGGACGCCCGCACGAGTCGTCAGTGCTACACGAAATGGTGATTGCTCGGCTCGAAGCAACGGGAAGCGGTGCAGACGAACTGGAATACCTCCGAAGCCTTGCCGTGTCAGCGTCCAACGCATTAGAGGCAGGTGATCTCGACGCATACGGTATGTCGCTCATCGGAACAGTCGAAGGTCAGCGCGCATTGCATCCGGGGCTGATAAGTGCAGACGCCGAAACGGTACTTTCAATAGTGCGACGGGTCGGCGGTCATATGAAGGTCAACGGTGCGGGCGGCCCGGGCGGGTCGGTCACGCTTCTTGGCCCCGATGATCCAACAAGGCTGCAAGAACTTCGCGACGCGATCGTCAGCCAGGCTTCGTGGAGCATGCTTTCGCTTCGGTTGTGGCGAAACGGGGTCACGTTTGAACAAGGTGCGTCTTAACGCCCGGCCACGCTGTAACTGGTGTGATTGTTGATAGATCGGTATCGTGACACGCATGAATGATCGAGTGACCTGGACCCTGCGCGACGATGGGGTAGCCGATGTGCGCCTCAACCGTGCTGACAAGATGAACGCTCTTGATCCGGCAATGTTTGACGGCCTCATATCGGTTGGCGAAGCTTTGAAAACAGATGTGCGAGTGCGCGCCGTTGTTTTGTCGGGTGAAGGGCGGTCGTTTTGCGCCGGGCTCGACTTTGGAAGTTTTCAGGCTATGACCAATGGGCCTCGAACTCCCGACTCGCCAGCAACTCAACTTGACGGTGGCGTCACGGAAGTTGAGGGCCGAATAACGCATCGAGGCCAACAGGCGGTCTGGGTCTGGCAAGAAATACCCGTGCCGGTGATTGCAGCCGTGCATGGGGTCGCGCTTGGGGGCGGGTGCCAGATCGCGCTTGGTGCCGACCTGCGATATTGCACCGCCGATACCCAGTTTTCTGTACTTGAGATTCGGTGGGGCCTTATCCCCGACATGACGGGAACCCACCTCCTTTCTCGGTTGGTAGGGCTCGACGTGGCGAAAGAGTTGACGTTTACTGGCCGAATGGTGCGAGGCGAAGAAGCAGTTTCGATTGGGCTAGCCACACGGGTGTGTGACGACCCACTGAGCGAAGCCTTACACGCGGCTGGTGAAATCGCCGCAAAAAGCCCAGACGCAATTCGTGCTGCGAAACGCTTACTCAACAATGCAGCTCTCACTACCCCGGCAGAGCAGTTTTCGGCTGAACGGGCCGAGATTCAAAAGTTGATTGGGTCACCGAACCAGGTTGAATCGGTCAAGGCGTTTTTCGAAAAGCGGCCCCCCGTTTTTACGGCTTAGCAACCTTTTTGTTACCGGACCCCCATTTTCTGTCATAGGGGTGCCTGATACTACATAGCGAACATCAAAACAGCGCTCAAACGAGTGTTGTCTACTGAAAAGGAAGCTATGTCATGACCAATCACATCACCCTCAGCGGTAACGTCACCCGAGATCCCGAACTGCGGTTCACTACCAGCGGTCAAGGCCGCACCGTCATCACGCTGGCCACCAATCGTCGCTTTCAGCCCAAAGGGGCTACCGAACCTACCGAAATCACTGCGTTCTTCTCAGTAGTTGCGTGGGGTTCGCTCGCCGAGCACAGCGCCGAGTCGTTACGCAAAGGCGACCGGGTCACCATCACCGGTCGAGTTGACCATCGTAACTGGGTCGATGAAAACGGTCTGCCGCATAGCTCGTTTGACGTGGTCGCCGATGAGGTCGCTGTGTCGTTGAAGTTTCGCACCGCCATCGTTGACCGAACCAGACGCGAACCACCGATTCAGGCTCCGCTTGGCGAAGCTCGTGGTGAAAGTGATGGGGGTGAAGAACTCATAAACACGTCCGAGTTTGACTTGGTCGACGCGTAGGTTTGCGTGACTGTTGGCACATCTCGTATGGTCCAGGTCTGTGGCTCACACCGACTGGAACTATGCCGACCTTCTTGAAGCTGTGGCCGAGGTGGTTCCCGATTGGGTTGCCCAAATCCATGACGGAACCGCCTACACCTGGCAGCAATTCAACACTCGATCCAACGGATTGGCTGCTGATTTTTTGGCCGCAGGGCTGAGCGAGCAGTCAAAGATTGCAGCGTATTTGTACAACGGCCCTGAATATCTTGAGACTTACTTGGCTGCCTTCAAAGCTGGGATGGTTCCGGTAAACACTAACTACCGATACGGTCGAGAGGAGATTACCTATCTTTTCTCGAATGCTGATGCTGAGGCTGTGGTGTTCGATGCTGCCTTTTTGCCACTCATTGAATCGGTTCGGTCGGCGCTACCGCTCGTAAAGCGGTGGTACGTGGTCGGCGCGCAACCTGCCGACACTCCCAGCTGGGCCGTTGATTACGAATTGATTGTGAGCGGCGGTGGGGCAGAGTCGGTCAGCGCTCCGTGGGGTCGTAGTGGCGATCACCTGTTGTTGCTCTACACGGGCGGCACCACCGGAATGCCGAAAGGAGTGATGTGGCGCCAAGACGACCTCTTCAACGTTCTAGGTGCCGGAGGAAACGCCGTACTCGGTATTCAACCGGTTGCTTCGGTCGACGAAGTTCGAACACGTTTCGCCTTGGCGGCTTCGAATGGATCGACGGGTGGCCCAAGGTTTCTTCCGGCATGCCCCCTAATGCATGGCACCGGTCAGTTTTCAGCATTGATCGGTCTGATGCTTGGAGGGTCAATTGTGACAGTACCCAATCGCAGCTTCGACCCCGATTACCTCTTCGACGTGATCGAACGTGATCGCGTCAATAGTTGCGTGATCGTCGGCGAGGCGTTCGCGAAACCAATGCTTGCATCGCTCGAAGCCAATATCGGCCGATGGGACCTTTCGGCGTTGACCAGCATCACAAGTTCAGGCGTCATGTGGAGTCAAGAGACAAAAGCCGCCATTATCGAACGCGTCCCGCACATCATGTTGGTTGATAGTTACGGATCTTCCGAGGCTGTTGGGTTGGGCCAATCTGTCAGCACGAAAGAGGGTGCCCAACTCACGGCAAAATTTAGCCTCGGACCAACCGTTCATGTGTTCGCAGATAATGATGAACAGGTACTTCCGGGTAGTGATGTCACGGGGTTTGTCGCAATTAGCGGGTTTGTTCCGTTGGGCTACTACAAAGACGAATCGAAAACAGCAAAGACGTTTCGGACCATTGGTGACATTCGGTATTCGATCCCCGGTGACTTCGCCAAGGTAAATGCCGACGGAACCCTCCATCTGCTCGGACGTGGGTCAGTGTGCATCAATACCGGCGGCGAAAAGGTGTTTCCTGAAGAAGTTGAAGAAGTCTTGAAACAACACCAGCGCATTGAAGACGCCGTATGTGTCGGTGTTCCTGATGATCGATTTGGTGAGGTGATCGTTGCGATGGTGGAGGTCAACGACTCGATCGATACCGTGGAAGTAATTGGCTACGTGCACCATCGATTGGCCAAATACAAAGCCCCGCGCCATGTACTTGTCGTTACTTCGATTGGTCGATCACCGGCCGGAAAAGTCGACTACAAACGACTTACGAGCGAAGCAGTAGCTCGCCTGGCTACGCCTGCGGTTCAGTAGCTGCAGCTACGCTAAGCGCAGCATTCAGTAGTGCGGCATGCGGTATGTGGAGTGCTGACCCGTCACCTGGGTCAAGTTCAAGTGTTGCTCCGTGAACAGCCCGAACGGTCCCGGAACCGAGTGAAGAACTCACATGATCTCCGACCTTCACAATTCTGCGCACATATTGTCCGGCAGCAATTTCGGCTGAAATCGATTTTCCGCCCAAGACCGTAAGTAGAGCGATGGTCGCGGCCGCAGCGAAAATTGCTGCTTGCGTGAGCGTGTCGACAACTGCTGTATTTATTCCAAGTTGGCTAATGGCCAAAATGGTCACCAAACCCACCACGATGCCTCGTACCGCTCGAACAATGGCTGTGTTGACCGTGCCGGTTGCCCGACCCAATGCACTACCGACGGCATTCGCAACCAGTGTCGACACGGTGCTTCCGATGAGCAGAAACAACACGGCAATGAGGAGGCGGGGAATGAACTCGACGATTTTCGTTGGAAATGGTTTAAGTGATGACGGCGAGAGCACCCCAAGTGCTGCGATTAACGATGCAGACAGAATGATCGTTGTCAGAAACCGCGCAGCAGGCTCGGCTAACAGCCGTTGACGCTCGGACCGTTTCGACGAATCGAGACCTTTTCGAACCAGCCGACCCGCAATCGGGGCGAGGGTGAGCCCACCAACAACTAGCCCAGCGACAACGGCCCACTTGACTACTGACGATTGCGCCGCAACAACTATTCCGAACACGAAAGAGCACCCTACTCGGACGCAGTTTCGCTTGCTCGCCTCAGCAGCGTTAGTGCCCCGAAACTAGGGGTTGTCCGACAAAAACCAGCCAAAGGTTCGGGCACCGACACCCAGCACGTCAAGAACAACCGACGAAGCGTCCGTCGAACGATCTCGACCAATACTCGCAGTAAGACGTTCAGCTAAGCCCATTGGCACCGAGACAGCCTCAGCGAACACCTCACTAAATCGCTCGCGGACGTGACTTGTATCAAGCAGCGATTCGATTCGGTCAGCGATTTCAGGGTGAGCGGTGATGTACTTTTCGAAACGGTCTGTATCGTGCTCAAGCCAGTGAAGCAGCTTCAGTTCGTGTTGATTTGCAGTGAGCGAAGCCATAGGTCACCTCCACTCTTTGAGCGCGTTGGCCAAAAGTTTTCTTGACCGAAAGAGCCGGGTTTTGATGGTGGGTAACGCAAGATTGAGTGTGTCGGCGATGTCTTCGTAAGACATACCTTCAATTTCTCGAAGCACCGTTATCGTTCGTGAGACGGGATCGAGCAGGTTAAGGGCGTCCCAAAATTCTGCGACCATAAGGTGGCCTTGAACCTGGCGATCGGTACCGTGGCCGACTTCGACCTCGGGTAGTTTCGCCGGCTCTCGATACTCTTCACGGCGGCGTCGAAGCATCGAGACAGCGGTGTTGTGGGTGATTCGCAGCGCCCATGATTTCAAGCTTGATTCGCCGCGAAAGCTAGCAGCGGCCTGCCAAGCTTTGATGATGCTTTCTTGAACGACATCTTCGGCAAGCCCATCTTCTCGCACAATCGACTTGGCAACACGAAACATGGCGCTGCTGTGCTCAGAAATCAGTAAATGAAGCAGCTGCTCGGGCGACCCGCTGGTTTCGGAGGTTGATTGGCCGGGCGTCTCATCGAACATTTGGGGTCGTGATTCGACGCTCTGAAGATGGGGCAGCGCGGCAGAAAGGGCAGTGGGTCGGATCGCGGACCGGGCGAGACGAGTCATAGCAAAAACCGAACGCTGCACCACGCGATGTTGAACATCAGCGAAAGTGAGCGTTTGAAGCATGATGAAGAGACGGTTTGGTTTGGCATTCGTCGCGAATTCGTATGCATATCAACAAAAGACATCAGGTAAATACTCATTGTAAACGTTTTCAGTGCGGTACCCCTGAAAAAGTTTGGTTCGGTACCCTCGCGATGAGGTCCATCAGATCGGGCCACCTCACAGGTATCGTCAGTGACGTGAAAGCAGGAGCGCTGCAAAAAACCATCGTGCGGCGTCGGGCACGTGTATTTCGTATTGCCACGTCGATTGTTGTGCCTACCGTGCTTCTCGGTTCCTTTATGTTTGCAGAGCGGTTCAGCAATTTTGACCGGAAAGTTTCGATTCAGCGATCTACGCCGAATCGAGCCGTTGTCGCTGGGGTCACAGCGCTTCGAGACGGCCGTGTCCGGAATCCGCCATCAACCCTTACGAACACCACGAACCTAAACGGGTTTGATCGCTCGGGTCGCCCAGGTGCACCGTCGACCCCAAGATACGGGCCGCCCCCGCCCACATTGACTGACCCAGCGTCCTCACTAGCAACACCAGCCGCCTCAGAGGTTACGCCAACCACGAAGCTTGAACAGTGGAGGGCCAGAACCGGTCGAACGTTCGCTGATGGCGCCATTTTGATTCGGCCCTCGGGCATCGATGTAACACCAACCCGATCACGAAAACTTGCGCTGCGCACCGGAAAGCAAGCTGCGGCAAAGCGCTTTGGGAAACGAATTGCGCCGCTTGAACCTACGATTGAGTTCGGTGAATTTGATGCGCCGACCGGAGACTGGATCGAAAGTGGCGCATCTGGCGGGTTTGAACAGCGGTCTGTGTGGTTCATCCACTACGCCGGAATCGAATCAGCGGCCGATACTCCTGCGATCACCGAGTTTGTCGTGGTGATCGACGACAAAACGGGGGTTGTTCTTATCGCTTCTGAGTACCTCGCTTAGTCGAGTTACGCCCAAGGTCGGTTCAGATTCGGGGTGTTGCCTCCTCCGTCATGACTCGGTGCGCAACACTCGGATAATCGGTGATGAGGGCGTCGACCCCAAGCTGCAGCACTTCTCGCATTTCGTTTGGATCATCAATAGTCCAAACATGAACCGCGAGCCCAAGATTGTGGATCTGATCTACGAGGTCAGCGTCGAAGAGCGGTTGGCCACCTACAGAGAATCGGAACGGAATTTGCATAGCGACCGTCGAGCGGTGCAGTGAAGGCGTCGCGGTTGCTTTTAACTGCGTTGCGATCGCAAAACTTTCGTTGAGCGCTGTCGATGTGGCGACACCGGTTGCCAAACTTCGAAAGCGATCGAGAGCGTCGTCAAAAAATGACGCGACGATGACATCATCAGATCGCTTATAGGCGCGCAGTACATCGGCCAGTAGGTCTTCGTACGGTGTCACGCCCGGCGTCACCTTCGGGTTGGTGCCCTTGATGTCGAGGTTCACGATTGTGGCAGGAAATTCGTCAAGAACGTCGATGAGACGTGCGATACCAAGTGCACGATCTTGTGGGGCTCGTCCTCGTAATGGGTACTCGCCAGGCTCTAAACCGGTAACTGCGTCGTGCCCCGGTGCCCACCAGTGTGCGTTGTCGAGTTGTTTGAGCTCTGCCCATGTCAATGACGCAATGAGGCCTGAAGAGGGGGTCGTTCGGTCAACAGTTTCGTCGTGGGTGACGACAAGAATCCGATCGGCAGTGGCGTGAACGTCCATTTCGAGCGCATCGGCACCATTCGCGACGGCTTGATGGAAGGCATAGATGGTCGATGACGGCGCTTCCTTTGCGCCACCTTGGTGCCCGTACAACAAGACTCTTCGCTCTAGCCAGGGGTTCATATCGTCTTAGTCTGGCCCACCCGGCGTTAAAACCCGACAAAGTCGGTTGACATTTGCGCTCGTTACCGAAATGATGTGCGGGTACATCAAGAGCGGTTGAGGGACGGGCCCGTCGACACCGCGGCAACCTACGCATTTGCGTGAGGTGCCAATGCCCGATCGATGAAAAGAGAGATACCTGCCGTGCCGAATCACCCTGTGCCTTGTTGTGCCAACCCTGTGCCCGCTTTTGTCCCTAAGGAGACCACGCCATGACCGCTGCCAATTGGGGTTTTGAAACCCGCCAAATTCATGCTGGGGCCGCCCCCGACCCGACGACGGGTGCGAGGGCGACACCGATTTACCAGACCACGAGTTATGCGTTTCGTGATTCAGATCATGCGGCTGCGCTCTTTGGGCTTACTGAATCGGGAAACATTTACACCCGAATCATGAACCCAACCCAAGATGTGCTGGAGCAGCGCATCGCCAGCCTTGAAGGCGGCGTCGCAGCACTCGCCGTTGCGTCGGGTCAGGCAGCTGAAACCATGGCCATTCTTAACTTGGCCGAAGCAGGTAGCCATATTGTGGCGAGTGCGAGTCTGTATGGCGGTACCTACAATCTGTTTCACTACAACCTTCCGAAGTTGGGTATCACTGTTGACTTCGTCGAAGACCCCGATGACCTCGATGAATGGCGAAAGCTCATCACGCCAAACACTAAGGCGCTCTACGGCGAATCAATCGGTAACCCGAAGGGTGACGTACTCGATATTCGTGGCATTGCAGATGTTGCCCATGCCGCAGGAATTCCGCTCATTGTAGACAACACCCTTGCGTCGCCGTATCTGTTGCGACCAATCGAGCACGGTGCAGACATTGTCGTTCATTCACTTACGAAGTTCATAGGTGGGCATGGCACTTCGGTCGGCGGAATCATCGTTGACGGCGGAACATTTGACTGGGCCCAAAACGACAAGTTTCCTGGCCTCTCCACACCAGACCCGAGCTACCACGGCCTCAATTACGCGGCGGCGCTCGGAAATGTCGCCTACATCATCAAAGCCCGTGTGCAACTGCTACGTGACTATGGTGCAGCAATTAGCCCGTTCAATGCGTTCCTGCTGCTGCAAGGTGCGGAAACGTTAAGTGTTCGTATGGATCGCCATGTTTCAAACGCTCAGAAGGTGGCGGAATGGTTAGAAGCGCATCCGGCGGTCGAAGTGGTGCGCTACCCAGGGTTGGCATCATCACCATGGAACGCGAACGCTAAGAAGTACCTTCCGAAGGGCGCAGGAGCCATCATCAACTTCGAACTTAAGGGTGGCGTTGCGGCCGGAAAGAGGTTTGTTGATGCGCTGAGTCTGTTCAGTCACCTTGCCAACGTTGGCGACCTTCGTTCGCTGGTCATTCACCCAGCTTCAACGACTCACAGCCAGCTCACGCCCGAAGAGCGGTTGACAACCGGCGTGACCGAAGGGTTGGTCCGCCTGTCGATAGGGCTTGAACTTGTCGATGACTTGCTGGCCGATCTTGAAGCTGGTTTCGCTGCGGCTTCTGGCTCTACTGTCTGACACTGAATCGATCTGAACGACCAGTGAATACTTCGGCGGGTCAGTGGCGACCTGTGTGGAGGTCGGGCGATGAGCCCGGCAACCGCCAGTTCGCCCAGGTTGGCGACCTCGCGCTCGAAGCGGGAGTTACCGGCTGGGGCGCGCTGCTTCCCGATGCGGTGAGCTGTTTTGAAACCTGGGGCACCCTCAACTCCGATGCATCAAACGCTGTCATGGTGCTACACGGATTCACCGCCGACAGTCACGCTGCAGGGCCGGCTGATACTGGTCATCCTGAAGCCGGATGGTGGGATGGTGTCATTGGTCCACGGAAATGGATCGACACCGATAAGTGGTTTGTCGTGTGTCCGAATGCTCTAGGGGGTTGTCAAGGCACCACCGGGCCGGCGTCGCTTGCACCCGACGGCAGGCCATGGGGTTCTCGGTGGCCGGTCACGACCATCAGAGATATGGCGACACTAGAAAATATGTTGGCAGATCATTTAGGAATTGCTCGGTGGCATGCAGTAGTTGGGGTTTCACTCGGTGGTATGCGCGCATTGGAATGTGCTATCGGTACGCCGAGCCGGGTGCGTAACGCGATTATTATTGGCGTTGGTGCTCAAGCAACAGCCGAACAAATTGCCTTCCAAAGCATTCAAATGCGATCAATCACCGAAGACCCTGATTGGCTGCTCGGCGACTACTACGAAGTCGGGGATGGAAGGGGGCCGGTTCGAGGAATGGCTCAGGCACGTCGCCTTGGTCACGTCACGTACCGCAGCGAACTTGAACTGCATCAACGCTTTGGCAATCGACCGCAAGGAACCGAGCAAACGCTCGGCCCAACTCGCTCGGGTCGCTTTGGGATTGAGTCCTACCTCGATTATGCGGCCGTGCGTCTTGAACGAAGATTTGATCCGAATACGTATTTGGCTATCAACGAGGCAATGAATCACCACGACGTTGGCCGGGGGAGAGGTGGCGTGCACGCAGCGATGCAACACATCACTGCCGAACTCACGATTGTTGGCCTTGAAGGTGATCGGTTATACCCGATTCGTCTACAGCGTGAATTGGCGTTTCATTCATCAAAGCCACTTGAAACGGTGTACTCGATCGTTGGTCACGACGCTTTTTTGACTGAAGATTCGCTCACCGGCGAACTGGTGAAAAGGGCTCTCGAAGAGGGCTAGAGACCCTACAGATACACCACGTTGTCAGCCGGTTGGCAGGCGTGACGGCAATCAAACACCAACGAAGCATGCTGTGTGACGAGTTCCAGATCGAAACATGCATGGTTCGTGAGCACGACTACAGCGTCAGAGGCCTCGATCTCCGATGCAGTGAGATCAGCGAGTGTGACCCCTTGCGGAGGAGTTCCGTGCAAAAATGGCTCGACCGCTCGTACTTCTGCGCCCAACCCAACGAGGCGCTGGGCGACGATTACGGCAGGAGACTCGCGAGCATCCGAAGAGTTTGGTTTGTAGGTGAGGCCGAGTAGCAACACCCTCGCCCCTTTGAGTGCCCTACTTGACTCGTTGAGAAGCAACATCAATCGTTGAGCCACAAAGTCGGGCATATGTTCGTTGACATCGTTAGCAAGGTCAACGAACCGAAAGTTTTTTCCAAGGTGCTGCTTGACGCTCCAAGAGAGGTAACTGGGGTCGATTGGAAGGCAATGCCCACCAACGCCAGGACCGGGCGTGAACTTCATGAAACCGAACGGTTTGGTGGCCGCTGCGTCAATCGATTCCCATACATCGATACCAAGGTCTTTGGCAAACATTGCCAATTCGTTCACCAGGGCCACGTTGACGTGGCGAAAGGTATTTTCGAGCAGCTTGGTGAGTTCGGCTTCTTTGCAACTCGACACCGGAACAATTCTTTCAACGAGTGCACCATAAAAGGCGCTGACCAGTTCAAGTGAACGAGCGTCGATCCCTGAAACGACCTTCGGCGTATTGTGAAATTGCCAGGTCGGGTTACCGGGGTCAATTCGTTCCGGGGAATACCCAACGTGAAAATCAGCACCTGCCTTGAGACCCGAAGCCTGTTCAAGAATTGGAATGAGGCTTTCCTCGGTGGTACCCGGATACGTCGTCGATTCGAGAATGATCGTTGAGCCCCGACGAACGTAGGGGCCAAGATCTTTTGCGGCGAATTCGATGTATGACAGGTCGGGAGCTGACTGTCGAAGCGGCGTTGGCACCGTAATTACGGCAATGTCGAAGTTTCGACACGCGAAACGCGAGGTCGACACCTGGTATCGCCCGGTTTCGAATGCCGCTCGAAGCGTCGTTGTGGAAACATCCTCCACGAATGATTCACGAGCCGTCAACCGAGAAATTCGGGCTGTATCAACATCGAAGCCAACGACGTCGAACCCCTTTTCTACAGCTCGCATTGCGAGCGGGAGGCCAACGTAACCTTGACCGATCACGACTACACGCTGGGTGCCGTCCAACGGACTGCGCACTTCAAACTGATTACCCGCGTCAAGCGACGATGAACTCATGAGTACCTTTCGGCGCGTTGCCACTCAACGCTGAAGACCATTTGGCGTAAAGAGCGTACTCGCCAGGGCTGTCCGATGGGCCAGGTGGAGGTTCGAACGGGGTGGTTAGGCGTTGCGAATAGCTGCTGCAGACTCGAGGCCCAGTTCAATAATCGAAACTTCGCGCATCTCAATTTTGCGCACTTTTCCGGTAACGGTCATGGGAAAGTCATCGACGAACTTCACGTAGCGGGGTACTTTGTAGTGAGCGATTGTTCCCCGACAGAAGTCCTTGATCTCCTCGGCTGTTGCGCTCGCTCCGTCTTTACATTTGATCCAGGCCATAATTTCTTCGCCGTACCGTGCATCGGGAACCCCAATAACTTGAACATCAACGATGGCCGGATGGGTGTACAGAAATTCTTCCAACTCTCTCGGATACACGTTCTCCCCACCCCGAATAATGAGGTCTTTGATGCGACCAACGATATTCACGTAACCCTCAGAGTCCATCACCGCGAGGTCGCCGGTATGCATCCAGCCGGCTGAATCAATTGCTTCAGCGGTTTTCTCAGGATTTTCCCAGTACTGCAACATGACGGAGTAACCGCGCGTACAAAATTCGCCGGTACCTCCGCGCTCAACAAGACGGCCAGTTTTCTGGTCGATGATCTTTACTTCGATATGGGGCATTACGCGCCCAACGGTTCCGCATCTGCGATCAATGCTGTCGTCTGTTGCCGTTTGGGTACTTACCGGTGACGTTTCAGTCATGCCGTAACAAATACCCATTTCTTCAGCACCCATACGTTGTTGAACTTGCTTCATGACCTCAACCGGACACGGTGATCCTGCCATGATGCCGGTTCGCAAATGTGACAGGTCGTACTGTTCAAAGTTCGCTACGGCCAGTTCAGCAATGAACATGGTGGGTACCCCGTACAGCGACGTGCAACGTTCGTCTTGTACCGCTTTGAGCGTAGCGATCGGGTCGAAGGCCGCGTCCGGGTACACCATGCACGCACCGTGCGTTGTGGCCCCAAGATTGCCCATGACCATGCCAAAGCAGTGATAGAGCGGCACTGGGATACAGATTCGATCATGCTCTGTGTACTTAACACCTTCACCAACGAAGTAGCCGTTATTCAAAATGTTGTGGTGGCTGAGTGTGGCACCTTTCGGAAACCCGGTAGTTCCGGAGGTGTACTGAATATTTATCGGGTCGTCGAACTGCAACGTACCCATAGTGCTACTGAGGGTCTCTGGTGGTGTGAGGTGGGCCGCAGCGAGTAGAGCCTCCCAGTCATCTGAATCTAAAAAAATCGTTCGTTCAAGACCATGAACCTGAGGTCGCACGCTTTCGACCATTGCCACATAATCACTGGTTTTAAAGGCAGTTGCCGCAACGAGTACACGGCAGCCCGATTGGTTTAATACGTATGACAGTTCGTGCGTTCGGTAGGCAGGGTTGATGTTGACCAGTACAACGCCGATTTTTGCTGTTGCATATTGAACAAACGTCCATTCAGCACAGTTGGGGCTCCAGATACCGAGCCGGTCGCCTACTTGCAAACCGTAGCTCAGTAAGCCCCTAGCTACGAGGTCAACCTGTTCGTTGAATTCGTTGTAGGTGTAGCGAAGGTTTTGATGCACCGAAACAAGCGCGTCACGGTCGCCGAATCTTGCCACTGTGCGTTCAAGGTTGGCCCCAATGGTTTCGCCCAGAAGCGAAACTGAAGAAGCACCGCTCGCATACGAAGACTCAATCTGACCATCACTCATGACCACACCATAACCGCCCCAAAAACCTAGGGGGCGATCGTCAACTCGTTCGAGAAAGGAACCGTGATGGGTCCGAGGCTGGCCCGAAGTGACGCCTCGACCGCCAGCCGGGTCGCTTCGTTGGTGACGGTTCCGCGAAGTCGATAATTGGCACCTGTGTACACGAACGAAATGGGCGCCCCAACCTGGGCGAGCGCGTCGACCATAGTTCCGACGTCAGGGATCGAGAGGGCTTTGTCGCTCACGAGGAGTTGATCGTTGATCTCGTAACCCACAAACGACGTCTTTGAAGCAGAAATAAGCGCGGCTCGTTCGGCCTCGGTACGCACAGCGCCTGCCACAATCATTCGCTTCCCGTCGTTTGATTCAAAGCCAACAACCGGATCGGTGACTGCGGGAAGGGCGACGGGCCCGTCAACCGAGCTACCGGCAGTTGAAACGTCGCTAGTTAAAACGTCGCTCGTTGAAACAGGGACGGATGCAATGGTTAGATCAGAGACCTTGTTACTGCTCGAACATCCACCGGCCAACAACGCAATTGCTACGACGGCCGTTGGAATGAACAGGTGCCATCGAGTGCGTCGTTTGGTCATAGAGCTACTTTACAGACGACTCTCAGACCCTCGGTCAGGCAACGGAACTGCCTTGCGACTCAAGCACGCAGACGCACGCATTGGGGCCGACTACGGTCCGGCGGTCGAGGTTGAGGCTTTTGAACCCATCTTGAGGAATACTTCAACGAGACCAGCAATCTTGCTGAAGGATTCGAGTAGACGTTCCGCTTGTCCAGCCTCTGGGTTCAAACTGCTGAGCAGTTCCATTCCGACGAAAAGCGATGCCGTTGCGAAGGCGAGGTCTTCGAACGGAGCTACCCCGGCAATTGGCGAACTTCCGACGCTCGACCGGATTGCCTGTTCGACGAGGTCCATCCACGGTTTCATCGCATCGAGAATTCCGGTGGCCAATGCTGGCGACGAAAGTGAACCGGCAAGAAGCTGTGTGAGTACCGTCGGGCCACCATTTTCAAGTTCTCGGGCATGAACTTGCTGTGCTGCGGTAACGAGTTCACTCAGTCTCGAAATCGTGCCGAATTCTGCCTTGTAGTTATCGGCACGCTGATGGCCTTCGCCCATAGCGACGGCAATAAGTAGCCCTTCGAGTGACCCGAAATGGTAGAAAATAAGCGCTTGGTTGAAGTTACCTCGTCGAGCAATTGCTCGGGCGCTTGCCTGCGTGATGCCATCGTGGCGCAAGGTGGCTTGGGCCGCTTCAAGAATTCGAGCCCTGGTTTCAGCACCGCTGGCCTGAGCGGTTTGGCCCACCACTCGTGGTGATCGCTTCGCCTCGGTAGTACTGGCCAGAAAAACTTCCGAGCGATTTGGCATTTCGACGCTCACGTTTATTACTGCCGTCTCAGGAGCGTTCATACATTAAGAACGTAGCCTGAGACTTGGTCAAAGTGTGAATTGCTTTGAGCGGTTGCTCGTTTCGTGCAGCTTCGCTCTCAGCCCTTGCTGGCCCCGAGCGTCAAGCCGCCGATGAACTGCTTCTGAAGTAAGAAGTACACGAAAATGGTTGGTATAGCAATAATGACCGATGCCGCTGCGACCAAGCTGTCTTGAGTGGAAAATGCCCCGCTGAGTTGAGCGATCGAGGAAGTAATTGGCTTTTCAACACCCTTTTGAAGCATGACACTTCCCCAAAAAAAGTCGTTATACAACCACGTGAACTCGAGGGTTCCGAGTGCTGCAAGCGCCGGACGGCAAAGAGGCATGACGATTGTAAAGAACTGGCGAGGAACACTGGCACCATCAACGAGGGCGGCCTCGGTGAGCTCTTTGGGGAGGGTCTTCATGTAATTGCTCATCACAAACGTACAGAAGCCCGTTTGAAACGCGACGTGTATGAAAATAACGCCAATTTTTGTGCCCAGTAAATTCCCAGAGTTAGTATCGCTCAACAGGTCGGGCCACGGAATGCGCTTGAAAATTTGAAACACCGGTTGGAAAACAACCTGCTGAGGCATCAGGTTTCCGGCAGTGAAAATAACAAGAAACAACACGTTGAAACGTCCGCTGAATCGGGTGCAAGCAAAGCCGACAAGGCTGGAAAACAGCAAAATCAAAAAGAGCGATGGTACGAGTATGAACGCAGTGTTGAGGAACTTGCGCCCCATCTCACCGCGGTCAAACGCATCGCGGAAGTTTTGAAACGTTAACTCTCGGGGAAACGAGATGACCCCGTTGGTACGAAGCTCTTGCTCGTTTCTGAAGGCAGAAAGTAACGCCCCAACCATCGGAATCAGCCAGATAACGGCCATAAGGCTGAGGAACGTCTGAAGTATGAATCGTGGAATCGGTGACTTTTTGGTTTTACCAGTAACGATTGATGAAGTGGCCATCAGCCTTGATCCTTGAAGTTGCTAATCACGTATTTAATGATGAAACCAATACAGAGGACAAACAAAACCATTCCGTACGCAGAGCCAATTCCCACTCGTCCGCCGCCCTCACCGGTCAGGCTACCCGTGACGAGCGTTCCCATGACCTCGGTTCCGCGCTGAGTGCCGAGGGCCGCAATAATGTCGTAGGCGCGTAGGGCTTCGATGACAGTAATCACCGCAACTACTGCATTGATTGGCTTGAGGGTCGGAAACACCACATGCCGGAACGCCGTGACTTCGTTGGCTCCGTCGATGGCCGACGCTTCTCGAAGGGTTGGGTCAACACCTTTGAGGCCAGCGAGATACAACACCATCACGTAACCAACGTGACGCCAAGCCATCGCCACGAGCAAGGCCGCAAAGTTTTTAGTTAAGCCAATAGGCGAGTCGAGATACGGAAGGTGGAACGAAAACACCGTGTCGCTGTTGCCAAGAAAGTCGATACCGGGGCCAGGCAGTACCTTGTTCAGCAGCCCTCGGTCAGTTTGGAACATGACGGCTTTCCAAATGAAGCCCACAACGGCGATAGAGAGTACCACCGGCATATAGAAGACGCTTTGGTAAAAGCGTCCGCCTTTGACGTTCTTGTCTAGTAGGTACGCAAAGAGCATTCCGATGGCAGAGCAAAACCCAAGCCAAAAGATCAATAAAAAGTTGTTGAACAGCGCAGGGAATAGCTTTGGATCAAAGATCGTGAAGATTTGCCAGTAGTTGCGAAATCCAACCCCCTGGGCGTCGCCAACCGGGGCCAGATTGTCCCACTGCATAAACGACAAAATTGCCGTAATGATTGCGGGAATCCACACGAGAAGCAGGTGGACGAAGAGCGGTATACCAATGGCGAACTTCAGCCAAACGCGGTCACCGAAACTCAGTTGTTGAAGGCGGGAACGGCGCCCCTTTCGGGGCGCCGTTCGATCAACCGTAGACACGTAGTGCGGCCTACTCGAAGGTGTAGGTGGCTTTTTGTTCTTCGACGGTCTTCAAGATGCCAGCGACATCTTTTCCACTGAGGAAGTCTTTAATTGCTGGACCAACGACCTTCGACGCGAAGTCTGGGTCGGTGTCACGGTCGAGGAACTGTGAAATCTGCTTGGCTGCACCGACGAGTTCAGCGCTCTTCTTTTGAAGGGCGTTGTATCCAGAGGTGTTGGCCTTCGAGTTCGCAGCAACCACTGAGGGGTCGACGCTGAGGTAGCCGTCAATGGCGGCTGCGCTTCCGATTGCAGCAAGAAGGGCTTTGGCTCCGGCTTCGTTCTTCGGGGTCTTTGCCATCATGAAGCCGTCAATTGGAGCTTCGACAGCGTCTTGGCCGTGGGCCGGGTCGATAGCTGGGAATGCAAAGAAGTCGATGTCGTCAAGGATTTCCTGAGCTGCAGGATCTTTGGTTGGGTCGAACTGGCTAGCAAGGAAGGTACCAATGAGGTACATGCCGGTTTCCTTCTTCCCCCACGCAGCTGCGCCATCTTCCCACTTACGGGAGTTGGCGTCTGGCTGGTAGAAGGGAAGAATTGTCTTCCAGTTTTCGAAGACCTTTGCAACCTTAGGGTCGCTCCAGCTTTCTTTGCCGCCCATAAGCGAAACGTGGAAGTCGTAGCCGTTGGTGCGCATGTTGATCATGTCGAACATGCCCATTTGTGGCCAGCCACCATCGTTAGCTGCTGAGAACGGGGTGATGCCGTCGGCCTTCATCTTTGCGCAGAGCGCAAGAAGAGCAGTCCAGTCGGCAGGAATCTCGTAGCCCTTTTCGGCAAAGAGGCTCTTGCGGTAGTGGATAGCCCATGGATAGAAGTAAAACGGAACGAAGTACTGCTTGCCATCAAGACCGGTTGAAGCGTTCTTGAAGCCGGCACTCATGTCTGGCAGGTTGGCCCAGACGTCTGAGATGTCTCCGACTACACCCTTGCCGGCGAAGGCGCGCATGCGGTATCCAGCGAACCACGACACAACGTCGTCTGGCTGTTGGATGTAGGTGTTGAAGTTGTCTTGGTAGCCGTTGTGGTCAACGGTGTTGATCTTGACCTTTTGGCCGGTTGCAGCGATTGCTGCGGCCATAGCGGCTTTGACCTTGTCGTCGGAGTAGTTCGACCCAAAGGTCACTTCGCCGAGATCGGCAGCAGCGGCTGCGGCGACGGTGGTATCGACGGCTGGAGTGGTTTCAGCCGGTGCAGCAGTCGTTTCTGCTGGTGCTGCTTCGGTGTCGGCTGGAGCGGCGACGGTGGTGTCTGCTGCAGGTGCTGAGCTGCTTCCGCCGCAAGCGGCGAGAACGCCACCTGCTGCAACAGTTACTGCGGTACCAGCAATGAGCTGGCGGCGTGAGATCGCAAATCCAACATCGCTTGGATCTGGCGAGCGTTCGGCGTTTGGTGACATAGATATTCCCCTTGGTGGTGTTGAACGGGTTTCGTGGAAGTGAACGAGGTCACTCTCTTCACGAAACAACTCTTGAAGTGCACCACAGTAAACGAATGAAGTCAAGCACTTCACGGCAGTGTTTCGGGTGGGTGAAATCGGTTTACCTTGGCCCACCGGCCCGATGGCACAATGACAACGTGAATGAATTCATCGAGCTCATCAGCACAACACGAGCTATCAGGCGGTATCGGCCCGAGGCGATTCCTCCCGAACATCTGCAAGAGATTTTTTGGGCTGCGACTCGGGCCCCATCTGGGTCAAACCGGCAAGGATTCCACTTCGTTGTGCTGACCGACGGACCGTCGGCAAACCAGGCTCGCGAATTGCTGGGAACGACGTTCCGCAAGTTCTGGGAGCAAAAGCGGGTGGCGGACGGCTACGAGCGGGTCGCGAGCGTTGAGGTGATCGGTCTGGTACCGACCCCGAAAGAGCGGATGGCGGCCACGATGCAGCACTTTGTTGACAACATCGAGTCGGCACCGGTACTGGTACTTGCTTGCCTCCAACGACATCGCGAAGCGGTTCCGACGGAAGGTTCGTCTGTTTACCCGGCGGTGCAAAATCTGTTGCTCGCAGCCCGGGCGCTCGGATATGGCGGCGTCATTACTCAATGGCATGGCGCCGTTGAGTCCGAACTGAAGACAATCGTTGGGATCCCTGCGGCTGTCGCTGTTCATGCGGTCATTCCGTTAGGTCGACCGGTCGGAACAGGGCACGGCCCGGTGAGACGCCGTCCTATGGGTGAGTTGGTGTCGCTCAACGGGTGGGGAACTGCGCCTGATTGGGCTGTGGATCCGCAAGGTACCCGGTTCACGAAGGCGGGCCCGCCTCGATGACCGAGTTTGTTGACATTCCAACGGTGGGTCGCACGTATCAAAAGTCGCGGGTCGTGGCCTTAGGCGACGTGAATCCGTTTGGGCGGTTGCGGCTTGATGCGCTCGCTCGATACGTGCAAGACATCGCAACCGCCGACGCCACAGATGCCCTTTCAGGAAGTGCGTACGCATATGTTCTTCGTCGGCTCGCCGTTCGTATCGACGTAGGTGCCGTGTTGGGAGAACGACTGGTGCTCACAACATTTTGTGGCGGCACCGCCCGAGGCTGGGCTGAACGTCGAACATCGATCGTTGGTGACGCGGGTAGTCGTATCGAAGCTGCTGCGCTCTGGGTGCCCATTGATGTCACCGGAAGACCTATTCGTTTGCCCGAAGACTTCATCGCCGCCTACGGTCTCGCCGCACGGGGTAGGCGCGTAGAGGCGCGGCTAACACACGGAAAACCGGACGCAGGTTTGGCGTCGGTACCCTGGGCACTTCGTTACTCGGATTTGGACACGCTCAACCACGTGAATAACGCAGCCCATTGGTGTGCGATCGAGGATCACCTCAAAGGAGCCATCGTGCGAGCCGCAGAAATTGAGTTCGTGGCACCATTGCTTGCCAATAATGACGTCGATTTTGTTTGGCATGCAGGCAATGGCGATTACCTCAATGCATGGCTGTGCGCCAAAGGTCACGTGCGGTCGTCTTTTCGAGTCTGGGTAAGCGACTAACGTTCTACCGCTTCTCGACTGTCTGTCGAGATGGGGTCGGCCTTCTGATGCGGGTTGACCTAACCCGCAAAGAACCGTCAGCGTGCGGTTACATCAGAGAAAAGTGCCATGACTTACGTCCCCCAGGACGACGCTTTTGCGTCGCCATCAATCGACGACGTGTTAGACGTCCTTGCCGTCGAAACACAAGCCGAAGATACACAAGCCGAAGAAACACAAGCCGAAGAAACACCGGCGACAGAACTACCGGCCGCTGTTCTGCAGCCGCGCGAAGGTTCTGAGAATTCCAGCATTGACTCAGCGACTGATGTTGATGTTCAAACTGACCTTGAGGTAGATGGCGAGTTTGCGTCATCAGCGCCGATTGGCTGGGCCGATCTTGGAGTTCCGTCCGACATGGTCGATGTGTTGCACAGCGAAGGCATGACTATGCCGTTTCCAGTGCAAATTGCCACGCTTCCCGATGCGATGGCCGGACGCGACATTTGCGGTGAAGCGCCAACAGGTTCCGGCAAAACGTTGGCCTACGGAATCGCCGCGCTGACCAAGGTTGGTGTTGTTCGACCCCGCCGCCCGCACGCATTAATTCTGGTTCCTGTTCGCGAATTGGCCGAACAAACATCGCGTGCGCTCACCCCTCTCGGTCGGGGTCGGCGAATTTGGGTACAACCGTTGGTGGGTGGTGTCGACATCAACCGCCATAGCGAGGCGTTGCGTCGTGGGGCAGGAGTGATTGTGGCTACGCCGGGTCGCCTGATGGATCTTCTTGGTCGTGGCGACGTGCTTTTCGATGATCTCAGTGTGATCGTTATTGACGAAGCCGACCGTATGGCCGACATGGGTTTCATGCCGCAGGTTCGCGGCATCCTCGACGAGGTTCCAAAGAGCGATAAGGGTCGCCCCCAAATGTTGTTGTTCTCTGCGACGCTCGATGGCGACGTCGCCGAACTCATTCGTGAGTTTCAAACGAATCCTGTGCGGCACTCAACGAAAGGTGTTGGTCTAAACGGCCAAGAAGAAGGCGAACATATCGATACGGTTGGCGATCATCTTCGGGTGCTTGTTCGTCATGATGACAAACTTGATGTTGCTGCCCAGATCGTGGCACCAGCACGCCGGTCATTGATGTTTGTGCGAAACCGATTCGCAACCGAGCGAGTTGCCTTGGCATTGGAAGAGCGTGGGGTGCCTGCGGCTTTCCTTCATGGAGGTTTGACTCAGTCGGCCCGAAACCGCGCTCTGCGCGATTGGGCCTTCGGCAAGGTGCGTACCGTTGTTGCAACCGACATGGTTGCTCGTGGATTGCATATGGACGATGTGGACGTTGTTGTCCATCTCGACCCGCCACAAGACGAAAAAGACTACGTGCATCGTTCGGGCAGAACGGGGCGGGCCGGGGCAGCGGGAACAGTTGTAAACTTGCTTCGTAAAGAGCAGCGCCGGTCGGCTGATGCACTCGAACGTCGCCTTGGGGTTACGTCACGAGAGTCAAATGTTGCCGAGGTCGTTGAACGTTTGAAGACCCAAGTGGAAGAGTCGCTGGCCGCACCTGTTTCGTCGAAGGTGGCTACGCCGGTTCCGGTTGTTATGGGCGCTGAAGATCGTGATGCATCTGGTTTCGATCGAGGCGGACGTTCGGGGGGCTGGGATGCCAACCGAGGCTCACGTGATCGTGGATTCAGCGGTGGCGGTGATCGAGGCGGACGCAGTGACCGGGGCGGACGCGGGTTCGAATCACGCGGACGCTCAGACGGGGGTCGCCCATCCGGTCGGCCGTCGGGTGATCGACCAGCGTGGTCGTCAGGCGCTGGACAAGACTCGCGTTCCGATTCGCGACCCCAGGGTGGCTTCGGTGGAGATCGAGCGGGGCGAAGTTTCGAACCACGCTCACCTCGCCCCGCCGGTGATCGTCCGAATCGACCCTGGGTTCCGCAAGAGGAATGGGATCGTCAGCGCGCTGAGCGATTCACCGGAAATGGCGGTTCTGATCGACCGAGCTGGTCTGGTGCACCTCGCAGCGGAGGAAGCGATCGTGGTTTCGAACGAGCAGATCGCGACTTTGACCGTCCGGAACGCAATGACCGTCCGGAACGCAATGAAAGCGGGTTCGAAGCTCGTACTCCTCGTCATGAAGGGGAAGGCGCCAGTCGGCCTTGGGTTCCGAAAGAAGAATGGGAACGTCAGCGCGCTGATCGTTCTGGTGGCGACCGAGGCTTCGGTGGCCCTCGCCGCGAAAGCAGCGATCGAGGATTTGATCGTGGCGGAAGTGATCGTGGCGGAACTGATCGGGCTGGTCGCGGCTTTGATGCCCGGGGTCCTCGCCCCGCCGGTGATCGCCCAAACCGTCCTTGGGTTCCGCAGGAGGAATGGGACGCTCAGCGTTCACAACGTCCGGGTGCCGGTCGTCCGTACAGTGATCGTCCGTACAGTGATCGTCCGTCCGGTGGGCGTTCCTTCGGTGACCGGCCAAGTGGTGGCCGACCATCAGGTGATCGACCGTCAAGCGATCGACCCGGTGGCGACCGACCCTCGTGGTCGTCTGGTCCTCGAACGGGTGGAAACGACCGTGGGTTTGATCGTGGCGAGCGCACCGACCGTGGCTTCGAGTCGCGTGGACCTCGACCCGGTGATCGACCGTATAGTGACCGATCAAGTTCGGCGCGTCCATCCGGCGATCGTCCAAGTCGTCCTTGGGTTCCGCAGGAGGAATGGGATGCTCAACGTTCACAACGTCCGGGTGCCGGTCGTCCAACAGGTGACCGCTCATATGGTGATCGCCCTGCTGCAGGCCGTTCGTTCGGTGACCGTTCAACTTCTGGCGGTCGCGGGGACAGTCGCGGCGGTAGTGGTGCATACCGTCCAGGGGGAGATCGTCCGAATACGGCCGGTTACATTCCTCGTGGCGTGAAGATGTGGCAAGCCGGAAAGCGCAAGCCGCAAGAGTAGATAGAAAGTAAGGGGCTGTTGCGCTGCACCAACTTCGGTGGCGTTACAGCCCTCGCACGTTCAGCACAGGTTCGAATGATCCATCGGTGTCGCCCGGCAGCACCCCACTTTCGCCACGGTTCACGAGTGCTGAACGCACGGTTGCTGGGTTTGCCTGCGGATTTGTAACCTGATAGAGCGCAGCAGCGCCAGCGACCATGGCCGCCGACAAGCTGTTACTTGTCACGGTGGTTACCTTGTTTCTCAATGTCGTGGTTTTAATGCAAATACCCGGAGCAGCCAAGTCGACGTCGGCTCCGAAATTCGAAAATACTGCGAAAATGTCGTCAGCATCGCCTTCGCAACCAAGCGGCCCCAGCTGCCCGGGTCGACCGTCAGTGTCGTTCATTGTCGAAACGGTAATCACTTCGTCGTAACTACCCGGAACTTCTGAGGCAACGTCCGAAGCGCTATTCCCAGACCCGGCCACCATGATGACGCCTGCCTGGTTTACCCGACATATCGCCTGGTGAAGCAAATCACCGTTGGTCATTCCACAATTTCCGTCGTCAGTTCCAACATCTCCGATACCGAACAGAACGACATCGATCGTGGAGGCGTGCGCAGTCACCCAATCAAGCGCGCATACAACATCGCCTGCTTCGGCTCCGCCGGTGTCGTCGATAACGCGCAAAGCCCAAAGCCGTGCGCCTGGCGCAACACCGACGATGCCTCGTCGATTGTCTTTTGCCGCTGCAACTCCGGCCAACCAGGTGCCATGTCCGAATGTGTCTTCGAAGGAACCTGGGCTTGCGCTGCAATTCACACCGCCCACGACATTCAAGTCGCGGTGCCTGGCGATTCCAGTGTCAATGATCGCAATATCAATGTCGAGTGCTCGATTTTTTCCGTCTATGCGCGCCGTGGGGCTTTGATCAAGACCGATGCGCAACATTTCGCTTGCTAAGTTCACGTTTTGTGAACGACTTTGTGAGTCGTCTCGTTCCGTCTCTGCGCTGGAAACTTCTCGATTGCCGACCTGTGAGCCGCGTCGCACAGCGACAGCAGTGGGCACTGTTGACATCGATACCGCAGCGACAACAATCGTTGCAACACAAACCTTTGCCTTGCTAGAACCTTCGCTCAACATGAAACCATCCTCCAAACAGAAACGTGCGCGTGTTCGGATCGTAAATGAGTCAGCTTCTTTTTGCTGCAGAAAGTGACGTTGTGTTGGTAGGCCAACACAACGAAGGCTTAGTAGACGACACTCGGCACCTCACAAGCTTGTCCTAAGTCAATCAGTTCACATACGTATTGGTTTCCGTGGGCACCGGCACCCCAGCTCGGAAACACCGTCGAATAGAGGCCACCTCCACCAGCGACGAGTATTAACACGTCGAGCGGAGTAGGAATCGATGGCAAGAGGTCGTCATAGTTGCCCCGCCCCGCGAAACCGGGGTTGAGAGCCCGCAACGCCGAACGGGTGTTTTGCGACGCAGACCACAGTCGCCGCTGAACTTCCGCCCGATCCCAGCCCGCTGCTGCCAGCTGATTCGCATGGTCGGGATTGAGCACAACGACGGTCGTACCTCGATGAAAGTGCGCATTGTTTGATGCCAGGTTTCCGATCGCAGCACCAAGGCTTCGAATCAGTCGCTCTGAACTTGTTGGGTCGTCAGCGTCGCCAACTGAGATGACCGAGTGGGGTCCTTCGGTGCCAATTACAGTGAGTACAGCATCAGACGCTTCGAACCCGAGGCTGGTGTGAAGCGCAGGCCAGGGTGAGCTCTCCTCATCTTCCGCGACGCACATGGAAAGTTTGCCAGGATGGCCAAGTAGTGCCATATCTGAGATGCCGGGACGGGCTCCACCGATATTAAGCATTGCGAGACGGAGTGCCCTTCCGATGGTCATGTTCGCTCGGTGACCGGGGCCGAGGGCACCAAAACCACTGGATACGCCACACCAATCGCGGGCGGGCCCGTTCACGATGAGCAGGGGAGAGATGGCATGGGTGGTCGCCTGCATTTCCGCCGTATCCAGTTCGGCACGACACAATGCCTTCAGTGCCGCAACGACGACCGGTACATGGTCAGGAAGGCAACCGGCCATAACGGCAGCGACGGCAACCTTTTCGACTGTTGCGACACCGAACAAGGGTCCGATAGTTCCAAACATCATGTCCGCATCGAGACCGGTCGCCAGCACCATTCGCTGCACTCGTTGGGGCGTTGGAATGACAACCGGAAGGCCATCAGTGCAGCCCGCGTGATGAAGTGCTTCAAGCGCCGAATGCTCGTCGTCCGCCTCGAGAATCATGCTGGTGAGTTCAGTCATGTGGTCAGTCCGAGAACGGCCAACAACCCGTCGGCGAGTTGTTCTGCCACGTCAGCCATAGCGACTAATCCGGTCCCGGCGACCGGATGCGGAATTCGAACCCGCGGGATGTCAGGCATCCCAATGGATTTGGCGACAAAGTCACCCTGCTCCCAAAATGCATCAGAAATAATTGCTACTGCAGGAATGCCCTTTCGGGCGAAAGAAATAGCGTCACGCACGGTGCCGGATGTACAACTTCCTCAATGACCGTAGGCGGTTACTACCACGTGTACAGAGGTTGCCAAGGCATCGATTTGCGAAGGGCTTGCGGCTGCCGATGCGTTTCCCTTATTGAGAAAAACCGTTGTGGTGCCAGTTGGAAGGCGGCGTAGAAGCGATGTTTCGACGCATCGCAAAAAGTTCTCTGAGTCAGGAAAACCATTGGCGAGTAGTCCGATCACTAGCGAGGCTTCACCTTCTGACTTGCTGGAACGTGCGTCCAGTGTGACGTTGTACGGTTCAATGTCGGCGCTGGCGGTGGCCCGAGGATCCAGGTAAGTAATCGTCATGCATGAAGGGTTGTTGAGACCAAAGAGTTTCGCAAATCGCGCCTGCCGTCTTCTTCCATCAGGGCGGTAGAAAGAATTCGTGCAGATAGCGCAGCGATCTGCCTATGCTTAGAGCAGTTGAGCTGATGCCCCCGCCGAGGCTCGCTCAGCGAGTCGGTCCTGGACCCCGGAATCCGCCTTCCGGCCCAGGACCGCATCATTTTGCACCTGGGGCACCGACGGCGGTACTACGGCCAGCTTCGTTTGCTTGGTTCGGCGTTTGTCGATGACGCCAATGGACGTTCGGCCGTCTTGGTCCAGGCCTTTCGCCAGCCGGTTGTTTGAGGGCCCTGCAGGCTTGGCGTTTCGCCCTTTGCCGCATTGCGTTTGGCTGTCCACCAGTCGCTGCGGTGTTCGTCGGCGAGTTGCGCAATCGCAGTCTCTACGCGCACAGACATTTTCCTTGGATCTTCGCCTTCGCTCGGAACGATGGGGAGCCCGAACGTGACGGTTGTGTGACCCCTCTTCGGAATGTTCGTACCCTTCGGCAGCACAACGTCGGTTCCGAAGAGATGGACGGGAACAATCGGAACACCCGTACGTGTGCTTAAAAATGCCGCGCCCGGTTTGAATTCGCCAGCCCACCCGTCATTCGAGCGACCACCTTCAGGGAAGATGATCAAGTTGTGTCCGTCTCGAAGCACCTTTATGGCAAGGTCTGACGAATCTCTTGAAACCCTTTTTCGTTCGATCGGAATGGCCCCAAGACACAAGGCGCTGAGCACAGATTTCCATCGTTTATCGAACCAGTAGTCGGCACCCGCCACAATGACAGCCTTGCGACGAAACACCATAGGGATAGCAGTCAACATAAGAAAACTGTCCAGGTGTGAATGATGATTGCCAGCAAAAATGACTGGCCCGACAACCCCGTCAAGACGATCCAGCCCTTTGATGGTCGGCCGTGCAATAGCCGTAACCCCTGGTCTAACGATGGTTTCAACAATGCCGGCACGAACCGCTGCGGCCCACGGGTCTCGCGACCATTCCGTTTCGAAATTGGTGCCGAGTGTCGAACGTTCGAGTTCGCGACTGACTCCAGAAGGCCAAGTGGGTTGAGTGAAAGGAAACCCGCGAAACGCTTGCGGTAGTAGTCGTCGCTTTGCAGCCGAGCCTATTTCGCCGGCATTGAGCGGGCCTCGCCTGAGTAGGGCTTGCAAGCTCGATTCGATATCGGTGCCAAACAGGGGATGCCCTACTCGTTCGCGGAGCCGTTCTGAAAGGCCTTCAAGTGGCGATCGTGTCGGCTTATCGCTCGCCACTAGTCAACCTCACACATGAAAATCGGTGGATTATGAATATGTGTGATCGTGGGGTTCGATCCGACGACGTCAGACGCCATTTCAAGTGCGTCTCGCATTGTCGAGGCTGGCGTAAAACCAAGCCGTTTAACCGATCGAGGGTCTCCGCCGACGATGATGACTTTGCCGAGATGCTGTAGGGCGTGCGAGCCCCAATACCACATGTAAAACGGATGCACCCCGTGGTATGCGTAGCTTGTTCGATACAGGTGGCGGTACCACTCGTCTTCAGCGAACGATTTTTCGAAACGCTTTTCCATTTCGATTGGGTCAGTGGTTTCTGACAGAACCTGCTCAAAAAAGTCGATGTAGCTTGGGTGATGCACCGGGTGAAATTCCCACGGAGTTGGGTGACTCATAATCAGTACGCCGCCCTCGCGAACTAACGGTTTCTTGCGGTACAGGTTAAAAAAGTACCCGAGGCCAAGGCACATGACAAGCACCGGGTTCATGATTGAGTTCACGTTGTACGGGCCAATGTACGGCAAGCCCATAGTCAAAATGTCGGTTTGCCCTTCAACATGCACGAGCTGCTGCTTGTGGACTTGAGCGATCGTAAGTTCGTGTACGGCTTCTACTTCACCGGCTTGAACACTGGTCATCTTGTGTGGTGCTTTGGTTGCGTGAAAGATGCCCCGTTTGGTTCGGGCCGGAAGCCGATCGAGCGTCTTGGAAACCGCAATAAACGACGCTCGGTCGCGGGCGGTCCATTCCCATTCGCGTTTCTGAAGAAAGTTCATGGCGCTGGGGAACGCGTCGTTGTTGATCGTTGACTCGATTTGGAAGATTTTGACGCCAGCTTCTCGAATAACTTTGCCCATACGCCAGTTGATGTCATGGAATTTTGAGCGGTCTTTGTCCATAATTGACTTAGATGCTCGAAGTGTTTCAACGTTATGGTGGTGGCGAATGCCGGAGTAACCAGCGAGGCCGGTGGCTGTTGACTTCCAGCCCCCGTTCATTGCCACCAGGTTGATGTTCACGTAAACCAGCAAATCGCTTTCGGCTGCGCGCTTAGAAAACTGAACTTGCTCGCCGTGTTTAGTTTCACCCAAAAAGACCATGCCGTCAGGGTCTTCTGCATCGTGGTTGTACAGCTTGCCTGTTGGGGCGAATGCGTCGTATACCCGGTCGCCTACGGCGTGGCGAAGTTCGTCTTCAGTCATTCGGCGATGCAACGCCAACGCTGCGATGAGTTCGACGTCGTCGACCCCCACAGTGGCGGCGACGTCGAGCACCTCTTCAATGATCATCTGGCGAATATCGGGCCGTTCCATCGGAGGAAGCGGAAGCGAAATGTCGTCAAAGGCAATCGTCAATTTCATCCCGCTGAACAACAGTGACTGCAACGGTTGACTGTCTCCGACCGGGTTTGCCAATGCGTCACGAATGGCGGCCCGCGGGTCTTCGATTGGGTCGATTGGTTCGGGTGCATAGATCACCCGGGTTCCTACCGGCATACGTTCAAGTCGAAATCCTTCGCCGTGCCACATCAGCGTGGGTGGTGTTGATCGGTCTACGTCGAGCACGAACCCTGGACGTGGGCCTCGTTTCGGTGCGCTCATCGTGAGGTCTCCTTGCTGGCTGTTGGGGTGCGAACTGTTGGGGTGGGAACTGATGGCCTGCGGCGGGGGTCTTGCATGTCAAACACGACTTTCATGGTTCCTCTGCGACCGGCATTCGCCGCATGGCTGATGGCATCGCTGTGCTGTTCAAGTGAATACGCAGCTGTCACGTATTGGCCGAGTTGTTGGCGTTCAGCGAGTTCGAATGCGGCATCGAATGTACGGCGTCCACCAAGGAATGGTTCGACACCGTATGCATACGCACCGCTTAACGTCACCTCCCGTTGCCACAACGGCGTGAGGTCAAGGTTGGTGGGGCCAGCCATCCCAATAAGAACAATTCTGCCACCTGGTTTTACGATTCGAAGAGCGTCTGTGATCGAAACCGATGAGCCAACACAGTCAAAGACCACGTCGCACCCACCAGCGAGGCGCTCAAGCGAACCATCGCCGACTGCAAGGCAACCAACCGTTCGCCGCACTGCACGCACCAGTTCGTTTGGACCAACTACTGCGGTTGCACCCAGTCGGCGAGCGGCGGCGACCTGTTCAGGATGTTTGGCACCCACAATAAGGTGTGTCGGCATATTCCACATCTTCAGTGTACCGATTGTCAGTGCACCAAGTGTTCCTGACCCAATGACTGCAACGACCGCCCCATCGAGTGAGCCAACACTGAGTGCAGCGTGTGTCGCACACGCCGCTGGTTCAACCATGACGGCATCTTTGTCGGTGAGCGTTTCAGGTACAGCGTGAATCTGCGACTTATGGGCAATCATTGAGGTTGACCAGCCGCCACCGGTGTCGGCGCAAAAGCCTGACTGAAGGCCTGGTCGCAAATGCCCGAATGTGATTCGCTCGCACCGACCGAGGTTGCCTTCGGCACACGCCAAACATGTAGGTGAGATACCCCGTGCGGCGCAACCAAGAACGGGTTCAAGAACTACCCGTACGCCGTTCGAGTCATGGGCGACTACTTCGTGACCGGGTACGAAAGGAAAGCTAACGATTGGTTCGAACCATCTCGACGACCGACCTTCCATGGTCACGAGATCTGATCCGCAGATTCCGGCAAGGATGGGAGAAATACGAACCCAGTCGGCACCGGGAAGCGCCAACTCAGCAATGTCTTCAAGGTCAAGCGGGCCGTAAGCTGCGCCTGATCCGGTGCGAAGGGTCGACGCGATCCGAGAAAGGGCAAATCTTTGGGCCGAGCGATGGTAGCGAAGCGCTTTCACGGTCGACGCCCCCCGGCTAGAGGACGATAGCTACTTCGGGTGGGGTCAAGACGCCCGAGCGGAAGAATTGGGCGTGGCCCGCCGGGGGCTTTACTCCAATGCTCAACATGCCATCCACGCTTACGAGCGATCGTCGCCAGTTTTGCTTCTGGGTTTACCGCAACTGCATGCCCAACAATTTCAAGCATCGGAAGGTCAGAGGTTGAGTCGGCGTAGGACACGCTTTCTTCGAGACTGAGACCTTCAGCTTCACAGTAGTTCGCTAAAATAAGCGCGCGTGCTTCCCCGGTAGGAGGTGACACGTCTAGCTCGCCGCTCAGTTTGCCATCGGGTCGAACGGTCATTCTTGCTGCAACGATTTCATCGAATAGTGGCCGAAGTGGTTCGACCAAAAAGTCGAGTGCCCCGGTGATGAGGATGGTGCGGTGGCCGAGCGCGCGATGCTCACGTACACGGCGTATTCCGGCGGGAAAACTTTTCGTGAGTACCAGGTCGCTGAGATACTCCCACGCATCTCCACGGAGAAGTTCGGCTGGCGCGTCTTCATATCGGCGATAGAAGCTTCGCAAAAAGTCTCCTCGGTCTTTGCGGTCGAGTTTGAGTAACCCGGGGCCTTGACGCAGCATGTCTAACGTGAACCGGGTGCGTTCGGCTGTACTCATATCTCGGGTAGCCAAGAAGGCAAACGACTCGACCACATTCGAAGCAATGAGTGTGTTTTCAAGATCGAAAGCTGCCACGTGACGGTCAGGGGAAAGAATTGCCTTGCGGCCCCGTTCCGCCCGGGAAAGGGTCGTTGATTTACCCGGAACCATTTTCATGCGGGCGTTGCGAACCACCGAAGGTAAGTGAACCTGTAATACATAGTCCTTCCAAACGATTTGGTCTGGGTCGAACAAGAAGTCGCGTTGATCATCTGCAGACAGACGATTAAATAACGATAGTAGGCGATCAATTCGAAAGATCGCTTCTGTTTCGGCATATGCACCGTAGAGCGAGACGTACGAAAGTGCACGTTCCGCCTGACCACGCTTCTCTTCAAGTCTCGAGGCTAATTGGGCTCGATTGCCGCGCACGGGAAGCGATCCGATGACACGTTCGACACGTTTCAAATTGGTCGTTGCACGAGTCAGCTGTTGCTCGACCCGTCCGCGGCCTGGGAAGTTCCATTCGGGAACCATGATGGGTGAGCCGTCGGCGTCATAGCTAGGGTTTGCCGTGAAAAAGATACGGACGTTGTCGACAAGTTCACGGTACCGAAGTGGCTTACGTGACCCAGATGCAACCTGGTAGATCGTTGGGCCAGAGGGGTCAACTCCAGCAGCAGTAACCGCAATGATTGCTGCAACGACCATATCGACCGGTATGACGTCGACAACTCCTTCGGGTATTCCGGGAAACTCTTTGAGCAGTCCGCGCGCATACGACACGATGATTGGTTCAGCCATTCGAAAACCACGAATCCAGCCGGGTACCGGTTCGGCTAGCGCAGATTCGATGATCGAGGGGCGAACAATCGTTACAGGTACGCCATCTCGGGTATCAAGAAGAGCTCGTTCGCCGAGCGCCTTTGTATAGGCGTATGCGTCGGGCCACCCAAGCGAGCCGGCCCGACTAATGCCTGCTTCAACGAGACGGTCTTTGACCCACTCTTCGCGAAACTTTTCAGTCTTGGTTGCGAGTAGCGGCTCACCGGCAGCCCCCAACTCTGCACGTGAAGCCTTTCGAAAGGAAGCAAGCTGTTTGGCCGTGCGTGATTCGGCATCGATGTCTGAGCGCATACGACGAGCAGCCGCTACTTCATTTCGCCAGTCGATATCGGCCGAGAATGGGGTTTCGCTGAGTGGCCGTTCTGGTGCGTCGCCGCGCCGTTTTCCGGCGACGTAACAGGTAGATACTGCTACGAGGTGTCCGGTGCAACCTGTTTCTCGCATCGCCGCTGCGACACGAGTAGGCCCCATGAGGTTGGTTTCAACGGCCGAGTCAAGGGGCGAATCAAAGGCAACTGCGGCTGCGGAATGTACGACGGTATGGCAGGTCGCAAGAATTGCTCGCCCGGAATCGTTCAGCGAGAGTCCGTCTTTGGAAACATCGCCGTCGACAACAAATCGAAGCACCCGACGCTCCATTTCGGCATCGAAACGATCACCTAAGTCAGCGCGTAGACGATCAAAACAATCGTTGCGAAGAATTTCTCGTTTGACCCGGTCGACGGCCGTGGTGCGTTTTGACGAACGCACAATGAGGGCGATTTCACACCCCGGAACCCCTCGGAGGAACCGCTCAACGAGTGCCGTTCCAAGGAATCCGGTGGCGCCGGTGATGGCAATTCGGGTTCCGGCTAAGCGTTCGGCGATAGACGCATTGGTCGAATGAGCGTCGATGGTGGCCTTCGTCACGCATATTGTCTACCATTTGGTAAGTGAGTACGACGACCACACCGGCAAGAACTGCGCTGAGCACCCCCGAACGCATCCTCGATGCCGCCCTGGTTTCCATTGCGGCAAAGGGTTACGACGGCACTTCGCTCGACAGTTTGGCCGTCGGGCTTGGGGTGACCAAACAAACGTTGCTGCATCACTTCGGGTCGAAAGACGGGCTGCTTCGAGCTTTGCTCGGGCGTAGTGCCGCCGAGGTACGAACGGCGGTTGAGGCTGGACTGTCGAGCGGCGGGTCAGCGATGAATCGAATTGATGCCGTTGTTCGAGCTGTGTTTCGGTTGGCTGCGGCTCGGCCAGACCTGCTGGCGTTAACTCGGGAAACGATCCGCCTCGGTGGCGCATTTACCAATGAACTTTTGAGGTCGCTTGAACCGCTCACTCATCAGGCAACCGGTTTTTTGTCTGAAGCAATGAGGGTTGGTGAATTACGTCAACACGATCCGCGCTTAGTACTTCTCACTACCTACTCAACGGTTATTGGTGCTGCTACTGAAGTTGAGGTACTTCGTCAGCTGGGGGTTGCTCCGAGTGTGCGGATAATGGTTCGGCGCCGACGTGAGTTGATGGACGAGTTGCAGTCCGCGCTCGCGCCTCGGGTCGCCAGGCCTGCAGCGCCAGCCGGTGGGCTGTAATGGCAGTGCTCGGCGAAGGGCCAGATCTTGACGGGGTTCGACGAGGATCTGGCGGTATGAGCGGGTCAACCCCGCCGCCACCTACGCTGCGGGTTCGCCTTGGTACAGATGCTGTTCACCGGGCTACACGGTTTATGGGAAAAGTTATCGACTTTCGCGATGGAGGGGTCGAACTTGAAGGTGTGACCGGCGATCGAAGGCTTTTTCGGTTGATGCCTGGTGGATTTCTCGTGAACAAGAGCATCGTAAGTTTGCTTCCGGAATTGGTTGAGGCTGTTGTTTCGGTACGTCGAACAGCGTCCGGGTCGGTTGCTCTCACCGGCCAAAAGGCAAAGGTGGCTCAGGCCAGCCGCTTGTGGGTTGAAGGGATTCACGATGCTGAGTTGATTGAGCGCATTTGGGGCGACGATCTTCGGGTGGAAGGAATCGTTGTGGAGCCATTGGATGGAATCGACAACCTGGAAGAACGAATCGATGAGTTTGGGCCCAGTGAAACTCGTCGACTAGGGGTGTTAGTTGACCACCTTGTTACCGGCTCGAAAGAGTTTCGAATTGCAACGATGGTCAATGCGAGATTCAGTGAAGATGTATTGGTGCTCGGCACACCGTATGTAGACGTATGGCAAGCGGTGCGACCTGAGGCCATTGGCATTACAGCGTGGCCAGTGATTCCGATGGGTGAATCTTGGAAGGAGGGGATTTGCAGAGCGTTGAATGTGGCCGAACCGTGGATGATGTGGAAAAGGATTCTGGCGTCGGTAACGTCGTATGCTGACATTGAATCGTCGTTGGTTGGGTCAGTTGAGGCCCTGATTGACTTCGTGGCGATGACTCCTTCGTTTCAGGACTGAATCTGTACTCAGTTCATTTTCACTGACTCGGTTGAAATCAACCACTCTTCCTTTACCACGCAGAGTAGTCAGACGATACTTGCAGCACCCACTTTGGGCGGCTGAAAGAAGACATCGTGAACGCAGTGCCTACCCTCAAACCGAAGACGCGAATATCGTTCACCATCAAGCTGATTGGTGGCGCAATGGCACTCACGTTGGCAATGCTTCCCGCTTCGATGAAGGGCGCTGGTGCCGATGAATCGACTGTCGCAGCTGAGGAGGCCCAGTTTGTAACACTGATAAACGAGTTGCGGTTATCGCTTGGTGCACCTCCGTTGGTTGTGAACGTTGAGTTGGTCAAAGTGGCACGACCCTGGACGGTGAAAATGAAACAGGCCGGCGAAATTTCACATAACCCAGATTTGGCCAAACAGGTCACATCGAATTGGCGCAAACTCGGTGAAAACGTTGGGGTCGGTCCTAGCGTTGAAATGCTGCAGGAAGCTTTCGTCAAAAGCCCCGGTCATTACCGTAACCTTGTTGATCCGGCGTTTGATTCCGTGGGAATCACGATTGAGTACGACGGCGACATTTTTTACGTAACCGAGCAGTTCATGGATGTCAACGATGGCACGAAGGCCCCGGGAACCCCCGTAGCTGCTCCGAAGGCATCGAGTGCTGCGCCGAACGAGTTGGCCCTGAAATCGCCAGCAAAGAAAACGGTCAAGAAGAAGACCGTGAAGAAGTCAACTTCGAAGTAGCGAGTTGCGACACTTGATCCACTGCGTACCTAGTCCCTTAACAAGGGACTAAGTGCACGCGCAGTATCTTTTCGGGCTGCGCTGGCCATGCTAACTTTTCAGAGGTTGTTGGGCGGTTAGCTCAGTTGGTAGAGCACCGCCTTCACACGGCGGGGGTCGCTGGTTCGAGTCCAGTATCGCCCACTCAGACTTTTTCACCTTGGTTGGGCATTGCCTGGCCTGGGTGGTTGGTCGATACGATTCGTATCATGAAATCTTTTGGCGGTTATCGAATATCTCAGCGATTGCTCGCCTTGCTCTTTTCTCTCTCGGTTTTGGCCGGGTTGGGTGTCGGGGTGGCCACGCCAGCGAACGCTCAGTCGGGTTTCTTACCTCGCTACCTTCCCACGGCAGTGCCAGCGGGGTATCAAATGAGGGGAGCCAGCGAAGGAGGAGGCGACGATTCTGACCAGTACGTACACATACTACGTGATGGTTCTGGCACGAAAGAATTCGTCGTGAGTGGGGTTCCGGCGAGTAAAGAGCGGAGCGAGTTTCTGATTCCGCTACTTGTCGGTGAATCCACCAAGAAGGTCACTGTTCACGGTCGTCCCGGGCGGAAAGGCACGCTCAACGGAAACGCTGTGGTTGCGTGGTTTGAGCGGGGCCGTGTCATCAGCGTCACCGCCGCTGGTTCAACGCCAAAAGCGGTCGTTGTGTTTGCTGCTGGGGTGCTGCCCACGAAAAAGGGTGACGGATCATTTACGATCGAAAAGAAACCGGTCGGCTTTACGACGTTGTTTGCTGGACCAGCTTCGAGCATCATTTCGACGAGCTACAGCGTCGCCTGGCAGTCCGAAGACGGTCTACTCATTCAAGCTGCGGCCAATGTTGTGGCCAACTATGTCGATTTGATTTCGGGGCCAACAAGCCGATCCACACCCGTAACCATTGGCACTAAACCCGGGTTCGCGATTCAGAGGGAAGGCGTTGTGGGAGTGGTGTGGATGGAACAACCGAACCTGGTGATTCAAATTGTTAGTACTGAGCTAAACGTCGAAGGTGTACTTGCAGTTGCATCCTCGGTTGCCCCATTAGATGAAGCTGCGTTTCAATCGGCCACAGAAGCTGTTGACGAACCTTCAGCTGATGGTGGCAACGGTGCAACCCCTGCCCCTGTTTCTGGCCCGGTTGCTGCTGGCAATATCGCTGGTGCCCCGTGGGTTGCGACCATAAGTGCACAGTGTGTTCGTTTTGCGCTGAGCAAAGTGAAAGTCGAGACGTGCTTACCTGGTTTCACTTCACCGAGTGCGTTGATCAGCAACATTGCGCTGGTAAACGGTAAACCGGTTGCTGTTGGAGTCACCGGGGCAAATGTCGCAACAGTGGTCTTTACTGTGGGCGGGGCAGAGGTGGCCCGAATCGCAACATCGCCGATACTCGACCAACCCGGGATTCGGTACTTCGTGGTTGAGTTACCCACTGATACCGCAGTCTCGGCGAGTGGCCTTGATGCGGCAGGGCTCGAAATTGCTCCGGCAACTCTTATAAAGAAGGCATGACCATGAAAAAACTGATTTCTTCGCTCGTCTGCGCGCTGAGCGTTACGGCGTCGTTGTTCGTCGGTGTCTCTCAGGCATCGGGTCAAGCCGCACCTCTTCCACGCTTTCTTCCGGCTGAGTCTGCGGGTTACACGCTCACGTCAACGTCCGAAGATGCAGCGTCAAGCGGATCAACCTACGTTGGCTACTTCGGAAATCAATCGAATACAAAGTCGATCGAAGTCACCGCTGACGCCACTCAGTCGGCTGATCTCACTTCCGATTTGAAGTCCCGGGCGAAGAAGGGTGAACGGGTTCACGGAAAACCAGCGGTCGTGTCAGTCGACGATACTGAGGTCTCGGTCGTTTGGCTTGAAAAGGGCAATCTTTACCGGGTGAAGTTTCGTGGAACCAGCCGAAAAGGGGTGTTGGCCTTCGCTCAAAATGTTCGCCCTACCGGCAAAGCCGACAGCTCGTTTACCGTCAAATCGTTGCCAGTAGGCCTATCGACCATCTACATAGGGCCCGAGAGTGGTTTGGCCGCTGGTGGCTATCAAGCTGAGTTTAACGAAACAGGTAAAGGCGATAACCGGGTCAGTCTTCTGGCGCTCAATGTAGATCCGAGATACATCAAAGTTGCTGTTTCGCAGTTACCCGATGCCGTCCCAACCACAGTGAGAGGGAAGCCCGGTTATCGGATTGGTGCATCGGGGGATCTCATTTCATTGCTTCTTTGGATGGAACAGCCGAATCTTGCGTTGATAGTGGTTGCTGGGGTCCAGTCTCCGAGCACGTTTGCCGAATCCTTGATGCCTGTTGATGAGCCAACTTGGAAAGCAGCGAGCGATCTCGCCGCAGCGAATACCAGGGCGATCGAGTCGGGAAACTCTGGCCCCGTCGGACCCCCAGTCGCTGCTGGGAACATTGCCGACATTGCGTGGGCAGCATCTGTGAGCGCCCAATGTTTGATTTTCGCTGCTGGATCATCGACCGTCAGTGTGTGTGCTCCGGGAATTACTTCACCGACACTTGTGGCATGGAAGCCTCTCGTCGTCAAACAGAAAACGTTGGTATTCGGAATCGCCGGTGCAAATGTGACAACCGTTGTGGCGAAATCGGCGGGGGTGGAATTGATACGTATACCTACACAGGTCGTCGTTGACCAACCGGGTCTTCGGTACTTTGCAATCGAACTTACGGTCAACCCGACGGCGGTGACCTTCGTGGGTCTCGACGCTGCTGGCGTTGAGCTTGGCCCAGCCACGGCAGCCCAACCCCGGTAATTGGATGAATTCCGGCCTATTAAGCCGGAATTCCTCCAATTAGTGCGAGGGGTAGTGCGACGGGCAATGTGATGATGACTAGATCCGTTGCGGTTTGACGTTCGGGCTCGGGTACCGAGGTGATATCTCGGCGGGCTCCAACAATCTGTACGAGTACTAATCCGACGTCGGTAGTTGCAACTAGCCCCTTTACTCGAACAATACGCCCCGTCATTTGTTTTGGAAGGCCATCTAGCCACGCGCCTAGTTGGTAAAGACTCAGACTCTTTGGAACAGCGATGGTCTGCGTGCGATGAGCATCGAAAAGGGTGGCTGGCGGTGTCGCCGAGGGGCCTTGCGGGTGACGTGCGCCGAGCGATAACAACTGACCGAGTGCACGTAAGTCGTTGGTTGGGTTGCGTTCGATCACTGGGGTTTTTCCAGCTAACGAGGCCAACTGTATGCGTGCAGATGTGAGTAGTGCCTGATCGAGAAGGTCGGTCTTCGTCAAAATAAGAAGATCGGCAGACACAATCTGCATCGCAAGATGTTGCTGCACCCATTCCGGAAGTGCACCTGGAACAAGTTGATCGGCAGCAACAACGACAACGACACCATCCAACATGAAGCCAGCTGACCTTGCCCACGGCACCATACGTGGGGGTTCAGCGACCCCGCTCAGCTCAACGAGCAGGTGATCGGGTGGAATCGGTCGAGCCCGTAGTTGGTCAAAAGCAGCGCCCATGCCATCGATTGAACTGCAACAAACGCAACCGCCAGTCACTTCAATGACGTCACCGTGTCGGCTTCGAATCAGACCAGCATCGATATTGAGTGAGCCAACGTCGTTCACGATCACTGCGACGCGACGATCGGTTTTCAACAAAACCTCATTGATGAGTGTCGTCTTCCCAGCACCAAGGTAACCCCCAATAAAGGTGATGGGCACCCGCCTGCCATCCCACGGTAGAAACTCGGGTTCTTGATAACGCATAATGCCTTTAACCTCCTCCGGTAGGTTCACGGCCACTAGGTTATCGACGGTGAACGGAAAACCTGTATTGACGTTTGATGCTGAGTTGTGGTGTTACTCGGGTGAAAATGCTTGGTACTTCTTGACGCTTCCGAGCGCCATTTCCGAAGAAATTAGAGCTGAAACTGAGGGGCAGCGGCGCGGCTTTGGGTCGGTTCGGGTGCAGGTGAGCATCGGTGAAATGAGTTGGTACACATCGGTGTTTCCTGACTCAAAAAGTGGCTGTTTTGTGCTTCCGATTAAGAAGCAGGTGAGGCGTCACGAAGAGATCGAAATCGGCGACGTCGTCAATGTCAGTGTGCAGATCATCGAACTCGGCCAGGCCTGACGGGTTCGGGTTAGAGCAAGGCTTCGGCGATTTGTTCTAGCGACGGATTGACCATCGCAGTACCCTTCACCACAAGCGTCGGAACTGTTTCATTGCCGCGAGCGACCGACCGAACAAAGGCAGCGTGATCGGGATCGTCCCAGATATTGCGCTTCTCAAATGCGAGACCGGCCTTACTCATACGACGTTCGAGCGACGAACAAAACCCGCAACCCGGACGCCAGTACATCACGATGTCGGGTACCGGGCCAGGTGTTGGCACAACTTCTGCTGTTTCGAGCGGATCGATCATGAGGACAATATTACTTACTCAAGTCGCCGCGCTGAGTACGCCAGAGGGCACTGCCGATTAGCCCGACGAGTATCGCAAGTACACCGATCATTACCCCGCTGTTGAGGGCTACGAAACTGCGGGCTCGGTCAGAAAACCGAAACATCGATTCAGCGAGTGAACTACCTCTGACTTGACCCGACGGTGTGTTGCGGACGGCTCGTTCGTACCAGCCGTAATACGTGACGTAGCTTCCGGCGAGAAGCAGCAACACTGCTGAAGCCCTCTGTATGTAGGGTTGTGTCCGTTGCATTCCGCGCACGAACGACTGCTGGGCGAGCGATACGGCTATCGATAAACTAATGACTACCAGGCCCATTCCTACAGCGAACCCGATGTAGAGAAGAACCCCATCGACGACGCGCCCTGCCGTGAAGCTAGTTCCGACCTGAGCTAGGAATATGGAAAGGGTGCAGCCCAACGACACGATTGCGTAGGAAATTCCGTAGAGAAACATGCCCCGCGAACTTAAGGTTCCTGCTTTGGCCGACGCGTGTTGAGCCGGATTGGGTAGCAAAAGTTTGGGCTGGAAGCCAAACAACATCGACGTTGCCAATCCAACAAGAACAATCCCAATGACCATGGTCACCCATGGTCCAACTTCGAGCACCGCTGATGAGATGTTTCGAACAATGGCCCCGATGACGCCGAACACAACAACGAAACCAGCAGTAACTAGCGAACCCGCTTTGGTTGCCCTGAGAATCCGTCGGGCCGGGTTCATCGCCGATGGACCGTTGTTAGAACCATCATTGGTGGCTCCACCGGCAGCATCGGAATTCACAAACGCACCAAGATAGGCGGGCAACATAGCGAAGCCACATGGGTTAAACGCAGACACAGCCCCCGTAGTTATGGCGAGAGCCAGCGGAATTCCGAACACAGCGTCTATTCTCGCGCCAGCAGCCCGGCATACGAAACCCTGACCCGCCCCAACTATGCGGTGAGCGCTAGCCAGTTTCCGGCAAAGTGACACGCAGCAGCCGCGATCACATAGAGATGCCATACCTCGTGGTAGCCAAATACTGCCGGGTTAGGGTTTGGGCGTCGCAGATAGAGCGTGATACCCCCCGATGAGTACAGCACCCCGCCAATGATGAAGAGAGCGCTGGCTGCAGGCACCAACTGGCGAAACAGCGAAGGCGCGGCAGCTACGGCAGCCCAACCAATCGCAATGTAGAGGACTCCTCCGAGTACTCGAGCTTGGTTACGCCACACCACCTTGAGTAATACCCCGGTGATCGCAGAAACCCAGACGGCCGCCAAAAGAGGAATACCAATACGGCGGGGTAACGTTACGAGACAGGTGGGGGTGTACGACCCGGCAATCAGCAGATAAATCATTGAGTGGTCGAACCAGCGCATCCACTGACGAAAACGGTCGGTGCCAACCATTCGGTTATACAGCGAACTAGACGTGAACAAGCCAATGAGCGTTGCCCCGTAAATGGCGGCGGCAGCTTTTGCCAGGGTGGTTGGGGCGGATACTACTAGCGCAACCACTCCGAGACACGCAACGGGAAGTGCGATTTGATGTGATCGGCCACGAAGCAATGGAAACGTGGGAGCGTCGGAGCGTTCTAGCCCCACTGGCGTTGCGACTCGCCGGATATGATCTCGAATCACCGGGATTGCCTCATTTGCGTACCCTGACTTCATTGTGAAGTGCAATCACACCGGTTTGTATCACGCTTGCGTACACCCGGCTGAGGCTACCGGCAGCAGTGAAGTGAATGCGTTGAGGGTCACGATCACTGAACCATCGAGCATTTTTGGCGCAAGGAATACTATATGAACTTACTTCCGCAATTACGGTGCCGATCTGTAGCAAGGTTCCCGGTACAACGTACTTCCAGTCCAGACCACTGATGCTTACATTCTCACCAGCCGAGCCCGGTTGAATCGGATGCCCTTCAGCTTGTAGGCCGGCAACCACTTCAGCCGACCACAGGCATAACGCCTGCCATGCCCGGCCGTGATGTTTGCGGGTCGCTTGACGGTCACCGTCAATTCCACGGGCCAAAATAACGGCCGTATCGATCGGCGTTTTAGGTACGCCACCATTCGAAATGAACAAACCTGACACTGAACCAACGGAGGGTGGGCGATCGAGCAGAGCCCGAACACGAGCAGACGCGGTGTGCCATAACCGCAGTGATTCATTAACGCATTGTTCGAGACGAACCCGGTCGATTGGGGGGTCGAGTTTGCGTATTGCTGCGACGCCGATACTGAAGTTATTCGAGAAGGAAATGCGAAACCGAAACAGATCTGGAGTCAGATTCAGGCTGGCTGCGAGGTCGTTGAACACGGCCTGTTGAGAGGCCAAAGCCCCGTGTATTTGCGTATCATCAGAGAAAGTACCGTCGAGAGTTTCGAGCAAACCCCACCACAACGGATCGAGATCGCGGATGGTGTGTAATAGGTCGTCGAGCGTGTAGTCGGAAGCAGGAACAAGAGGCACTTACGATTTACCTCGACTACCAAACGATTTCAAAGAGAAATCTATGTCAACTTGCTTTCTTGCAGAATAGGTACGGTTACAGGTAAGACAGCGCATCACGTCACGATCAATCCTGATTGGTTCAAACGCATCGTTGCCGCAGCCGATACATGGTGTTGACCCGTCGCGACGAACTGACGAAACGGAACTCAGGGGCCCGTGGTAACCGGCGCCCCGAGACGCAACGTGTCCGACCAAACCCCTCCATATGCCATCCGGAAATTTCATATCCGAAATTTAGAACCAAACAGATCGCTCTGCGGCAAATGGGTCAAATTTGAGTCCTTCTGATCCATCGTTGTGAAACTGGTAAACGGGACGGCGCTCATCTTCGGCAGGCCAATCTTCGAGGGGCGCTTGCCCCTGAGCAAACCATGTCCATGCTTCATGCATGTGAATGGCAAGGTCTTCGAGAGTTTCGTCGTTGCCTACGAACATGTCGACTGCGCGCTGATGAAGCGCGTCGAATACGAACGGAATTTCGAGCGCATGGCATGATCCGAGACCGCCGCCGAAAGCCGTGGTTGGCCAGGCGAACAGGTATTGCCAGCTTGGGGTGGCGCTTTCACGAAGTGCGTCTGCGAGTTGCTGTGCTGGTTGACGAAACACGGTGTCTGTCTCGATCGCCGACCAGATTTGTCCGGGTGTCGCCTCGGGATGCAGACCCCGATACGTCGCCAGCACATTTGCGCTGTGTTCACTGTCGAAGTGTTCAGAATTAAAACGACCAGCCAGGCGCTGTGCCAGCCCTTCGTCGTTAAGGGATGCAACAGATGGGTCGAACGCCGTGAAGAGCCGGAACTCGTCGCGATTGGTTCCGTGAAGTACAGCTGACACATTTGCCCCGGTTCGACTTCGAATCGCGTCGAACGGTGTAAGCGGAAGTAGGTCGGTGCCGTGAGTTGGCTGAAACGGAAGCCCACCATGTTCACCAGCACCAATGACAGCATTTTGAGCATCAAGAATTTGTGTCACGCTCAGGGTCGAAAGTTGGGAGACGTCTGAGATGTTCGCCGCCTGCATGAATGACTTCGTGACGGCGTGCGACTTGTCAGCCGGCCAAGTATGCGCGCCGGCCCCACTTTGCAAAATTGCACGATGAATCAGCCCTTTTGCCCCAGGCATCGCCAGCAACGCAGTGACCGAGAAAGCACCCGCCGATTCACCGAACACGGTTACCCGGGCCGGATCTCCCCCGAACGCCGCAATGTTGTCATGAACCCATTGCAGCGCTAACAGTTGATCGCTGAGGCCAGCATTTCCTGAACCTGCAAGGTCGGGATGGCTGAGATAACCAAGCGCCCCAAGGCGGTAGTTAATCGTTACGACAATCACGTCTCCGTTTCCGGCAAACCGCGAACCGTCGTACCAGGGGGTTGACCCTGATCCGGTCAGGTAGGCGCCGCCATGAATCCACACCATGACCGGTCGCGTGCCAGAAAGAGCGTCGGCGACCGCACCATCAGAAGCGCCATTGGAAGCATGTTCGATGGCGTCGGTTGACGCCCATACGTTGAGGGTGAGGCACCGTGCCTCGTCGAACTCGGGGGAGTCTGCCCCGAACGCGCTTTCCAACAGACCGGGGGTTTGGGGTGCGATCGGCCCGAACGTGTCGGCCAAGTGGATCGTTGCTGACCCCACCTTCGCCACCGCAGGGCGAAATCGGTATTGACCAACCGGTGGTTCGGCGAACTCGATACCGCGGAACACGCGCACTTCACTTGTTGTACCTATTGTCTCGCCATCTTGGACTACTCCGACTACTGCGTCGCCGTTAGAAAGGGTGATCGGGGTCAGCGAGGAATCCATATACCTCAAACGGTACCCCGAATACGGTCCAACTACGCCAATCGGTACTGGCCGCAACGGGCTAAGTTTTTGTTCGACATGAGTTCACAAGATGACCAGCAACACCGCCTTGGGTTACCAATGCCCCCAATCGATTCGGGTTGGCGCAGTCGCCGAAACGTGTGGCGAGAGTCAGCAGTACGATACGGATGGGACCGGTTGTGCCTCTACGGTTCAGTTGGGCCGCAGTCGCGCCGGGCGCAATCGTTCGGTTCGTTCGGTGCCGGCAGCATCATTATGTTCCCGTGGGTTTCGCTGTACGGCGAGACGTGGATGCGCATTGGTGAAGGCACGATGATTGGTCAACACTGCGCGTTGGCGGTAGGTATGGCACCCGGCCAAGAGATGATGACGAATCCCGTACTGTCCATTGGTAATCGTTGTCTGATCGGGCGGGGGAGCGGAATCGTCGCCCATTGGGGGGTACACATTGGTGACGATGTTTTTACCGGTCACAACGTGTACATCACCGACCAGAATCACGGTTACGAAGACATCACTCGACCAATAGGCGCGCAGACTATGCCAGAAAAGCCTGTTCGCATAGGGAGTGGATCTTGGATCGGTCACGGTGCCATCGTTCTTCCAGGGGTAACCATTGGCGAACATGTCACGGTGGCGGGCGGTTCAGTCGTCACTAAAGATGTTCCCGATAGGTCGGTAGTCGCCGGAAACCCTGCCCGGATCATTCGTCAGCATGACCCTCAAGCTGGCTGGAAGCGCACGTGAGCGGTTCACGGTTCGCAGCGTTGCTTGCCGACCCGAACTGCAACGAGGAATGCACCCTTCGATCCACGTTCGGTTTCATGGCCTTTCACGGCGGAAACCTTGAACGCATGACCGATGTGATCGGCCGCATAGCTGCCGAGCGAAGTGGCGCTTCGTTTTACGGTGTGATTCAGGTGGCGCCGCTGCGCGAGCACCTTCCCTCTATCGAAGTTAGGCCAGAACACTCACCCAAACTGAAGTCGTTCATCGAACATGTTGATGTGGCAATTGCACTGCATGGTTATGGTCGCCAAGACCTGTGGACGAGCCTGCTACTCGGTGGCCGAAACCGAGAGTTGGCTCGGTTACTTGCGGCCAGGCTTCGTCTGGCGCTTCCGGAATTCATTCATGTTGATGACCTTGTTGACATACCGACCGACCTTGCTGGGCAGCATTTACGCAATCCCGTGAACCTTCCGGTGCTCGGGGGCGTCCAAATCGAACTTCCTCCGCGTATACGCGGGCTGACCCCTCATTCGTCAACCATGGCTCGCGAAGATGGTCGCATAAGTTGGACGAATACGTTGATTGACGTACTGGTCGAAACAGCAGCTCGCTGGTGACAAGATGTATGTATGGATACGAAAAATCGGGTGATCGGGCTAATTGGAGGAATGTCATGGGTGTCAACGGCGCACTACTACGAGTCTTTGAACGTCGGCGTTGCTACTCAACTGGGTGGTGATCACTGTGCCCGCTTAGTTTTATGGCAAACCGATTTTGACCAGATTACCGACCTTCAGCGGGGCGGACATTGGGTTGAAGCGGGCGAAGTTTTGGCCAAAGGTGCGCGTGGATTGGTAGCGGCAGGGGCAGAACTCGTTGCGATCTGCGCCAACACGATGCATCTTGTTGCCCCACAAATAGCCCAAGCCGCATCGCCGATTCCATTGGTGCATATCGTTGAGGCAGTGCGCGACGAATGTCTTCGACGAGGCATCAGCAAACTCGGGTTGCTCGGAACTTCCTACACGATGGAATCTCCTGAGCTCTTCCCGTCGGTTCTCAAGCCTGCGGGTATCGAACTCTTCATTCCGGATGCTGCCGATCGAGCAGAAATACAGCGTCACACGTTCGACGAGCTGATCTTTAATCGAGTCACCCCCGAGGCTACGACTCGGTTCGTTGCTGCCTCGAATCGACTGATCGAGTCGGGAGCTCAAGGCGTTGTTCTTGCGTGTACCGAACATGCCATGGTGCTCAAGGACGGCGACATCTCGGTGCCTGTTCTCGATTCCACCGCAATTCATGTGGCAGCCATCCTCGCCGCTGCATTCGACATGTCGGAATCATAGAAATGTCGGAATCGTAGGATTTGAGAATCGAAATCGCCGGGTGGCCCAAAACGGTGCTGCCCGGCGAATTCGGCCTAGGGAAGGCGGTTTGTTTACTTCTTAGCGTCGTCTCCACCGAAACCGAGAAGGTCTTTTGCTTTGTCGACCAGGCCAGTGACCTTGTCTTCGATTCCGTCGGGAAGCGCAGCCACTGCCTTATCAACGAGACCTTCAGCGGCGTCAAGCAACCCGCCAACCTTGTCTTGTAGCCCGTCGGGCAACGCGGCCTTTGCCTTGTCGATCAAACCCTCGGCATGCCCCGCGATTCCTTCTGCCTTGCCAGCTACAGCAGTGTCGGCTGCTGCTTCTGCCTTACCAGCGAGTCCTTCGGCGGCACCCTTTGCTTCGTCCATGATTCCCATAATGCGCTCCTCAGTCAGTTCGAATGTTCGCCCACGATGGTTACACGTTTCAACGGTCATGCGAGACAGCCGGACTTGGGAATTCGGGCATTCTTCCCCTACGATTCGCACATGAGCGATACCGAACTTGTCGAAAAGCTGACGTCTGAGCTGCTGGCTGAATTTCCTCCGTCGTCCACGAGCACCATTGATTTTCTTGGTGCCCAATACGATCGGGGCCTGGCCTGGGTCCATTTCGACCATGGGTTCGGCGGCCTTGGTATGCCACCAAAGATGCAAACCGTTATCGACGTTCAGTTGCGGGCCGCTGGTGCTCCCGGTTCGATGCCGCGGAACCCAATCGGCCATGGCATGGGTGCCCCGACAGTTCATTCCTGGGGAAGTGAAACCCAAAAAAACCGGTACCTTCGCCCGCTATTCACCGGTGAAGAAATTTGGTGCCAACTTTTTTCCGAACCAGGTGCTGGCTCAGATGTCGCGGGCCTATCGAGCAAAGCCGAACGTGACGGTGAAGAGTGGATCGTCAATGGTCAAAAGGTGTGGACGACGCTTGGGCACTTAGCCCGTTGGGGAATGCTTGTTGCACGAACTGACCCGCATCAAGAAAAACATAAGGGCCTCTCGTACTTTGTTGTTGATATGCATGCTGAGGGTGTCGAAGTGCGACCGCTACGACAAATGACTGGCGACTCTGAATTTAATGAGGTGTACTTCACCGACGTGCGCATACCCGATGCCGAACGGCTCGGCGAAGTTGGCGATGGCTGGCGGGTGTCACTGACGACGTTGATGAATGAGCGAGTGTCGATCGGTGGAGCAATCGCCCCGCAAGGCAGTGGGCCTATATCGGAAGCGGTGCGTATGTACCGCCAGTATGGTCATGGTGACCAGGCCAAACTCGATGAACTCATGGTTTTGTGGGCTCAGGCCGAGGTCAATCGGCTCACAAATATTCGTGCTGGCGCGAATAGAAAAGCTGGCAACCCCGGCCCCGAAGGTTCCACCGGGAAACTCTCGATGGCCGAACTTAACAAAGGTATTTACGAGTTTTGTATCGGAATGATGGGTGCCGACGGAATGCTGTACGGTGATTATGCCGTGCCGAGTCATTCGGGAATGTTCAGCCAAGACGTTCAGCGATCGTTTTTGCGGAGTAGGGCAAACTCAATCGAAGGCGGAACTTCAGAGGTTATGCGCAACATCTTGGGTGAACGAGTGCTCGGGCTACCCGGTGACGTAAGGGTCGACAAGGGTCGAGCATGGCTTGAGGTTCCGCGGAATTAGCCGCTCGGCTGTGCTGATCGTTGCGCACAATGCCGGTGATATTGCACACGTTAGATCGCCTTTACGTGGATGTTGTTGTACGGGGCAGATAAACGGTGCGGACGTGAATCGCGTTTCGCGGCTGAGGTAGGTGGTGGCTCACGATGACTTTGCCTGTGACAACTGTTGGTTGCCTGTTTCAGAAATTCGCATCGCAAATTGTTGGCACAGGCAGCAAAGAACTGGCACGAACTAAGCGACCACGGCGCCCTAGTTCGCTCGACGTAAGCCCCTTCCCAGCAAGGGCGATTCTCGATGCCTGACTCGTGACGGGAGTGTTGATTCGATGTCATTCGATCGAAGGCCGGACTTTGCTAGGACGCCTCGGTTTACGGGGTCTCAATAATGTGAAATGCCTCGGCGGTGTGGCCTTCGGGAAACCCCGCTGACTGCGCAAGTTGTTCATTCCATGCTCGTACGCGAACCTTCATTCCTTCCGGATTCGGTAACTGGCTGGCATGACAAAGCAACGCCGATATTTTGCGATCAAATTGATCCGTCGTGTCAACGAAGTGGTTTGGGGTTGCGCCCCCAATAATCCAGGTTTGCCATGCCGTATGTGGTTCGAAGCCTTCATCGAGAAGGTCGGTGAACGTAAACGGATTTCGGGCATCGGGATACACCGCGCACAGTGCAGCTTCACCGGTGTAGCGGTGATCGGGATGCGAGCCATAGATCCGAGAAAAGTCCCAAGTTGGGCTTTGGGTCATCACAACATCGGGCTTAAAACGACGTATCTCTCGGGAAATGTCTTTGCGAAGTTCAAGTGTGGGTTGAACTGCACCATCGGGGTAACCGAGAAACACCAATTGGCTGACGCCAAGTACCTGGCCCGCTGCAGTTTGTTCCTGCTGGCGAATACCGGCGATTTCGGAACGAGGCACCGCTGGGTCAAAGCCTCCTGCGTCGCCGTTCGTGACGATGCAATAACCAACTTCAACACCGCTGTCGGTAAATTGAGCAACCGTTGCTGATGCCCCAAAATCGACATCGTCGGGATGCGCAGTAACAACAAGAATTCTTTTGATTGAGCGTTCGTCAGACATGTACTTCTATTTTGGCTTAGACGAGCTTGCTAGCGCGACCTTCCCAATATCGATCTCTCAACAGTCGCTTGTACAGCTTGCCGGTCGGATGCCGCGGAAGTTCAAATTCAAAGTCGACCGACCTCGGACACTTAATATCGGCTAGCTGCGATCGACAAAATGCCATGAGTACAATTGCAAGTGCACTTGCTTTTTTTGGGGTATCGACGTCTGCCCAATCGACGGGCTGTACGACCGCCTTGACTTCCTCACCGAAGTCTTCGTTTGGCACCCCGAATACTGCGACGTCGCCGACGAGCGGATGCATTGTCAACACGTTCTCGGCTTCTTGGGGGTACACGTTGACCCCACCCGAAATGATCATGTTCGCTTTACGATCAGTCAGATACAAGAAACCATCGGCGTCAACGTAGCCAATATCACCAAGCGTGCTCCATCCCATTGGGTGGCGAGAAGCAGCGGTTTTTTCCGGATCGTTGTGGTACTCAAACGTCGAGCTGTTGCCGAAGAAGATGGTTCCGGCCTCGCCCGTTGGAAGTTCGTTGCCCTCATCGTCACAGATATGAACTTCGCCAAGCAGCGGTCGTCCGACCGTACCTTCGTGGGCAAGCCATTCTTCACTGTTCGTCGAACAAAACCCGTTTCCTTCAGTACCTGCGTAGTATTCGAATATTATCGGACCCCACCACGAAATCATCTGGTGCTTAATCGGTATGGGGCATGGTGCAGCTGCGTGAATCACTGCCTCGAGCGAGGATACGTCGTACTTCTGGCGAATGTCGAGATCGAGCTTAAGCATGCGTACAAACATCGTCGGCACAAACTGTCCTTGTGTCACCTTGTAGCGATCAATCAAACGTAAACAGTTCTCAGCGTCAAAATTTTCCATAGCGATGACGGTGCCGCCCATTCGCAGCACACTCAATACGTAACGAAGCGGTGCCGCATGGTAAAACGGTGCAGGTGATATGTATACAGACGATGTCCTGAGGCCGTACAGACCTTGTAACAGCATCATGAGAGCGGGCGCCTGGTCAAGTGGAGTGAGTGCGAGGGTGACCTTCACACCTTTGGGCCGACCGGTTGTGCCTGAGGAGTAAAGCATGTCGCCACCCTGGGCTTCATCCTCGATTGGCGTGGTTGGCATGTCAGCCAAGAGTGCTTCAAGTGAATCAAAGCCTTCGATGGTGCCATCGAGCATTGCGCGCAGAGTCACCTGCGGGATGAGGGATGAAACCTGTTCCGCAATCTCAGCTTTGAGTTTCGAAGTAAAAAATGCTTTCGCCCCACAGTCGTTGACGATGTATTCGAGTTCGCCAAGCGTCAGGCGACTCGAAGCTGCGGTGTATTGCAACCCGGCCCGGTGAGCACCCCAACAAATTCGAAAAAACCACGGATGGTTTTCCATCATGATCGCCACCGCATCACCGTGTTGCAAGCCAGCCCGGCGCAATAGGTGAGCCACCCGATTTGAATCGGCTTCAAACTGAGCGTATGAAATCACTTCGCCGGTTGCGGCCATGATCATGGCTGGCTTGTCGGGGCTTGCGGTTGCGAAAATACCTGGATGCACGATGCGAAGCTACTCGAACGTAACGTTCGCATACCAAACAGCTACCAGCGTTTCTGAATGGTGATCCGTGGGCCGTATTTGGGGGCTCCGAGGCCAGATGAGCCGATGATTCGCATCATTCGGGCACGGTGCGGGCGGTAAGGCTCGAGAAGCTCAACCATTCGTTCGTCGGTACCCCGAGGCTCGCCAGCCAGTGCCCATGACACCCAGTTTTTGAGGTGATAGTCGCCGACGCTGACGGCGTCGCCATCACCCAACGCAATGACGGCGACTTCATTGATGGTCCACACGCCGATACCGGGGATGGAACCAAGACGCCGACACGCTTCCGGTATCGAAATCGCCGCTGCCTCGTCAAGGCGATGAGCATAACTGGCCGCCTGGCGGATAGTGTCGGCGCGCTTACGTTCAACGTTTGCTGCCATAAACACGTGATGAGGGGTACCAGCAACGACCTGGGCGTTGGGTGGCAACACGAGGGGCGGGCCATGTGAGGGGCGAGGGGCAGAAACACTGAGCGCTTTTTGCAAAGCCGACAGTGACTGCCCGGCTTCAAGCCCAGTTACCTTTTGCTCAAGGATTACCCGAAAGAGCGTCTCCCACACCGCTTGTGTGCACGGGGTGCGAACGCCAAGTTTTGCCCGCCACGTTCGATACAGCAGTTCGTGTTTTGTACGATCAATCGAAAAATCACCATCGTCATCGTCGGCCCCAACCAACACCGGTGCCCGATCAGTGAGCCACCCGGCCCCCGGGCCCCAAGCGGTCGAGGTAATGACATCTGCGACTTGGGTGATGTGCTGGGTGGCGACACCATCGGGGGTAGTTGTGGCCCGCCAAACCCCTTCCGTCGGGGTTCGCCCAAACCGCATGGTTCCGTCTGAGCGGCCTCGCCACATTGGCCGAAGCGTCGCCATCACATCGGTGACGTGCGGCGGCCGAAACGTTCGTGTGATTGGGTTTGCGGTCATAGGCAACATCGCTAAGCAAGTTGAAACTGGCTATCGAAGGAGTAGGTCGCTACCGTGAAGATGGCCTGCCTCGTTAAGTGACAACACACTGCGTTGACCCGATGATGCAGCCCGAAATCGGTTGATGCTTGTGTAGGTCGGTTGAAAAAACCCGAAGGGATTTTCTAGATCCAAAATACTTGCTGCGTACGTATTAATTACCCCACCATGACAAACCATTGCCACTGTTTCACCTCGATGACGAGCGATGATTTCTTCGGTTGCCTGAACGACCTCGCGTTGGAACTCGACGATGTCGATACCGAGATCTAGCTCACCGCGCAGAAGTGCTCGGTAAGCAACTTCATCTGTTGCCTTAAGTTCTTCCATCGGAATGTATTCGGATGCTTGACGGTCCCACTCGGCAATTCGGCTCTCGCTAACAATCGCGACACCCAACTTTGCGGCAAGCGGTTCTGCGGTTTGTTGGGCTCGACGCATAGGTGACGCATATACCGCTGCAATGGGTTCCTTAGCCAGCCACTCCGCTAGGTGTAGAGCTTGCGTGTGGCCAGCAGGCGAAAGTTCGGGGTCGGCAGCCAACCCATCGGTACGCTCGACTCGAAGAGGAAGCCCATGGCGAATAATTAACAGTTCCATATGAAGCAGAACGTTACCGTCACGGGCCCTCTTGTTGTTTTTGCCTATCGGCGAACGCCTTTCGGGTTACGCCTTCTGGAAATATTCGGGTGCGCGACCTCGGGTACCCGGTGTCGCGCGCTGTCCAACGCTTCGAAGTTCTGTGCTCGCGACGAGTTCGCTCACTACCTTCTTGACTGTCATCAGTGACCCACCGGCACCGGCGACACAATCGGCCATCGAAAACGAGCCGGCTTGGTTGAGTGCCCATTGACGGATTGATGATGAGCTCACTGAGGCAGCCCGGGGCAAACCTGAGTTATTTGTAGATGTTGCCTTTTTCGCACCCTTTTTGCCTCGCCCGAGGTCAAAACCGGCTTCAGCTAACACAATGTCGTTCACGCCGAGTGATCGAAAGGCCGCAACGCTCACATCGTTGGTCGTAGCCCATGTTTTTGCTTGTTTAACAAATGCTGACCGCAGCGCTTGGCCGTCTGCGAGTTCGAGTCGTTCTAAAACGGTAAGTAACCGAAGGTTTTCGAGCACATCGTGCGAGCTGCTCAACGAGGCCTGGGTTGCGCTGATAGCAGCAGTATCGCGAGCGCTGGAAGGGTCTTTCAGGAAGTTGATATATGCGCGGACAGCATCATCGGGTGTTGTGAGAGTAGGCATATCTACAGCATATATGCAGAATCAAGTTAAAGGAGCGCAGAAATCGCATCTTTCCAGCTCAGTTCGTCGACTAGTAGTTGATGAACATTCATAAGTTGGCGAACCATTGAAACACCAAGCGCAGCAACAAGCTTGTTGTTCTTTCGATAAATTGCAACAAATTTCATGTCGTCGGTCGAGCCAGCGATTACCCGTACTTCGTCGAAGCCAGTGGTTCGACCGAAACACTGGATCTTTGCCCCGTACTGATCACTCCAAAAATAGGGGATCGGTGCATAGGGAACATCGACCCCGAGTATGGCGTTTGCGACATGTTCGCCAGATTCCACCGCATTCGTCCAATGTTCGATCCGGGCGGTCTCGGCGTAGCGCGGGTTTGTCCATCGGGCGACATCGCCAACCGCGAACATCGTTGGCGTCGCCCGCAAACGATCGTCGCACAGCACCCCGTTACTGATATCGCACTCTGTACCGCCAAGCCACTCAGTATTCGGAACCACGCCAACTCCCACGACGATTACGTCAGCGCGAAGGCATTCGCCGTTGCTTAGGTGAACACCCAACGAATCAATACTGACAACGGTGGTGTCACACAGAAGGCGCACCGACTGACGGTCGTGTAACCCGGCGCAAACCGAAGCCATTTCGGTACCCAATTGACGTTCCAGGGGCAGGTGGGCTGCCTCAACCACCGTGACGATTGCTCCGTTGGAAGACGCAGTCGACGCAACTTCCGCCCCTATGAAACCGCCACCCACGATGACGACACGCGACCCCTGAACGAGGAAGGCACGAATGTTGCGAGCGTCGTCGAGCGTTCGTAGCCCGTATACCGGTGGGTGATGGTCGCCAGCAAACACCTCAGGTGCAAGGCGACGGAGACGAGTACCAGTCGCAGCCACAAGCAAATCGAAACGAACTTGCCGCTGTGACACTGTCCGCAATTCGTGAGTAGAAAAATCAACCGACACCACCGGATCTCCAGAGATCAGTGTCACATCCAGATCAGCTAAATCCGGAAATGCGGGCCGAAGAAGCAATTGATGAGCTTCACGCTTTCCAGCGAGATATCCCTTCGAGAGTGGCGGCCGGTCGTAAGGAAGCTGAGACTCATCGCCAATAATGCTCAGACCTCCGTCGTATCCATTACGCCGCAGCGCTTCTGCAGTTCGAACCCCAGAAAGAGATGCACCGACTATCGCAATACTGTCGAACGACATCTAGGAAATGGTGATGGCCTGAGTTGGGCACAGTCGAGCGCCTTCCTCAACCTTTGCTCGAAGTTCTTCACCCGGCTCTTCGATAAGGATATACAGGAAACCATCATCGCGAACCTCAAACACTTCAGGGGCTGCACTCATACAAAGTGCATTGCTTTGACAGCTATCAAAATCTACGGAAATTTTCATCACAAACCTTTCGAGACAACATCGTTCAATTTGATCAGCTCTGGTCGGCCGCCGAGTAGACCGGCAAGCTTTGGACCAAGTTCTTTCATAACCGTCGAACCGCTGTGTGCTGCCAGCGCCTCTTCATCGCTGTACCGCTCATAAAACCAGACGGTCACTTCGTCATCTGCCGATGTATGAAGGGCGTACACCTGGGTGCCGGGCTCAGTTTTGGTATGCTCGACCATTCCCGAAAGTACAGCAACGAGTTCAGAGCGCTTACCTTCGGCGGCGGTGAGTTTGGCGAGGATCACAGGCTTAGACATACATCGAACCGTAGCGACTTTCGCGACGATCTAGCCACTTCAAATCAATTGAGGTCAAATCGGTTGAATTGGGGCAACCGGATTGCCAATTCGTGACACGATCGGAGCTATGACTGAACGCCCAGTGACCCTCAGTACCGGTCTTCCTCACACGATTCTCGATGCTGAACCACCCGAAGCCCTGGCTGCGCTGGCGGTCGCTATGACCGAAACCGACCTGGGTCTTCGCAGAGATGCTGTTTCGGCTGTTGCTGCTCAGTGGCCACGAATGCTCGACGCATGGGCCCAACTGGCGATTCTTGGTCGTGACCCCATCGAACGCTATGCAGCGGCGCGGGTTGGTTATCACCGTGGCCTCGATCGGCTTCGAGGGTCGGGGTGGCGTGGCAGCGGCTACGTATTTTGGAAACACGAAACCAACCGTGGGTTTCTCAGTGCGCTTAACAGTCTTCGAGGGGCCGCAGCCGAAATTGGTGAAGCCGACGAGGAAGAACGATGTGCCCTGTTCCTTGTCCAGTTAGATCCGCAATTTCGCAGCAACACTGACCAATGAATGGCAGCGTGATGCTGGAAGATCTCGAAGTTTCACTTGCTGACATCGAAGCAGCAGCAGTCCGAATTGACGGCCAGGTGCACCACACGCCGCTATTGACATCGCGATTGGTAGACGAGCGAATTGGCGCTCATGTCTTGGCCAAGGCCGAGCATCTGCAACGCAGCGGGTCATTCAAGATTCGCGGTGCCTACAACCGACTTGTTCAACTTTCTACCGAAGAGCGACGATGTGGTGTGGTTGCGTTTTCCTCAGGCAATCACGCTCAAGGTGTTGCGTTAGCGGCGCAGTTACTAGGAATTAATGCGATCATCGTCATGCCACTCGATGCTCCGGCGGTAAAGAAGCAGGCCACGCGTGACTATGGGGCAACAGTGGTTGAGTACGACCGATACACAGAGAATCGTGAAGAAGTTGCCGCAAAGGTTGCTGGCAACCTTGGTTCGGTCATTGTTCCTCCGTTCAACGATCTACGGGTTATCGCCGGGCAGGGCACGGTCGGCTTGGAATGTATTGACGCCTTTGCCGATATTGATGTTGCGGTGCTTCCTGTGGGCGGGGGAGGCTTAGCGAGCGGAATGGCGATTGCGTTGAAGGCTCGAAAGCCTTCCATTCGAATTTATGGTGTCGAGCCTGCCGCTGCCGATGATGCCAAACAGAGCTTGGCCGCTGGTCGGATAGTAACGATCCCTCAACCGGTAACCATCGCCGACGGTGTTGCGACCCCAGCAATAGGTACCCATACGTTCCCGGTTTTGGCCTCGTTGTTGGAAGAAATTGTGACAGTAACTGAAGATGAAATCCTCAGTGCCCTTGGCTTCATCGTGACTCGAATGAAGCAGGCCGTCGAACCAACAGGTGCGCTTACAACTGCGGCGCTGTTCGAGGGGCGAATTCCTGATATTGCAGGAAAAAATGTATTGACAGTTTTCTGTGGTGGCAACCTTGATCCTTCCCTGTTGGCGTCTGTGAAGATATGAGTTTTGAACTCAGCGAGTTAGCACCATTCTTGATTGAGTTGGCAGATCTTGCGGACTCCATCAGTATGCGTCACTACGATGCGCAAGACTTTGTCATTGAAACTAAGGCCGATCGAACAGAAGTGACCGTGGCCGACCGTGGGGTTGAGCAGGCGCTGAAAGGTGCAATAGCTGTTCGCTTTCCAACCCATCAAGTACTGGGTGAAGAGTTTGGTGTTCAGGGTGGTGATGCATCAAGTGGCTTCCGTTGGATACTTGACCCGATTGATGGCACCTCGAATTATGTTCGCCACGTACCCGTTTGGGCGACCCTCATTGCGTTGGAGCACGATGGGATCTTGATCGCTTCGATGGTTTCGTGCCCTGCGCTTTCGCGTCGTTGGTGGGCGATACAAGGGGCAGGTGCATTTGCCGACGGTCGACCGATGAAAGTGTCGTCGGTTGCCGACGTTTCGAATGCGTTTGTCAGCTATTCAGATGGTCATTGGACCGATACTGAAATGCGTAAACGACTTGACACCCTGTTGGGCCAATGTGCTCGGCAGCGTTGTTTTGGTGACTTCTGGCAGCACATGTTGGTTGCCGAAGGCGCCCTTGACATTGCCATCGAGCCCATAGTGAGCCTGTGGGATCTTGCCGCCATTCAGCTCATTGTCGAAGAAGCTGGCGGCACGTTTACCGACATTTTGGGGTTGGCGCGCGCCGACCAGGGAAGTGCAGTCTCAACCAATGGGTTGTTGCATGCGGTGACACTGTCTGCGCTTCAATCGTGACCATTGACGGTGAGCTCGTATGACCACGCAACTACGTCTCGTCACTTCCAACCTGCTGCACGGGCGGTCGCTTGACGACGGCCAGGTCGAGACTAATCGTTTCGTACGCGCACTTAGTGACCTGCAACCAAATGTTCTTGCCATTCAAGAGGTAGATCGGTTTCAATCGCGTAGCTTGATGGTCGACCAGACCGCCGAGATTGCCGCAGCTATTCCTGGCGCCTCGTGGCGATTCGTACCGGCTATTACCGGCCTGCCCGGTGGGTCTTGGTTACCTGCCACCGATACCGACCTAGCGAGTGGCCACGATTTGGTTGCCGTCGACCCCGGTCGACCTGCCTACGGAACCGGCCTGATCACCACGTTGCCGGTACTTTCTTGGCATGTGATTCGGGTAAGGCCCTTCAGATTCAGGGCGCCGGTATTCATTCCGGGGATTAACAAGTGGATGATGATCGACGACGAGCCCAGGGTCTGCATTGCTGCGGTTGTTGAGTTCAACGGGCGGCCCCTAACGATCGCTGGAACCCACGCGTCGTTTGTGCCAGGGTGGAACGTGCCGCAACTACGCCATATCGTCAAGGCGCTTGGTGCCCTCCCGGCCCCGCGACTTTTGCTTGGTGACCTTAACCTTCCAGCACCGGTTCCGGCTGCGGTAACCCGGTGGAAGTCTCTCGCTAACGCGTTACCGACGTTCCCTTCGCCCAACCCAAAACTTCAACTCGATCATATGTTGCTTGATGATCCGGGAGGAAGACTTCGAGTTTGCGTGCCGGCACGCACCGAACATCTACCGTTTAGTGATCACCGTGCGTTGGTCGTCGATGTTGAGTGATTTAGCCGGGTACCGTTTGACACCAGAGTTTACGGTTGCGATGTTGGCCGGGGGCTCTGGTCAGCGACTCGGAGGCCGCGATAAGTCGCAGATTGTGATCGACGGTGATGAAATAGGTGTGCGTACTATCGTCACAGCGCTGTTAGCCGGAGCCAACGAAGTCATTGCGATTGGTGGAGACCCAACATCACTTAGCTCGCAGGGGTGGAAAGTAGTGGCCGATCTGTGGCCGGGTGAGGGGCCTCTTGGTGGCCTCATCACCGCCTTGAAAGCGGCAAAAAATCAGTGGGTGGTCGTGGTCGGCTGCGACCAACCTGATCTCGCCGCTGAGGGTCTCGTTGATCTACTGAACGTAGCTATCGAAACGAACAACACCCGCCGCCTAGATGCCGCCCTTTCTGAATTTGACGGCCATCCCCTGGTAACCCATAGTGTTTGGAATGTTGGCTGTGTCGCCCAATTAGAGGAATGTTTCGCGTCAGGCGAGCGTTCAGTCAACCGATTGCTCCCAAAGCTAAGCTCACTTAGAGTACAACCGCCAGACGTGTCATCGCTGGCTGATATCGATACACCCGATGACCTCGCCCGATATACGTGACGCTCAATGGATCAGTTCACTGAATAACGGTTTGGTTTGCCAACGATTTTGACTCGGCCATTCTTGATCTACTCTGAGGACAAATGGATGCGATGCCCCCCCAGGCGGGATGCGAAGAACTGAACAAGGCCCTTGTTGCCGGATTCGCCCTGCTCGATGTTCGAGAAGTTGACGAGTTTGAACAGGTGCGGGTTCCACAAGCAGTCTCCGTGCCTCTCGGCGAGGTCGTCGACCGTTTTGCTGAGATTCACATGTTGGCAGGGAACAGCCCACTCATGGTTATTTGCGCCACCGGTGGACGCTCAAACCGGGCGGCGGCTTGGCTTCGTCAGCAGGGCGTAGAAGCGGTCAACGTAGCTGGTGGTACTTCGTCCTGGCATACGGCTGGATACCCGACTATTTCTGGCGCAGTGGCGAACCCAGACGAGACGCACCCAGACGAGACGCACAGCGGCGGCGGCGAGAGCTGATGGCTCTGCGGCGAAAGGCTGGTCAATCGACTTCCGTAGTCGACGTCGCTCACGACTGGGTTGATTCGGCAAAGGAACTTGAACAGGTCATTGATGAGGCGATCGAACAAGAGGCCTATGCGATCGACACCGAATTTCTTCGAGAGCGCACCTACTACCCGAAACTTGCTTTGGTTCAAATTGGGTGGCCAGGAAGAACAGTTTTAATTGATCCACAGGCCATCTCGATTCGCCCCCTTGAACGGCTGCTGAGGTCTGATTCCGTCGCTGTGTTTCATGCAGCCGAACAAGATCTCGAAATCCTGGAAGATGTTTGCGGGGTGTTACCTAAGCGAATGTTCGATACCCAACTGGCTGCCGGTTTCCTAGGGTTCTCAACGCCAAGTCTTGTTAGCCTCGCCGAACAAATTTTGAGGGTGAAACTCTCGAAGGGTGACCGGCTCACCGATTGGACCATACGTCCACTTACGGCTGCTCAACGTTCTTATGCCGCATCTGACGTGACGCACCTACTTGAACTGCGGTCGCTGATCACCTCAGAACTTGTTTTGTCTGAGCGCCTCGATTGGGTTGAAGACGAATTGGAATTATTGCGAACGCGTCCGCGGGGCCCAGGCGATCCGAATCGTTCTTGGTGGCGACTGAAAGATGGGCGAGTGCTTCGCGGGGCCGATCGACTCGTCGCTCAACACTTGTGTGCCTGGCGCGAAATGAAAGCACGCGAAGAAGACAAGCCGGTTCGCTTTGTGCTTCCCGACTTGGCAATCATCACCATTGCCCAAGCGCGACCAACGACGCTCGCTGCTCTCGCCGGGGTGCGTGGCATGGATGGCAGATATGCCAAGGGTGGTGCCGGTGAAGAATTGCTTTCGTTGATTGTCGTTGCAGCGAACGCACCTATTGAGTCGCTACTTCTTCCAGAATCTGAAGACTTTGATCGTCGGTATCGTGCAGCGCTTACGCTGATCGGCGCATGGGTGGCGCAACTCTCCCGTGACGCACGCATCGATGCAACCCTGTTGGCTACCCGACACGACCTTGTTGCGTTCCTTCGACGTGACCCTGAAGCCCGGCTTCGTAAAGGCTGGCGGTCGCATGTTGTCGGTGAAAACATTGAGCGCCTCGTTGCCGGTAATGCAGCGTTGGCTTTCGAACCATCCGGAAATCTCATCCTCGAACAGCGCTCCGGCCGGGTCATCGAAGTTGAGCTGGCGATCCCGTCCGCGGAATGGACTATTCCAGGCGAAGCGGGAAATTCAGGATCGCCAGGCGAAGTCGTGATTAGCGAGTAATCATCTCGAAATGCGTGATGTCTTCGGCGCTGTATTCGTCTTCGCTTGCTGACTTGCCAAGCGATCCTGCGTGATGTTGTTGTAACCACTTGTCAAGCTCGTCGGCGGCGAGTGCTCTTGTCCAGAAAAAGCCCTGGCCGACATCGCATCCGAGTGTGAGTAGTTCGTTGCGAACGGTTTCATCTTCAACACCTTCTGCGACGATGCGAAGGCCGAGGGCGTGTGCCAATTCGATCGTGCTACGTACGATGATCCAGCTCGTATGGTCCTTCATCATTCCCATGGCAAAGGTTTTGTCGAGTTTTAACTCATCGATCGGAAATTCGCGGAGGTAGGCGAGCGACGAGTAACCAGTGCCGTAATCATCCAACGAAATGTGTACCCCCAGATGGGAGAGCTCATTGAGTACGGCCCGAGTTCCAGCAGGGTCTTCAACGAGTGACTGTTCCGTGATTTCGACCTGAAGGTATCGGGCAGGAAGAACGTGTTTGTCGAGCATGGCGGTAATGCGCTCAACAATGTTGGCGGAACGGAGGTCAGATTCGTACAGGTTGACGGCAATCTTCATATCGATGCCTTGGCTTGCCCATTCCGAGGCTTGGGCCAGTGCCCGGTCGAGAACCGTCGAGGTGAGTACTGAAGCTTGACCGGTATCTTCGGCGATGCCTAAGAAGTCATCGGGCGGAACCAAACCGCGTGTGGGGTGGTACCAGCGAACAAGCGCCTCTACCCCAACAACACGATCAGTACGCAGATCAATCTTCGGTTGAAAGTAGGTGACGATTTCGTTCGGTCGACGAAGCGCTGCACGCAGATCATTGGCAACCAGAAGCCGTTGATTCGAGACCTGTTCTAGGCCGCCGCGATAAAGCGTGACCCCAAGCCGATTACGTTTCGCTTCGTACATTGCGATGTCAGCAAGTTTCAAAAGTCGATCTGGTGACGTTGCATGATCCGGTGCAAGCGAAACCCCGAAAGATGCGTCAAGGTAAATATCGGTGTGATTGAGTGCGAACGGCTGCTGAATCGCCAAACGCAATTTGCGGGCAATATCGAGGGCATGCTCTGCCGTCCCGGTGTCGCGAAGCACAACTGCGAATTCGTCACCACCGAGTCGAAAGGCCAGTGCATCAGGTGGAAGCACCGCTTCAAACCGTGGTCGAATGAGTCGCAGTAGTTCGTCACCCATATGGTGACCGAGCGAATCGTTGACCTCTTTAAAGCGATCAAGATCGACGAGGAGAAGCGCGATTGGCTCTGGCGCCGGTTGTGCAAAGTGGGCCTGCAGTACCTCGGCTAAACGTCGACGGTTCGCCAAGCCGGTCAAATCGTCGGTGCGAGCCTGGCTGAGGCTGATGGTGACCGCTTCGCCACGGTTCAACAGGATAGCAACGGCCATAATCGTAAGTAACAACCCAACCCCAGACGCAATGGTTGGAATCCCAAACATTGACCTGCCGCTGAACTCGCTATACAACGAAACAGCAAACCAACTCGTGGAAACGACAAGGGCGGTACCTGTGAGTACATGACGGTAGCGCCAGGTGTCCTTTCCATCACTCACCCCGTCTACATCGACATAAGTGCGAAAGAACTTGAGAAGAAACTGAAGGCGAACATTAGAGCGAGACGTGACATGTACGACTGATGGACGATTCGGCCGCTTATCACCAGTACAGAGGTTTTTGACTATCCGCAGGTGCTACGCGGAAAGATTCCATAAGCTCACGCATCGTTGGCCGCGGACGTCTTCGATCACCGATGTGGCAGCGGTACCAAGTGTGAAAAGCCTTCCTTGAACCGCCGGCAGTTCCAACGTTCGGGCGGCCAATATTCGCAAAACATGACCGTGAGCGACCGCAACGAATGTGTTTGATGGCTGCTCGGGTCTCGATATTGAACGAAGAAATTCGTCGCATCTGGCACCTACCTCGTCGACGGTTTCACCGTTCGGGCAACCGTCTCGCCAAAGGTTCCAATTGGGTCGCGTCGAGCGAATTTCGCTGCTGGTTAGGCCGTCGTAATCGCCGTAGTCCATTTCCAGAAGGGTATTGGTAGTGCTGACCCGTTCGCGCGTGAAGACTATCTCTGCGGTGATTTGCGCACGTTGCAACGGGCTTGAAATAACAACAGCGGACTCCCATTCCTCGCCGAGCACCGATCGTACGTTTTCGGCAGCTCGCTTCGCTTGATCAACGCCTTCTGGCAAGAGCGCAATGTCACTCAGCCCCGTGTGTTGGCCCGAAACACTCCAAGCGGTAGCGCCATGGCGAAGCAAAACAAGTTTCATAGTTGATTTGACGATACTCCGAGCGAAGGTATCAGGGTGCCTAGTGCAGGTTGGCGAGGCTCTCACCGGTCTCGACGTCGAAGAGATGAATGCGCTCGGTATCAACTGAAAAAGAGATGGCTTCCCATCTGGGAACATGGGTTCCAATTGGCAGCGACGCCCGTATGGATGGCGTGGACCCGTCACCACAAGCTTCGCTGATGAGGTTCGCTGAAACCAGCAGTTCGTGACCAAGTTGTTCGACAAACTCGATACTGACGTCGAGCACACCTGCCCCTCCTCGGCCGATTGATTCAGGGCGAAGACCGCAGAGAACTTCACGTCCTACAAAAGCCCAAAGGTTCGAGAATCGGTTTGCGTTTCTTCCTAGGGCCAAGCATTGCGAACCAATCAAAACTGAGAGTTTGTCGTCCTGCTCGATGACCGTAGCCCGAAACATATTGATCGCATGGGTACCTAGGAATTCAGCAACGAAACGATTTCGAGGTGCTTCGTACAATTCGAGTGGAGATCCAACTTGCACAATTTTGCCATCCTCGAAAAGGGCAACCCTGTCGCCCATGGACATCGCTTCAACCTGGTCGTGCGTGACGTAGAGCATTGTGACGCCAACGCGGCGTTGTAACCGTGAGACTTCACTACGCACCTTTTCTCGAAGTGACGCATCGAGATTAGCGAGGGGCTCGTCCATCAGGAAGACGTTCGGCTCTCGCAACATTGCCCGGGCCATTGCAACGCGTTGTCGTTCACCACCAGAGAGCTGAGAGGGCAGACGGTCTAACAACTCAGTGAGTTCGAATGCTGCTGCAATGTCGTTTACTGAACTAGCTGCGGTTGATTTTTTGACCTTCCCAACTCTCAAAGAAAAGCCGATGTTTTCCCGAACAGTCATCGTTGGATACAAGGCATAGTTCTGAAACACCATCGAAACGTTGCGGTCACGAGACGGAACCTCGACCACCGATACACCGTCGAAGCGAACGTCACCATGAGTTGGCGAGTCGACACCAGCAACCATGCGCAACACGGTTGTCTTTCCGCATCCCGACGGGCCAAGAAGCACAAAGAATTCGCCGTCAGCAATATCGAGGGTGACGCCATCGAGCGCCACAAAACCATTTTCATGAACCTTTCTGAGGTTATGGAGCTGAACTGCTGACATATCGAAGTTTCACATTTCGCCGTGTTGAGTACTCACTTGCGTATCAAACTCGCTCAGCAGGCGGATGAGTTTCGAGCTATCGGTGCGGTCCTTCAGTTCATACGACATATCTGCGGTGAGTGCCGTGTTGTCACTTTCCATCGTCGGTAGCGTTCCGGACCAAAGTAACGCCCGACGTCGATCAAAAAGGTGAAATTGCATGAAGTTCACGGCTGACATATGGGGAAGGTCGTACTCGGCACTTGCGGCCCACAGGCCGAGTGCTTTCATTTCGGTCTCGACTTCGTCGAGCAAGAGCAATAATGCGGATGCCGACGCAACGGAGACTGGAAGTATGTTAAGCGTGTGTACGAAAGTAGCTTGTGCTTCTGTTTCCACCGCTCTATCGCAGTAGTTCGAACGAACCCACTCAACCGCGGAATTTCGATCAAGCGTTGGATCGGCCAACAAAGCCAAAACAGCTAGTGCGGTTCCGGTTCTGCCGTGCCCACCGAGACAGCCAATCTCAACAGCTTCACCGTCGCGCGCCCGGGCCAGCAGCGCTCGACAAGAAGCGACAAACAACGGTGAATTTGCGGGAACACCAAAATCGGGCCAATCAATATGTTCGTGGGGCCAAGGTGGCGACCAAGCACGGTCGAAGTACATACCGAAATCCGCCGGCTGTTTGCGCGCATACGGATCAGATGCAACGAACGAACGAGCATTGACTGTTACGCCATTTGCGAAGACGACATCGTTCGCGTGCCGATGAATGTGGCTGTCGTGTGCAGATCGCCATGTCGGGTCACCGTTAAGGCGTTTCTCGGCGGCATCGATAAACGCGTTTAACGGTGCTGCGATCGACTTGGTTGCCTCGAGTTCGTGTCGAAGGGTTTCGGAATCAAGAAGCTCGACCGCATCGACATCTAGGTGAGCGAGCGTCCAACCGAATCGACGCTGTGGATGAGCCATCGAGAATGGTCCGTGGGAAGGGTTCGTTTCATGAATGCACTCGGTACAGATAGCGATACCAGGGCCAACCAGGCCGCCACGTTCTTGCGACAACAACTCAGCGCAGAATGCACAATTCATGGGTCGATGCTACCGATTCGGATACAATTGACGAGTGCACCGGTCGTTCGTGCTTTCCGGCGCCGTTCTCACGGTCGCAAAAGGCGTTGGTACGTCTCAGTCCGCGGCTTCTTAGGAATTGATTTTTTCGGTCGTTGCCGCCTCAGCGCTGGAAGCGGGCATCAGTGTTGCTGCCAGAATTCCAGAGCTCAGTAGATACATCCGTTGGCACCGAGTCACCTCGGTGTGATTTCCGATTGGCCCGTTGTGGTGAGCGATTTCTAACAAGTGCGTAAACATTGGATCAACGTAACTGGCGCACCTGAAAGCTCACCGAAGGCAAAGCATAAAGACGTCTCGTTATCGTTCAGCCAATCTTGAGGTTTAGGCTCTAGCGTGTTGTCATGGTGAGTTCGCTGGGTGCATCGATCTCGCTCTTAATGGTGGAAGATGACGAAGCGATTCGAGAGCTTTTAGCGAGTGCAATGCGATTCGCTGGCTATTCAGTGGTTTCGGTTTCTACCGGTTTAGATGCGCTAACCGAAGCCTGCCGAACCGCATACGACCTCATCGTGCTCGATGTAGGCCTTCCCGATATCGATGGTTTCGAAATTTGTCGCGTTCTGCGGGGACGACGGGTGATGACCCCCGTTATTTTCCTTACAGCCCGCCGCGAATTAGACGACCTCCGTGCGGGGTTCGAAGGGGGAGCGGACGACTACATTACGAAGCCTTTTAGCTTGGAAGAACTAACATTCAGAGTTGAAGCGGTTCTGCGTCGTACCCATACCGACCTCGTAGCGCCACACTTACTTCGATGTTCAGACTTGGTCGTCGATGAAGTTGCACATCGAGTGTGGAGGGGCGACCGCGAAGTTTCATTGACACCAACAGAATTTCGTCTGCTCGCCTACCTTCTAGTCAACGTAGGGTGCGTGGTGTCCAAGGATCAGATCTTCGAACGTGTTTGGGGCTACGAGTCTGAAATAGACGCTCGAATAGTCGAAACCTACGTCAGTGCCCTTCGACAAAAGGTAGATGCTGTCGGGCCTCGTCTCTTACATACCTCTCGGGGGTTTGGATACGTGCTGCGGCCACCGGATCGAACCACGGATCGACTGTGAAGTTACGTCTCGCCCTTGCAATCAGGGTGTCAGTGGTAGTTGCGATAATGCTCGTTTTGCTCGGTGTGTTCGTCGTTCGGCAAACCCGTACGGACCTCATTGCGCAAATTGATGATCGTATGACTGCATCGCTTTCAAGCAGAATAAGAGAGTCAAAAGGAAGTTCCATTGCCCGACAGGCACCAAGTGAGCCTCAAGCCGGATTTTCGCCTCCGACTCCTCCGACTCCTCCGACTCCTGCGCCTGCCGGCGACTCACGGTCAAGCGCGAGTCTTGTGTATGACCGAAGTGGTTCGGTCACTTTCTTCAGACCATCAGGTACATCTCAATTTCCTGACCCGCAGCCGCTGGTCGATCGCGTCTGGTTAGCAGCAGAATTTTCGCGCTTTGAAGGGGTTGGTGCTGGCCGAACGTTTAGCGATAAGTCTGGGAGGCAGACGTTTAGGGTGTTTGCTGCGCTGCGCTCAGACGGTCAACTAGAACTTGAAGCCACTCCTTTGCGATCGGTCAATCAAAGTATTCTTGATCTTATTCGCACGCTTATCATCGGCTCACTAGCGATTCTTTCGTTAGCTGTGCTGACAATATTTTTGGTTCTTCGTCGATCGTTGCAACCGCTCGGCTCGATGACGCACGCTGTTACCCGAATAGCTGAAGGTGATGTTTCGCTGATACCGGGGGTAGCAAGCCCGCATACTGAACTCAACGAACTTGGGGCAGCTCTTGACCGGATGGTTGTGCAACTTCGAACCTCGATAGATGCCCAAGCGAAAGCACTGACTGACATGGCGCAGGTTGAAACCCGGCTTCGGAGGTTTATCTCTGACGCATCGCACGAATTGCAAACGCCGATAACTTCGGTGCGGGGTTGGGCTGAACTCTATCGGCAGGGTGCACTGGCCAAACCCCATTCGCTTGCGAGGGCGATGGCACGCATCGAAACCGAAAGTGCTCGAATGGGTCGGCTAGTCGACGACCTTTTGACTCTTGCCCGTTCCGATGAACATCGCCAAACTGACTTTCGACCCATCGATGTCGGTCATATTTGTGCAGATGCAGTGACCGATGCACGCGCAATTGACCAAAGGCATCAGGTTTCGTATGAAGACAATCGAACAGCTGTTTCGCTGATTGCCTGCGACCCAGACCGAATCCGCCAGGTGCTTGACAATTTGTTGAATAACGCTCGACGCCATTGCGTTGAGGGAACAGCGAGTGAAGTCTCGCTGATCGACGAGTCAAGTTTCGCAGTAATAGTCGTTCGCGATAACGGTGCAGGGTTTCATGAAGACCACCTCGCTACCGTTTTTGATCGCTTTTGGACCGCAGACCGCGTTGCGAATGCCGACCGCCGAACAGTAGCCACAACAGCGGGAAGCGGATTGGGGCTAGCCATCGTCCGCACGATCGTTGAAGCGCACGGTGGCTCCGTCTCAGCGAGCAACACTTCCAGAGGGGGCGCACAGGTAGAAGTGCGCCTTCCCCTGAGCACTTTCGTGCGTATCATTTGAAAAGGCGATCACAGTGCGCTCGATTTGGAAGGGAGCGTCTTGCGTTAGCCCGCAGTAACTTCGACGTCACCTTGGAGCTCAACAACGAAGATTGCTGTGCGTATTGCGGTTGGGGAGGACGGAATCGAGTTTGTGACAGTTCCTTGAGGCGTTGATGCATCGATTCGATACGGGCCGCCAACAAGGGTCGCCGAAATCTTCCCCTGAGTGTTCCGAATATCGACAACAACTACTTGACATAACTAACATTATCGGCGATGCCACATGACCGTGATGGTCGATGCCACTATCCATGACGTCTGGTCACTTCACGCATCGCCCGATCGTCACGGTGACGAAAGTCGATTCGTTGCCCTGCGCAGACGCATTCGCAGTGACCCAGATATGGCGGACTCGACCAGCGGCGACGACCGACTCGTGGTGTCCACCAGTCACATCGCTTCGGCAGATCGGATTCACCCCTCTTGCCCAGTGAGCCACGGTCTCGATCATTACGTCACAGTGACGTTTCGTTGCGTATGCGCTACAGCCGGTAGTTCATCTGTATCTTCGTAGCTGATCAAGCTCCTTCGAACAATCAACGTGCAGGGCGCGGTTCGGGCCCCTCGTTTAGCACCGACTTGGGAGGCAATTACGGCGAGCATGCGCGAACGGAACAGATCGAATTGACAGCCCCTGAGGAGGATTAGCTTAGCTAGACTGAACCAAGTCTAGCGATCGGGGCTATTATGCTTTCATGGCTGCACTGACTGTAAACACCCACGAGGCTAAAAGTCGACTGTCCGAGTTGCTTCGATTGGTTGAACAGGGCGACCAAGTCTTCTTGGCTCGAAATGGTGTGACGATCGCTCAAATTGTGCCCGCAGTTCAGGCTCGGCCAATACGGCGACCTGGCGTAGCTAAAGGGTTGATCACCGTAACCGGTGGGTACGACTTGGTCGGTGCAGATCCCGAAATCTCACAGATGTTCGAAGACCCTGAACTGTTCTCATGAACTTGCTTCTCGACAGCCATGCGTTCATTTGGTGGATCGATGATGACGCTCGCCTCGGACCCAACGCACGCCTTGCCATCGAGTCAACTGACAAAGTGTTCGTCTCTGTCATTTCGGTTTGGGAACTCGGCAGTAAGCAGGCTGCAGGAAAGCTAGAAATTCGGGTCGATATGGCCGAGGCAGCTCAGCAATCTGGCTTCGAGATGCTTGATTGCCAACTCGCCCACGCCCAACTGGCACCCACACTTCCCATGCATCACAAAGATCCGTTTGATCGGATGCTGCTGGCGCAAGCAACCGTCGAACACCTCAAAATCATGTCTCAAGACGCCTGGTTCACTTACTACGAAGTCGAAGTGCTTACCACCGCGCTCTAGGCGTCATGCCTCCCTTATCTGGCGCTGAGGTAAGCATTCATTGCAAGATGCACTCACTGATTGCGTCTCGTTGTCATAGACTACATGTATGACAAGTGCGTCTACAACGATTCGAGTCAGCGTCCAGCAACGAGAAACGCTCCGTCGACTTGCCGAAGAACTCGATACGTCGATGGCCGACGCGCTCGACGTGGCCCTTGAGGCGCTACGACGAAATCAGTTCTACCAAGCAATGGCAACTTCCGAAAGCCACCTGCGTTCCGACCCGGTTGCCTGGGCTGCGTACGTCGCCGAGAGTGAAATCTGGCTGAACGCTGACCTCTCGTGAACTTTGGCGATATCGTCACGATTGACTTTGGTCACCCAATCGGATCAGAAGCCGGATTCACACGGCCAGCGATTGTGGTTATCGCTGATTCGTTCCTGCGGTATCGACCATCGACGGTTTTCATTGTGCCACTCACCTCGACGGCTCGCACGTTCCCAAGCCACATTGCCATCGAACCCGACCAAACCAACGCGCTTTTACAGCCCAGTTACGCGCTCGTCGAACAACTTCGCTCAGTCTCGATTGACAGGTGCAGTCAATCAAGTGGCAACGTCGGGTGGGCCGTCGGTCACCAAATTTTGGAAGTGCTCGCCATGATCACTGGGATGCCGTGACGACGAACGCCTGAGACACGCTTTAGACCATGAAGACCCAACCGACGTCACCGATTACTGCGACTCACGCTCGCCAACCGGTCGCTGTACAAGTAACGCAAGAAGTGCAGCGCGCATAAGACGGCTGACACTCAACACAACCGCCGGGTCTTCGCCCTTCACGCATTCGATCAGGGCCCCGTGAGAATTGATCGCAAACGCAATACGAAGCACTCGTAGGGCGTCTTCATCACCCGACAAAAGCGAACCCTCGAGTGCCTCGCCAATGAGCCGGTCGTTGAATTTGTCGTAGACAACCGCTGCTTGGGCTTTGCGTTCAACCTCACTCGGTGAAGCAGTCAGTAACTCAACATACGATGGTAGGTGGCTTCGGGCGTCTGAAACGATCGGCGTGATGTCGGCAACGCAGACTAAGTCAATCAGTTCTTCGGTTGTTGCACCCCCCAATCGCGCTTTCCTCAGACGTTCAATGAACCCCAGCCCGTAATACGATTCGGGGTCAGCAGCGGAATCAGATGGCATCGCTACGCGCTTACAGCAAGGTACTTCGTCGTGACCCACCCGGACCAGCACGGACCAGGTTTGGCATCGTATGCATACTTTTTAATCTCGAGAGCAGAATCTACCCCCGGACCACACTCTTCACCGTGAGCCACCCTGCTGTAAACGATTCCAACCCATTCGACACCAGCCACCGAAAGCGTTTCGCACGCGAAGGCGTACATGTTGCTTGGTAGGCGGTCCAATTCTTTCGCTCTTGTTGAAGGAAGCGATCGAACCGATGCGCGGCTTTTCGGCGATAGCCCCTTCACGGTTCCCTCTGCACATTGGCCGACCGTGACGACTACCGGCCGAGCGGGTCTGGGGGCGACCGTTGACTTCGCCCAGGCACCTGCCGGAAACATGATTCCGGTAACCGTAACCGCGATAATTGATTTCTTGAGGAGGTGTTTCATGGCGTGTCCCGTCGCGTTCGTCGACCTACATTTGACAATCAAACACTGCTGCCAAGGTCTCGCAAACCGCAGCAAGCCACATATTTGAGACCATTCCCGCTCGTGTTTCGAGATCAACAATTGAGATTGGGGCGACCTCCCGGCAACAGAGAACCGTCGGCTGTTTAAGGATACTGGCTTCAAGCAGTACCTCGTCAGGCCAACCACGAACAATAGTCGTCCCGGGTATCACAAGTACCTTGTTCAATCGGCGGTTCATTGCATTCCTCGAAATTACAACGTCATGAGTTGAGGTCTAGGTCATCCCATCCTACTTTTGCTGCATTGTTCAGTTCAGCAAATTCGTCGCTCTTCAGCGGGTGAACGCTGTCCCACGATGCGTCCGTAAGTTGTCTTTCCCAGTCACGAATTTGATGTTTAACGCAATGCGAATCGCGTCTGAGCGGTTGGCCGCCAAACCGTGGAGTATTGCATCGTCGATTCCATCGATTTCTTGGCTTTCCAATTTGACGTTCACTGGAATCAAACACGACGATACATCAAGTGTTACGAATCGTAAAGCGCACTGCTTTACGATTCGTTTGCGGCTGTTTTATCCAGGGGTGTCGTCGCTGAACAGGATCAGTCCGGAGTCGAACGCAGTTCCGTTCCCTAACCGGGGGTATGAGAGCCCTGTCTGTGATCGTTGGTTCGCTCATCGTTGGTTCGCTCATCGTTGATCCGCTCATGGTCACAGTGCGCGGTTGCATCGGCAGGTTCAGCGACCAGCAATGACGATGACCTGATCGCCGTCGGCAAAATCCAACACGTCCTTCTTCGGATAATTCAGACGAACAGAGCCGGTCGAACTTATTCGAAGACCGATTGCCGTTTCGTTTCGAGCAACTGCGGCTCCGGCGATATCTTCCCATTGGCAACGAGATGCGGTCGTGTAACGCACTATCGGATTGCACATAATGGCCGACCCGTCAGCATCGAACAGGTCGTCGAATACTGCTTGCAGCATCGGCTGTTCCGAAAGTTGAGCGACCATCAACGCGACCAACTCGTCAGACACAATGAAATCGTTAGCGCCCGTCGATTCAGCGAGTACGACATTGGCCGGGTCAAGAATTTCCCCGACGATTCTTCCAGTGGCAGACATACGCCGCCGAAGGCTTAACAGGGTCAATAGTGTTCGACTATCCGCCTCTGCCACATCGAGTTGGTCGCGGTAACCAAGCACGATGACCTGGTCATACGCGGAAGGGTCGAGCGCAGCGGTAACTTCTAGGCTTGCGCCTCTGACGGTGATGGTTGTATGGGTCGTTACAATTGACACGGGGTTTGGTAATTTAACAATGTCGGGGTCTGCAACTATTTCGATAGTAGAACCGTCTGCCGCAAACTCGTCAAGTTCCCTGATGACCACTGATCCAAGTTGACCCCACCCAACCATAAGTACACGTATTGGTGCTACGACAAGAGGTGAATGGTCTGGGGTTCCGCCAGAGGCGACGACCCCGTCTCCGTCCCAAACGACGGTGTCATCATCGGCAGCCACAACTATAAGTTGGTCAGATTCGATAACAATTCGGCCAGGGTCAGGATTCAGTTGAACTGCACCTGTTGCGTCGGCGATTCCGATGAGCGTCGACGACGCAAAGCCGAATTGTGCAGACGCATACGTTCTGCCGACCGCACTTGGAATCGCCTGGATGTAGATCTCGTCGCCATCGAAGTCGAGTAGCTCTCGGTACACGGCGGCGAGACCCTCTTGACGACACGCTTGTGCGGTCACCTCGGCAATCACAAGATCGCTATTTACCGTTGCGACTTTTCCGTCGGTTACCGATCGCAGCAGTTGGGCTGTCGACACACTCGTTAGTTCAGCGACGATCGTTCGATTCATTTCAGGGTCAACAGCCCGTACAGCTAACACCGCCTTGACCACCCCAGGGTCACCAGTTTCACCCCGTAACACCACAACGGAACGAGCCGTTGACAGGTTGACTCGTCGCAAGTCGTCGGGGCTAGCGGGGTCTCCTGAGCGCACCACGATTGCGCTTCCACGCCGTTCGGTGACTCGGTCTCCCAAGATCTGTTCCATTTCTGCTTTGTCGTTGTTGGCCAAAATGACAATCGGCTTGCCACCTGCAGATTGGTTGGCCTCGACTAGCTCGTTTACCAGCGCCGACACGTGCTCGTTCCACCCGAGGATGACCGTGTGGCCGTCTTCGATGACCCGGCTACGACCCTTCGCCAGCGACTCGATTTTTTGGTCAACCGTCGTAGCAATAAGACCAATAAGCGAACCGGCGATGAAGATACCGGCAATGGTGACACACAGCGAAAGTAGGCGTGTCGGCCAATCGGCATCACCGGCGAACGTACCCGAATCAAGTACGCGTAGCATCGCCTGCCACCAGTTCTCGATGAGGCTTCCGTCGCGCGAGCCACCAAACTTCCCAATGATCAGCTCGATAACGCCGGTCAATAGGATGATCGTCAGGGTGAGTAACGACAACCATCCAATGACCCGGGCCGGCCCTTTCGACAGCGTCTGTTCGAACCGATACCGAAGCCGCTCGGCCCCGGTGCCGCTTACAGTTCCGCTTCTAGTCGTCGGTACACGTTGCGGAGTTGCAGCACTTGATGTGCCGAGACCGCTTCTTCCACGACGTGAAGCCTTGCGGCTGATGTTTACCTTTGGGGTGGTTGGTGGCACGGTGGCTCTTTCAGTCAATTTCGACAACAAGGGTTCGGGTAGCTTCAGCCATCCGAGCAATTTTCTTTCCCGTCATCTTGGAGTATTCGTAGCACCACCGGTCGCCATTTACCGAAACAATGTCAAGGGTTCCAACCCCTGCCGCTGCCTTCCCGAGTTCAAAGCGGTCTACCTCACCAGGATTGAAACTGGCCAACTGCTCGCCGAGCTTTTGTTTGAACCGCCCTTCTTCAGTTGCGAAAATTGCCAAACGGCTGGCGGTCAGGGCAAGGTAGGCCCCGCGCCCCAAGTCGTTGCGAACAACGGTTTCGGATGGGTTTGTATCTTTTGTCATCTTGTCGGCTGCAACCCGAGCCAACGAGCCAACTAGCCCGCCGAGAGCTGCGGGAGCAATGTCTTTGCGCATCTTTTTCGCAGCGCCGCGAGCGAGAAGAATGACGCCTTCCATAACGGGTTCACCGAGTGCGACTGCTGCATGCTTTTCCATCGTCGTCACGCCAAATCAAAGTAGTAAGTGAACGTGGCAAATGACTTGGTGTAGACATCGACGTACATTTTCAGCCCGGTTGCATCGGCATCGGCGACGATGAAGCACACGTTTCCGGTGATTGCTGAGCCTTTAAACACATCAGAAAACCATGGCAACGGGTCCGGAAGTACCGCCGAACAGTTGCTGCCCTCGTAGGCTGTGCCAGCAGTAGAAACGGCCTTTAGCGGAAAGTCAAAGGCTGGTTGCCGCTTATCGGTGTCTCCCCCGCTATTCAGGATTGTCATGTTCACCATCACGTACCGCTGACCGGCAGTGGGCTTGTCATTGAGGTCGTTCGCTGCGAGCACTGCAGCTGTCGCATCCGAGTTGAACGAGTTAACCGTGATGTCGTAGCCGTTATCGACCGAAACTGTTGTCGTTAGGGCAACGGGCGAGTCCTTCGTGCCAAAAGATTGCACGGCTTCAGCGACCGTCGTCTCGACCGCAGGCGGCGTAACCGATGTAGGCGATCCAGTTCCGCCTAGTGCACAATCGAGCGCAATTGCGTTGGCTTTTTCGGCCAGGGCAGGTGGGACATCGCTTTGCTTCTGTGCCTTGGTGACCTGACGGAACTCGTCACCGGTAAGGGCTTTCGCCAGCCCGTCGGTAACACAACCAGCTACCTTGTCGTCGGCGCCGCCACTCTTTACCGACTTCAGCATTGCCGCCTTATCGTCGGTTGAAATGGTGTCACCTGCTGGCGCCACGGCTGGTGCAACCTCCATCGAAGCTGCACTAGACACGGTCGTATTAGTTTCGGATGCAGGCGCTGCGGTTGTAGTCGTCGCAGGCGCATCACTTGGGGTGGAAGAACCACCGCACGCAGCGAGTACCGAGGTGATGGCTATCGACACAGCAACATTTCTCATGCGTTGTTTGTTCATGAAGCCAAGGTAAGGAAACCTGACCCAACCCCGAATCAGGGAAAACCTGCAATCTTGCGACTTAGCGCTTTGCCTCGCGCAAGTGAGAGGCGAGTTGCGTTCGCGACTTCACGCCGAATCGGCGATACACGCGGCCAAGATGCGATTCAACGGTTTTCACCGACAAGAAGAGTTGCGTGGCGATCGACGCGTTGTTGTGACCCTCAAGCACGAGTGCCACAACCCGCCGTTCTGCTGCGCTGAGTACCGGTTCAGTGCCCTTGCTGATGTACGGATGAGCGTGGAGAAGACGCCGAAGGTCTCCGTGAGCCGCCATTTTTTCGTACAGGTCTCGCGCAGCCACTGCGAACGACCGAGCCCGTCGATCGCCGTGCTGCTCACAAAGATCAGCAACTACGACAAATGCGTCGGCGGCTTTCATCGAAAACGCGTCACCGCAACGTTCGAGTGATTCAGCAACTTCGATTGCGGTGTCAAGGTCATTTGACAGGACTGCGCGTGCGAGCGCGTTTGCTGCATAGTCAGGCGGATTCCCAGGAGCCAATTCGTTGAGCAACTTCGTGAACTCGGATCGGGTAGCTGGGTGTACTAAACGCGTAGCCAGCGAGGCTACCGAGAGCGCAAACATGTTGGGGTGAACGCTCGTACCCTGATCGTTGATATGGTGCCAAACATCGAGCAGTCGTTGTGCGGCACGCTCGGGGTCTTCATGGCGGTCTAGTCGAAGGCGCGCCACTGCAAGATGACCCCAACCGAGCGGCGCGCCCCGAAGCAGCGCCCGTTCTGATGACAATAAGAAATCTCGGGCGGCATCGTCATCGCCACCCCTATCGGCGATTTGGCTCAGTAAACCGTGGGCCCACACACCAATAAGCCCGCCGCTGATTGGTTCACTTCGTTCGATAGCTTGCAATGCGTGGTGTTTCGCATGGGAAAGCCGACCTCGGATCAGGTCAAGCTCACAAGAGACCAGGTGAATCAACGGTAACGCAACGCCGTACCCGGACTGCTTCGCATGCTCGATACCGGCACCGTTTGCTTTCAAGGCCAACGTGGTTTGAGCGGCCATGAAGTGAGCCAGCGTAAGCACAAGCCACGACAGCGAAATCAATTCGGTAGTACCCACTTCGAGTGCCATGCGGTTGGCCACGATTGCCTGTTCTACGCACTCAGAGGTTGACCCCCGCTCGAGCGACATCCAGGCCCGCATTCCGGCCAATGAGGCCAGCGTTAAGGCGTCGCCGTTCGCATTTGCTTCGACCTCGCGAACAACGTCTTCAACAGCATCAAGCCCACCAGCGCCATAGCGACTGAACGCCTCCCACATTCCAATGAGCAGTCGATCTTTGGGCGAAAGTTCACCATGATCAATCATTCGGAATTGCTGAACCGCAGGGGCGAGTCGACCATTGAAAAGTTCGGCTCGACCCATCAGTAGATGAAGTGTTGCGAGCGAAGATGGGTCGTCGATGCGGTCGCGCAACTCTTTGCCCAATTCGATTGCCCGAGCAATCAACCCCGAATGTAGAAGGTCTCTCATCGTCTGCAGCTGCGCAGCCGGCTGGCGCTCAGCTAGCTGGTTGAGCGGTCCGGGCGTCACAGTCATCTACATCGACAATACACAGCTAGATCTGAAGAAAATTTACTCCGACGAAACCCATTTCGGCACCGGTCTGGGCGATGGTGAAGCGAGAGCGCTGGGTAGCTGATCAGGTTCGTCGACCAATTGAATGATCGACCGGTGTGAGGCTGGCATGAACCCTTCTGTGATTGCTTGATCAATCATAAGTGCAAAGGCATTCCAGTAGCCCTTGGTATTAAGAAGTACTACTGGCTTGTGGTGAATACCCAGCTGTGACCAGGTCAACACCTCGCACAGTTCGTCGAGGGTTCCGAAGCCGCCGGGCAACGCAACAAAACCATCTGAAACCGAAGCCATGCGCGCTTTGCGTTCGTGCATCGTGTCAACGACCTCGAGCTGAGTCAACCCGGTATGGCCTACTTCTTTGTTCAGCAGGTCTTGGGTAATGACACCATGAACGGTTCCGCCGTGGGCGAGGCACGAATCAGCGATTCGTCCCGTTAACCCAACTCGGCCACCACCGTAGGCAATACCGTGTCCGCCCAACGCCAAGACACGACCAAGGGAATCGGCCGCCTCGGCGAAGACCGGGTCGTGCCCGCTTGACGACCCGCAATACACTCCAACAATCATGTAGTGACCCTAACGGTCGAAGTTTCGCGAGGCGAGCGAGTTCTCATATTGTCACTTGTACAGTGAGGTTCATGCGTTTCACATCGACACGGGCTCTTGAAGTGTTGCTCGCCGGGGCGTTCGTGGTGCTGCTCGTCTCCCCCGTTGGAGGGCTTTCAATACAGCCAGCGAGTGCGGTGAATCCATTCCGCTCGAATCGAACCTTGGTCATCCCGCATGGCGGCGGCGACGGGCTGTTTCCGGAAAACACCATGCTTGCTTATGTGAAGACCATGGCCATGGGCGCCGACGTCGTCGATGTTGACGTTCGCAGAACCAAAGATGGTGTTCTCGTTGCGTTTCACGATGCGTCGGTTGCGCGTACCACCGGAAAAACCGGAACCGTAAGCACGATGACGTTTGCCGACCTTTCGAAGCTTGATGCCGGGTGGTCATTCACCGTGGGAAAAACAAACCCGTATCGAAACAAGGGCGTGACGGTTCCGTCACTCGAATCGATTTTGAAACGGTTTCCGAAAGCCCTCCTCTCGCTTGACTTGAAAGATGAGTCAAAAGAAATGAATGCCCCGCTCTGCAATCTATTGACCAAATATCGCCGAACCAATGACGTGTTCGTCGGCTCAAACAACGATGCGCAAGTTTTGCAGTTTCGGGTGCTGTGTCCGACGGTGCGAACCAGCGCCACGATGGTCGACGTATACGCATCGCAAGACGCTCGAGCATCGAATGACGACAACTTTGTCCCGGCGGTTACCGTTGACCAACCTCCGTACCGGATTGGCGATAAAACATTGGTAGACGCTGCGTCGCTTGCGTGGGCTCATGCTCATGGTGTGGCGATCTTGACCTGGGTAGTCAACGACCCAAAAGACATGCAGCACCTCGTCGATATTGGTGTCGATGGTATCTACACAGCGTATCCAGATCGACTGCTAAAGATCCATAACCGAAGTCAACAGGCAACCAAAAAGTAGATTTAGGCCTTTCACCGCTTCGCTAGTGGTGCAAACACTGCGGCGGTAACGATGGCCAAGTCTTCAGCGGTTAGTTCGATATCAAGGCCTCGACGTCCGCCGCTCACAAAGATCGTGTCAAACAGAATTGCGTCTTCGTCGATCACGGTTCGCAACTGTTTTCGTTGGCCAATTGGGCTAATACCCCCCACCACGTAACCGGTCACTCGTTCTGCTTCAGTGGCCGACGTCATCACTGCACGCTTTGCGCCAACCGCAAGCGCTAGCGCTTTGAGATCGAGCTGAGCGTCAACGGGAACCACAGCAACCACGACTTCGATATGCCCCGATGATGTTTCAACCGACGCAAGTAACGTCTTATGGACCCTCGATGGCTCTACACCAAGGGCCATAGCAGCCTCTACACCGTACGCTTTGGTTCCTGCTTCGTGGTGATACTCAACTACTCGATGCGCAATTTGAGCAATCGAAAGCGCTTCGGTTGCTCGTGTTACTTTGCCGCTCACCACTCAAGGCTAGTTGCGGATTTCCAGATTTCGTCTAAAGAGATGGCGACAACCGACGTTTCACGGGTAAAGGTAAGGAGTTGAGTAGCCAAAGTTGGGTACCCAAAGCGAACAGGCAACCTTTGATGACAACGACAACGAAAGAACGTACTCCCCTACTGGTCGAAAATACTGGCCTTCGAATCGGTGAGATGAACCACGCTGTCGATGGTCACGACAACGCTTCACTTTTTGTGGCCTATCTCGACTTTCTCGCTGAGTTACGATCCGCAAGCCCGTCAGTAGGTTCGCTGCGAACCACCGATATCGAGGTCCTCGCCCAAGTTACCGGCTTGACGCACGATCATGTTCGCTGGCAGCTGCAACGATTCTTGACTGCTCAGCGCCCGAAGCGACTGACGCGTCGAGCTCGTGCCGGGGTGTTCGCTACTTTCGGTGTGGCAATTTTGGGCGGTGCCTTGGCGCTTGCGTCTGTCATCTCGGCTTCGGCCGCTGACGGAACCACCACCGAAGCCAAGCCTCGCCTCGAAATCGGCTTTGGATCAGTCATTGACCGATCAGAAACCCCGCCACCTACGGTTCAGATTGGCAGTGCGCTTACGATCGAACGCAGCGACGAAGCCCCCACTACGCCGGTGGAAATCGGTACGGCGCTGGTGTTCGAAAGCTAACCTATTTTGACGAAAGAGTGACCGGTCGTGCAGCCGCGAGTAACCAGCCAAGCGCGTCTCTGAGTTCTTGCCCGGTGGCTTGAGACCATTCGGCGCCAAGATCAGCTTCGATATCAGTAATGGCACATTCGAGAACATAAATCCGATCTTGCAGGTCATCGAGTTCAGAGCGAGTGACGATAAGCATTCGTTCGTCGAGACCGTGAGCCGCAGCCCGGGCCCTTGATTCAAAGTCGCGTTGTCGACAACTTCGTTTGCAGTATTCGCGCGGCCGACCGCGAGTCGGCTGCTGAATCATGCGACGACACCATCGACAGAGCACCCGCCGAGCGGCCTCGATGGGCTCGTCTAACGCTGTTACCGGCTGGGTCACCCCCAAAAGCTAGATCGTGGGATTGGCCAAACGACTGATCCCCGGTTGCAGCCCCGAATTCGGGGCAAGATGGTGGTATGCCCGATTCGACACTTCCTATTCCTAACGATCAGCTACTTGACGAACTGATCGCCGGTAACCGAACCTGGGGTGCGCCGAACGATCGAACAGGGTTTGTTGACGCAGCACTTGTTCGGGTGTGTAGGGCGCTCGACAGTGTCGCAGCAGCTCTGGCCGTCGGGTCAAAACGCGCAACAAAACGGACGGTCGATATCTCGACGTCGGCTGCGAGCCTGTTGAGCTTTACGATCGATACGTCGGGTCATTGGGCGTTCGACTCTGCATTGTGGACTGACGCCGGGCGAACTCAATCATCAACGTTGCTTCGCCCGACGCTGCGAGGCATCGCCCGCGCCACCCGCCCGAATCATTCTGTCGCCCTCGCCGAGTTGGTCACTGACGTTGACCTGATCTGTGCACAGATCATCGCCGAAACTGGTGTGGTTGTGCGTTCTTCTGCTCGATCGGTCGAGTCATCCGTCGACGAACTTCTGAATCAACGCTTTTCTATTTCGGGCCACGACCTCGAGGGCTTGCGAAAACTTGGTGACCCAATAGATGTCGCAGCTGGGGTCTCGTTCATTACTTCGGGGGCCAAGGGTCGCGAGCTGTTCTTTGTTCTTGACGGGGTTGTAGAGGTACTTACGGAAGGTGCCAAACGCCATATCCGTTTGCTGGCTGGTTCGGTCGTGGGTGAACAAGCAGTACTTCGAGGTGAAACACGTTCTGCGACGGTGCGGTGTGTGACTGACACATTGCTGTTCGTGGTTCCAGATCATTGCGTCGATGACCTACCAGTAAATGTTCGGGCATTGCTGGGGCGCAAAGTCATTTCGTGATGCCCCGTGGATAGCGTGAATCAGAACACTCAACCTATAGGTCGCGTATCAGCCGTTCCCGTCGAAGCGCTGTTTATTCTCAGTGCTATTTCGCAATACTCGGGTGCAATCATCGCCAAGCGCCTGTTTGACGAAGTGAGCCCGTCAACGGTGGCGGTCATCCGGGTTGCTTCCGCTGCTGCGGTTCTCGCGTGTGTTGGAAAAGTGTGGCGTCGTCGCTGGACGAGGGTCGACCTCATTTCAGCAGCGGTGTTCGGTGTCGCAACCGCCGCAATGAATCTTTTCTTTTACCTTGCCCTTGAACGTATTGATCTTGGCATTGGTGTTGCCATCGAGTTCATAGGTCCAATTACGGTTGCCGCCACGCGAACCCGGTCGCGTCGCAATTGGGTCGCACTACTTTCAGCAACGTCGGGTGTGATGGTGCTTGCCGGTTTAGAACTGAACGGCGGTGACCCGCTTGGCCTGTTCTTTATGCTCTGTGCGTCAGCTTGTTGGGCCACGTACATTGTGATGGGTTCGAAGTTGTCGGCGAAACAGGGTGGCATCCAAAGTTTGGGCCTTGGTCTCATCATGGGGGCGTTTGTTGTGCTTCCATTTGGTAGCAGCGACCTCTCAAAGGTGTTTTCTTCAGGCAACCTCGTTGTTCGGTGTGTCGCTGTAGGAATGTTGTCGACCGCACTGGCCTATGGCATCGATCAAATCGTCTTGAAAAGAATGCCGACGAGACGTTTCGCGTTGATGTCAGCGCTTTTGCCGGTGGTTGCATTGATTGGCGGAATTCTATTTCTAGGGGAACGGCCAACCCTTCTCGACGGTTTGGGTGTATCGCTCGTACTGGTCGGTGTCGCTATCCAAGAACGAACGACATGAACCGAATTTGGTCGCAGCCAGCGGCTCGGCGCGAACCGCTTCCAACCGAGCGAACCCTTCTGCAAGGTGTTGCGGTTGCTCGCTGGGCGGGTTGGGGTTGGGTGGCCATCACGACGGTGATTCAGCGTTCTGACCTACGACGACCAATAGTTGCCTACATCTTAGTGATTGGTGCCCTGCTGCTTTGCGCTGTCAGTTCTTGGATGCTGAGCAAAGCGCCGCACTGGGTGTTATCGAAACGAGTTGCAGTCTTTGAACTGACATTCGGTGCGCTTATGATTATCGCTGACGGATGGGTATTCACGAACAACCACAATTTCGTTGGCGGTCAGAGTCTTTCTGGCAGTGGTCCACTTGTTGCCGCACTGGCTGCTTCAGCCGTACTCGGCTTTCGAATTGGTGCACCGCTTGCTATGTTGATGGGTGCCACCCGGGTGATTGGTGGAATTGCAAACGGTATGAACTCTGTCGACGCCTGGACGACCGACCGGCTGCTTTCGGTAGCGGCTACCGTCGTGCAGTTCGGCATCGCTGCACTTATGTTTGGCTTAGTGACCCAACAGCTGCGCCTAGTAGAAACGGAAGTACTGACTCGAAGAGCACGAGATGAGGTGGCATCGACTCTCCACGATGGCGTGTTGCAAACCCTGGCTTTGGTCGCCCGGCGCACCACAACGTCAGACCCTGAGCTGGCTGCCGAAGCACGGGCAAGCGACCGTGAACTTCGACGGTGGCTGTTTCACGGGGCATCAACGTCGAATGACCGATCACATGATGGTCTTGAGGCTGCGCTTCGCCACGCAGCAGACCATGTAATGCGAACATATGATCTTCATGTGAGTGTGTCGGTGGTGACAGACGATGACGGTCACTCCCCCGCAACTGAGGTGATTGCTGCGATTGCAGGGGCAACGAGAGAATGCCTCACGAACGCCGCAAAACATGCCGAAGCTACAAAGGTGATTGTGTTCTCAGAGGATTACGACGGTGTCGTCTACGTATCGATCCGTGATGATGGCAAAGGGTTCGACCCGTCAGTGGTCACTGATCGGGCTGGTATTGCTGGATCAGTTAAACGGCGAATAGCCGATATTGGAGGACGCGTGACGATTGACAGTAAGCCAGGCTCTGGAACAGAGGTGCAGCTATGGAGCCGCTAGCCCCACCGCTTCAGGCACCCATTCGGGTGGTGCTCGCCGACGATCACGCTGTACTTCGATCTGGGCTCAAAGTCGAACTTGGCCCCCAATTTTTGGTGGTTGGTGAGGCCGACGATGCCGAGGGTGCGATCGACGTGATCAACGCGCGTCGACCGGATTTGGTGATCAGCGATCTACATATGCCACGGGGTGGTGGCCTTGGTGTGGTTCGTGCCTGCGCCCAAATAGCGCCGATTGTTATCTTGACCGTTTCTGAGGCTGAACGAGATTTGCTCGATGCGGTTTCCGAAGGTGCAGCCGGTTACCTGTTAAAAACAACGCCGATCGACGAACTTCGAGCGGCATTGGTAAAAGCCGCTGCCGGGGAACCCGTGTTCAGCCCGTCGCTGGCAGCCCTAGTGCTTGGTGAATTTCGACGAATGGCCAAAAAAGCAGGGGCGTCTCCGTTGTCAGACCGGGAACGCGAGGTACTGCAACTCGTCGCCCGAGGTCACTCATACGGCGAAATTGGTACGCAACTTTTCATCAGCGCGAAGACTGCCGAAAACCATTCACGCAATATTCTCGGAAAGCTTCACTTGAGTCGACGAGCCGACCTGGTTCGCTATGCCGTTGAGCACGGCATCGACTAAAGGATTTCGTGCGTCACCCGTTGCGGCGAGCACCTGTTGCAGCGTGAATCAGGTTGTGTAGTCAGCATTAATCCGTACGTATCCGTCAGAAAGGTCACAGCCGTACACGGTGCACGAATCGTTGCCGGTATTGAGCGACACATGAATGCGAACATCGTCCGTGCGCATATAGGCGCTGAGTTCTTGCAACCCTTCGATGTCAACCGGCTGCGGATACACCTCTTGGTCACCGAACCGAATGACCACTCGATCGGGCGAAATGTCGGTGTATTGCTGACACTTCCCGATGGCCATTGCCACCCGACCCCAGTTAGGGTCGGCACCGTTCACTGCAGTTTTGACGAGCGGTGAATTAAGGATGGCCTTCGCCACAAATTTTGCTTGCTCGGGGTCGCGTGAATAATCAACGGTGACCGTCAACAGTTTTGTCGCACCTTCACCGTCGCGTGCAATTTGTTTGGTAAGCGAAAGGGCAACTTCGTACAGGGCCTCGGCGAAGGCAGCACGGTCAACCGATCCAGCCGAACCGCTCGCCATGATTGCTGCAGTATCTGACGTTGATGTGTCGGTGTCAATCGAGAGGCAGTTGAAGGTTCGATCCATCGCCGTTTTGAACATTGGTCGAAGCTCGCCAGGTGATAGGCGCGCATCGGTCATGAACAGGGTGATCAGAGTCGCCATGTCAGGTTCCATCATTCCGACACCTTTGGCAATACCAACAATGCTCGCCCCGCCAACGTACGACTGAGCAACCTTCGCGACGGTGTCGGTTGTCATGATCGACTGAGCGCACGTGAGGGCATCAACGGTGGTGAATGGGCGTTCAAGAGTCGAAAGGTGGTCCCGAATTCGATCCATAGGATATCGACGCCCTATGACGCCGGTCGACGCAATAAGCACGTCATGGGCCGAGCATCCGAGTGCGGTGGCAACAGTTCGGGTGATCTCGTCGGCGTCTTCCATGCCGACCTTTCCATTGGCCACGTTGGCATTCTTCGACACCACAACGAAGGCTCGAAGTTGGCCGTCGGCAACCGCACGCCGCGACAACGACACCGACGGCCCTGCGAAACGAGACTGGGTGAAGACCCCGGCACCCGGAACGCTGCTGTCGGCAGCTATTACCAAGAAATCGGCAGTCGAATCTTTGATGCCGATGTTCGCTACGTGTGCTGAGAATCCCGATGGCAAAGTGGTCACGGCTCTATCTTGGCAGCCAATTAGTCAAAAACCAGGGAACTTCTGCGGGAACGGCCTCAGAGCTGAACTAACCTCTCACCCCGTATGTCTCAGCGTATTGACATTGAACTCACCAGTGCAGGCGAAGGTCAATGGACCTGGCGCGCCGCTGGTGCCCGCCAACCTAAGGGTCTCCTCGACGTTTCTCTTCTCTATCCGGGGGTTCGCGTTGGCGATGTCGTCCGGGCAGAGATGGAACGTCTTATCGATGGGGTCACGATTCTGTCGGTCACGGCCCCGAAGTCGCTGAAGGCTCGTCCCGAGACCCTCGCCATCATTGCGAAGGTTGAACCTGACTATCCAACGGTCAATGTTCAGTACGCCGAAAAGGCTGGCCGAGGACGAAACGACCGCGATGGCGGTGGCCGAGGCGGCCCTCGACCAGACCGCGGCCCACGAGATGGGGCACGTCCCCCTCGTGATGGCGCCGATCGAGGCCCACGGCCTGAACGCGGTCCACGTCCAGAGCGCCCAGAACGGGCCCGTGTAGAGCGTGCGCCTCGCCCAGAACGTTCGGTTCGACCAACGATTGATCGTGGTCCGAAGCGTTTCGCGCCACGCCGTATCCATCGCGATGCCCTGATCAACGATCTTCCGGTTGAAGAGCGCCCAGTAGCCGAACAGCTGCTTCGTGGTGGCATTCCGGCTGTTCGTCAGGCCATCATCGATCAAAACGCTGGCCTCAAGGCATCGGGCGGTATCGAGATTCCGGCTGCTCCCCTGTTGGCCATGGCCGACCGTTTGCTGGCTCGGGTCAAACAGGCTGAATGGCTTGACAAAGCCCAAGCTGCGCTCGATACCCCCGATTTGTCGTTGCGCGATCTTCGCCAGGTTGTCACCCAGGCCGACGGTGTGGCCCGAGACGATTCGTCACGCGATATGGCTGCAAAGCTTCGCGAAGAATTGGCGAAGCGAGTCGAAAATCAGCGTGGCGTGTGGGCTGCTGACATCGTCAAGTCCATTGAAGAAGGAAAACTTGTTCGTGGTGTTCGTGCTGCTGGCAACATTCCTGACCCGGCCGCGAAGCTAGACCCCGAGGTCACTGCCCGTTTGGTTGCTGCTACGAACGCAGAGCTTTCGTCAGATACCCCCGCCGAACGATGGTTGGCTTTGGTCGAAGCTGCTGCCGATTCGCCGTTCCGACGTGACGTGGTGCCGACTGGTCTTCCAACGAAGACAAATGAGGCGTTCCTTGCTGCCGCTGCTCAGGCATCGAACCGAATTCCGGCGCTATTGAAGTTGCTCGGAATTTCGATTCCGCCACCACCAAGGTCGAAGACGGCTGGTCGTCCGGTTCCGCCACCACCGCCTGTGCGTTTTGTTGCACCGGCTGCGCCTGTTGTAGAAGTACCGCCTGTTGTCGAGGTAGCGCCTGTTGTCGAGGTGCCAGTCGTTGAAGCCCCAGCCATGGTGGCTGAGGCTGCTGCACCAGTCGTCGAGCCAGCAGAGTAGCTCTCCCCTTTGTACTAACGAAGACATTGAGCCGACGGTTAATCCGTCGGCTTTTTTGTTGGGCGTTCATCGCTGAGTAGGTAGCGGGCACCGGTGCCGAGTGTGGCCGCAGCATCTTGTTCGTTATATAACGCGCACGTAGTGAGTGACAAGCAACCGCAACCAATACAGTCGCCGAGTTGAGCTCGCAAACGCTGCAAGATCTCGATTCGTTCGGTGAGGTCAGGCTGCCACCGTTTCGCAAGCTGAGCCCAATCTTTACGGGTGGGCGTTCGTGACGCTGGTAGCGAATCGAGCGCAGCACGAATGTCAGCCAGGCTGAGACCAATGCGTTGGGCTACCTGGATGAACGACACCCGGCGAAGCATTTCGGCTGCGTACCGACGGTGGCCTGATGCGGTGCGAGTACTCGAAATAAGGCCGTTCGATTCGTAAAAGCGAAGCGCCGATGTTGCTACCCCGGCACGGGTAGCGAGTTCACCAACAGAAAATTCGGAAATCTTGTTGACTTCAACCATTGTTGAAGTCTTACCCTTTCTGGCTATGAACACAAACGTTGCTCACATCAACGACTTTCCTGTTGGCACGATGCGTATGGTGAAGGTCGACAGCGACCGAGTCTGTTTGGTGAGAACCTCAGGCGGGGTATTCGCACTCGACAGCGCGTGTCCGCATGTGGGTTACGGGCTAACCCAGGGCACCTTGAAAGATGGGCTACTGACCTGTCAGTGGCATAACTGGAAGTTTGATGTCACCAGCGGTGCCTGTATTCAGGGCGAAGAAAATGTACGTACACATACGGTGACGGTTGATGAAAGTGGGGCCATCTCAGTTGCGGTTGCTCCGCTCGACCCGGCCATTGAGGGCCCCCGGTTACTCGCAAGTTTGCAGCGTGGCATTGAGCGAGGATACGGAGGCCAGATCGCTCGTGACACAGTCCGGCTACTCAGCCTTGGCGTGTTACCGGCTGAGATTATGACGGTCGGTGTCATCTATGGTGCGGCACGGGGCGAGTGGGGCTGGGGGCACGAGATTGCATTGGCTTCAGACTGCTTGGCGTTAACGAGTTTGTTTGAAGGTTCAGAACGTGCATTGCCGCTTGTACAGGCACTTGGTGCAATTGCCGAGGGTCTGTTCGGCACACAAACGAACGATTTTCCGGCTCATGATGCTCACCAATCACAAAGTGTTTCTGCTTCCCGAATTATGTTTAGCGATGCAGTCGAAGATGAAGACACCGTGCTTGCCCAAACGATTCTGCTCGGTGCTCTTGCGAACGGAGTTGAAACTGACCAGTTACTGAGTTGGTTCATAGATGTGGTTGCGGCCCATCATCTTTCGTATGGGCATGGGGCAATCTACGTTCAAAAAGCTTGGGAACTACTCGATCACATTGGTTGGCAGTTTGCCTCGTTGGTGCTCGGACATCTTGTGACAACATTGACTTCCGGTACCCGCGAAGACACCCTGCCATACATGCGAAGTTTTATGAGAGCTCTCAGTGCCACTCAGTTCGTCGTGCCTTTGCCAAGCGATGAACAGGTGAAAGCGACTGGGCTGTTGACTGAAGCAATCTTGAACGGACCCGATCCGGTGGCTGTGTTGCAGGTGGTAACCGAAGCGATGCTTGGCGGATGTGGCGTTCATGGGGTACTTGATGCGGCCATTGACGCCACTTCACACCGTATGCTTCGTTACGATACCAATACCGAGTTCAACCATCTTGCTGACTTCGGATGGTTAGATATCACGCATGGCATCACCTACGCCCATGCGATTCGTCAGCTCACATATCGATATCAGCCGCCAAATGGCGGGGACGACTCGTCCCTGGTTCGCTTAACCCACTTCGCAGTATTTCTGGCTCACTACACCGGCCGCCATGAACGTTCTGTTTCTGGGGGTTTGATCCCCGATTTACACGTGACTGGTGATGTTTCTGCGGGTACTGAAACGCTGCTTCGTGAAGCGCTTCACACCGGGGAGTCTGCGCTGTGGAATGCCCACGTTGTAAAGACGATGTATGCGGCAACACGCGAACATGATCGCCGGTCCGAGTCGCCTGTGTTGGCGGCGGCTGCCCGTTTTATGCGAGCCCCGAAACTTCAGCATCGGCTGCTACGAGAAATTGCGAAGGCCGTCGAATCTGGATGATCAAGGCGCTAGCGCCCGGAAACGCGCAAGCTAGTGCTCACGCCAACGTCACCGGCGCTGGCTGAGGTCGATCACCACATCGGTCATGTCAGGACGCGCACAAACAGCCAACCATCCAGCATTCGATGCAGCCAAAAAATCAGCAAAACGACCCTGATGTTCACTCAGTAACGTCGTTTCTGAAACATATGTTTGCGCATACGGTTGCAACCGCAGGTGTCTAATTGGCAGAACATCAACATCGACGCCTAGCGTTTCGAGTTGCACCGGCTCAGTCATGCTGTAGCCCTGAAGCGCATCAAATCGACCCTGTATGAGATGTTCAAGATCAAACCCGACCTCGTGAACATCGAGGTAGCCCATTGCGAAACCTTCCAAAGTTAGCACTATTTCCAATGCGCGTATACCATCAGTGTGCATACCAACTCGCTTACCGCGCAAGTCGTTGAAGCTAGATATGTGCTGGCTAGGGCGACTCATAAGCACCAGTGGGGTGTCTTGAAGCATCGCGCCGAATACCCGAGCTGAAGCACTGGTAGCGCACTCGCTGACCACCAAATTGTCTGCAACCGACCCTGCACACAACTCACCACCCGAAGCATGGTCAACGCCTTTTTGGATGACCGACCGCCCATCGTGGCACCACGGAACAAATGTCACATCGAGCCCGGCGTCGTCGTACAACCCGCACTCTTTGGCCCAGATGAACCCGCCAAACTGGGCGCAAACAACCCAATCAAGATAAAAGGTAAACGACGTCTTAGGCACCACTCCACGGTAAACAACATCGGACGAGTACCGCTACCCAACTTAAGTTGACAGTCTTATAATGCGGTACACACCCGACGGGCAGCCCGACGCAAAGCAAGCCTTCACGCGACGCGAAGGAAAGTTAACGCACCCGATTCGGCGTACGGTAGCTGCATGGTCGAATACGAAGTCGCCGGCAACATTGCCATCTTCACCATCAACCGCCCCGAAGCCCGTAATGCTGTCAACGGAGAAGTCGCCAGCGGAATCGAAGTAGCCATCGACCGATTTGAGGCCGACGAGTCGCTCTGGGTCGCAATCCTCACCGGTCGAGGAACAGTGTTTTGCGCCGGGGCCGACCTCAAAGCAATTGCCAGCGGTCAAGCAGGCGGCCTCGCCACCAAGCGCGGCGGATTCGGCGGAATCGTCACCCGAGACCGGGTCAAACCAATCATCGCTGCGTGCGACGGCCCCGCCTTAGCCGGAGGAACTGAAATCGTCCTGTCATGCGACCTGGTCGTCGCCTCCACAGCGGCATCGTTCGGCATACCGGAAGTAAAGCGCTCACTTATCGCCGCCGCAGGCGGGCTATTCCGACTTCCACGCGTCCTCCCCCGCAACATCGCAATGGAACTTGCCATCACCGGCGACCCAATTACCGCTGAACGCGCCCACCACTTTGGCCTCGTGAATGTGTTGTGCGAACCGGGCGGCGCCCTCAACGCTGCAATGACACTCGCCGCCCGCATTTCAGCCAACGCCCCGCTCGCCGTACGCGCATCACGCAAAGTACTGCTGGACGGTGCCGGAGCCGCAGATGCCGACGCATGGGCCATCACAAACGCCGAGTTCGCTACGGTTGCCCGAAGCGAAGACTTCTCCGAAGGGCCACGGGCCTTCATCGAAAAGCGACCACCGCAATGGAAAGGTCGCTAGCCCAACCATCGTCAGCCAATGACCTCGTGGAGCCGAAGGAAATCAAGCAGCCCGTCAACGAGATCTAACGCTTCGACGTCAGCAAAACAAACGTACGTGGCATCGGTAGCGTCACTCGCCCCAACAGGTTCGGCGAGTGGATCAATCGGCACTGCGAAGAAGTCGAGGATGACAAAGTGGTGCGTCGAGGTGATTCGTTCTACGACGCCAACGAGTGCACCGCAACGAACTGCAATTCCGGTCTCTTCAAGCAACTCACGCTCAACCGCAATCGCCAGCGATTCACCTCGCTCGACACGTCCACCGGGTATCGACCACCGCCCAGCCTGTGGATCGGTGCCCCGCCGAATCAGCAGAATCGATCCGTTACGCACCACAACGCCACCCACCGCCACTGACGGACGCTCGACCCCCACCTCAGACATAGTCAGACCTCTTCGTCGGACTTCTCGTCAGACTTCTCGTCTGACCCCGGCAAACCTCGCAGACCTTCTGTTCGGCTGACATGGGTTGGGCCAACAAAGGAATGGTGAACGGTGATCGAGCGCGCACTGAACGCGTGAGCCTCATAAAAATTCTTGGTTTCACGCTCGCCGGGCAGCGCCCACGCATCGACACCCGCGCAGCCACCGTCTCGATAGTGATCCAACATCGCAACAACTAACGCATCGCCAACACTCACCGATCGACCATCTGGCTCGACGTACAAACCATCAATGACCCCGACGAACTTCGCATCAGAAAACGCATCAGCACGCTCAACCGACGCCTCATGAAGAGAAGCGACATGCGCAGCTACAAAACCCACCACGACACCGTCGACGGTTCCTATCAGGGTCGTCGAATCGTCGTGATGTAAGAAGCCGACGACCACTTCTTCGACCGATCCGGCCGGAACATCGAAGCGTTTGCGAAGCCATGCACCCTTTCGGCCATCGAGCTCGATATCGGCCAGCCGAATAAGGCGAGCGAGTTCGGCTGAATCCTCGGGTGTTGCTACTCGAACCCCCACATCCGGCACCAACACCCCACTTACCCCCGGAATGGGCACAGTCATGACGTGTTCAGCAGTTGGGCCAACCGATGCAAAACGGTCGCCCGTTGACGGTTGGTTTTCTCGTATGCCTCAATACGATCGAGTTCTGCGGTTGCGAGGCCGTCCAGCAACATCAAGATCGACCGGGTAGGTAGCGTGTCGTAACCGTCAATGGGTAGATCCTCGACTGCCAGCCGGGCCACAACAGGCGCATCACTGTCAGCATTACCGACCTCTGCGTTGACGGGCTCTGCAGTTGCGACCTCCGCCTCGAAAGCTTCGGTCTCAACCACAACAACGGTGCTGCGGCGCCTGCGTTTCTGTTGATCAACGACCATTTTTCCAATGAACCGGGCAACAACGGCCTGTTTGCGATACTTCGACGCAGCAGCCAGGGCAAACCCGATCGGTGCATAAAAGACCAAATCGACCAACGTCGGAACCGACTGCTCAGCACACAAATCTGGATCACCCTCAGGCGACTGTGAAGGTTTCGTTGCCACCACTAACTCGTTGTTACACGCAATCTCGACACAGAACCCTGGCTGCGTCGGCCAACTGACTTGGATGCTTTACGAGAAAACATGACTGACAGACGAACTCATCGGGGCGTTTTGGCGGAACAACACTTGATCCCTCGTTGCGATCGTCGACTTCGGCGTCGTCTTCGTCGTCAACCTCAACCTCTTCAATAACTAAACGATCTTTAAGGATGTCATCGAGGGAAGCCTCAACGTCGTCAGGATCGACCTCGTCGTCGTCTTCTTCTTCTTCATCCGCGACTCCGGGACGAATAACGACTGTTGAACCCTCATCTTCGGTAGCGGCAGCGTCGTCAGAGAGAACGGCGTCGTCGTCGAGATCGTCGTCACCAAGCCCGTCATCGTCGCCAAGCTCATCGTCATCGCTGAGTGCGTCTTCGTCGAGGTCGTCGTCGCTCAGATCGTCGTCAGCAGGATCGCCAAGGGCATCCTCGTCAGCATCGTCTTCGCCAAGCTCATCGAGCTCAGCCTCTTGCGCGGCAATCTCTTCATCTTCTGGTTGGAGGTCGTCGTCGTCGTTCACGGGAAAATCACCACAGCCTTAATCGGTTCACATCAACCATCGCTATGGCGATGGAGCCGCGGGAGCATATCGGGGTCAATCACCTATCTGGAACACCCTCACCAAAAAACCGCTCTGAGCGATAAGGGGTATCACCGAAAATCGCCGGAATTTCGGGGCGCTCCGCCGGGGTTTCGAAGGTTTACAGCGGGAAGTTGGTGATCCGGACGCCGTTGGCACCGCTCGTTGACGAGCAACAAACGTTTTCTACTTGGCGTCCGAATCCCCGAACTACATCTGCCTGTATTCGCTCGAGCTACACCAAAGCGGCACAAAACGAGCAACTACCCACGACCTGGACGTCAGATGCGGACATGTTCTATTGCCTGAAACGCCAAGTGTCAACTGGGAAGTGAACTCTCTTGAGACCAACACGGTCACCTTGGGTAGTAATCGCAGGTCAGAAAGAGCCTTCGGCGATTCCGAGCGGACACACAAAATTATCGGGTCGACCGCCCACCAAAGGCACAATCACCCATGCGACGCCAAGACCGTTGCGGTCGAGGACCGAATTCCGGATGACCCGACCCGACGCACCTCGATGGCGACCGGTAACTGCTCTTTCACTTCAGGCGAATGGGTGACGACCAAAATTTGTTGGAAGCGACCACCAAGCTGACCTAGGGCGTTCAGGGTTCGATCTTTTCGTTCAGCATCGAGGCTTGCAAGTGCCTCATCGAGCACCAACAAACCCACCTGCCCTCCAGCCTGAAACCGAATTTGTTCAGAAATGGCCACCCGAAGCGCCAAGTTGGCCAAATCGACCTCGGAACCCGAAAACCTCGAAGTGGGATGGGCAACGCCCTGGTCGATAATGCGAAGTTCGTACGAGTCGGCGTCGACCTCCAGGCCGTCATAATCATGGTTCGTCAAATCATTGAAGAGCGACGAAGCCTGAATTTGAAGTTGCGGGCCGATGAGCCCAACAATGTGTTGGCGAAAATCGTGAAGCAACGCCGACGTCTTCAGCAACACATGGGCTTCGGCGAGTTGCTCAGCCAACTTGGCATGTCGTTCAGCGGCATCGCTCAACGCAGCCCTCCGTGCTTCCGTAAGGCCTTCCTGGCGGCCAGCCGCAGTACTAGCGAGGGTGAGCGAACGCCGTGCGTCGTCGACCTGCTGAGATGACGCCAATTGCGCTGCCACCGCTCGTTCAAAGACTGCACGATCAAAGCCAAGCGTCTTCAATTCGATGAGCAACTCAGAGCGTTCAGTTTCGAGTGCTGCTTGTCGCACTGACGCATCTTCGCGGCGGCTTTGTAGCCGCTTAAGCGATGCTGCTCTCGACCGCAACCCGTCTGCTTTACCTGCCGACTCAAGGGCCACTCGAAGCCGTGTATCGACCGCAGCTCGAAGTTGCCCCGTGGCCTGCACGTCAATCGTTGCGGCAAGCGCTGGGTTTGGTGTCGGAGTGAGCGTTTCGAGCGACGAAAGAAAATCTTTATGAAGCCGATGCAACTCGTCGGGCAGTGCGAACTCGGCCGATTTGCTAAGGGCCACCAGTTGCGAAACAGCCTGATTTCGTTCGTCTACCGTCAATTGCCGACGACCCTCACTCGCAGCCGATTCCACCAGTTGCAGACTCGCCTTTTGCGCGGCCCGTTTCAAGGTTTCGTAGCTTCGTTGGGCTGAAGTCGCTTTGGCGGCCAGTTCGGCGAGCGCCGCATTCGCACCGGTCAGCTGGTGAGCCAGGGTGGCTACTTCGTCAGCATGGTGCTGGCGCATTTGGTCGACGCTCGCACCGAGCGCCTGACCACACGTAGGGCAGGCGTCGGCCCCGTCGAGCGCCACCGTTCGAGCTGCAGCCTTCTTTGCCACAACGCTTTGCTGTTCGATCGCTTTGATTTCACCAACTTTTGAGCTTTTCGCCGCTTCAACAACTCGAAGCGCCACGTCGGCCGCAGCTAACTCAGCCTCGGTGGGACCGAGCACTTTTCGTGCCTCGATGACCGGAAATTTTGCCAGTCTCTCCGAATGCGTGATGACCATCGCTGCTGCCGTAGACCATTGCTGCAACGAACCAACCGTGCCCGCCGCCTGTTCGAGTTCAAGTAACTGCGCAGGGATCATCGACACTTCGGCGAGGTCAACTTCGAGTGACGCCCGGTCAAGGCCAAGCTGATCAAGTTCGCGACGAAGCGCGCTACCTCGTTCGCGAATCGAGCGGTCTCGACGCTCGTTTTCTTCCAACACCTTGACAGCCTTGGCAGTCTCACCAGCAAGCTCCACGGCGCGGTCACATACGGTTGTTTGAGCATCAACGTTGGTACGCGCAACCATGAGGGCAGCCTCGGCCTCAACAACCGCTGCCTCCGCTTCGGTGAGATTCGTGAGTAACGGTGCCGCCCGGTCGAGCTGGGCTTTCAGGTCGCGCGCCTCGGCACGAGCCCGATCTCTCGCCTTTTCAAGCGGCGTAATACCCAACAGCTGTAACACCATTTGCCGACGTTTATCGGGTGCCTGGTCGCTGAAGGCCGCCAACTGCTTTTGCTCGGCAAACACCGACGAGCGAAACGATGCAGCATCGAGGCCCAATACCGATTGAATAAATCGTTCAACTTCGGTGGGCCCGTCAGCTGCGATTTCTTCTCCGAACCAAACCCTTGCTTTCACCGTGAAACTTTGCCCCGAAATAGATCGTTTCACCCGGTAGAAGTGGCCCTCGTGTTCAAACTCGATCGTTGCCGAACATTCGCCGGGTTCACCAACGGTTGGAATGTGTTGCTTCTGGGTGCGGGCCTTACCAAACAACGCCCAAACAATCGACTCAAGTAGCGACGACTTACCGCTTCCGTTCGCTCCGTACACTCCAACGACGCCGCCCGGCATTTCAAGGTCAAGGTGTTGATACACCCGGTAGTTGCGAAGTTGAATCAGACCAATGCGCATCAGTCTGACCCGGTATCGATGGAAGTTTCGATCGCCTCGTTCAAATAGTTGTGACCAATTTCGATCACCCGGTCGACTTCGTCTGACGAGAGATCAACCATTTGAGCGGTCGCGTATCCACGCCATCGGTCAGTTAGCGAACTGAGTTCGGGAAGGTCTTCAACCTGAACCTTCGAACGGTCAAAGATGGCATCAAGACGCCAATTCAAGAGGTGACTTGACGCCTCACCAATCACCCGCAAATCAAGCAACCGGAATGCTTCGGGCGTCACCCCATCTAACGACACTCGCGCTATCGACCCTTCAGGAAGCACATGAAGACGTTCGATCACCTGGGCCTGCACCTCGGTGGCACCCAAACCCAAGCTGTATATTGGGTCTGGGGTATGCAGGGTTCGTTGCCCCGAAAGCCCCTCAAGTGTGCAGCTACCGGTGTCGGTATTCAGAACAACAATGCCTTTCGGTTTATCGTCAACGTCACCAAAACTGAACGTGTCGGTGCTACCCGCATAGTGCACGTTGGGCCTGACCTGGGTGAACACGTGATAGTGGCCAAGCAACACATGATCGGCACGCAATTCGCGATCATCAATCTCGATTTCGTTAATGTCGGCATACTTACGTTCAACCGACTGAACAAGCGGATGCGTCATCAACAAGTTGACCCGATCTACCTGACGAGCATCAGCAGCCTGTTGAAGTGCAGCAACGGCATCTTCAGAGGTTCGAGTTTGCGGCACGCAATGGACAGCCAACCCGGGAAGCTCGACCATTTCATACGCCATTCGGTAGGCGAAATGAAACTCGGGAAACGCGTCGTCGAGCACCGCGTACGGGTTACCGGTACCCGGAAGCCTCGGGGTGTCATGGTTGCCACTAATCGCCACGAGTGCAACACCATGATCACGAATTTTCGTGAGCGCACGCATAGCGACCCGAAATGACCGGTACGACGGACGAGGATGATCGAACACGTCACCAAGCCACAAAATACAGTCAGGTGAAACTGCCAGACAGCGATCGACCGCAGCCGCAAAACTCTGCTCAAAGTCGTATTCGCGCTGGTTAACCCCTTCCGTGGTGACGGCTGAAAGGGCCGACCGCCCAAGATGGGCATCGCCAAGCGCTGCGATTCGCATGGCTACATCTTGCCAAGGGGGTATGACACGTTTGTAAGAAACCAGCCGAATATTGGCTTAGATACCGCGAGAAAGCCGTTTTTGTTCAGCTCGACGTTCGGCATCTAGGCGTTCAAGGTCGGTATCAGAGAAATCAACGAACCTGATTGCGTCGGCCACGATGTGATGGCCGGCCTGTTCACCGATGAGTCGATGCATTTCCTGGGCGACCATACGGTACTCAGGATGACCCTGCGGTGACGAACGCAACTCAATGAGATGCATGGCCTCTCGAGCATTCATCTGCATGACGTATCGCATCCGGTACGCAAGCGACACCGCATACGGCGCTTGGTCAACGAAACGGTCGGCGAGTGCGTCGTACAGCTCAGCCGAACGTTCCATTGCGCCTTCAAACGCATCTTCGCAGCCGGCATCGACCACCGAATCGGGAAGCACGAAACCGTGTGCCGGAGACAATGGTTGCCATTCAACGGTCAACATACGGTGGCGCTGCAAATCTCGAAACGCGCCGTAATCGGTCAAAATGTCGAAACGATAATCAATCCGCTCAAACGCCCGGCCCGGCTTATGTCGACGATTTCGCCTGTCGCCAATGTACGCCCTCGCGACCACCATTTTCTCTTCGGCGCTCATCAATTCGACCCGCGCCGCTATTCGGTCTTCGGCCAAATCGGTTGACTCATAAAGCATCGCCGTTATCAGACGATCCTCACCGTTCGGATCCCAATCAACCAGCTTCACATGCGACACCGGGCTGATCTCTTCCTCAGCTTCAGACGCAAACAGTCGCGCGGCAACAGCTGCTGTATTGATGCGATTATCGTCGAGGTACTGACTCCACTGATTTCCGCGGTTCACCATATCGACACGGGTCAGGAAGGACGGAATGACCTTGCGAAGTTCGGTAAGCATCAGCCCGGCATACTCGCGGGCCTCGGGAAGCGGGTGGGCACGCATCCGAAGCAGCAACATTTCATAGGCCTGACCCGACGCGTAAATACCAAGATTCGACAACGAAGCTGCAGGAAGAATGCCTCGAACCGCATCGAAAGCTTTTGCCCGAATCGCTTGACGCCACACCATGTCAGAATCAGCTGCGGCCTTCGGAAACTGCCCCTTGAAGTGGTCAACCATGCGAGGCACCAGGTCGCTATAGGAATCAAAGAGACGGTCCATGTCGCCCACGTATCGGGTTCCGAGCGACGACATCAACACATCGGGGTCTCGGTAATACCGGTAGCGGCCGTCGGTACGCGAGTCGTAGGCGATGTAGCGGGTCGACTGCTCGAGGTAGCTCATGAGCCGCCCCCGCTCCAGAATCTTCGTCAAAATGTTGGAAGCCTGCTCGCATGCCAGGTGCACGCCGCCAAGTTGCGCCACAGAATCGTCGCCGTATTCGAGAAACACCTTCTCATACAGGGTCTCGGCCCGCTTTACACCGGTCGTCGCGTCAACAGACTGGTCGCCAGAGATGTCGAGTTCGTCGACAAATTCGTCGAGAAACAACCGACGTAACGACTTCGACGAACGGCTGTAACGGGCAAATAATGCGCCTTTGACAACCTCAGGAAGGTTGACCAGGGCGAACACCGGAAGATCGATGTTGGTGAAGTACCGACGAAGAACATCGGTCTCTGTTTCTGTGAAGGTTTCAACGCTGTAGTAGCCCACGATGCCCTAACGATAGGGAATGAATCGACGCAATGAGGGAATACCAGATCCGCGACCTGCGAACGGCTGCGTGCTACGAACGCGCGTTGGGGCTGTGAAAGGGTCTCGCCTTGGGTCTGTAGAGGGCATCAGACGACCACCGTGATGGCGTCTGGAATGACCCGAAAGTCGATATGTCGAGCCCTGCCACACACGATGTCGTCGGCGACGACCTTGAGCTGATGCGAAAAATCAATGGTGGCGGTTGGCGAACGTTGCAAGATCAGGCGTGGATGCGGAACATGGGTTCCGGTTTTTGCCCGCGGCGCAATACGAGTGATATCAGCGAGTTTCAGCTCGGCTCGGTATACGTCGATCACGCCATCACCCGGATGCGACCGGGGCCCCAACTGAAACTTCCGCCAGAAATCAGCATTCATGGCCGCAACACCGTATGTCCACATCCGATTATGTGCAATGAGGTGTGCCACGAATCGAATGGTCCGTTTGTCGTCCAGGGTCGCCTCAATCACGTCAATCGGCAATCGCATGGCATCATCTGTGTACAGGCGATCGGCCACACTCGCACCGCCTACCGCACGAAACAGGTCTCCCCCGGTAAGGCCAACAATCAGAGATCCGTCGAGTGGGTCATTCGCGACGACTTCAGATAAGCCACGATTTGTTGCGACCACGGTTGCCCCGATCGGCAGAAGCCCGGGGGCACCCCACGTCGAACCCTTGGCAATACTCACGGCGTAAGCGATATAGGTGTTGCTGTGGCTGGCTCTGGTTCGGCTGGCTCTGGTTCCATTGTTACGGGTGCCCCGCCGGTACTTGATGCAGCGACAACGCCCCTGAAGAGCTTTGTAGACGCACTTCGAGCAACCTCACGTGTGAGCGGGTCGGGGGCAACGTCACCAATTTGGCGAAGCAAATCAATAAGTGCCTTCATCGATCGAACCAGGTCTCCCCCGGTGACATCTTCATCGGCCATCACCCGATCAAGACCGTTGCCCGATGCCCACCCGTGAGCAATTGCTGCGAAACCCGGGTCAGGTAGCCGGGTGAGTGGAAGCTCAAGGTCAGCTTCGCGGTCATTCAACCGGTCGGCTCGATCGCTGATACGCAGCCACCGATCGTTGATTGACTTGGGAAACGACCGACTTACGTCGATGGCTCGTTCACCACGTCTTGGGGCCGGGCCCCTCCGCTCGTACACAAATACCGATGCGAGGGCAGCCATTTGGGGTGCGTTGAGCCCATCGAACAGGCCCGTTCGCAAACAATCAGCGATGAGTAAATCGCATTCATGGAAAATGCCGCACAGCGTTTTGCCGGTCTCGCTGAGCTCCCAACCAGACGTGCAACCTGTTAGTTCAAGCAATGCCAATACCCGATCGAATTGTTCGACAAGTGAGTTACTACGCTGGCTGCTCACGCGTTCTTGGCGGGCCAGATCGCCGATAAGACGGTCACATTTCGTCGCAGCGCTCAGATGCACTTTCAGCTCGGGGCAACCTGCAACCCCATCCGGAACAATCACGGGCGAGGTCACTTGATCAGGGTCAACACCCACGTACGCTTTGCTTCGGCCCTTCGAAGACGAGCCAGCTTTGCCCGGCTTGCCCGCCTTGCCAAGAGCGCGATTCAGGTTGTCGGTAAGTTCCTTCAAGAACTTTCGGCTCTGGGGGTTGTACGGCACCGGAACACGAGCAAACCCAATAGTTTCAGGAAGCGAGCGAAGGTCTCGTGCTTCAAGCGAAATTGAACGACCCGAGATCGTCAGTGCACGGACGGTTACGCCGCTTCCCCTACGAGCCGAACTGATGACCGCAACACCGGCATCAGTATCGACAGCGCGCGAACGAGGAACAAACGTAATCACGGCGCCTGGTTTAAGCGCAGCGAGCATGGCCTCGATAGCAACTACTGAAACACCAGACACATCATCTTCACTGATTGATCGCCGTTGTTTTCGTTCATCGTCGACCCATCGACCGTCGCTGCGATCAAAGCCCATCTCGGCACGGTACGAACCGATATCTCCTCGGTCACAACTCATTGCATCGCGAGCTTCACCCAGTTCGCGTTTCAGCCGGGCTACCGACGCGTTGGCCTTCACAAGGTGCGCATCGACCTGAAACTGGGCGAACGATAACTTCAAGAAATGGTGGGCTTGTTCGCGAGACGACCGCTTGATGAGATTAGCGGCCAAGTTATACGTTGGACGAAACGCACTCTTTAATTCGTATGTGCGCTGAGCAGCCAACTCCGCAATATCTTCAAAACCGGTTTGAGGCGAAAACAGGGTTGCGGCAAAACCGTGGGTATCGATTCCACGCCGGCCGGCACGCCCGGTGAGCTGAGTGAACTCAGCCGCAGTCAGCATTTTATGGCCGGCCCCGGTGTACTTCGACAGTTTCTCGATCACCACCGCACGTGCCGGCATATTGATGCCGAGCGCCAGGGTTTCGGTTGCAAACACCACCTTCACCAGGCCCTCGGTGAAACATGCCTCAACCGCTTCCTTGAAGGGCGGAACAAGGCCAGCGTGATGAGCCGCAACACCGCGCTCAAGAGCCGCAAGAAACGTCGAATAGTCGAGTGCTTCCAGATCGGCGTCAGATAGGTCAACTACACGCGCTTCGACGATGGCGCGAATCTCGGCCCGTTCGGAAGGGTGGGTCAGGTTGAGCCCGGCGTGCAAACATTGACGCATGGCCTCATCACATGCAGCTCTTGAAAAGATGAAATAAATGGCTGGTAGTAGGTCGTCGTATTGCAGGGTTTCGACGATGTCGAGGCGCCTCGGGGTACAGATATCGCTTTGGAACCGGCCGCGTCGGGTGTCGTCTGCCCGCGAGCGACCACCCATTGCGTCAACTCGAACTGCGTCATGATTTGGGCGGCCATTTTGGAACGTTTCGAACACGTCGACGTCGTCACGATTTCGATGTCCGACCATAAACAACTGGGTGAGTTCTACCGGTCGTTCTGTATGAACAATCACCTCGGTTGCACCCCGAACCGACGATACCCAGTCAGCTAACTCGTGCGCATTCGACACCGTGGCCGAAAGGCAAACAAGGTCAACCTCCATGGGGGTCGAGATGATGACCTCTTCCCAAACCGGTCCACGGTAGGTGTCTTGTAGGTAATGAACCTCGTCCATCACCACGTATCGCAAATCGCTGAGGCCACGACTGTTCGCATGGATCATGTTTCGCAACACTTCGGTCGTCATCACAATGACGGGGGCCGTATCGTTGATTGATGTGTCGCCGGTAAGCAGACCAACATTTTTTGACCCGTACCGAGCGGACAGGTCACGAAACTTTTGGTTCGAAAGCGCCTTTATGGGTGTGGTGTAGAAAGCCCGCTTACCTTCGTGAAGTGCAACCGACACAGCGTACTCTGCAACCACTGTTTTGCCCGAGCCGGTTGGGGCTGAGACCACAACGCTTTTACCTTGATCGAGGGCATCAAGAGCTTCTCGTTGAAAGTCGTCAAGTGCAAAAGGAACCGATGCTTCAAATGCAGCTCTAGCCGACGCGTTCCGGCTCGGCGTCTTGGGTGCGGTCATCACGCAACCGAGCTACTTTTTGAACAGCTTCCCGATTCCGATGGCTGCGAAGTAAAAAATCCACATCGGGACGGCCATAAAGAAAAGGGAGTACGGGTCTTGGCTTGGGGTGGCAACCGCAGCAATCACGATCACGATCACGATTGCGTAACGCCACCCCTTGAGCAGCTTGGCGCTTGACACAATGCCAGCAAGTTGCAGAGCAACCAACACCACAGGGAACTCGAAACAGATACCGAAGGCAGCAATAACCAGGACAACAAACCCAAGATAACCGGCAGGCGAGTAAAACGCTTCAGTATCTCTGCCCGCAAATGTAACGAGGAATTCAATCGCCTTTGGAAGGGTAACGATGGCAATCGCCGCACCCAGAAGAAACAGCATAATCGACGACAAGATAAACGGGATGGCGTATCGTCGTTCGTTTTTTTTCAAGCCAGGGGTGATGAATCGCCAGATTTGCAGGAGCCAAATTGGAGACGACAAGAACAACCCGACGTAGGTACCAACCTTGAGCCGTGTGGTGATGCCGTCAGTTGGATTGATTACCTTGAGTGTCGCTGTGGGGTTCTTCGTGGCTTCTCGATATGGGCCGATCAAGAAATCGAGAACGTTGTTATACAGCGCAACGCCAAGGATGGCACCGACAGCGATAGCCAGCGCGCTGATGAACATTCGTTTCCGAAGCTCGACAAGATGCTCGCGTAAAGGCATGCGGTCATCGCCGGCTGTTGTCTTTTTGCCGTCAGAAAACGGGATGGCTGTCATTGCTGAACCTCAGATACCGCACTTGGCTGATCGACGAGGATGTCGACGAACCGCCCGCCCGCTGACTGAGGTGCCGAGGCAACCTCTTTCGGCAAAATGGCAGGAAACGATTTGAGGAAAGGGTCGTATGCTGTTGATTCCTCAACTACCGGGCCAGGACCAGCGAGTTGCGATGGGGCCGCAATCGTGTCGGCATCGGGCGCAGGGATGGTTTGCGGCGCTCCAACCTTCGAGATGGTCGACACGCTTCCGCTAGTCGAGTCGACTGTAACGGTGTCACCGGACGCCATCGTGAACGCCGACGAACCCATGGCATCGGCGATAACACGGCGAGGGTTAAGTTCGTCGACGGTTCCCTTGATTTCGTTGAACGTTTGACGAAGATCAGTCGAATCCATTGCGTCTTCAAGATCTTTACGAACGCCAGAACTCATGTTGCGCAACTGTGCAAGTGCTTGTCCAACTTGACGTGCCGCTCCAGGAAGCCGATCGGGACCAAGCACGAGAAGCGCTATAACCGCAATTACTGCTATCTCGGCGAACCCAATACTCCCCACGACAACAGTGTAGGGCGACGATGACGACGAGTGGTACGGCTGACTCTCAGACTGCCAGTCGGGCAACCGAACTTTCGTGCAGATTCGAGGCGGGGGCTAGCGGTCGGCGATTCCTGTGCCGACGTTTGGTTGCTTGTGCCGGGGATCAGCGACACCAACCACTGGCACAGGCGACAAACTTCCGGCACAGATGGCCGGTTGCTCAGGGTTCGCGGTCGCTCGTTGGCCCGTTTCCAATGAGTTGCTCAAGCCAACCTGGCGTATTGAGCGCGGTTCGAAAATTGTCAACATCCTGGTGAGTAAGTACGGGCATCGCTACGCTCAGGCGATCCTGAGGCTCGGGAAGCAGCAACGTACTTTCGACATGCACCCCAACCGAAATGAGCAGATCGATGATTTCACGGTCAGCCGACCGGTGAACCGGTCGGTCGCATGTTGGGCAGTTGAACCGGTATACCGAACTGGCTTCTTCGCTGCGTTCGGTCATGTCCGAGTGAGGTGCGGCCTGGCCCACCACTACGATTCGCTGAATGCCGAATTCGACGTTGCCGCAATCTGGGCATGTCGCTCGGATTCTTGTCATCGTTTCCCCTAGGTGTCTGTTGAACAGCGGTACTTCCCAATCGGAAGTTCTCATTCCATCGGACATCCACCAACCCCCCTTGAGCCTTTTGTGAACGAACCAGCCATCTCCGAGCCGAATTCCTCATTGCCAACGACCCCTATTGGGTTTGCCCATCGCGGTGACCGAGCCAACGCCGCGGACAACACGATGGTGTCGTTCAATCTGGCACTCAGCAAAGGGGCTAGCGGGCTTGAAAGCGACGTGTGGGTCACCGCAGACGGCATTGCAGTGCTTGACCACGACGGAATTGTGAAGGCCACGCTGCGAAAACGTTCGATTCGCGAGTACCGCCTCGCTGAACTCCCAGCCCACGTTCCAACACTGAGTGAACTGTTCGACGTATGCCCCAACGCAACGCAGGTGTCACTCGACCTAAAAGACGAAGCCGCACTCGACGCCGTACTTTCAGCAACTCGAAACGCCGGGTTTTCTGATCGGCTGTGGTTATGCAGCCCAAATTGGGAGTACCTGGCGAAAAACAGGGGCAAGGCGTACGACATTCACCTCGTCGACTCAACCCGATTGAAACGCCTCAAAGATGGGCCTGAACGTCACGCGGCACGACTCACAGCCGCCGGAATCGACGCCATCAACATGCACTACACCGACTGGACAATTGGTCTCACTACCCTCTTCCACCGGTTCGAACGCCTGTGTTTCGGGTGGGACGCTCAACAAGAACGAGTACTGAACGAACTCATTGACATGCAGATCGACGGGCTGTTTTGTGACGACACCAGCCGAATGATGAGCGTGATCGAATCAGCCGTTTTTCGCTAGCCACGACGCGTGATTCAGCGGCCAGATAACGGCGCGGGCGTATCCAACAACGCTTGATTCGGGTATCGAACCAAACGTTCGCGAATCACTCGAATTTTGGCGGTTGTCGCCCATCACCCAAAGTTGACCGGCACCAATGGTTGTGGCAGGCAGATTGACGGTGCTCAATGGTCCTTTGAGATACGACTCGTTCACGGGGTCGCCGTTGACGTAGACCTGTCCATCGACTGCCTCAATGGTGTCTCCTTCAACTGCCATCACACGTTTAACCAGGTCTTTGATACCACTATCGGAAAGCCCGGTCGGGCGGGTGAAGACAACGAGTTGGCCGCGACCAACGTTCGAAAAGTGGTGCGAAAGTTTGTCGACAACCACTTTGTCTTTTACCTGCAGCGTGGGGTCCATTGACTCTGACGGTATGAAGAACACCTGCAAAATGAAAGTTCGTACGACCACCGCAACGAAAATCGCGCCACCAACGACGGCCACCCATTCCAAGGCGCTTCGTAGTGGCGAGGGCGATTCACGGTTTGATGCCTCGCGACCTCGAACCGGTGTCTCGAACAGTGCGCTTCCAACCGAAACTGTGCCGATCGAATCATTACCAACCACTCCAAGTCTGGCTCTGCGGCTACTTGGCGAAAAAGGCATGTTTGTGTCATCGACACTGCGAGTGGTGACCTTGTAGTCTTTTTTCATGATTTACCACTCATTGCGGTTAAACTCAGGGCGTTAGGCATACCGAGTCAAGGTTCGAGCAGCCGCCGACACGGCACCTGTCCACCCATCTGGCGCCTGAAGAACCTTTACAGTATCGCCGAGTCGAAGTATTAATCGGTCGAGCCAGGCAAAATCACTCACACCGAGTACGACGAGCAAATGATCTCCCCTGGTCTCGACCGAGATCACTGGATACTGCTGCGCCACCCAATGGGCTGATGGGCCAAGCAAAACCGTAACTGATGATTCCATCGTTTGGGCGAACAGGTCTGGGGCGGCAGGAGCCGCAGGATGATGGCTGCGGGGGGTGTCGGATGCAGTCGCTGTAGCAATACGGTCAACTCGAAACACCCGTTCAGCGTTCGCTTGGTGACACCATGCCGACACGTACCACTGGCCCTTTGTCGCAAACACCCCGGCCGGTTCGATGTTTCGCTCTGAGCGTTCATTTCGGCTGAACGAGAGGTAATCAATCGACACCTGCGTTTGGGTAGCAATCGCCGATCGGAGGGTACCCAAGACGTCGGCGTCTGCGTCTCCGAGGTCAATATGCACAGCGTCGTCGGCACCGAGCGACGACGCAAGTTTCGCGAGGCCTGTGGCTAGCGGGCCGGTTGGGTCGGTTCCTGGTACCGACAGCAACGATTGGGCGGCAGCAAGCAGCCCAAGACCTTCGGTTGGGGTTAAACGCAACGGACGGCTGAAGTATTCGGCGTACGACACCCACACCCGGGCATCACGAATCTCGGCCTCGATAAGCAAATCGGGCGTATAGGGATGCAGACCGCAAAGGTACAACAGGGCCAAATCCGCACTGAGATCGGCCGGAGACAACTCGAACCGGGTGCACACCTCACGCACCGCAGGGCCGTCATGAGCGGCAATCCACGGAACCATTGCCAGAATTCGTTTCAGCCGCTCTTCGGTGCTTACTTTTGCCATGCCTAGCGCCCAGCCTGAACAATGGTTTGTAACCACTCAATAATCGACTGGCGAAACTCTGGCGGTGCAAGAACGGTCGCCGAATCAAGAAATCCGAGGACAAATGAGCGAAACGCATCGGGGCTTCGGACGAACAGCCGTAGCGTGACGGATCCGTCGTCATGTTGTGACACCACGTCGTCATGACCGACACTTCGGGTAGCGAAGGGGGCCTGATCGGCGTCAACCCTGACGAGAGCAGTAACGGGTTCGCCAACACCAATTTCCCATGGGCGTTGCATTGTTCGTGGCCGCTGCACCACTTGGGCCCGTTGCACTACTGCTGCGTCGACGAGTTCCCCGAGTTCGATGTCGTTGCTCATCCGGTCGATTCGAAACGATCGGTCATCATCGCGACTGATGTCGAACGCAGCGAGGTACCAGCGTCCCTTCTCGAACGACAGCGATCGGGGCACAACGTGGCGCAATTCGTCTTTGTACGTGAATGCGAGCGATCGGTTCGACGCAATGGCTTCGAAGATGGATCCAAGTGCGCCGTCATTTGGAAGGTCAACCTCGGTGGGCACCAGTTCGACGACCGGCGACCCCGAAGAGTTTCGGATCGCTTTTTCAACGTGTTCACTGCGAAGTTTCCACATTGCAGCCGATGCAGCCGACGCCACCGATGCAACCGATTCCGGGTCTGTTTCGCGGGGATCTGGAAGCCGCTGTCCGCCATCGAGCTTGACGAGACGCGTCGCAAGCGTCAATGCAGAAAGTTCATCGGGGGTCAAACCGGGGTCTTTCACATAGTACCGGTCACGATCAATACGGTACGCGTGGATATCTATTCCAATATTTGACGACACCACCAAGACCAGGGGCATACCAAGTTCGCGTAGGGCATCTTTGTCACGTTCGAATTGTCGTCGAAAGGCCGGTCGATCTTCGGGGTAACCCGGAACCCGTTCTTGCAGTTCATCGGAGGTCAGGGGACGATCAGTAGCGAGCAGTGCCGCCGTCAAGTTAATGAGACGCTCGATACGGCTCATAGTGAAGCAATGAGTTTTTCGACCCGCTCATCTTTTGACTTAAACGGGTCTTTGCACAGCACGGTCCGCTGGGCCTGATCGTTTAGCTTGAGGTGCACCCAGTCAACCGTAAAGTCACGCTTTTGTTCCTTTGCACGCTTAATAAAGTCGCCTCGAAGCTTTGCCCGAGTGGTTTGGGGTGGCGTCTCAATCGCTTCGTTGATAGCTTCATCGGTGGTGACCCGCTCGGCCAGGCCCCGGTCTTGTAACTTGTAGAACAAACCCCGTGAACGTGTGACATCGTGGTACTGCAAGTCCATCAAGGCAATTTTGGGGCTCGACAGGGCCAGATCGTGACGGGCACGATACGCCTCGATGAGGCGATACTTCATCACCCAATCACACTCACGGTCAAGGCTCAACGGATCTTGTTCGATCTTCGTCATCACGTGCTGCCACATCTCGAGGGCTTTCGTTTCCTGCTCGCTAAAACCCTTACTTTCGGCATACCGCAGCGCCCGGTTGAGGTACTCCGATTGAATATCCCAGGCCGAAGCTTCTCGCCCATTTGCCAACTTGACCCGTTTCGTACAGGTGATGTCGTGGCTAATTTCGCGAATAGCCCGGATCGGGTTTTCGAGGGTCATGTCACGCAACACCACCGCCGGGTCTTCAAGCATTTTCAACATAATGCTGACAACGCCAACCTTGAGATAGTTGGTGTACTCGCTCATATTCGAGTCGCCAACGATGACGTGCAATCGACGATACTTTTCAGCGTCGGCATGCGGTTCGTCACGGGTGTTAATGATCGGACGGCTTCTGGTAGTTGCCGAACTCACACCTTCCCAAATATGCTCTGCACGCTGAGTAACACAAAACACGGCACCGCGTGCGGTTTGCAGTACCTTGCCCGCACCGGCATAAATCGACCGTGATACGAGGAAGGGAATCAGTATCTCGGTGTAGTGCGTGAGTTCATCGGCCCGACTCGTGAGGTAGTTCTCGTGGCACCCATACGAGTTTCCGGCAGAGTCAGTGTTGTTCTTGAACAAATAAATGTCACCCTTGATGCCTTCTTCTCGAAGCCGCTGCTCGGCCGAGCCGACCAAGCTTTCGAGAATTCGTTCACCGGCTTTATCGTGCGTAACAAGGTCAACCAACGAATCGCATTCTGGGGTTGCGTACTCAGGATGCGAGCCCACGTCGAGGTACAGCCGCGCCCCATTTTCGAGAAACACATTCGAACTACGGCCCCATGAGACAACCCGGCGAAAGAGGTACCGGGCCACTTCGTCGGGGCTGAGTCGACGCTGTCCGCGCAGCGTGCAGGTCACCCCGTATTCGTTTTCCAATCCGAAGATGCGGCGGTCCATGAAGCGAACCTACCGCAGTTCTTCGGACGACAAGCGTGTCGCGGTTGGTAGGTGTTGTCGAAGGGTCCTGAGTTCGTTGAGTTCTACGATCAACGCGTCGAGGGTATCTGGGTCACGGTTGATAGTGGCCCATCGCCGATCGTTCGGCCAACCTGATCGTTGGGCCGCACAATTGACCAGCGCGGCCCAATCGTTTTCAAACGGTTCGACATCGAGCACTTTGTGAAGTGCTGTTCTGAGTGCGTCGACCAGCAACTCGCTGTCGAGTGCTGACGTCAAGAGTTCAACGTCACGCTTCGTCAACCGCGCCATTTGCTCAATGTAGTTACGAGGCGGCTTCAAGCAAAGCAACGAGTTCTTCGTTTTCGACCCTGCGGAACGTACGACCCTGTGCGGTCCGTTCGAGCATCGCCACCTCAAGTTCGGGTTCACCGAGAGTACGGTCGGGGCCGGTGATCGCAGCAACCGCTGTTTTGATGGCATTCGACAAGCTCATGGCCGGTTGATACGTCTCTTTAAGCCGAGCCAAAATAGGGTCAGCGTCACCACCAAGAACGGTGAAGTGCTGCTCGTCTACCACGGTACCGTCGTAGAGCAGGTGGAACAGTCGATCGTCTTCCACGTTGTTTGACCAACCAACTTCGGCCACCAGAATCTCAACCTCAAGCGGTTTCATTTCGTGAGTGAACACCTGTCCAAGCATTTGTGCGTATGAGTTCGCCAGACTGCGGGCATCGACATCTTCACGCGAGTAGTTGTAACCGCGCATATCAGCTGCTCGAACACCGGCGATTCGAAGCTGGTCAAATTCGTTGTATTTGCCGACACCGGCGAACGCTATGCGGTCGTAGATCTCAGAAACCTTATGCAGGGTACGCGAGTGATTCTCGGCCACCAACACAATGCCGCCGTCGTACGACATCCCCGTCAGACTTCGACCCCGAGCAATACCTTTGCGGGCGTAGTCGGCCCGGTCTTTCATAACCTGCTCGGGCGAAACGTAATACGGCATACTCATGACTGAACCCCGGTACTGCCCTGGCCGCCCAAACTGAGGTCGCCAGCCATTCGTGCCATACGTAACTTCACGAACGCATCACTTCGAAGCGCAACTTCTTCGTCGGCGACCCTGGTGTAACCATCAGGTGTGATGGTCGCGACCGACGGATAAATGCCTCGTACCAAGTCTGGGCCTCCGGTAGCTGAATCGTCGTCGGCTGCATCAAACAATGCCCCAATCGCCAGTTCGACAGCTTCGTCGCGAGACATGCCCCTGCGCCACTGCTGCTTGATGACCCCACGGGCATAAATGCCGCCTGAGCCGGTCGCGTGGTATTCCATTTCTTCGTAGCGGCCCCCGGTCACGTCGTAGTTGTAGATACGACCTTCCTTCCGCCGTAGGTCATACCCGGCAAAGATAGGGATCACTACCATTCCGCTCGACATTGCCGCCGGTAGGTTTTGGCGAATCATGTTTCCGAGACGATTCGCTTTTCCGTCAAGGCTGAGAGCAATACCTTCAACTTTTTCGAAATGTTCAAGCTCAAGCTGAAACATTTTGACCATTTCGGCCGCCAACCCCGCAACACCTGAAATGGAAACGCCCGAGTAACGATCGGCCGGAAACACTTTGTCCATAGTGCGGTGCGCGATGACGTTACCGGCCGTGGCTCGCCGGTCACCGGCCATCAAGACGCCATCGGCATAACGCATTGCCACAATCGTCGTTGCGTGAGTAAACGTGAGGTCGTGCGATTCGGCACGGGGGTTGGCGGTGACGGTGTGCGTCATCGTGGGTTCTGCGAATCTGGCAATCGGGTCATCAGATTCAAACGAAGCAAACTTCACAGCTATTGGCCGCCCTTTTGTACGTAGCTTTTGACAAACTCTTCGGCGTTGACTTCGAGCACTTCGTCGATTTCATCGAGAAGGTCATCGAGTTCAGCTTTTAACTTTTCGCCCTGCTTCGTTGCGGCTGGCGCGGTTTCAGCAACTCGCTCAGTCTCTCGTTGCGGGGTTTGCTTTCTGATTTGTTCACGTTCAGGCATGGTTAACTCTCATTTCTTCACCCACCAAGTCTTAATAGCAATTCAGCAGGTGTGTCACACCCTTCTAGCAGGGAATCAACCAGTTCAGCGGTGCCCTTCAGCGGTTCCATCATCGGAACCCGTCGTAAAGGGTCGCTGCCCAGGTCAAACACCAGCGAATCCCAGTTAGCAGCCGTAATCCATGGTGAAAATTTTTGGAGACATTTACCTCGGAAATATGCCCGGGTGTCTCGTGGGGGCTCGGTTACGGCCGCATCTATGTCGGCTTCATGAAGCACACGACGCCACGGTTGGCGTAACCCTAACGACTTGTCGGGTCGTACTTCATGCCATTGCAACCCGAGCGCCCGTACCTTCGCATCCGTCCACGGCAGACCGTGACGGTCTCGGTACGCCTCGAACAGGCGAAGTTTGGCTGTCCAGTCAAGACGGTCGGCGGTCAGCAACGGATCCCGTTCCAAGTCAGTAAGAATTTCTTCCCACATCGACAAAAGTTGAGGGCCTTGCACCCCGGTAGGGTCAATGGCGTCTAAGCCTCGTTCGTTCGCATACTTTTGGGCGAAACGCAGATATTCCCACTGGATTTCGAGTGCAGTCATATGCCGACCGTCTACGAGTTCAAGTGGCGATTTAAGGGACAGATCCCACGACACCCAGCGCATTGCCGACACTGCCGACACCAAGGAAAGCGCCCTGCTTTCGAATGCCTCGTCTTCGATCATGGCAAGAACAATTGCGGTGGTACCTAGTTTTAGGAAGGTGGCATATTCACTCATCGTTGCGTCACCGGTGATCACATGTAAGCGGCGATATCGCTGGGCATCGCTATGTGGTTCATCCCGGGTGTTAACAATCGGACGTTTGAGAGTTGTTTCCAGACCAACTTCTTCTTCAAAAAAGTCTGCGCGCTGGGTAATTTGGAAGGGGACCTCTGTCGGAGCCCCAGGATATTCAGTCCCGATTTTTCCTGAACCGGTGAAAATTTGTCGGGTAACAAAAAACGGGATGATCGAGTTCACGATTCGCGAGAACGGCACCGAACGGTCCATGAGGTAGTTCTCGTGGGTGCCGTAACTATTGCCGCGACCATCCGAGTTGTTTTTGTATACAACGATTTCTTGACCCGGCGCAAGGGTTGCCTTGACCGCCTCCATCGATGCGACCATCACTCGTTCGCCGGCACGGTCGTACAGCGTTGCACTTAACGGGGTTCGGCATTCGGGGCTTGAATACTCCGGATGGGCATGGTCTACGTAGTACCGAGCACCGTTGGTGAGCACAGCATTGACCAGGTGGGTCTCTACTTCGGGGGGCATTGAACCGAGTGGCGTCCAGCCCCGGGCATCGTTGGCGGGGCTTTCGTCATCAAAATCCCACGACACGCTGGTTGGCCGGGACGCGATGTCGTGCTTACCGTGACGTTGTACGTAGGCGTTTACCAGCATTGACGATGCCAAAATCGGGTTCGAGTCACCGCCACGCAACACAATGCCGTATTCGGTTTCGATTCCACACACCTTCGGAACTGCCATGGTTTCACCGTAGTGCTCACTGGCGGCTACGACCTCGCTGCCGCGAGCGTTGAAGGTGCCGTTACAGGGTCGGAAACCGAGTGACCCATCGACGCCGAGTTGTTTCGGGGAGCGACCGTGTGACAATTTTCGTAGCCCCCTGCCCTTTGCGTAACTCTCGCGCCGCCCCGGCGAGGCTCACCCAGAACGTTCGCCCAGCTACTCAGAGCGAGCCTCGTGGAGGCAGCGCTACACGAACAACAACTGACGCCTGCCACCGCATTGCGGCGACTGGAACCAGCTAATCGGCTAGAGGTACTGACCGGTGGTGACGCGTTCGATCGAACGAAGGCCGACTGGCGCAGCATCGGGTCCTTTTTGAATGATCGTACGTACATATACGATTCGTTCACCCTTTTTACCCGAGATTTTCGCCCAGTCGTCTGGGTTCGTGGTGTTCGGAAGGTCTTCCTGCTCTTTAAATTCTTGGCGGGTCGAGTCGAACAAGTCTTGGGTTCGGATTCCGGCACCTTCACCAGCGATTTGGCGTTTGATTGAAAGCTTCTTTGCCCGGCGAACGATATTTTCAATCATGGCTCCCGAGGAAAAATCTTTGAAGTACATGACCTCTTTATCGCCACCCTGATACGTCACTTCAAGAAACTTCGTCGTTTCGTCGGTTCGGTACATTTGCTCGACACACGACTCGATCATCGCATCAACGGCCTTTTGGCGGTCGCCATTTCCGAGCGACACCACTTCGGCTTCGTCAAGCGGGAGGTCGCACGACATGTACCGACCAAAAATTTGGCGGGCAGCCTTTTCGTTCGGTCGTTCAATCTTGATTTTTACATCGAGGCGGCCAGGACGAAGAATGGCCGGATCGATCAAGTCTTCGCGATTTGATGCCCCGATCACAATCACGTTCTTCAGCGTTTCGACGCCATCAATTTCGGCGAGTAATTGAGGAACAATCGTCGATTCCATATCAGACGAGATGCCGGTACCTCGGGTGCGAAACAACGAATCCATCTCGTCGAAGAAGACAATCACCGGCACGCCTTCTTCGGCCTTTTCACGTGCCCGTTGAAACACCAAACGTATCTGGCGTTCTGTTTCGCCCACATACTTGTTAAGAAGCTCGGGACCTTTGATGTTGATGAAATAGCTACGTGCAGCGGGTTGACCGGTAACTTGGCTGACCTTCTTCGCCAACGAGTTCGCCACGGCCTTCGCGATCAGGGTCTTGCCACACCCCGGGGGGCCATACAGCAAAATCCCTTTCGGGGCTGGCAACTGGTGCTCATGGAAGAGGTCTTGGTGCAAAAAGGGAAGCTCGACCGCATCTTTGATCATCTCGATTTGCGAATCGAGGCCACCGACGTCTTCGTAGGTGATATCTGGCACCTCTTCAAGCACAAGTTCTTCGACTTCTGGCCTGGGAAGTTTCTCTATAACCAGATTCGACCGGGTGTCGAGCAGCAGTGAATCGCCAGCACGTAGTCGGATATTCGAATTCAGTAAGGCGTCCGTGAGCTCTACAACTCGTTCCTCGTCGGCCCGGCCGGTCACAATGACCCGTCGACCATCGTCGAGGCGCTCTTTTAACGTGACCACTTCGCCCGCACCATCGTTTGGACGAACCAACACGATGTTCATACTTTCGTTCAGCACCACCTCTTGGCCGCGGTCGATGGTGTCTGTTTCAAGTGCCGGATGAAGCGCCACCCGCATTTTGCGGCCGCCCGTGAACACATCAGCGGTTCCATCGTCATTTTTGGCCAGAAACGTGCCGTAACCATTCGGGGCTTGAGTGAGCTTTTCAACTTCTTCACGAAGGTTTGCTATGTGTTCGCGAGCTTCTCGAAGCGTATAGGTGAGTTTTTCGTTTTGGCTGATCGCCTGGGCTAACTGCCCTTTCGTTTCAAGCATTCGCTCTTCAAGCGTTCGAACGCGTTTCGGCGCGTCTTGAAGCTTTCGCCGCAGCGTCACTATTTCTTCATCGAGTCCCTTGATCGACTGCTGAAGTTCGTTTACTTCGCGTTCGTAATCGCTCAGACGAGACTGGAGTTCTGCAATTCCCATGGTGTCATCTCCTCCTTGCTTGCACCATACCCGTTTGCCCTGCATTACGAATCATCAGAATACGAAATCATTGGCGTAGGAATTCATCGGGCACGATTTCTGTCAGGACGCTGATAACGTCGGTCAAGTTAGGTGACAAAAGCACCGAATGATGTGTAAGTACTTCTTCTCTCAATACAAGGCAGGACCAAAATGAAGGTGTGGATAGACCAAGACTTGTGTACCGGCGACGGACTCTGCGAAGAGATCGCCCCCGATGTCTTCACACTTCTCGACGACGGTCTCGCATACGTGAAGGAAGGCACCAAAGTCTTCTCCGAGCCCGGCGGCCCTGAAGGTCTCGCAAACTTCCCCGAATCACGCCTTGATGCCGTGGTTGAAAGCGCTGAAGAGTGCCCCGGAGAATGTATCTACATCGAGCCGTAGCCCGCTCTGCGTGGCTTGTCTGCTTGTTAGTAACGAAGTAATTCGCTGAGGCGGGTTACTTCGTTACACACCTTGAAGTATTTTCCAGGCTTGGTGCGGCTGCCAAAAATGCTCGAACCCTTGCGGCTCGAAGCGCTACGGCGGCCCCTTCCCTGGTCGGGACTAGCCCGATGACAATGCCGTGAAGACGACCGGCCTCATCGAGTAACCCAGCCCCGAGATCGCTGGTAGTCACGGTTCCGCGAAGCAAAACGACGTCACGGTTAACCGAGGTTTTTCCGTAAATGTCTCGCCCCTGAGCATTCTTGCTGCCGAGCAGGTCGACGTTTCGTCCAGCGACCGAGAATTTACCTGGCGACGCAACGGTCGCCACTGCCACCGGGGTTGCCTCTAACAAGGTGACGGTTCTTATGAGCGCCAGGTTTTCGCTCGGATCAAACGCCACGACGACCGCCTTGCGCACTGATCGTCCATCGTCAACCGTAATGTCGGTGGCACCAGCGACCTGTTGTGCAGTCGTCAACACGAGCGGCTCAGCCCCGATGGCGGGCACCAGTACCACAACACCCGCTCCACGGACCTTCACCCGACACGCCACCGACGACACCATTACGTTCGACGACGTCACTTCGCTTGCTTCATGAATCAGCGCAGCTTGTCCGGGTACCTCGTTCGGGTTTGAAACTGCGGAGACGATTGGTCCGAGTCCACCGGCAGCATCGAAAAGTTCTGCGCCCTGTTTAGCTGTCGCGAACATCTGCGGGAATCGGGCCAGCCCGATAGCAAATCGGGCGTTGCCGAGCGGGTTCGGCGGCGTAGGTAACGAGCTACTCACGGCTAAGGCAATCCGGGACGACTGCCACTGTGATGATGGCCACCCGGGGATAAGCCCGAGGAACGGGCCGCTCAGCCACACGGCAGTAACCACCCCAATAAGGCCGGCCGCGGCACCAGCGACGTGATCAAGGGTTTGGATTGGGCGTGTCGGCAATCGATGGCGCACCCAACGCCCGATCAACGTACCGATGATTCGGCCGCTGACCAGCCCAATAGCCAGCGCAACAATGACTCCGAACGTACCGGGGTTTTCGCCAAGCGGTGCGATTTTCGAAGTGATCCAACCAACATTGCGGGCGGCAAGAAGTACCCCGGCCAGCGAAAACCCGGCAATACAAAGCCGAACCACAATCCCCTGACGCCAGCCGCCGGTGGCAGCAGCTACTGCAGCGACAGTAATGACAACGTCGAGGGCGTTCAACTCACCTGATCAACTGAGTCGCTATCGCCAGACTCGAGATCACTTGAATCCATATCCATCATGTCTTCGATGTGGGGCATGTCGGGAAACCCAAGGCCTGGTGCAACCGACGATTCTCGAAGCGCCGATTCCCCAGGAAGCAAACGGGCATGAGTAAGAAACCCGGTGTGAGCGACCATACGATGGTCTGGCCGAACCGACATTCCTTCGATATGCCAGCCTCGGTGAAGTACCTCGATCGTCTCGGCGAGCGAAAACCCGTGGTGGGTCAGTACCCGTCGAAGATGCGCCGTCTGGTTAATCGTTGGCAGATAACACAAAATGATTCCGCCGCTTCGAAGTGCTTTCGCTGCGTGCGGCACGACTTCCCAGGGTTCTGGCAGGTCAAGCACAATGCGATCGAGGCCGGTCTCATCGATACCGTCGTACGCGTTTCGAACCTCGACCTTGTAACGCATCATTGCCTCGTCGCCAAGGAAGGCCGCCACGTTTTGTTGAGCTTTTTTCGCGAAATCTTCTCGAAGTTCGTAGCCAATGACTTCGGCGCCAGCGCGAAGAAGCGTCATCGACAATGCCCCCGAGCCAACCCCCGACTCGAGAATTCGAGCCCCAGGGAACACGTCGGCCAGAAACAAAATTGGACCGAGATCTTTCGGGTAAATAACTTGCGCGCCACGCGGCATCTTGAGCACAAACTCGGCAAGCGTCGGCCGAATGCCTGTGTACTTACCACCGCCGGTTGACTTTACGGTGATGCCTTCTTCTGAACCAATGAAGTCGTTGTGGCCAACGATACCGGCGTGTGAGTGAAACTCTCCCCCGTCACTTAACGTAATGAGATACCGGCGACGTTTCGAGTCAACCAAAATGATTCGTTCGCCTGCACGCAAGGGCCTACTCATACATTTCCTGACTTCGTTTGTTTTCGTTGTTCACGCCTGGTCAACTTTTTTGGTGCAGGTGACGGGTCAAGCAGTTTGGCAAGCGCCGAAGTTGCGGCAGGCAAAACCGCCGCAAACTCTTCCACCATTGTTCCGGAGAATCGACGCCGAATCCGTTTTCCTTTTCGACCGGCCGGTGCGGCGAGAAGGTCGCCAACCAGCGACGCACGTACGGATCGTTCCTTCCGAAGTTTTCGATCTGGGGCACCACGGTGACGAATCTCAATGACTTCGCCAGAGCGCACGGGACCCGAGATCAGCGACGTTGACTTGCCATTTCCGATGCGTTTTCTCAGCGTGTTCAATACGCCCAAAACACCAATAAATGTCCACATCGGCGACGAACCGGTAAGGCCTTTACGCATCACCGAAAATCGTAGCCACCGTCGAAACAAAGAACCCATGGTTTGCGTTGCGCCTAGCCCCGTCGAACTTCGACGAACGAGAATTTCTGTTTTCCACGGTTTCGACCCATCAGGAAAGCCAAAATGATGATAAGTAACGCAATGCCTCCGATGATCGCCACACCAGCACCCACGGTCGAATCTTTTACCGTGTCAACGTCACCCTTCAGGGTACGTAACTGATTTTCAAGATCTCCCCGGGCAATGGGTCGATCGGTTGGTCGTTTGGACTCTTTACGGCTCATCGACGGTCTCCCGAGTTTGAATCAGATGATGAGGAACGGGTGGCTTTCACGGCTGACCACCCGACAAAAGCAAGTAGCAGAACGCACACCAAAACGGCCAAGAGGTACGGCAAGAAACTGAGGCTTCCGTCGAACCCACCCCGTTTCGAATCGACCGCACCGGTGGCTGCTTGAATGCCTCTCAGTGCGCCGAGGGCAGCCAAGACAAGCGATGTTCCGAAGAGAAGCGCTGCGGCGAAGCCGAACCCGGCGTAACGGGCCAGCCCCTTGAGCGGCCCCACCGTTTCTTGTTTGGCGTAGGCAACAGCAGTAGACGCGAGGTCTTTGACACCTGCTATACCGGACCTGGTCGAAGTTTTGGCGGCATTCGGGTTGATTTGACGAAGTTTCGCCCCAGCCTGCGTCAACATCGAGGCTCCGCCTGCGGTGCCACGATCACTCTTCGTTGTTGCCACGTTGCTCCTTGGATACGCACTCAACCGGTCGGCTCGACCGGTAAGCATCGACTGAACATAGATCAGCCACCTGACAATCTATTCCCTAGAACGAGTGCCTCGTCATCGATCAGCTCTTTAAGAAGGGTGAGCCGTTCGTTCATCGACGAACAGCGAAGCAACGCCAAGTCGTCGAGCGGACCAACCGGCAGCACAGCGCATGCCTGCCAAATGAGCGCCGGAGGGTACGGATCAAAGGTGAAAGTCGCCGGAGCCCCCGGCTCGTTGAGCTCAGACCTCATCGCCAACACACGACGAAGGCCTGACACCATACGGTCAACCTCGTGGCTGTCGACTGATTCTTCGACGGCCGCTATTGATACGAAATGTTCGTTCGTTGGCGGGTTGACCTGCCCGAGCAGTTCATCATGGTCGTCGTCGCTCACGACTGCGGGGTCAAGGTTCGACACAATTGCTCGCGGATATGGATCATCTTCGAGCCACGAATGGATCTGAATACGACGTATGCCTACGACCGCAAGGAACCATCCGCCATCGTCAAGCGGCTCGGCCTCTAATACCTTTGCGACCGTGGCCACGGCGAATCGCACATCGCCACCGCCAACCTCTGCACCGCGTTCGATAAGCACCACTCCGAATTCCCCATTTCCAGCAAGCACGTCTGTGGTGAGCTGCAGGTAGCGATCCTCGAATATGCGAAGGGGAAGCACACTGAACGGAAATAAGACACTTCCCAACGGAAACATGGGAAGTTCGTACAGAGATGGTTGGTCGTCGTTGTTCATGGCGTAACCGATGTTGTGGTCGAATCGGCCGGACTCGTACTTGTGGTCACCGTCGAAACCGTCACCGTCGAATCCGAACCCGTCGAGGTATCAGCAATAGGTAGCCGTTTTGGTGACCCCAAATCAGTGGTCACAAATGGGTACGGTTCAATCGCAGCCACATCAAGGGTCGGTGATTTTGCCGAAACTTGTGGGTATTGCGACACGGCAATCGAGAGTGCGTCACCGGTCGCAACACCCGGTACACCCGGAGTGAGTTCGTTGAGTACTAAAGCAAAATCGAGGGTCCGGCCGCCACCGATGTCGACTTCGCCAACCAAGGCAGACACGCCGTTCAATGTTCCGGTTTTCGCCCGGAGTTTGCCTCTGATTTCGTCGCCCTTCATTCGATTGGAAAGTGTTCCAGACGTTCCGGCAATGGGCAAAAGGTCTCGAAACAGCGAGATCGATTCTTCAATCGAGCCAACCATTACTGCGCAGGTGACGCGGTTACTTCGATCAAGGCCAGACCCATCAACAAAGGTGAGTTGGTCGATCGGGTACCCACGCTTTTCGAACGACGCTTTCATGAACTCGGCTCCAACTGCCGTGGTTCCCAGACCGGTCGACGAAAACGCCAACTCTTTGAGCAACGATTCCGCGGTGTTGTTGTCAGATTCGCTGAGCATCTCTCCAACGATTTCGCTTAACGGCGGCGATGCGATTTGGGCAATAACGTTTGACGGCAAACTTTCCGAAACGGTTGCGGAACGCGGCTCTCCGGTTACTACCACTCCACGTTCAACGAGCAAAGCGGTAAGCACCCTCGCAGCGTCTGCGGGTGGTTCAGAGGCACCCTTCCAAACCGCTCGAGTGGCACGTTTCTTGGTCGTGGTTACCGAAGCCACAAACGAATCGTTTACACTCAGCGCGCTGATCGGTCCAACCTCACCATCGGTTGTGTAGTTCGCTTTCCAGGTTGGAACCCGTCGAAGATCGTCATAGCGGCGGTCGTGTCCGACGATTGAACCGTTGATCTGCTTGACCCCGGCGGCAACTACATCGTCGGCAAGCTGCTCAAGCGACGTAGCAATTTGGGGCTGACGCGAAAATGTGGCCAGGTAGGGTTTCGTCGCCAACAGCGGATCTCCGCCACCGATGAAAAATACATCGCCAGCAACGCTGCCATCAGTAGGTGCTGCGGCCGATCGAACCTCAGTAATAAAACGTGAATCTGGATCAAGTTCACGCAATACGGTGCTCGCAACCATCAATTTCATGGTTGAGGCAGGGATAACCGGGGTGGTCGGGTTGCGTGCCAGAAGCGTACGGCCCTCTTGACGAACGACGACACACGATGCCTGCGCTGCTGATCCCATTCGTTCGTTTGCAAACAACTCAGCGACCTGTGCGTCAAGGGTACGGTCACCCGATATTGCCGTGACAACGTCTGGAACTCGGCGTGCAGCCAAAATCGGAACTGTCACTTCTTTGAGGTTGCGAATATCGCGTCCTGATCGAGCGACCCCGAAGGCTCGGCTCGACAACACCACGTTTGCGAGGGCGAGGCCGGTACACAAGAAAACAAGTGCCGTGGTGGCTTTGCGGATCCATCGTGGCTCGGAAGGGCGAATTCCGGGTGCACCTAGCTTGCGCTGCTCACGTCGCGACCTACGAGAAGTTCGGGAAAATCGGGCCACCCGTTGATGTTAGGAGCACCGAGACCGCTACCGGCGGAATCCCGACGGGAACCTTCACTTTGACCCGCTTCAGCAGATCGTCACGGTGACGAAAGTAGCCGGGGGTTCGGTCACCTGCCGCAGCCTTCAGTAGATCGTCACGGTGACGAAAGTACCCGGTGAACTTTGTCTGGTCACGACCAATGAGGGCGGACCCGACTTTCGTCACCGTGACCGTTAACCGATGCACTGGTCGGACAATTTTTATGCCCGCCATTCAGTGTCTACGGTTACTAGTATGCCCACGCTCTCTGAATCGGCCTCCAAAGCGCTTCTGCGCGGATACAGCGTTCCTCTTGCCGAGGAACGAAATGTCGCCACCGTCGAAGCAGCAATAGGCGCAGCCCACGAACTCGACCCGAACGCTCAAGGTGTGGTCATCAAGCTCTGTGGCGACCGAATTGCCCATAAGACCGAGCGGGGTCTGGTGAAGCTCAATCTTCGGGGAGCTTCTGCGGTGCGCTCTGCTGCGACCGAACTTCTTGCTGCTGCCACCACCGACGATGGGCCGGTCACCCTCTTGGTTGCGCCGATGTTGAAAGGGACTCGCGAATTCATTGCTGGCGTGGCTGACGACGCGCAATTCGGAAAAGTACTGATGCTTGGCGTGGGTGGCGTGTTGGCCGAGGTGATTGCAGATGTCGTCTTTCGGTTGATTCCCATTTCACCGGTCGACGCGTACGAGATGATTGATGATCTGGAAATGCAGGGTTTATTGCGTGCGTTTCGAGGCGAACCGGCCGTGAATCGGCATGCGTTAGCTACTGTGCTGCTCGGGTTGTCGGAAGCGGTCGAAGCACATCCCGAAATACGGTCGATCGATGTGAATCCGCTGATTGTCGTCAACGGTGAACCGATCGCCGTCGACGCACTTGTTGAGGTGGCGTGATGCCTACTTCGACGTCCGGCTACACCGCAACGCATCTCACCAACGCCCATTTCCTTGCCTTTTTTGATCCGAGGGCAGTGGTGGTCGTTGGTGCATCAAGCCACCCCGGAAAGTTTGGTTTCGTAGCACTACATAACATATTGGCTGGCGGTTTCAGTGGCCGGGTCTACGCCACCAATCTAGAACGAGAGACTGTTCTGAATATCGAAACGGTCGTGTCAGTCGACGAACTTCCCAACGGCGAGATAGACCTCGCAATCATATGTACGCCTGCTTCTACGAATTCGTCAATCCTGAAGTCGTGTGCTGCTAAGGGAATTAAAGCTGTTTTCATCACCTCAGCCGGGTACGGTGAAGCCGGAGAATCTGGTCTGAAGGCCCAACAAGAACTGATGTTGCTTGCAGAGTCGTTAGGGCTGCTCATAGCTGGCCCCAACGGACAGGGGGTTGTGTCGACCCCATCAAAGCTATGCGCGCAGATTGTAGCCCCCTATCCCCCACCTGGGTCGATTGGTATTGCTAGCCAGAGCGGCAACTTTGTTTCGAGTTTCCAAAACTGGGCAGTCGGAAGCGGTGTCGGAATATCGCGGGCCGTGTCGGCCGGAAACGCCGCCATGGTAACGGTTGCCGATTACCTCAGTTTCTATGCTGACGACCCAGCTACAACCGTTGGCTTGGCATACGTCGAAGGAATCGCTGACGGTCGAGCCTTCGCAGAACGAGCAAGAATTGTGGCAGCCAAAATGCCATTAGTACTCGTAAAGGGCGGTGCTACGGAGGGCGGGCAGGCTGCTGCACAAAGCCACACCGGTGCCTTGGCCTCGAACGACAAGGTATTTGACGGGATGTGCCGACAGGTGGGGGTCAATCGAGCCGCGACGGTCGAAGAAGCGTTTGAAGCCGCCGCGACGTTTGCGACCCAACCACTTCTCAAAGGGCCGAACGTAGTGGTGCTTACGACAGCCGGGGGTTGGGGTGTCGTGACTGCCGATGCAATTACTAACGACCGTCACCTTCAGCTGATGGCATTACCTGACGACTTGCTGAAGTTGATTGACACCAAACTTCCTCCTCGTTGGTCACGCTCGAACCCCGTCGATTTAGCCGGGGCCGAAACCCGCGAAACGATTCCGGAAGTCATGGAGATTTTGGCTGCCCACCCCGACGTTCACGCCATTGTGTACCTTGGCCTTGGCATCCAATCGAACCAAGCAAAATTCGAGCGTAACGGTGGATTCTTTCCGAATAACGGGCTGGAGCGGATAGTTGATTTTCACGAGCGCCAAGACGCTCGGTACGCACGAGCTGCTCACGATCTGAGCGTGAACTATTCGAAACCGATCCTGACCGCCACCGAACTCGGAGTTTGCGATCCGTCTAACCCCGGACCCGCCATGGTCCGAGAAACCGGCCGACTTTGCTACCCGTCGGCCAACCGAGCGGTGACCTCATTGGCCCACCTGTACCGCCGCCAAAGATATTTGGACCGACGAGCAGACGGAAACAACTAGCAGACCGAAACGACTGGCAGGAAGCAAAAACTGAGAGGCCTACTCGTAGACGTAGACCGGCCAACCGTTGTTTACGAAGTCAGGAAACCATTCAGCTATGGGCATAGGAAGACGAACGCAACCGTGTGAAGCCGGGTAGGCCGGAACGCTTGGTGCACCGTGGAATGCGATTCCCCCGTTAAAATACAGCGGGTTGTACAGACGACCAAGTTCGCTCTCACGCCAACCACTGATGCGGCGTTGAATACGAAAATTTCCCGGTGGTGTCGTTGCCGAACCGCAAACTTTGGCCCCGCTGCGCCCGGTCTCGCAATATTTTCGGCCGCTGCCCGTTGAAACGGCGAACATTCGATACAACTCTCCGTCCCGGTAAAGAAACGTAATTTGGCGACCCTTATCTACTTCTAACCAATTTCCGCCAGCGGCCCGCTTGATGCCACCGACTGGTAGCGAAAATTCAATTCGCTTTGCGGTTTCGGCATTGACAGTTCCGCTTCGCTTGAGGCCATGATATTTCTGGAAGGCAACGACGCCTTGCCACGTCGACCAGTCAAAGCGACCATCGACCTTCCCCGTATCAATTTTCAGTTCCTCGAGGCGCTCTTCGAGAGCGAGGACAGCGTCACCCTTCGAGCCGACCTTCAACGTTTTGCCTTTCGGAACCACAATCAGTGGAGCTGGCTGGGTAGTCGGGGGGGCTGTGGTTGCAGGCGGCACGATCGTGCTGGATGGTACGACGGTGGACACCGGAACCGTGGTTACGGGAAGACTAGTTACGGGAACCGTGGACACCGGTGGAGTTGACGGCGCAACAGTTGACGCTGGGCCCGTGGTTGGGGCAACCGTGGTGCTTGCTTCGCCGGTGGGTACCGTGGTGCTGGCCTCTTGGGCAAAACCCGCCGGAGCAATAGCTAGCACCGAAAGAAGGCCTCCAAGCGCGAGCGCAACATGCGCGACTCGCCGAGTCGGTCGAGTTCTTAAATTGGAAAGGCCGTTGCTCGTTCCGTCGTTATACGGGCTGGTCTTGCTCACGATGTTCCTCATCTTTAGGCCACTTGGTTGGTGGCAATTTGTTCGGGGAAGTAACAATTTACGGTACAAACGCACCAATTGCGACATTCTAGGGTTGTATACGGCTTGGTTCGGTAGATGGTGAGGTAGATCGTGGGTATGTGGTTCAAGATCGACCTTCCTTCTGGTTAGGGTAAATCCACAATGAAGGGAAATCCTTTCAGTGGCCGACGAAGAAGCCGTACACAAAAGCCGTACTAGGAGCAACGTGATTCAGCCGAATGATCCAGCGGGAACCGACCTCGAATCGAGGGCGGTGAACACCATTCGTGGCCTTTCGATGGATGCGGTTCAGGCCGCAAAGGTTGGGCATCCAGGAACCGCCATGGCTCTGGCCCCCCTAGCCCACGTGTTGTACACCCGAGTCATGAACTATTCGGCTAGCCATTCCGATTGGTTTAACCGTGACCGATTCGTGCTGTCCGCCGGTCACGCCTCAATTCTTCAGTACTCGCTACTTCATTTGACGGGGTATCGCGTCGGCCTAGAAGACCTCAAGAAGTTCCGCCAATGGGGTTCGATTACACCGGGCCACCCTGAGCGGGGCCATACCGATGGCATTGAGGTCACCACAGGGCCGTTGGGTCAGGGGCTGTCGAACGCCGTAGGTATGGCGATGGCCGAAACTAACCTCCGGGCCCGCTTCGGCGCAGAGGTATGTGATCACTTCACCTTTTGCATTGTGAGTGACGGCGACTTGATGGAGGGCATCAGCCACGAAGCTGCCAGTATTGCTGGCCACTTTGGCCTCGGCCGGTTGATCTGTATTTATGACGACAACCACATCACGATTGATGGGCCGACTGAATTGTCTTACTCCGACGATGCCGGCATGCGATTTCGTTCCTATGGGTGGGATGTCGACGAGGTTGGCGAAATCGCCAACGATCTCGATGCTCTCGAGGCAGCGCTACTCAGGGCAAAGACTGTCACCGACAAGCCGACCCTGATCCGTTTACGAAGTCATATTGGTTACCCTGCCCCAAACAAAACCGATACGTCGGCGGCGCATGGCGAGCCGCTCGGCGAAGAAGAGGTGCGTCTCACGAAACAGCTTATGGGTATGGACCGTGACCGAAACTTCGATATTGCCGTAGATGTTTCAACCATGTACCGGGCGGCTGGGACTCGGGGCACTCCACTTGTTGGTGAATGGGAGGCTCGGGCTGCTGCGCATCCTCTCCAAGAAGAATGGGAAGCGTGTCTTGCTGGGTCACCCCTTGCTGGTTGGATGAATCAGCTTCCGGTGTACGAAGAAGGAACCCAGGTGGCCACTCGTGTCGCGTCGGGTGAATGCCTGAACGCAGTACTTCCGTACGTTCCGGCGCTTCTTGGTGGTGGGGCCGATCTCACCGGTAACACCGGAACGATGCTGAAGGGTGCGGCGAAGTTCAGTGCAGCATCACCCGAAGGTCGTCTCGTGCATTTCGGTATTCGGGAACACGGTATGGGTGGTGTGATGAACGGAATGGCTGCCCACGGTGGGTGCCTTCCCATCGGTGGAACCTTCTTCGTGTTCAGCGACTACATGCGAGGTGCGGTGCGCGTTGCCGCTATTCAAAAGAGCAAGGTCATTTACTCGTGGACCCACGATTCGATTGGTGTGGGCGAAGACGGCCCAACGCATCAACCAATCGAGCAGCTTGCTTCGCTTCGAGCTATGCCAGGGCTACGCCTCATCCGACCGGCTGACGCTAACGAGGTTGCTGCCGCTTGGAGAGTAGCTATTTGGGCTGAGGAAGGCCCGACAGCATTGGTACTCGGTCGACAAAAGGTTCCGGTGCTTGCCGGTACTCGTGACCGTGCGGTCATTGGCGTCGAACGCGGGGCGTACATACTCGTCGACGCTCAAAACGACCAACCAGACATTGTGTTGGTAGGAACAGGCTCTGAGTTGCAGCACTGTGTTGCTGCTGCGATCAAACTTCGTGAAGAAGGGTACGACTCACAGGTCGTGTCGATGCCGTCATGGGATCTTTTCGACGAGCAGGAAGAAGAATACGCCGATCAGGTGTTTCCTCCTGGTGTTCCGGTAGTTGCTTGCGAGGCTGGGTCATCAATGGGTTGGGAACGTTTCGCGGATTTGTCTGTCACGATCGATACTTGGGGTGCTTCAGCCCCGGCTGAGAAATTGATGGAAGAATTCGGGTTTTCGCCTGAGGCTGTTGTTGAGGCTGCATTGATGATTCTCGAAGGTGACGAAGACGAATACTAGTGTGTACGCATATTTTTGATTCTGCAGCCAATTCCTTGGAGAACCTATGAACGATCGATTGAACAACCTGTCCAGCCAGTACGGTCAAAGCCCCTGGATCGACAACCTAAAGCGATCGTTCCTTGGTGCCGGTGGTGGGTTAGAAGCACTCATTGCCCGGGGGGTTAAGGGTGTCACATCGAACCCAACCATCTTCCAAAAAGCCATTGCGGGTAGTAACGACTACGACGAGCAGTTTCATTCGCTGATTGCCGGGGGCCTTGATACCGAGGCAGCGTATTGGGTGATGGCATCTGATGATGTGAAGGCTGCCTGCTCGCAGTTGCTTGAGGTGTATTCGGCGACGAATGGTGTTGATGGGTACGTGTCGCTTGAGGTGTCGCCTCGCCTTGCTCACGATACCGACGGAACTATCGAAGCAGCCCGGGGCTTACATACGACAGTCGCGGTTCCTAACTTGATGGTCAAGATCCCCGCCACGCAAGCAGGCCTTGGCGCAATAGAGCAGATGATTTCTGAGGGTCGAGATATCAATGTCACCTTAATCTTTTCGATCGATCGCTACGCTGGGGTTATCGAGGCTTATTTGAGCGGCCTTGAACGCTTGGTTGCCTCCGGAACCACCGATTTGTCAGGGGTAGCGAGCGTCGCATCATTCTTCATTTCAAGGGTTGACGCTGAAGTAGATAAGCGTCTCGACGCGATCGGAAGCGAAGCGGCTTTGGCCTTGAAAGGTAAGGCTGCAATCTCGCAGGCGGTCTTAGCGAATCACCTGTTCCGTGAACAGTTCTCTGGGCCACGTTGGAATCGTCTTGTCGAGCGAGGTGCACGAGTTCAACGACCACTGTGGGCCTCGACGTCTACGAAAAACCCGTCGTACCCCGACACATTGTATGTAGACAGCCTGATTGGCCCCGACAGTGTCAACACACTTCCCGATGCAACGCTTGAGGCTTTTGCCGACCATGGAACACTTGAGCGAACCATCGACACGGTCACCGCTGTCGCAGATGCCGTAGCAACGATGAACGGGCTCGGGGAGCTAGGCGTTGACCTGGCCGATGTGGCAGAAGTACTCGAACGTGAAGGTGTTGCATCGTTCGCCAAAAGCTTCGAAGACCTCATGGCGACACTTGAAACACGTAAGGTCTGAACACCGTGAGTAGCTCGACTTTGACACCCCAACCACCTCAGGCACCATTGAGCGCCTCCGATTTTGCGGTCCGACTCTTCGCTCGTGATGGTGCCGTGTGGCCAACCCCCAACGTGAGTTCCACTCGACTCGGCTGGACTGACATCCACACACGCCTTCGAAGCGAGGTTCCTTCGTTGCACGAGTGGGCCGCATCGGTGACTGCACGCCAAATTGTGCTTATCGGCATGGGTGGAAGTTCACTGGGCCCAGAAGTACTTCGTGCTGCCGTTGGCTCGGATCGGCTTTTCGTGCTCGACACAACCGACCCACTGACCGTTGAACGTATGCCTACAGACGATACGGTGTTTCTTATTTCGTCGAAGTCAGGTGGCACCCTTGAGGTTCGTTCCCTGCTCGCATACGCCTGGAGCAAAGTTTCTGATCCCGCTCGATACGTCGCAGTGACAGACCCGGGCACCGAACTTGAAGGCATCGCCCGTGAAAGAGGTTTTTCCAAAGTATTTGTGAACGACCCCGATATTGGCGGTCGATACTCGGTTCTGAGTTACTTCGGCTTGGTTCCTGCGGCGCTGCTGGGTTACAACCTTGACGAGCTGCTCGATTCGGCAGCCGCAGTTGACCCGGTCTCGGCAGCCCAACTTGGTCTCGACATCGCCCAGGCGAGCACCGCGGGTCAAGACAAGTTGTGTATCGAGGTACCTCCTTCTTTTGCTGCGTTCGGTTTATGGGTCGAACAACTCGTTGCCGAATCGACCGGCAAACGAGGTGTTGGTGTCGTTCCGGTGCCCTACGTGGCTGGCACCAATGAAGACACGTCGGGGTCAGACCGGTACAAGGTAGACGTACGACTGGTTACACCGGCTGACCTTGGAGGTGCGTTTCTGCAGTGGGAAATTGCTACCGCCGCCATGGGTCATGTGCTCGGAATCGACCCGTTTGATGAACCGAACGTCACCGAGTCAAAAAATAATACGGCCCGAGTGTTGGCCGGCCTAGGCGATGGACCCTTACCGGTTGTCGAGACTGTGGGAAGCGAGTCAGTCGATGCGTGGCTGGCTGTCACCGTTACACCTGGCGATTACATAAGTGTGCAGGCGTACCTTCCATATGGTTCCGAGGTTGGCCTTGCTGAGCTGAGGTCTCGCCTGTCTTCGCGTTACGGTGCAGCAACTACTGCTGGTTTCGGCCCCCGGTTTTTGCATTCCACCGGCCAACTACATAAGGGCGGTGCGGCGAATATCGTGTGTATACAGATAGTTTCTAGTGAACCAACCGCCGCCGTTGCCGTACCGGGCGCCCCATACGATTTTCACACCCTAATAAGTGCGCAGAGTATTGGTGATCACCAGTCGTTACGTGATCATGATCGCCGTGTGATTCGTATTGCAGTCGACGCGAAACAAACAAACCCGTTCATTGGGATTTGTTCATGAGCGACGGTGCAAGTTCCTCAGCGACCCAAACCCCGTCAGTTGCCCCGTCAGTGTTGGTTATCTTTGGCGCGTCAGGAGACTTAACGAGCCGCAAGCTTATGCCAGCATTGGCCGAACTCATCGACCGCAAATTTCTTCCTGAACATTTTTCTGTGGTTGGTGTAGCGCGCACCGAAATGTCTGACGATGACTTCCGAACCCGTATGCACGAGGCAGTGCAGCCCGCTTTGCCATCTTGGGACACGGCGACAGCGCAATTCCGTTACATCACCGGCGAATATAACGAACCGGCGACGTTCGCAAAACTCGATGAGGTACTTAATGAATTTGAAGTAGCCATGGGCGGCGTTTGTAACCGTCTCTACTATTTTGCGGCTCCCCCGTCGACCTTTCCCATTCTGGTCGACTCACTTGGGCAAGCTGGGCTCAACCAACCAACTACGCCCGGTGGATTCGTTCGGATCATTGTTGAAAAACCGTATGGGCGTGATGCCGAATCAGCACTCGAACTTGACCGTGTGGTTCATGCCGTATTCGACGAGTCGCAGGTATACCGAATCGATCACTACCTCGGTAAAGAAACCGTCCAGAACCTGCTTGCGTTGCGGTTTGCCAACGCCATTTTTGAACCACTTTGGAATCGACAGTACGTTGACCACGTAGAAGTCACCGTTTCTGAGTCGATCGGGGTTGGTCATCGCGGCGGCTTTTATGAAGAAGCTGGAGCACTCAGAGATATCGTTCAAAATCACGTTATGCAGGTGCTGGCCCTCATTTTGATGGAGCCTCCGGCAACGATGGACGCCAATGGCATCCGCGACGAGAAGGTGAAAGCGTTACGTTCGGTTGTCGATTTTCCTGAAACAGACCTTGACCAGCGGGTCGTGCGTGCGCAGTATGACATTGGGTTGGTCGAAGACGAAAAGGCGATTGGTTACCGAAACGAAGAGGGTGTTTCCCCGCAGTCTTCGACGGAGACGTACGTGGCAATGAACCTCAAGGTCGATAACTGGCGTTGGGCTGGCGTACCGATTTACGTACGTACCGGCAAACGCCTACCGAAACGCATCACCGAAGTGGTCATGCATTTTCGCGCTGCACCCCACCTTGCGTTCGCCCAAAAGATGTCGAAGAAGCTTGAACCGAACTCGCTTATTGTTCGCATTCAACCTGACTCTGGTATCTCGCTTCGGTTCGGTGCAAAAGTGCCCGGGCAGGCGTTTGTGGTTCGAACGACATCAATGGACTTTGCGTACGACGAACAGTTCACCGAAGAAGACCTAGACGGTTACGAACGCTTACTTCTCGATGCGCTGCTCGGTGATCAAACACTCTTCATTCGTTCCGACGAGGTGCATGAAGCGTGGCGGATAGTGACACCGCTGCTTCGGGCATTTGCCGACCCAGATTTCCCGCTCGCTCGATATGCAGCCGGTACTTGGGGGCCCACAGAATCCGATGCCATGGTGCAACGCGATGGCCGAAAGTGGCGTCAGCCGTAACGTTATGTCGTCGAAACGACCGGTACTTGAACAGGTTCGTAATCTTTTCGGCCGTAAGAAATGGGACTGGCCGGCCGACTTTGTTGGTGACAAACCAATTCGTATCAACTCGAAGCCGGTTCTACATTCCACGATGTTTCCGGCTCATCGTGGCGGCGACGGTATGTGGCTCGACCAGTCTTGGGAAGACGTCGAACGCGATCAACGATTCATCACTGCGTCGAACGAACAGCAAGATGCCCTGCGCACCTATTATATAGAGGGTTATCATCGGGTTGACGGCCTGTTTGACTCGGGCGTTATTGATCGGGTGTTCGAGAAATACAAAGAGGCGTTTGACTCTGGTCGTCTACCCGACGGGGTGATGGGTCGACGTGCACTGAATCCACAACGGTTCGTTCCTGAGATTGTTGATCTGTTTGCCGACCGGCGTCTTCTGAATTGGATTGAATTGTTCATGGGTCGCACGGCGATTCCATTTCAAACCATTGTTGGCGAATGGGGAACCGCTCAAGAGATTCATACCGATGCCATTCACCAAACGACGTTCCCTCTCGGCTACCACGTGTCGGCCTGGCTTGCGTGTGAAGACATTGCACTCAACGCCGGCCCCCTTTTCTTTTACCCCCGCAGCCATCGTCTGCCGTATGCGTTGGCCGCCGATGTCGGTATTTCGCCGCAGGAGCCCGATCGGGCAGAGCAGTACCGCGAAAAGTACATTCCGCATATTCAGCGTGTGGTCGCCGAGTCTGGCGTGAAGCGTGAAGTGTTCTTGGCCAAAAAGGGTGACGTTCTGATTTGGCATCACAATATGCTGCACGGTGGCTCGCCGATACTCGACGACTCTGTGACCCGCCGGGCGATGGCCCTGTTCTTTTACGGCACCGGTGTGCTTGGCTACCACGATCTCTCGGGTGACCGGGCCCGTATGCCCACAGATTACTGATGTCGCTCGTGCTGTAGAGATCAAATAGTTCAATACCGTCCGCGCTTTTACCGATGGGTTGTACATATGCTCGAATCGATGAAAGATCTTCCTGCCTCCGTCGTTGGTGCTTCGTGGCTGCTTCCACGTCTTGGCTCCCCAGGATTGGTCGTCGTTGACTGCCGTTGGTACATCGACGGACGATCGGGCGAGGCTGCCTACGATGCTGGTCATATCCCTGGCGCTGTATTTGTTGATGTTGACGAGTGCCTGGCCGGGTCGCCTGACGTTGGTCCGGGTCGACACCCACTGCCCAGCCCCGAACATTTCGCGGCCTGCATGTCAGATCTCGGGGTTGGCGACGACACCCTCGTGGTTGCCTACGACGACTCGAACGGTTCGATCGCTGCGCGCCTGTGGTGGATGTTGACCGTGACCGGGCATCGTGCTGCGGTGCTTGATGGCGGAATCAGCGCCTGGACCGGTTCCCTTTCAAATGACATGTCGCAAGCGAGTGTCGATGCCGATTTCACTCCGGTTCCGTGGCCGATGAATGCGATTATCGATGTGCTCGGCGTTGACACGTTGCGGCGATCAACGGCGGCTGTGCTTCTCGATGCGCGAAGTGCCGAGCGATACGACGGAGAGCCAAACCCCATCGACAAGCGACCTGGCCACATACCCGGTTCGAAGAGTGCACCGTGGGTGGGAAACATTGACCCGACGACCGGTCTATTTCATACGCCGCTTGAGCTTCGCAATCGATTTCGTAGCCTTGGCGCGACACCGACGAGCACGATTGTGTCGCATTGCGGGTCGGGCATCACCGCATGTCACAACCTGTTGGCACTTGATTTGGCGGGCTTCCGAGGAGGTCGCTTGTATCCCGGGTCGTGGTCTGACTGGTCGGCCGACCCAGCCCGCCCGGTCGAAACCACCGAATAACCAAGTCCTGCGCTTTACAGAGGGTTCTGGTTATGAACTCGGGTTGCAAGACTCGGTCAAATCTTCACGGACGTCGTAGAGATCTTGCCAATTGAAGCCACCGAGGCCCGACTATTGCCATGATCGGGCGGAGGCAGTCCGCGTCAACTTTGGCGATTCGTAACTCAGCCTGGTGGGTGATCGACAGATGTTGCTGAGTATGCGACTCCTCACTCAGACCCGCACCGCGAAGATCGATGCCAGCCTTGGTCAGAACTACCTGAACGAGCGTGTCATCTCGCCGAGCGACAATCAGCGAGTGTGCCTTCATGCAGCCAGACCAACTTTTCCAAGCTTGGCCGAGGGAGACGTCGTTTAACCATCTGTTCCGTAGTCTCTCTACATCCGTCCGAAATCTATTGGCTTCGCCAGTAGCGCCGCCACCTTTCGGCAAATTGGCAATGCATTTGCTTTGGGCTGTTCCGTAAGCTGTTTGCTCTGCAACTGAGAGACTCGCAACCTGCGAACGATTGGCATCACTTGAATCATTATGAATGGCGAATTCGATGCTCGAGGTCGCCCCGTATCCAAGTGTCTCAAGCTCTGCCAGGTTGGCGGGGGAACTTACGGGCTCGACGAAGCTTTGGCCAATTCCTTTCGGTGGCTCCACGGCAGTGTAGGTGTGCCCCTCTAAACGCATACAGTGTGAAAGAAGGCTCTGTCGTTCGCTAATCATCAAAGATATCGACCGCGTAATGTCGTCGGACACTCGGCGGCTCGACGACCCACCTTCCACACTCACACAAGCAGCTAAAAGGGTAAGCGCGCCAACACAGGCCGAGAGCCTCATGTTGGGGTCTGTCGAAAGCTTTGTGTAAGTGACGCCGGTTCGTAGAAGGGCACGGCACAAGGCGGCTGGTGAAAGTTTTCGAGTGTCTCAGGGCAAACTTGATTGACAAACGGCTCCCAGTCCCGAAGGGTATAGAAACCGAACTGAAAGCACAACTCTCAATCAAACTCACACTGCATGCATGGTGCTTTTACTCAATCAAGGGTATTTGTTCGATCTACCCGACAATCATGCCGGATCATGCACCGACCGTTAGAACCCACCGTCCCACATCTTCGTTTCCCGCTAATCTTCTACCGATTTGAGGTCACCCAATTGAAACGCTTCCTTCCGCTCGCTGCTGCCGCAGTACTCTTGTCCACAGTTTCCCAGGCCGGGGCTTCAACACGAAGTAAGTCCGAATCGGAGACATCGAAGACAACCATTCCCC
>JANPBU010000032.1:0-10334 GCA_031430595.1 Acidimicrobiia bacterium
GATCCGTCGAGCTTTCCGAGCGCACGAAGTCGCTTGCGTGTGAGGTTGCCTGCCAACGTCCCAAGGAATTGGGTGTTGGTTGCCTTTTCGGCAAGTCGGTCGTATGACTCGGTGACCATCGCTTCGATCATGTCTGGTGAGAAGTGGGCGCCATGATCGATGGAGACATCGAGCGCCACGCTGTTTATTGCGTGTTGTCGTTCGAATTGGAATTGTTCGTTTCGGTCCATCAGTGTTGCTCCTTGCTTTGTGCGGGTAGAGGTTTGGTTGTCTTGGGAGGCTGCGAAAGGTCGACTGGGTACAAGAATTTGGCGATCACGATCGCGATGGTCACGCCGATGAGTTGCATGACGATGAACATCGGTGCTGAACTTGGTTTGATCCCGGCGAACGTGTCTGAAAGTGTTCGGGCAATCGTGACGGCAGGGTTCGCGAACGAGGTTGACGATGTGAACCAGTAAGCGCCGCCGATCCATGCACCAACCGCGAACGGGACGGTGGCGGAGCGGCCCGAACGGACGATGCCATGAATGAGGAGCAACAGTCCGACTGTTGCAATGACTTCGGAAAGCCACAACGCCCCAGATGACCGAACCTTCGTCGACAGGGTCACCGCTGGAAGTTCGAACATCACGTTCGCGAGAATCGTTCCCGCACATGCTCCAATAATCTGTGCGCATATGAACCCTGCCGTTTCGCGGTTGGTGACTTGGCCAAAGTATCGAAACGAAAGCGTTACCGCCGGGTTGAAATGCGCCCCAGATACCGGGCCGAGCATCAAAATCAATCCGATAAGAGCTCCAGCCGTTGCTGCACCATTCTCAAACAACTGCAAACCAATGTCCGTTGGCGATAACCGTTTGGCCATAATCCCGGAACCAACCACGGCTACAATTAAAAGCGCCGTGCCGAGCGCTTCAGCCAACATTTTACGCAGTAAGGCCACTGTGTCGCTGTTCATGCCGCTACCGGTCCAACGAGTGTTTCAATACGTTGACGGAGGGTCTTGATTGCCGCATCAAACGCAGCAGCGTGCCCATCGACAACTGGGTCCGGTACTGACCAATGAAGCCATTCAGCAGACGGCACTAACTCCTCATGTACTTGATCGCAAACCGTCACTACAAGTGCTGGAAGTTTCGGAATCGAGTCCAGACGCACGGGGCGAGCATCGTCTAACGACAAACCTGCGCGGCGTGCCGCGGACACCGCCAGCTTGTGGATCTGGTCGGCGGGATGTGTCCCGGCGCTCATTGCCTTTCGACCGGTGATTGCTGTCCACAACGCTGCTGCAAGTTGCGACCGTGCCGAGTTCTGGGTACACACAAATAACGCCACTTGAGGTGCTATTCGCTGCCGACCGGAAAGCACCGGAAGCCCATCGGCAAGAAGATGCACATACCGCCTTCGGGCATCACCAGCTGATTGTGTCCGCCCAATCAACCCGGCCGCTTCGAGGGTGTCGAGATGATGAGCGAGAAGGTTCGACGACGCATTCACAAGCCGACCCAACTCGCTCGGTGTGCGATCAGACCGCAACAACTCCTCGACAATCGCTAACCGTCCAGCGTCACTCAACGCAGCGTAGAGCTGCGCACGCCCAGCCAATCCAGGGTCAACATCGGAACTCATGCTCCCCATTGTAACGCTCAATGATTACTGAGTCAATATGAGTCGAGTGAAAAAGGAACGAAGAGAAATTGGCCGTCATGGGTTACTCAAGATCGCAAGCCGTAACGAGCTGTCCAGCGACGAGTTTGTTCATTTCGTTGCACGGATGGCCGAAATCGTGTGAGGGACAGCGCTGGTACTCGCCTACTTCATTCCTACGTGAATTGTGTACACTGCTCAAATGATGAACGTTATTCAAATGGAAGTTCGGCGTGAACTGGTTCTCTAAGGCGAACCCCACACCTTTGCCGGGAGCGGTCGAATGGGTGGATCGGCCGTGGGGTCAGGCGCTGGTGCTGGTGTGTCAGGAATGTGATGGGGCTCCTGGCCTCAATGGTGCCGATGGGCTGAAAGCAGCGAAGGCTACGGTCCGATCGGTCGCGTCGAAGAAGCAGGCGCGAGTCACTGGGTCTGGCTGTCTCGACGTGTGCCCGAAAGGCGGCATTGCCGTTGCGTTGTCCGCAGATGGCGCGCCGACTCGGTGTCTGGTGGTCCGGTCTTTGTCCAACATTCACGATCTTTCAGAGGTTCTTTCATGAGCAAGAATCCGTTTGGTTCGGTGCCATCGTTCGACGGCGTCGCCGAGATGGCCGGATTATGACCGACGGATCAGCTCCTTCTTCGAAAAGCCGGGCGGTTGCGTTGACAACGTTTAAGCGCGACGGCACTGCCGTAAGTACGCCGGTGTGGTTCTACGTCGACGGGGACAAGCTTTATACAACCACGCACGGAACGGCGGCGAAGCTCAAGCGGCTGAAGAACAACTCGGCAATCGAGTTGGCGGTGTGCTCGCAAGGAGGCAAGCTCAAGGGCCCGGTGTATGTTGGCACTGCCCGTGAGCTCAGTGCCACCGAGACCGAAGCGGTGATGAAACGCAAGCAGCGTCGATACCCGATTCACCGTCTGATGGTCATGCTCCCCAGCATGAAGGGTCAGGTTGGCCTTGAGATAGTTCCCGGTGCCCGGAAGGACGCAGCGAATTGAACACCGCCGAATTGAACACCGCCGAATCCAGCGAGACAGATCCAATCACGCCGCTATGAATGTCAGCGGCGATGGGGGACGGACTAGCAACTGACGGTCAGGTTGCGACGAACCAGCCGGCTACCAGGCCGGTGACAATCCGGTCGGCGGTTCTCAGCGCTCGTTTGCGACCTCCCGGGAGAAGATCATTTAAGAACATGGTGACGACGCCTTGCACGGCAGCGAAGAATGCCTCGGTCAAGCCGTCGAGTTCTGCAGCCGACTGCGCATCGGCGCCGGCAACTTCCTCCAGCGTGCGACGAATGAGTCTGGCGATCTCGGCCGGAGCCGTGGCATCAGGCGGAGGGTCGCACGGAGTGCCGTCCATGCCCAACATCGCCTTGAATACTTCGGGTTGTTCGAACGCAAGGTCGACGTTGGCTTTCGCCAGGAGGTGCAGTCGCTGGCGGGCGTTGTCACCTTTTCGTTCTGCTGCCTGAAGGCGATCGAGAAGGTCCTCGTAACCCAGGCGACGGATCTCGTGGACCACGGCGTCCTTCGACTCGAAGTACTGGTAGAGCAAGGTTGGCGAGTACTCGGTCCGCTCGGCGATCTTGCGAATGGATACGGTGGGCCACCCGTCGCTGGCAGCGATCTCTCGCACCGCAGTCACCATCGCCGATCGAATCTCTGACCGTTCGCGATCGCGTCTCTCCCTCACACCCATCTTCATTTCCCCCTGGTCGTTGCACCAATCTACCCCTTCCGTGAACAACGCTCAGGATCTTCTCATCTGCATTCATCATTGATAATTTTCTGACCAGTACTCAAGAAGTACAACCCACGGCGTAAACGCTAGGGGTGTAATCGGCTTGGCCAACTACCGTTGTCTGTTCGTCCTTCCGCAGTGAAGGGATGCGTATCAGTTGGAGTCAGAATGACGCTTATTCTCAAACCCGGGACGGATTGGAACGTCGTTGCAGCTCAGGCGAGGGCCTTGGCCCCTGAGGCCTTTGATGTTGATCGTTTCAGCAACTTCATTGGTGGAGAGTGGAAAGCGGTAGGCCAGCCGGGTGAGCATGTGAACCCGATTGACCAAACGCCGATCCCTGGCCCGCCCCGTATCGATCATGATGCGGCGGTTGGGGCGGTGGCTGATGCGGTTCGTCAACATCGAGATTGGGCGGTTGTGTCACTCGACGAGCGGATCACACGGGTGTCTGCGGCACTCGCCGGTTTGCGAGGCAGCCGAGACACGATCGCAATGCTTCTCATGTGGGAAATCGGCAAACCCTGGAAGATTGCCTGCGCGGATGTCGATCGTTGTATCGAGGGTGTGGAGTGGTACATCTCACAGATCGAGCGCCAGATGGAGGGGCGACGACCGCTGCCTGGTCCGGTCTCCAACATTGCCTCGTGGAACTATCCGCTGAGCGTTCTTGTGCATGCCGAACTGGTGCAACTTCTTGCTGGCAACGCGGTCATTGCGAAGACGCCATCTCAGGGCGGATTCCACGCCCTCACGCTGGCACACGCGATGATGGCCCGGGCCGGGCTCCCGGTCACCTTGGTGTCTGGCGTGGGCCGCGAGTTGGGCGATGCACTTATCTCGTCGCCGGATTTAGGTGCGCTCGCATTCGTGGGCGGTCGGTCCAACGGACGAGCCGCTGCGGTCACGTTGGCGAACTTCGGCAAGCGTCACATCCTCGAACAGGAAGGGCTTAATGCTTGGGGTATCTGGGAGTTTTCTCAATGGGACGACCTTGCGCCGATGCTGAGGAAGGGATTCGAATACGCAAAGCAGCGATGCACGGCGTACCCGCGATACGTCGTGCAGCGAAGGCAGTTTCCCGCATTCCTAGAGATGTACCTGTCTGTCATCAGCAACCTGAGATTTGGCCATCCATTCGCCGTCGAGAACGCGGGCGATGAACTGCCGGACCTCGAGTTCGGGCCTGTCATCCAGAAAACCAAGGCGACCGACTTACGGGCTCAGTACAACGAAGCGATCACCATGGGTGGCGTACCTCTTTACGAGGGTGATCTGACGAAGGGAAGATTTCTGCCGGGACAGGATCTCGCCGCGTATGTTGCTCCGGCCTGCGTTCTCGAACCTCCTCGGGCGTGGTCGCTCCACCATTCTGAGCCGTTTGGGCCGATTGATTCGATCGTGCTCGTCGATACCGAGGCGGAGTTCATTGCGGCGATGAATGTTTCGAACGGCAGTCTCGTGTCGTCAGTGGCCACTGACGATCCTGCTTTCGCGGCGCGAGTTCGCGAGGAAGTGCAGTCGTTCAAATTTGGAATCAACCGGCCTCGCTCCCGAGGAGACCGCGAAGAGTTCTTCGGAGGAAGAGGGGCCTCGTGGCGCGGAGCGTTCGTCGGAGGCGATCTTCTGGTCGACTCGGTTACGGATGGCGATCGACCGCTGTATGGCAACTTTGTAGACGGGTCGCGCTACCCGAACATGATCGACGGATAGGGTCCGCTGAGTTGGCACGGGTCTCGAAGAACCCACTTAGGAAACTAGGGTGAGGCCGCCGTCGATCACGAAAATCTGCCCGGTCGTGTACTTGTTCCGGATGAAAGCCAGTACGCCCTCAGCGCAATCGTCGGGCGTGGCCGAGCGCTTCAGCGGTGCAACCGCTGCAACACCTGCATGTTGGGTACCCCAGTCTTGGGTCCACGGGGTGACGACGAGGCCCGGTGCAACAGCATTAAACCGTATAGGCCCATACGACTTAGCAAGTAACTCGGTCATCTGATTCAGTGCTGCTTTTGACATCGAATAGGCCATCGAGGAACCCATTGGCCGCACGCCAGCCACGGAGGTAATCGTCACCACATTTCCATCTTCAGATTTTCGTAACAGCGGGATGGCAGCTTTCGTCAAAAACCATGTTCCGAAGACGTTGACTTCGAATGTCTTTCGAAAAATTTCCTCGGTCAGGTCGTCCAGGTTCGCGTGCGGAACCAGCGTTGTCCAACCGGCGTTATTTACCAAAATATCGAGTTGGCCGTACTCAGAAATCGTTGCATCAAGTAGCGCTTGCCCCGCTGCCTGGTCGGCAATATCGGCCTGAACGTACATTGATGGTCCAGGTAAGGCCTCGGAAACTGCTTCGCCTGCCGCAACGGAATTGGCGGAGTTGACCACCACGGTGGCGCCCAGGGCACTCAGCCGATGAGCGGTCGTTTCACCAATTCCACTTGAGGACCCGGTAACGATTGCTACTTTTCCGGCCAGTTCAGTTCCTACGGCTGCGCTCATTACTCCATGCTTGTCTGCATTGTTCCGACGTGCAAACCGAAAGCGAATGATCAGCTGAGCAGCGGTTCCACCCTCTCAACCGCTGCCGCAGGAAGGTTTCGGTCGCAGTTGGCCGGGCACAGTTCTGGGGCGAGGTCGGCCAAGGGAGTTAAGACGAATCGTCGTTCGTTCATTCGCGGGTGCGGAATGGTGAGTTCAGCAGATTCCATTTTCAGGTTGCCGTACAACAAGACATCGACATCTAAAGTTCGGGGCCGTTGCGTATGGTGCGGATTCGCCCCGCTGCTCGTTCCAAACGTTGGCAATGGGCCAACAGGGTGAAAGGGTCAAGCCGTGTCTTGATCTCGATCACCACGTTGAGATGGGGCGACTGACCAGACGGCCCGCCGATTGCCTCGGTCTCGAAACACCCGCTCACGCCCACGACATCTGGGGTCGCCCGGATGGCTTCGATCAAGGTCGATCGTCGGTCGCCGATGTTAGATCCGAGGGCAAGGAACGCCCTCACCGCTTCACGGCGAATCAGTTCCACATCGTCTCGAGTGCGACGCATCGAACCGCTGTAGTGGCGACGTCGACGGGTACCGGCGGACGAACCTTCCGCACGACGACTTCCGTTGCCCATACTCGCTCGTCGACCATGACCTCTTCAATGATGCGGGCGGCAACGCGTTCAATACGATTACTCGGTCTATTCATTGACCGGAACGGTCTGCTTCGGCGGCGTGCAGGTACACCCTGTTCAGGATAGTGAAGTCGGCCGTGCTCCGTTTCTCCTCTGCACTATGTCAAGCACGATTAGAAGTCTCGATTGTCGGATTTCCTGGCGCTTGAGGAATTGGGAGATTTCCGAGCACACAGAGCGGTGCTCAACACAATTCAGAACGTCGCTGCTGTGTCTACGCGACCGCCAATCAGCGCGCCCACGGGGGCCACGTGGCAATCAGGTATCTGAACTACGAGCACACCTCATCGTAACGAACATCGCCCGACTTACCCAGAGCCAGACCAGTGGCTGCCCGCACACTCGGGCGAAATACGGTGAGCTGCGCGCTGGATCGTCGGGGTTGAAATACTCTCGTGGTGTGATGACGAGCGGCGCTGAGACCCGAGACGATCGCTGCCGGATGCTGCTCGAAACGATCGTTCGCCGTGTTCGTAACGCCTTGCCGGTCACGGACCTGGTTGGGCCCGGGCTGGATCCTGCCCACGTGACGATGCTCCTCGCTCCAATCGCGGCAGCCGATGCCGTGATCGAGTCGATTGCCGGCCATGTTCAGCGTGTCGACGCCGTGGTCAGCACCGGGGATGCGCAGTGGCGGATCGTGTTCGGGAGCGCAACCACTGAAGTGATCGACTGGCTCACGATTTACGAACGACCGAATCGCTTCGACGGAATCCACAACGGCCTGGCCATCATCGTAAACGGTCCTTCGGGCGCCGGAAAGTCGACGCTGATGCAAGCGCTGCAGCAGATCGCGGCGTTTCCGTTGGTGATACTCGATGAGCCCGAACACATCGGAACCGTACAAGCCGGCTATCTGATCTGGCGCGACCAGGCACCCACGTTGCATCGTGGCTACCTACTCGCGATCGCTTCCCTTGCCCGGGCCGGAAACTATGTTGCTGTCGCCGCAGCGGGTCATCAATTCACCGAGTTCGCTGAAGCGTTCGCTGATATCCCACGCGTTACGGTCGGGCTCAGCTGTGACCTCGACGTGCTCGTCGACCGAGAACAGCGCAGCGGTCGATGGGCCGGTATCGCTGCGGCTTCGCTCGGAATCCACGCCGGATGGACCTACGACCTGCGTTTCGATACGACTGCCCGACCCGATGCGCTCGCGATAGCTCGACAGGTTCTCACCCTGGCCGATCGAACTGTCAACCGACGCGCACCATGAGGACTGACTTTCTGGTGTTTGGCTGCCAAGCTGCACGACTTTGAGTCACTCGGTATCACTCGCCAGGCGAATGGATTGGCCCGCACGAGTTCCGGCGAACCCATGCGCGCTTAGTGCTCCAAAAGTTCGTCGGATCAATTGCACTGTGCGCTTAACATCTGATGTCGTGTGTGCGCAATCCTGAGCGAGGAGCCACGCTTCCCGGTTAGTCGCCAAACGGCAGCAAGCGGACGCGCGGGTTCTGCTTAGTTGTTGTGAGTGTCGTCGTGCTCGATGCGGGCGACAGTTTCGAAGAGATCGACATAGGCGTCGTATCGGTAGGTGCGGTTGCGTTTGTTGCCGGTCACCTCGCGAAGTATCCCAAGCTCACACAGCCGCTCAAGTGCTTTGTTCGCCGTTGGTGACGTCACGTCTAGGTTTTGCTGTACCCAGTTGCTATTTACCAGCGGCTGGCGGAACAAGGCATCGAGGAGAGCGACGTCGTATTTCCCGGCACCTGAGGAGATCGTGCGGGTCCGGTCATCTTCGCGGAGTTGATGGATAGATGTTGCCGTCTCGGCCGCACCCCGGGCCGACTCGGCCACTCCTTCGAAAAAGAACGCGAGCCACTGCTCCCACGCTCCTTCGCTGCGCACGGCCGTGAGGTAGTCGAAGTAGCGAGCCTGATGGCGCTTCAAAAACGTGCTTAAGAACAGAACGGGCTTGGCTAGGACCTTGCGTTCGTGGAGTAGCAGCGAGATGAACATGCGCCCAGCGCGCCCGTTGCCATCAAGGAACGGGTGGATGGTCTCGAACTGGGCGTGCACCAGTCCGGCCGTGACCAACACTGGCAATGTCGAGTCATGAACAAAGGTCTCGAGCGTAGTCATTGCGCGTTCCATCACATGATGCGGTGGCGGTACGAAGCTCGCTGTCGTCAGGGTGCAGCCAGCCGGTCCGATCCAGTTCTGTGTGCGCCGAAACTCTCCTGGTGACTTGTCGGACCCGCGTCCCGAGCGGAGCAGAACAGCGTGCATCTCTCGCAGCAGCCGGTTACACAACGGCAGCTCGGACAGCAAGGCGACACCGTGCTGCAGTGCAGCAACATAGTTGACGACCTCGCCAACGTCGAGTGTCGGACCGCCATGGGCCAGTAACTCGAACGCAAGGATGTCATCCATTGTGCATTCGGTGCCCTCAATCTGGGAGCTGAGCAGTGCCTCTTGGCGGACGTACATCGCCAAGAAAAGATCGGCGTCGGGCAGGGTCTGAGCGAGACCGTCAAGTCGACCCACGGCAATATCTGCAGCCGAGAGCAGCCCCCAGAGCTCGTTGTCGAGCGTGATCGGTGGGTTAGGTGGCAGATCAACTGGTTCAAAGGCCCGGTAACCTTCAAGCTGCTGTACGAGGTACCCGGCCCGGGGATGCGACTTCATGGAAACCTTTCTTTGGTTCTGTCCGTGGCAAGCAAACGGGCAATGGGTTGCATATACGTGGTTCTCGCCTCGACGAAGGAAAGGCGGCTTTCCTAACGGCCTGAGCCTTGCCTTCATACATTAGCAAATTGACTTTTGCTTTCGTTACGACTCCCGTCATGCCTTCGATCATCCATGCCACGAAGGCTCCCGAGGGAACCAAGCCTGCCGAACGTTGCACAGCACCGAGGCACGGAACTTGCTCGGCCGTAGGCCGATATGTTCCTGACGGATTCTCCCGTCAATCCATGGGGATACAACCGGCTTGCAACTCTCCAAAAGTAAACCCTTCCTTCCAGCAATCGACGCCGACACGATCACCCGATAATGCGCGCCAGAAAGCACGCTCGACCCGATCAATAACCGGCGTACGGCAGCGCCTAGAGGGGCACGCAATCGGGCCGATACCGAGTGGTCGTTGTGACTCGGTATCGAGATTCTGCGCTCGCGATATGTAGGCTCCGCCGGCACTCCGTGCGGAGCGAATCACTTGACATTCGAGGTGGGTCGAGGGTTCATAACGGTTGCTTGACCTCGTTACGGATCTCCGAAGTGACCGAACACGACCGTGACCCTCGCCGCCGACACTGACCTCGGAACGCTGGGAGCGCTCATAGCCGCAGAGTGGGAGTGCTGTTCGTTCTTCGAGTTCCGACTCGAGGTCGATGCCACCGGCCGGCGGCTCGTCGCGCAGACCCCCTCGAGTCATCGAGCCGCCCTGCAAGCCCTACTCGCGACGACGTCGTGAGCTGAGCTGACCGGTTTCGATCCCGGCGGTGCCCTTGGTGTCGTGTGCCATGCCTCCCACATCACGCCGCAATGGTTGCGTTCGGAGTCGGTGGCGCCGCCGTTGCGCTCGGCCTCCCTTTCTGGCGTCATCCCTGCCCCAGAACACCGGCTGAGGCGCACACGTGACGTGGAAGCCCAACCCGTCAATAACTTGAGCGCGTTCGCCGTGACTGGCAAAATCGAAGATCGCCAGCGATGACCCCATTGAAACGAATTGAGTATGGTACCGAATTCCCGTACCATTTCACCATGTCTGCACTTTCGTTAACCGAAGCTCGCCGCCGT
>JANPBU010000033.1:0-81016 GCA_031430595.1 Acidimicrobiia bacterium
GAGCGAGTTCGTGACGTCTCACGGGCTGGTAGCAACACCCCCCAGGCCATCAAACGACAGGGGAAAAAAGCCATCCCAACCCGATCCGACAATCACCAGGCAACCTACCAAAACACCCGGCAAAAACAAGGTAAGGGGGCTTGACGGCTGAGGCAACGCCTGGGAAGGAACCCGATTTTTCATATCTGAAGAAACTTGATGGCGGATCTGCGCGTGTTGAGCCTGCGTCGCCGGTGGCAGTCGGAGGATCGTTCGAGCAGTCGCCCCGTGCCCTCGATCGGCGTCCGTCGTTGAATGACAACGAGCCACGGCCGGCGTGGGCGTCGGGTTTGCAAAAACCCGACGGGTCTATTGGTGAACGTGTTGACTTAGTTCGAGAGGCTCGTAACAAGGATTTGCCCAAGTCGTCGGTCGCGCCCAAGGGTGCCAAGATTGGTGAGCGGCCAATCGATCGTACGCGTGCTGATGTGTTGACGCCTGCCGTCTCGACGGCATACAAGTTGCCCGGTGCCGGATCGAAACGACAAACAGAAACCCGCTCGGGCAACGGCCCTCAAAGCGTGCTTGATCAGAAGGTAGGCCCTGTCACTGATGACCGTGCGGTTTCCGATGACGATCTGTCGGTTGAGATCGAAGAACTTCGAACTGAGTCATCGAAGGTGTACCAAAACCCTGATGGCACTCGTACGGTGACGTTGTATCCGGCGCCGATAAACAAAAGCGTGAATGGTAAATGGGAACTGCTGGACCCAACCGCCACTGCGGTGGCTGACGGGTTTGACGCCGATGGTGGTTCGTTCACGTCACAGTTCCGCCCCAGTGGTTCGAAGAGCGCAATGGTGAGTCTCAAGTTGGCTGACGGTCGAATGATCTCGTATTCGATGGATGGAGCAAAACCAACAAAACCTGAAGCACGTGGCAGCCGAGTTGTTTGGAAGAACGTCGATACGCAGGTCGATTTTCAGGTTGAGCAGCTCGTTGGTGAAATCAAGGCCGCAGTGATTTTACATGCCCAACGGGCAGCCGGATCGTTCACTTTTTCTGTCGTGTTGCCTTCCGATGTGTCGATCCGGGCAACGAAGGAGGGCGGGGCCGAACTCGTTGGTAAAGATGCAAAGTTGTTGGGTTCAATTCCGGCGCCGATTGCGTTTGATGCCAACGGAAAGCCTGGTCAGATGACCATGCTTATCGGCACTTCCACAAGCCCGGGTGCACCGGTAAAGCTTACCTTGGCCGTTGCCCCAGAGTTTTTAGCCACAGCCACCTACCCCGTACAGCTTGATCCGAGTTTGGCCATTGGTGGCGGGTATCTTGGCGGACAAAATGTTGGGGTTCATGATGCGATGATCATGTCGTCACCCTCGGGGCCGGGTGGAAATACCGGTTCGAATGCTGGTGTTGCCGTGTATCGAAACGGGTGGTGGCAGAGTGTCATCGCAGTTGGGTCTTGGGATTTTGGGGCGCCGTATTATCGCCAAATTTCTCGTGGTTTGTTTAAGTGGGATCTTCCGGCCGGGCTTGAGAATCAGGAGATTACGGCGGCTGTGTTTGCGCCGTACATCACGAATGGTTCAACGCAGAATCAGGGCACGTTGTTGGTGCAGCCCGTGACAAGCCCGTGGAACGAGGCCATTGTTGGGTGGACGTCTCAGCCGGCGGTCGATCCAACGCTTCGTATGACGAAAGGGATCGGTACTGAAGGGTGGGGTAGTAGCCAGGTTGATGTGTTGCCATGGGTGCGTCGTTGGCAAGCCGACCCGACGAACCCGGCGAACAACAACGGTTTTATGGTCAAGGTGATTGATGCTGTCGGTGCTGAGACGTTGACGGCTGGTGTCGCGGAAATTGAGGCCTCTGAGACTAACGGTGCAACGTATGCAGCATTACTATCGATCACGTACGACCCCGGTACGGGGGTGCTTCCTGCTGCAGCTGTGCAGACCTACCCCGTTTCGGTGGCCGACCCGGCGGGCCGAGCGAAGCGGGTTGATTCGTTGACCCCAACGTTGACGGTGAACCCAGTTGCTGGTGCGAACGTACAGTATTTCTTCAAGGTCGGCTCTTCGCCAACCCTTGATGGCACCTTGTATACCTCGGGCTGGATCAGCGGAACCAGCCACACGATTGCGCCAAATGTGTTGCGTGTGGGTCAAGTGTATTGGTGGAAGGTATTCACGCGGTTCTCAAATCAAGGCGGCTGGCGAGAATCTGTTGCCTGCACGAACTCTGCGATCGCCCCGAATAGTGGTTGCCCGGGCCGATTCCAGGTGAATCCAATACTGGCTGATGATGGGATCGGTGCCTCTGATTCGCACGCTGGTGCCACTGTTAATCTGCGTACTGGCAATGTGACGGTTGGAGTCGGGTCAAAGAGCGTTGGCAGCATGAGTGGTTCGGTTGGGTTTGGGTTTACGTACAATTCTCAGCAACCCTCAAACTATGGTCTGCGCGCTGAGTACTTTCTAGGTTCGGCATCATTTGAAGTTCAGCCGGGTGAAAAACCGGTGATGGTTCGCACCGAACCGCAGATGAACTTCGTTGGGTCGGGCTCACCTGGTGGTGAGGTGCCAGGTGAGAATTTTCGGGTGCGTTGGACAGGAAAGATGCGGGTGCCTCAGACCGGGAACTACACGTTCTCAGCTGCGTCTGATGATTTTATTCGGGTTCGAATTGGTACGACTGATGTGGTGTGGTTTGGGCTTGGTAATTCGACGGGTTCACCCATTCCTCTAACAAATACTCAGCTGTACGACTTTTATGGGGCATCGCTTAATTTTGGAGGCCCGTATACGACCGTTCTGTATTACTCGTTGAATGGTTCGGCACCCCAGGTGGTTCCTGCTGACTGGTTCTTTACTGGTGCCGAGGTTGTTCCGCCGGGTTGGACGATGACTGGTGCTGCTGGTGTTGCGTATAGCGGGTTGAAGATTGAGGCTGGCGAAGCAATCCTGTACGACAGTTCCGGCAATGCCCATGCATTCCCATCGGTTGACCAAAATACGTACTCATCACCTCCAGGTGAAGAAGGTTTGGTTCTGGCACGTAACACTGATGGTACGTACACGTTGCATGCCGACGAAACAACTATTTTGTTCAATGCTGATGGAACGATTAAGTCGGTTCGTACGGCACAAGACCTGCTGCAGCCGTCGACTTTGCGTTACGAGTACGGCGGGAATCCGAGCCGGTTGTGGGCGGTTGTTGACCCGGTTTCAGGAAAGAAAGTGCAGTTACAATACGGTGGTGATCCGAACCCGAATGCGGGTGGTGGTTGCGGTACAAGCCCTCACTCGGGGGCCGCTGCGCCAATCGGCCAAATATGTAGGGTGAATTGGTGGGATGGCACGGAGACGTGGGTCCACTATTACGCTAACAGTCAGTTACATATGGTGGTGAACCCCGGCAGTGAATTCACTTCATTCGAGTACGACGGTAATGGGCGAATGGCGACCATCTGGAATACGTATACCAACGACCAGTGGATCTCTCAAACTGGCAGCTACGGCAGCGCATTTAACAAGACGTATATTTCATACTCCGGCGCAGGTGTGGCATCGAGGGCTGCGACGGTCACATCACCGAAGCCGTCGGCTAGCGGCAGCGAAATAGTGCACACGTACTACTACAACAGCCCAACAAATTCGACGATGACGGCTACGGGTATTGCTGGCAATGCGCTCATAGTGAACTTCGATAGCGACGGACGTAAGGATTGGGTCCGTGATGCGGCAGGGTTGCAGACAAACTTTACGTGGGATGCGGCAGCAACTGCTCGGGGTAAAGATAGGTTGGTTGCCGTGACTGACCCCGGCGGTCGTAAAGCAACAACGGTGTACGACAATTTGGGCCGACCGACTGACGGTTATGGCCCGGCACCGCAGGCAATGTTTGGGGCTGATCAGCGACCGACCGCTGCGAATGCCAGCAGTGTTCCCCATTCGTCAACAACCTATGACGGCGGGTACCAAGGGTTGGCGGTGTCGTATTGGAACGACCCAAACGACAACGTGCACCATACCGGGGCACCGGTGAAGATTGGGCTAGAGACGGGTACCGGTGGCGAGTTTTACCGGGTGTGGGGACCTGGCTCCCCGGCTGCCGGCGTGAATGCTGATAACTGGTCGGGTCGATACACCGGGTCTATTGCGTTCCCTCAAAACGGCACGTATCGGTTGTGGGTAGTGCAAGATAACGGTATGAGGGTCTGGATCGATGATCAACTGGTGATCGATTCGTATGCGCAAATACTTGGTCAGTCAAATCCTGTTGACTACACCAACGTTGATGGGCCTGGTGCCCTTCACCGTATTCGTATAGATCACTATGAACTTAACGCCGATGCTCAAATGGGTCTCTTTGTTATTCCGCCTGGTGGGTCTGGGCAGTGGGTTCCTTCGTCATGGTTGTCGCCGTCGTACGACCTTGTGACATCGTCGGTTACCGATGATTCAACGCAAGGTTCGCCTGCGTCACGGGTAGACACCGCATATGGTGGCGAGCCGTGGTTGCGACTACCGCAGAGTACGACAGTGAACCCTGGTGGTCTAGCGCTCGCTACCACGTACACGTACGATGCTGGGAATCGGAATCGGCTTGCTGCTCGAACGTTGCCAGGCGGAACCGTTTGGAACTACGAGTACTGGCCAGATTCCGGGGCAAGCCCGGGTATCTGTAGCCAATCAACCGCCGATCAAATGGGTCGCCTGAGAATAAAACGTCATCCGGGGTCGAACGGGGCAGCACGTCTGGTTGAAGAGTTTGCTTACGATCTGGCTGGCCGACCTCTTCTTAGCCGTCAGTATCCTGGTTCAGGGGCCAACCCGATAGATACCTGTTTGACCCTCGATGTGCGGGGCCGGCCAACTCAAAAGACGACGCCCGGTATCGACACGGTAAATATTGACTACATGTACTTGAACAATGCAACGTCGATTGTTTCGAAGGCTGCGGGCATCATCGATTCGTACCAGGCGAGCGACTGGATGGGCCGAAGTACGTATTACAGCGATAAGTGGGACACGGCGAACTCGTATAGCTACGCGCCCGCTGGTCAAACAAGTGAAGCGAATTACGCGACGAACCGTGGCGCGGGGCAGTACAAACAAACGTGGGGCTATTTGGGTGATGGTCGCCTGAGCACCGTTTCGTACACACCAAACGGCGGCGTTGCTCGGACGTTGGCGACTGTTGGCTACCAGGGCGACGGTGATCTTGATGCTGTGACCTACGGAAACGGAACCAAACTCACCGTTACCTACGATGCGCTTGACCGCCAAAATAAGAAGACGTATACGACAGCGGCCAACAGCTTGATTGCTTCCGATGAAGCCACATATTCGCAGTCGAACCGAATTGTTGATCAGAAGGTTGATGGTAACGATGCCAACACCATCGGTAACAATTTCCAGTACGACGGAGCTGGCCGACTACTGAAAGCCTTTGCTGCGCCGGGTAATACGTTCGATTACGAATTCTCATCGACCCCGTCATGTGGTGCGGCCGGAGCCGGTCGAAACTCAAACCGAACCAGGGTGCTGTTCAACGGAAGTGCGAGAGATACGTTCTGTACGAACGATCAAGACCAGACGTACTCAGCGACCGGTGGTTCTCAGCCGTTCACTTACGACTCGTATGGGCGCATGACATCTGGCCTTGGGTCAACCTACGGTTACGACAATGCCAACCGCCATGTTTCGACCATTTCGACGATAACGGCTCCGCCACCGCCACCTGGCCCTACGACGACAACAACGGTGGCTGGCCCGACGACCACGGTTGCTGGTGCAACGACTACGACTGTCCCTTCGGGTGGTGCGGGTGTGTCGGTGTTTGGTGAAGGGTTTGTGGGTGGTTGGTCGGTGACGGGTTCGTATCAGGTTGCGTCTGGTGGTAATCCTGGGATTATGTTGTCTCGTCCTTCGACTCCTGCGTATGAGGGTGTTGGTGGTGGAAGGTCTTCGCCGCCGGTGGGTGCGTTTACGACGTTGTCGTTTGATGTGAAGTCGTCGGTGCCGGTTGCGCTTGGTATTTATGCGCCGGTTGGTGGTACTCAGCCGCTTGTGAGGCAGGTTCCTGCGTCTGTGTCTTGGACGAGGTTTACGTGTTCGTTCCCGGCGTGGCAGGTGTCGTGGGCGTGGATGAATTTTTCGTTGTACGCGGTGGGCGCGGCTGGTTCTGTTTCTGTCGACAATATTGAGACTGGTTACGGTACGCAGGCGGTTGATACGTGTCAGGCTGGCGGACCGACCGGCGGTGGTTCCGGCCCTACCACAACGGTGGCTGGTCCTACGACGACAGTGGCTGGCCCTACGACGACGACGATTGCTGCTGCTTCGGGTACAGCAGTGTTTGGTGAGGGGTTTGTGGGTGGTTGGTCTACGTCGTCGTCTTATCAGGTTGCGTCTGGTGGTAATCCTGGGGTTATGTTGTCTCGTCCTTCGACTCCTGCGTATGAGGGTGTTGGTGGTGGGCGGTCTTCGCCGCCGGTGGGTGCGTTTACGACGTTGTCGTTTGATGTGAAGTCGTCGGTGCCGGTTGCGCTTGGTATTTATGCGCCGGTTGGTGGTACTCAGCCGCTTGTTCGTCAGGTTCCTGCGTCTGTGTCTTGGACGCGTTATACGTGTTCGTTTCCGGCGTGGCAGGTGTCGTGGGCGTGGATGAATTTTTCGTTGTATGCGGTTGGCGCTGCCGGGTCTGTCTCGATTGACAATATTGAGACTGGTTACGGTACGCAGGCGGTTGATACGTGTCAGGCTGGCGGACCAGGCGGCGGCGGACCACCAACCACGACAACGACGGTTGCGGGACCGACGACAACGGTGGCGGGTCCCACGACCACGGTTGCTGGTCCAACGACGACTGTTCCGGTTGTTCCATCGACAGTGTCTACGACGTTTTCCTACGATTCGGGTGATCGGCGTGTGAAGCGTGTTTCGACGGGTGATACGACTACTTATTATTCGTTCAGCGGTGGTGGTGATTCTCCGTCGGTGACGATGACGGGTGGGCCGGGTGCGTTTGTGGTGTCCGATTATTTGATTGGTCTACCGGGTGGTGTGACGTTTAATCGTCAGATGGTCCCGTCGTTGAATGTTCGTTGGTCGTTGTCGAGTATTCATGGTGACTTGTTGGCCGTGGTTTCTGATGTTGGTGTGAAGCAGGGGTTCACGTACAGGTGGGATCCTGATGGGATGCCGATTGCGGGTACCGCCCAGCCTGATTTGACGACCGGGAAGTTTGAGAATGGTTGGTTGGGTCAGCACCAACGCATGACCGACACAACCGACTCATCGAATCCAATCGTGGAGATGGGTGCCCGCGTGTATTTACCGAGGATTGACAGGTTCACGTCACCTGACCCTGTCGAAGGTGGTGTCGGCGATAGTGATTACCTGTACCCACCCGACCCGGTAAACCGTTTCGATTTAACTGGTCGATCAGTTACTGGGTTCTGTGTCACAACGGGCCTGTTCATTTTCTTTGGCCTCTCGGGCACGTCTTGTTCAGTGGAGGACGAACATGGCAACCTTGCCGATATTTTTGTACTTGGAGGCGGTGCCGGGTTGGACGCAGGGCTTGGCGCAGGCGCTTTCTACTCGAATGCGGATACTCTGTTTGAACTGTCAGGATGGTCGACGTGCGGCTCAGGTAGTGCTTTTGGAGGAACGGTCGAGGGTTGTGGCTTTGGCACAGTTACTGACCCACTTTTCTCAATATTCGGCGGTGGCGCTGTTGGTGTTCCCGCCGGCTTCAGAGTCGGGGGGCATGCAGTCGTTGCATATACGTGGGTGCGACTTTTAGTTGCGGTTGACGTTCCGACTACGACCGACGTTCCGCGTCGACGAAGCGTCACTCCAGTGACCACTGTTGGTTTTGTTTTCGAGGACTGGTTTTAGTGGGAAGTCCTCTTATGCGTGAGTTTGTGGCCTGGGAAGGCTCGGCTGTTAAAGTTCCAAGATTCCGTTTGTTGGATGCTCCGAAATTTGTTTCTGGTGTTATTGGGCTGGCAGTTGGCCTTTTCTTCGCGCTGGTCACGTTTCCTGTTGGCCTTTTCCTTCCTCCCTTTTGGATCGGGTTTTATTTTCTTTTTGTTTGGCCGTTCGTAGAACCTGTTCTTTTGTCGCATTCGACTTACTTGGTGACGAAGGACAGTTTGCTTATTATTCGTGACTGGCCCTTTAAGTCTGTTCGGTCAAGACCTCGCAGTTTGTCACGAAGTTTCGACTTGAAACTCAATCGGAACGGCTCTAAGACATTGGTTTTTGAAAGGGCGTTCCCACCGGTTGAGCAGCTGAGGTATTTTCATCGTCGGCCGTTTGCCTTCGAGTATCTTCGGTTACAGGATGTTGAAGATGCCATGAAGGCGGTACTTCGTGATTGATTTTAAACCCGGATACATGCCTGCCCGGGTCCGACGACGATCGCGGCGACTACGACGACGACTGTTCCGGTTGTTCCGTCTACAGTGTTGACGGCGTTTTTGTATGATTCGGGTGATCGCAGGGTGAAGCGTGTTTCGTCTGGTGATTCGACTACTTATTATTCGTACAGCGGTGGTGGTGATTCGCCGTCGGTGACGATGACGGGTGGGCCTGGTGCGTTTGTGGTGTCTGATTATTTGATTGGGTTACCGGGTGGTGTGACGTTTAATCGTCAGATGGTCCCGTTGCTGAATGTTCGGTGGTCGTTGTCGAGTATTCATGGTGACCTGTTGGCGGTGGTTTCTGATGTTGGTGTGAAGCAGGGGTCTACGTACCGGTGGGATCCTGATGGGATGCCTGTTGTGGGCACGTCTCAGCCTGATTTGACGACTGGCCGGTTTGAGAATGGTTGGTTGGGTGAGCAGCAGCGGATGACGGACACGTCTGATGCCAGCAATCCGATTGTGGAGATGGGTGCCCGCGTGTATTTGCCGAGGCTTGGGAGGTTCACAACCCCTGACCCTGTTGAAGGTGGTGTCGGCGACAGTGATTACATCTACCCACCCGACCCCATAAACGGCTCCGACCTTTCTGGCCGTCACCATGATGGTCAAGGTTGTTATTACATTCCCTGTTCTAATTATCCCAATGGCGTATCGGACGCGCCGGATGACCCCTGCTCAGAGAATAATGGCGCCGGAAATCCGAGCATGTGCAACAACCCCAGTATTGAGCCATGGAACATGACTGTCGAAAACTGGGGTGATTTGATGTTTGGGATTGTTCTAAATCTCTTCTTGGGAGGTGCGTCGTCTGTGGCATGCACGGCGCCGGCTTTCGTTGGCTGCGCATGGGTGGCGGCCGGCCTTTCATACGGAATTTCTGCTTTAGCGGAGTGCTCTCGGACTGGTTCTTGCCGGTCGGAGGTCGATATCAAAAGTGTGGTGGTCGGTGTCTTGGTTGAAAGATTCGGAACAGGTGGACCGGTTATCCAGTCTGCTGAAAGTTCCGTTCAATTGACAGTGATTGGGGTTACGGGTGCGTTACGGGGCGTTAATAGAGCTCGCAGAATGGTGTCTGGACGATGAAGGGTTTTTCGATCTCGGAGAGGCGCGCTGGGATCTCGTTGAAATTCCTCCTCATGGTTCTCGGTCTAGGAGTCTTTGGGGCGTCATCTTTGACGTCTCAATCGGGATCGGCAAAGGTTCCGGTTCGGCTCATTCATGAACGCCGACAGGGTCAACTGTCGGTTTCATGGGTGTTTGCGTTCGGGTCTGCGGCAACAGGTAAGCAAGTTCGGGTAGCGCAGGAGCTGTTGAACTCGAAGGTGGCTTCCATCCAGGCGGTGTTAGGTGATCAGTTCGGAGTTTCAGCGTCGCTCTCCCTGGACGCGAGCGTGATCACGGCGACCCTCGATCCGGCAGACCTTCCGGTTCTGATCAAAAATGTGGCGATCATTTCGAAGCGTGTAACTGTTTTGGAAAAACCCGCTATGAAGACAAGGTTCACTGCTCCTTCCTCGGCCTACGACTTTCTCGCTTTCCCCGAAGACCACCCGTATTTCTCTGCTCTTCATTTCGAAAAGGTCGTGGCCATACAAGACGTGCGAGATGCAGCAGCCAAAAATCCGTTGGCCTCTCCGATTCTGGTTACCGTGGTTGGCCCGGTGGCCAGAAAGGAAGTTGAAAAACTCACTCCGACAGGTTCATTGACTGCAGTACCGCCACAGCCAAAATTAGAAAAATTTGTGTTGAAGAGGGATTCGACACCTGGGTCGGGCCAAGATCTACGGTCGTACGCCTGGGCGCTTGACACGTCATCCAAAGCGTCGCTCGAATGTTCGATAGCCGGGTTCGAGACGTTGAAGAGCTCGATTGGTAAAAAGTTTCCGGCGGCGATGTGGCGCCGGACCTTTGGGCTCCGCGGTTCCATCATTTGGCTGGATCTACCGGCAAAATCAGGTGAGAAAGAAAATGCTCTTACGGCGGAACTTGAACTCGTGTCCATTCAGCCAAGTTGGCCGAATCCACCAGCGCAGAATAACGAACAACGAAGTATCGAGCTGGGTGAACATTGGTACCTGTTTGGCCAAGCTGACTTTCCAAGCTCAAAAAGTGATTGGAGTATGTGTCCACGATTTTCGCTGAAGCCCTCGGAAGCTCTAACTCTGTTGTCTAGTAAAAAGTCCTCGTATGCGTGAATTTGTGATCTGGGAAGGCTCGGCTGTTAAAGCTCCGAGCTTCTGTTTGTTGGATGCTCCGAGACTTGTATCTGGTGTTTTTGGATTGGCAGTTGGCCTTTTCTTCACGCAAGTCACGTTTCCTGTTGGCCCTTTTCTTCCTCCCTTTTGGATCGGGTTTTATTTTCTTTTTGTTTGGCCGTTCGTTGAACCTGCTCTCGTGTCGCATTCGACCTACTTGGTGACGAAGGACAGTTTGCTAATTGTTCACGACTGGCCCTGTAAGTCCGTTCGGCCAAGACCTCGCAGCTCGTCACGAAGTTTCGATGTGAAACTCAATCGGAACGGCTCTAAGACATTGGTTTTTGAAGGGGCGTTCCCACCGGTTGAGCAGTTGAGATTTTTCACCGTCGGCCGTTTGCCTTCGAATATCTTCGGTTAGAGGATGCTGAAGATGCCATGAAAGCGGTACTTCGCGATTGATTTGAACCCGGATACATGCTTGCCCCGGTGTGGCCACGACCACGACCACGACAACGGCACCGACGTTTCTTATGATTCGGGCGATAGTCGCAAAGAGCCGGTTTGAAGCGCTGCACTGCGGAAGCTTGGGCAAGCGGTTTTCTGGTGCGCCAATCTGTTCGACAGCCCAAACCGATGAAGGAGGAGGAGAGTCGCAGCGATGAAAAGCCTGTTACGCGTATCTACGCGTTTGGTTTCTTAAAGCTTGTCCTGGGTGCGGCTCTTTGGGTGATTTTTCTGATGGCTTTGGTGTTGCCGAAACCTTGGTTGGTACCAATAGTTTTGGCGTGCTCTTGCGGTACTATCCGGCTGTGGGCGTTTCCTGTGATCGTTGGCAATGAGGATGGTGCGAACTTTTACACATTTTGGGGGGAAGAAGACGAAGTTGGAAAGGCCGCTGCGACGATCCATTCCGAAGCAGTACGTGTTTCGATTTGAGGGACCGACTGGGGCGTGGCGATCAGTTTTTCTGTGTGAACTTGGGACCAGTTTGTATGGCGGCTCGTACAGTTATTCACGTCTGAATACTTTCTTTCCCGAAGCCGACCAGCGAGCCGACGGGAGTGTGCCGGGTTGAAGAAATTTTGGCAAGGGTTGCTTTTGTTGTGCTCTGTTGCGACAGTTTTGGTCGCGTGCGAGATGGACGGGCCCGCTGATCGAATTACGAATCAAATGGAAAGCGAGTTCCTTGGGAAACAAACTGTCGGGTTAGCGGCCGGTTTCTGTCCTCGTTCTCGTTACGCAAAAAAGGACGATTCTGAGATTAGGTCGAAGCTTCTTGAGGATCTTCACGTCATGGGTGTTTGGACCGTAGTCTCGGTATCCCAGCCTACGGGAGGTAGGAAGGTGTACGAGTTCCTCCTTGAGGGGTTTGATCGTTCGGGTAATTCAGTTGAGGTGACAGGTAGGATGGTGCGGGTCGGTGCGCTCATTTGCCCGCCGGGTGCCCCGATTATGGTGGCCATAAAATGAACTTTGCGGTGAGGCCGTGATCCGATTTCCGAGTTGGAGCGGTTGATTGGGATGCCGAGTGTGTAGATGCTTTTCAGCCGACCGGTTGATGGGATGTTGGAGATCATTTGGAGACCGCCGAGCCTGTGAGGAGCCATAGGGTGGGCGACCCAAACAAGTCACGGGTATCCGGCCGAAGAGAGGAGCGTTTGCAGGAAAGGGTTGCGAGAGTTGTTGAGTCGAGCACATCGCTGATTGCTGTTTCGCCGGAGGGTGCCATTCCAGAACACAAGCGGGTTGTCGCGGCTATTCCGGTTTGGCTAGGACAGCCGCGAGGTGTAAGTGTCGCCGTCCCGTTTCCGCTGTTTGTGGCCTTTGTTGCCCTTTTGTTTGAACAGAAAACCAATAACAAAAGCTTCATTATTTCTGTGGTCGACCATAGAGTTTACTTGTTGGATAGTCGATACGGTCGCCCAACGAAAATTCTGCGTGTCTTCGAGAGCTGCGACTCGATTGGCCTAATCAATGACACCGTGGGCGACAACTTCTTTACGCTCGCAGGTGTGCGCTACTGGGTAGGTGGATTTTGGTCGGCTCAGCTTTACATCATTCGAAGGTGGAAAAGTCAGCAGTCGGTCCCGGAAGATCGATGAGTCAGGCGTCATGCTCCACTGCGACATGGGGTTGAATGTGCTTGTAGTGACCCGGGCCCCAGATTCTTTCTCCGGGTTTCTTGCTCGTTCCGTTACGGCTGGCTGCCACTTGCCATCCGGCCCGGGCGGGCTGATCGTTTCGATTGACGTGCTGACTGCCCGCAGAGTAGGTTCCGGTTTAATAGCCCAATTGCTTGGTATCGAGAGTTCGGACGCGTCGCCAGCGATATGCGCAAGTTGACACTGCTGCGAATGAAGCGAGTCGCCCCGACGGAAGGGAGCCCGCTTTATACGGCCGACGAAAAGGCACTGGTCTGTACCCTGCTACTTACAGAGGAAAGGGTTCTTTGGAGGGGGTCTAGTCGATCAGGTCTTCATCTTCAAAGCGCGGACCCGGCTGAATTCGTACTGGGTGCGTTTCTTATTCTCGTCGGTGGTGTCTTTGCTCTCAAGCTATTTCCGCTTGGATTGTTGGTTCCCAATCTTTGGGCTGGTTTGTATGTCTTTTTCGGGCGACCGTTCTACGAGTCAAAACAGAGGTCCGCTAGAACATACGTGGTCACGGAGGAGAGTGTTGCGATTATCTCGAGATGGCCATCTATGAGCGTTCAGGTTCGTCCTCGTTCCTCGCTTCGCGGCTTCGTTGTCTCACCCCGTAGAAACGGAAGCGTCACAATCAGATTTGAGGCACCCGCCCGCGAGCCCGCCATATTCAGGAAGTTTCACGGTCCGTCATTCGCGTTTGAGTTCTTAGATGACTCGGCTGATGCGATCAAAGCCTTGAAATGGGTACGAAGTTCCCATTGAAGTCAAGCGTCCGTTCAGAAGCTGTATTTTTTCGTTAGTCCGAGGCGGCAGTTTCAGGCGAGCGGCCAGGCGCGGAGAACAGCAATACGAGCGCAGAACGTTGGATGTCTGGGAGCGCATCGATGACTTCCGAGCCGTCGCCAACATGTACGAGGAACTGCTCGCGTAGCAGCCTACCCTTGGCCGTTAGTTCAACCAGCCGAGCTCGGGCATCTGTCGCATCGACGATGCGCACCACCAGCCCGTCGCGTTCAAGTCGCTGCATCATCGTCGTGACCGACGAAGGATCGCATGTTTGCTGCTGCGCAATGTCACCCATTCGACGCGGTACTTCGAGCTGAGCCAGCACTTGCGCTTGCGGTCCGGTGAGCCCAATTTCAGCCGCAGCTGACTCGATAGTCGCCTGAATGCGAGTGGCTAACCCCATAATCAGCGCAAAGGGGCTGAGTTCGCAGGAGTCCGACATGGAGTTCATCGTAGAGCTTGGCGTTGCGGAAAAGCACAGCGATATTACTTGGAGTATCCATGTACTATACTTGGTAACCCCAACTATCTTGGAGTGTCCATGTTCGTAGCCACCGTTATCGTTTCGTGTGTAATTGCCCTTGCAGCCTTCGGGTCAGGTTTGGCGAAGCTGGCCAAACAACCGAAACTTGTAGAGAACCTCACGAAACTTAACGTTCCCCTGAGCTGGCTTCCATTGCTCGCTGCCGCTGAGATTGCAGGAGCGATAGGCGTCGTCATTGGGCTCAAAGTTGCCCCGCTCGGTATCGCTGCGGGCATCGGCCTGGTCGCCTATTTCGTCGGTGCGGTAGCCGCCCACCTCAAGGCAAGCGACAAGGAGATTGCACCGCCGCTGGTGTTTGCGCTTATTGCCGTCGCGGCGGTCGCATTGCGTATCGTGACCAGTTGAACGAAGGGACCCGAATGGCAAAAAGGGGCTTTTGGGTAACCGTTTTGGTGCGACCGGTTCAGTGAGGTCGTTTCAGTCAGTTCGGTAAAAACCTGAGAGGAGCTTCGGTAAAATGGCCGCAGCAGTCGGGCAAGACAACGATCCTTCGAGAAGTAGACGTCATCTTGTCGAACGGCTCAAGCATCGTAGGCATCGAAGTAAAGGCAAGCTCAACCCTTGATACGAGGTGGGGTCGCCTCTTTGTCTGTGTCGGCCAGTGCGCCGGACCCAAATGGCGTGGCGACACTGTGTTGTACACGGGCGAGCGCAACGTTTCGCTTGACGAGCGACGACGGGCCGTGCCTATCTTGGTCCTCTGGCAATCGACCCGTTAGCCTCCCTTGGCGATGCGTATTTCCATGCCTTTGAAACACGTAGATTTTCCCCTCCTCGCTGATGGCGGATACAAGATGGTTGTCTTCTCTAACTTTTTGTTTCCATTGCCGTTCCTAGCATTTCTGGGTCCCCAGACGGCAGCACTCGTTGCGATTACCTACTGCACAATCGTTCTGTTCCTTGTTCGAAGGGTTGGGGCGAACGTAAATGCCGGCATTCTCCGCTATCGAAATTGGCCTTTTTCGCCGATGGCGGAGATTCATGTTTCGTCCATAGCGTCGATCTCGAGCCAACGGGTTCTCCCGATTTACTCAGAGCGGGCGGCGGGTTCATGTCTTTGTTACAGAATTTCCGGTCAGGTCGAGTTTCGTCCGGTTAGGTCGATGCTCCGCCCAGGCTTCATGAGCTTTTCAATGCAAAGTGGCTCAGAACCTGGCCGACTGTGGTGCTCGCTTGTCGAAGCTATTGAACATGAGAGGGTTGCCGGACGGGGGTCGATCACTTGAGTAATTGGCCGTCTAGACGCTGGCGGATGTTGAAATGTTGCTTTCGCTATCGAAGACGGTGCTCAAACTCGAAGAGTTCTACTAACTGAGGTGTCTAGACCAGCCCAGCAACCATGCGGTTGAGGGCGTACTCGGGGTTGTCGGAGATGATTCGGTCAAGGTAATACTTCGAGTCGAACAGCGCAATCAGCGACCCATCGGAACGGTTGACAATACGAATCCCGGTGCGACCACGAAGCGCCGATGCAGTCACCTCATCGGTTCGGCGAGCGACCGTATATGGCGTCCCACCCAGCAGCACCTCGGCGCCAAACTCGTGTTCAAGGCGGTGAGCGAACACATCGAACTGCAGCGAGCCAACCGCAGCCAAGATCGGTGCCTGATCGCCAAAGTCTGGATCGCGAAGCACCTGAACCACACCTTCCTCATCGAGTTGGCTCAGGCCCGAGCGGAACTGTTTGAATCGGCCGGTATCTTTTGGTCGGGCCGTCATGAAGACCTCGGGGTCGAACGTAGGAATCGGCGGAAACACCACATATGGGCCCTCATAGAGGGTGTCGCCAATTCGCAGATCTCGTGCATTCACCAAACCAATAACGTCACCAGGAAATGCTTCCTCGACAGTGTCGCGCTCTGAACCGAACACCGTCGTGGCGTGTTTGGTTCCGACAGGTTTTCCGCTCGCGGCTCGAACCAACGTCATGCCACGTTCGAAGCGACCCGAATTCAATCGGACGAATGCAATCCGGTCGCGATGCGCTGGGTCCATATTCGCCTGCATCTTGAAAACAAAGCCACTACACATACGATCAATCGGGTGATTGTTACCGGCTACGTCTTTCCGTGCCCGAGGCGAAGGGACAAGGTCAACCACAGCATCGAGAAGATGGGGGATCCCAAAATTGTTCATTGCCGAGCCAGCAAAAACCGGCGTCGAGACACCAGCGACGAAACCCTCCATGTCGAGGTTCTGCCCGGTTGCTTCGAGCAACTCTGCCTCATCGGCGGCGGCAACCCAGGCCAACCCTTCGGACACATACGCTTCATCTGGGGACATATCAATCGCGGTCGCGATGGTCGCACCATGAGCGGTGCGCTCGAACTTGGTAAACCGTCCTGTACGTCGATCGATGACCCCTCGAAAGTCTCCTGGGTCACCGACCGGCCACGTAACGGGGGTAGCTTGCAACACCAGGCGCTGTTCGATTTCATCGATAAGTTCCAGCGGAGGTTTACCGGGTCGATCGAGTTTGTTTAAAAACGTGATGATCGGAAGTTCCCGAGCCCGACATACCTCGAACAGTTTCAGGGTTTGGGCCTCAATACCCTTCGCCGAATCGAGCACCATAATGACAGCGTCTACAGCCGTGAGCACCCGATAGGTGTCCTCGGAAAAGTCTTTGTGTCCGGGAGTATCGAGAAGGTTGAGCACGCAATCGCGATATTGGAACTGAAGCACCGTAGAAGAAATCGAAATGCCACGCTTCTGCTCCATCTCCATCCAGTCAGACGTTGCGCTTCGGCCACCCTCTTTCGCGTGGACGGAACCTGCCCGTTGCACAGCCCCCGAATAGAGAAGGAACTTCTCGGTGAGCGTGGTTTTGCCAGCATCGGGATGGCTGATGATGGCAAAGGTTCGCCGTCGGGCGGCTTCTTCGAAAATCTGTTCGCTCACCTGGCTAGGTTACTGGCCTCTTGAGGGCGTCCCTGGCCGCAGGGAGTGGCCGCAGGGACGTGCCCCAAGGTCGGCGTATTTTAACGGTCGGAGGCCGGACCTGTTTGAAGTACATACGGTTGTGCTGTTATACGGTTTCGCGTATGCTACCTTTCATGAAGTGGAACTCCGGGCAACTGCAACCTTTGTCCGCTGGTACCAACAACTCGACGACCCTGATGCCGCTGCACTTGTCGATTCCATGCGGCGGTACCTCCAATGGTTGTCCGAAAGCCCGTCCGAGGCGACCAAGCAAATCGCGCCACTGGTCTAAGCCCGCCAGGGCTATGACCTGTGGCGAGTCAAACATACCCACCGTGACGGCTATGCGATGCGTCTCATCGTTTGGTTCGACAATGACCACCCCGCCGTGGTCTACATCGTCTACGCCGGGAACAAACACCCGCTTCACGACCTCTGGTACGACCGGGCGGTCAACGAAGCGGAACACGAAGTCGACCGAATCAAACGCCGCAGAAAGGCCACCCGATGAACGACCCAACCAATGACGTGCTCGCCGGGTCGTGGATCCCGAGCGACTCCGACGACGACACCGAGATCGTGCTCACCGACGAGCACTTCGATCGGGCCGACTTCACTTCGAAGCACCGTGCTGCGATCGAAGCTGAAGTCGCCTCGATGCAGCGAGCCGACACTCTCTACGCCGAACGCCTTGCTGACATGCGCCACGCGCTCGGGCGCACACAAACTGATGTCGCTCAACGCATGGGTGTCTCTCAACCTGCCGTTGCAGCGATCGAAACCCCGACCGATGTGCGGCTATCCACCCTCGCCCGCTACCTCGACGCCATCGGTGGACACGGCGAACTCGTCGTCCAGTTTCCTGACCACACCCGCATGACCATCGGACTTGAACAACTCGTACCGCTCAGTCGGCGATGAGTTCCCTCGGCACCGCGAACGTGTAGGACGAGCTATTTGACCTTGGCCACCGTCGCGCACCCTGCGGCCAGCGTGAAGTATGGGTTCGTTTTCGATTTCTTAGTCGGATGAATCTCGAAGTGGAGGTGCGATGCACCACCTTTCGCGTTTCCGGTGTCACCGACTTCGCCGATTTGCTGGCCGCCAAGCACAGCCCCCGTCTTCGTAATGGCGTTCAGGTGGGCACCGAAATACTCGACCCCGTCAACACCATCGAGATAAAAGGCGATACCAGCACGGCCCGACGTGGTGTGTGCCCGTACTGTTCCACTCACCGGGGCGAGGATCGGCGTACCGATCGGGGCAAAAAGATCGGTACCTTCGTGATGTCGGCCACCCGAACGAGGGTCACCCCAATCGTTTCGGAAAGTGGACCCCGGGACGGGACAAGACCAACCGGGTACCGCCTTGAATTGGCCGTTATCGTCACGGTCGACCCCGTCTCCGTCGTCAAGCGGGACAGGAGTTGGGCTGTTACTTGGAACAGTATTAGTAGCAGCAACCGGCACCAACTTCTTAGAAGTAGGTGGCTTAGATTCGGTAGCAATAGCGGATGTAGAGACGAGACCGACCAGGCACCCTGCAAGCAGGAGACCTGACACAACTGGACGGCGTCGAACTAGTGAGTGAGCCATGTGAGGGCATCCTCTCGGGTCGGCGAACGGTTTTTGCGATGTTCGAGTGCGTTCTTTTTTTGTCGCGATCAGTGTTCCGTCGAGAACAGGAGGGGCCAAATGGAGGGCATCAACCAATCAAAATACCCTAGCGGGCTGTGTTGGTGAAAGGGGGTTCAACCGGATGGTTTTCCTTAAATATCACGCAGGGTGGCTAAATATTGAGTATTTACTCCTAATTTTTGTCGGTAATCGCCGCATCATCGAATGTTGCCATCTCGGCGAGAAGCGCGGCAGCCGACTGAACCAACGGAATGGCTAGGGCGGCCCCGGTGCCTTCCCCGAGACGTAAGCCAAGGTCGATGAGCGGAGTGAGTGCTAAATGGTTGAGGGCGACGGTTGCTCCGGGCTCGGTTGACCGGTGCCCAGCGATGAGGAACGGCCGTAGGCCCGGTACCAGCGCGTCGGCGGTCACCGCTGCGGCCAACGCGATGACCCCATCAACAATCACCGGAATCCGTCGGGCTGCTGCCCCGATCATGAACCCGGCCATGGCCATGATCTCAAAACCGCCAAGCTCAGCTGCGATCTCTTCGGCACTCAAGCCAGCCACACGGGCCAGTGCGGCCACCACGATTTCAGACTTGCGGATAAGGGTCTCGTCGTCGATTCCGGTACCTCGACCGGTCACCGAGTACGCAGCCGACCCGGTAAGGGCACCAATCAGCGCGGCGGAAGGTGTCGTGTTACCAATGCCCATATCGCCCGCAACAACAAGATCTGCGCCGCCATCGATGACCTCGTTCGCCAGGTTTAACCCGACCTCAAACGCTGCATCACGCTGTTCGGGGGTCATCGCCGGCCCGATCGCCAGGCTCGCCGTCGCTGGTGCGACCGTATGTTGTCGAACGGTCGGCCACTGACTGGTGTCTCCAATCACCCCAACGTCAACAATCGTGATGGAGGCCCCGACCGAACGAGCGATCACATTGATGGCTGCACCACCCATGGCCATATTGGCCACCATCTGCCCGGTGACTTCACTTGGCCAATGCGTGACCCCATCGGCCACGACACCATGGTCACCGGCGAATACAACGATGGCCGGCGACTGCGGTACCGGTACGGGAACCTGGCCGCTGATCGCACACAACTGAACTGCGAGGTCTTCGAGTTGGCCGAGCGCCCCCTGAGGCTTGGTCAACCGATCAACGCGAGCCTGAGCCTTGCTTCGAATATCGCCGAACTCTTGGTTGAGGACCGGAAAATGCATCGCTAAGTTCTAGTCGACTCGTTTGACCTAGCCGATGGAGTGCCAATGCTGACCTATTTGACTGGTGGTGCCAGATCAGGCAAGTCATCGTTAGCGGTTCGCATGGCCGAGGCTTCCGAGTTGGCCGTGGTGTTCATCGCAACAGCGGAGGCCTTAGACGATGAGATGACCGACCGTATTGTTCGCCACCAAGCGGAACGTCCGCTGGCCTGGGCTACCGTTGAAGCTCCGTTGGCACTCGGCGAAGCGGTGACCGCCATTACACCCGAGGCGTTCGTCATCATCGACTGTTTGTCGTTGTGGGTGTCAAACCAGATATTTGACCGTTCGGTCACGGGTTCTCACGACGCCGAAGTTGATCGCCTGATTGAGTCTCGTGCCACTGAGCTTGCAGTTGTTCTTGCGAGCCGAATCGGCCCAACCGTGGTCGTGACAAATGAAGTAGGGCTCGGAATCGTTCCCGACAACGTGCTCGCCCGTCGCTACCGAGATGTCCTCGGCCGAGTAAACGCAATCATTTGTGCGGCAGCCGAACCAGCGTTCCTCTGCGTTTCGGGTCGAGTCATGCGCCTTGAAGTGGCGCCCGTCGACCTCTCGTGACCTGCAGTGAGATCGGGTTCCCCGGCGCAGCGTTCCATACACCTGCTAGTTTTTCGACGCCTGGAAGTTCCGGGTAGCAGCATTGCAGCGAAGCCGGTGAGATTCCGGCACTGTCCCGCAACGGTGATGCAGGGTCGATCCTTCCGGTCGATACCTGAAAAGTCCGGTCGCCTTCACTGCCTGTTGACGTACCCGACCCTCGGTTGAAGGGTGGTTCGTGTGATACGCCAGCTTTCGACGTTGGCGTGACTCCGGGCTCCTTCGTCCTGTGGCCAATTCGCCTCAAGGATGTTTCCCATGAAAATCTCCACGAAAATCTCGCGCCGAACCCTGGTGGTCGGTCCCCTCATTACCGCCGTTTTGTTTGCGGCCGCACCCCTCGTCACCCCGTCGGCGGGTGCTGTCATTAAACGAGACAAGTTTCCGGTAACCCTCACCATTGGTGGGGCAAAAGTGACAGTCAAACGCAAGCCAACCCGTATCGTCTCCATTTCACCTACCTCAACGGAAATACTGTTCGCGATTGGTGCTGGCAAGCAGGTCAAGGCGGTCGATGAGTTCTCGACCTATCCGGAAGAAGCGCCCCGCACCAAGCTTTCCGGTTTTCAACCGAACGTCGAAGCGATCGTCGGATACAAGCCAGACCTGGTCATTATGAGCCAGTCAGACAAGGTCACTGAAGCGCTACGTGCGCTTAAGATTCCGGTCGTTGTGCATACGGCAGCTACCAAATTCGACGACACGTACCTACAGATGACCGAACTAGGTCGCCTCACCGGTAACTCCGCAGCAGCAACCACGTCGGTCGCTCGCATGAAATCGCAAATCACGAAAGCCGTAGCTGCGGCTCCTAAGACTTCGTTGACCTTTTTCCACGAGCTCGACGACACGCTCTACAGCGTCACCTCGTCGAGTTTTATTGGCCAGGTGTATGCACTCTTCGGTATGAAAAACATTGCTGATGCTGCACCCGGAGCCGAAAGCGGATACCCACAACTCAGTGCAGAGTTCTTACTCAAAGCCAACCCCGACATCATTTTCCTGGCCGACACAAAGTGCTGTGGGCAGACCATCGACACAGTTTCTAAACGACCCGGTTACGACAAACTGGGTGCAGTTCAGCGTAAGGCAATCGTTGCGCTTGACGACGATATTGCTTCTCGTTGGGGTCCGAGAGTTCCTCAGTTTGTGGAAGCAGTAGCGGCGGCCATCAAGGCCTATGCCCCTGCGGTTCAACAAGCCGCATGAATCTTCGGGTGACCACCAAGAGCAGTTTGGCGATTTCGCTTGGCTTCACGCTCTTGGTCGTTGCCTCGATTGTTTCGTTGTCGCTTGGCGCAGCAGGGGTACCGGTGCTCGATGTTTGGCGTGACGTTTTGTCGCATCTCCCGGGGTTTGGTCGGTCGCCCCTTGACGAGTTGTCGGCAGCGGTTCTGTGGGATCTTCGGATACCTCGGGTCGTGCTGAGCGCCCTTGTGGGTGCAGGGTTGGGTATGTGTGGCAGCGCATATCAAGGTGCATTTCGCAACCCCTTGGTTGATCCGTTCCTGCTTGGTGCTGCTGCTGGTGCCGGGCTTGGGGCAACACTCGTTATCGTCTATCTGCCCGGTTCGAAGGATTGGCCGGTCAGGCCACTTCCGTTGGCGGCATTTGTCGGCGCGCTTAGCGCCGTCGCCATTTCGTACGGGGTTGGCCATTTTGCTGGCTCGGTTGGCGAACGGCGAGACGCTTCGCGACTCGTGCTTTCCGGTGTTGCGGTCGCGAGCTTTTTCACCGCGATTCAAACCTTTGTACAACAGCAAGGTAACGACAACCTTCGTTTGGTTTACTCATGGATACTCGGTGGGCTTACAACTTCGGGATGGTCTGATGTGCTGTTGGTACTTCCCTACCTCATTGTGACCGCAGTTGTCCTGTTGATGCACGGCCGGTTGCTCGATGTGTTGAGTGTCGGCGACGATGAGGCACGAACGCTAGGTGTATCGCCTTCTCGGGTTCGACTCGTTGTTGTCATTGCTGCATCCGTTGGTACCGCAGCGTGTGTGTCGGTAAGTGGGTTGGTGTCATTCGTCGGCTTGGTTGTTCCTCACGTGGTTCGATTGCTCTTCGGCTCAACGTATCGAACGAACCTTCCGGCCAGCGCACTTTTCGGGGCCACGTTTTTGGTGTTGGCCGACCTTGTGTCTCGAACATTAACGGCACCAGCCGAGCTTCCGATCGGCGTAGTTACGGCCTTCGTCGGCGCCCCCTTCTTTGCGTGGCTTTTAGTACGGGGGCGTAGTCGGTGAGCACGATTGAATTGCAGTCAGTGTCCGTTGCTCGGGGTGGGGTCGATGTCATTCGCGACCTTTCGCTCGTTGTTGATCCGGGCTCGTGGTGTGTGGTCGTTGGCCCGAACGGCGCAGGAAAGTCATCACTCATCGGTGCGATCGCCGGTACCCTGCGACACCGGGGAAGGCTGCTCATCGACGGTGTTGACGTTGGTGATTTGTCACCTCGTGAACGGGCCCGTTTGGTGGCAGTTGTGCCGCAGCAACCGCTACTTCCGTTTGGAATGAGTGTGACCGAGTACGTCATGCTCGGGCGCACGGCGCACCTGCCTCCGTTCGGACGCGAAGGGGCACGAGACCGACAGATCGTCGGTGAAACCCTTGAACGGCTCGACCTTGACTGGCTTTCACATCGAGACATCGCTTCGATAAGTGGGGGAGAGATGCAACGTGCACTTATTGGCAGGGCTATCGTGCAACACACCAAGGTGTTGTTGCTCGACGAACCAACGAACGCACTAGACATCCGTCATCAACAGCAAGCATTAGAGGTTGTCGATGCCCTTCGGCGTGAGGATGACCTGACCGTACTCAGTGCGTTGCACGATTTGACCCTCGCTGCGCAATACGGCGAAAAAGTAGCGTTACTTACGTGTGGCACCCTCATTTCCGAAGGCCGGCCAATCGAGGTTCTTACCGAGGAACGGGTGGCAGCCATTTACGGGGCGGATGTTATCGTTCGAATTGACCCCGAGGTAGGGCTTGTCGTGCTGCCCCGACGGCGTCCTTGACAGGCGGTCGGTAGGCACTTGACAGGCATCGGGGTTCGGACGAAACTTCGACGGTGCCCCACGCTTCGAGCCCCTGGTTTCAGTGTTTTCATGCCCTTCGCATCAAGGGTTTTGCGAACGCTGAGTCCATCTCCGAAGTTGCTGGTCTTAACGTAGAGCTGGTGGAAGGTCACCTCGTCGACCTTCGCAATCGAGAGTGGGCGTTGTTTAGAGAAAATCGAGGGCTGTGGCAACTCACCCCAACAGGAAAAGAAGAACATTCGGTAGCTCTTGGCCACGACGTTCCTGATGCCGTGATTCAAACTTTGAACGGTGACTATCAGGCGTTTCTCTTGCTCAATGAAACGTTCAAGTTGATCTGTACCGATTGGCAACTCCGTGATGGGGAACCCAACGATCATATGGAGGCTGAGTACGACGATGAAGTGCTAAGTCGTCTTGACGGGTTGCACCTCGAAGCCATTCCCGTTGTCACATCAATGGGGTCAGCGTTGGATCGGCTTTCGCCGTATCCGAACCGTCTCGTTGGGGCACAGCAACGCCTGAAACAAGGAAACCCCAAAATGCTGACAGGGGTGATGTGTAACTCGTATCACGACGTGTGGATGGAGTTGCATGAAGACCTTCTACTCACCCAACGAATTAATAGGCGTACTGAAGGTTCGTTCTAGGCCTCGTTTTTTAGGCGTCGCATACTGCGGCGTACACGAGATCCATCACTGCGGGGCCGTCAGGGTCGAATGAAACCTCGCAGTTAGCCGGTTCGCCCAACCCGTCGCCCCGCTCGTCTACCACCGTCATGCCTCGTGTATGGGTGCCATTGAGTTCAACCACGACGTGGCGTGGCCGCAAATCGAACAGCTGTGGATGACTAACGGCTAACACCGCACACGGATCGTGAAGCGGTGCGTTGGCCATGTTGAACGCACTGAGGTAGGTCGATCGAAAAAACTCGTAGAGGCCAGCCATGAACAATGCCCGCTCGGTACTGACCCGCTTGAGGGCGTCAACGTGATGCTGCTCAACGAGTACCTGGTGAGTCGCGTTGAGGCCGAGCATTCGAAGAGGGGCACCGCACCTAAACACAATGTCGGCGGCTTCAGGGTCGAGAAGAATGTTGAACTCTGCTGCTGCTGACCAGTTACCAAACGTTGCGCTTCCGCCCATCAGAGCAATTCCCGCAATGTTGTCGATCAATTTTGGTTGTCGCTGCAGGGCGAGGGCAACATTGGTACACGGCCCGGTCGCAACTATCCATGCTCCGGGTAGCGCCGTTGTTGTTTCGATGATGAGATCGACTGCGTGCATATCAATAGTTGTGCGGGTCAATTCGGGGTGTTCCGGCCCATCGAGACCCGAGAGCCCGTGAATCGAAGGGGCATGCTGAGCGGCTCCTCGTAGGGGGTCTGCGGCACCGGCAGCGACCGGGCAGTCGATGTTGAAGAGTTGTGCCATCAGCAGCGCATTGTGCGTGGTTTGTTCGAGCGGAGCATTTCCACCGACGCTCGTGATCGCCAACAGGTTGGTGTACCTTGCCGCCACCACGATGGCCGCAGCATCGTCGTGACCCGGGTCGCAATCGAGCAGTATCGAGGGCCGGTTGGAGGGTGGAAGGGTCGGTAGGGATGAAGTCAACACAGTGCCGAGAGTACCCCGGCTAGGGAAATGCATGAGCGATTCGGTTTATGGTTGCACCATGCGTTACGACATGCGTTACGACCCGCTTAACCCCGATTTCCGGGCCAATCCGTATCCGACGTATGCGTGGTTGCGAGAGCACGAGCCAATCCATAGGACCGATGCCGCAGGTATCCGGGTCGTATCTCGGTACGCCGATATTGCGAAGGTGTTGCGTTCGCCCGACGTAAGCCGAGACATCGATAAGTCCGCAACCGATTTCACCCCGGAAGAATTGGTGATGCGCGACGCCCGCTTCAGTCGAGGTGCGGCGAAGTCGATGCTCATGCTTGACCCGCCCGACCACACACGCCTTCGTGGTTTGGTCAGCAAGGCATTTACGCCTCGGGCCATCGAGCGGCTTCGGCCGCGAGTGCAGCAGCTTGTTGATGAGGCACTGTCGACGGTTGATTCATCTGGAGAGATCGAACTCATCGACGCGCTGGCATTTCCGGTTCCGTTTGAAGTCATTAGTGATCTGCTCGCGATGCCGACGGAGCGTTCTGAAGAACTGCGCAACTGGAGTCAGGCGATCACCCTTTCCCTCGAGCCAGCTGCCACCGTTGACGAACTTGTCGCAGCCCAGCAGGCTGTCGAACAGCTCATTGGTTTCTTGATACCGGTAATCGAAGAACGCCGCCACAATCTCGGTGATGACCTACTCAGCGCGCTTATCGCAGTCGAAGAGGGAGGCGAGCGTCTCTCGCTTCCTGAACTCATTTCTACCGTGGCTTTGCTCTATATCGCCGGGCACGAAACGACGGTCAACCTGATCGGTAACTCGGCACTTGCGCTCTGCCAGAATCCGGACCAGCGAACGTTGTGGCGTGATCGTGGCGTGGCGCTTGACTCGAACGCGGTCGATGAGTTGTTACGGTTCGATGGCCCGGTGCAGCAAACAATTCGGGTGCCGTTGATTGACCTCGAAGTTTCTGGTGGTGTACTTCCAGCGGGCGAACGTGTCTTGACGTTGCTTGGTTCTGGCAACCGTGATGGCGACGTGTTTAGCGACCCCGATGCATTGCACCTTGATCGAGAAGGCGCAGCGCGCCAACTCGCATTCGCTCAAGGGATTCACTACTGCTTAGGTGCAGCATTGGCACGCCTCGAAGGTCAGGTTGCTCTCGGAACCATGGTTCGACGATGGGAGCATTGGGAACTCATCGACGAGCCCCGATGGAGAGATCGGCTCACAATCCGCGGTGTCAACCATCTGCGCATGTCGCTTCGATAGCAGATCGTGCCACCAGGATTGCGCGAGCCGACTGGTTCCTGGTCACCGAAACGGCTCTTTATGACTCGACACGACGCGACAGCATTCGTGCCACGGCTTGGTCGTACTGGGAGAATCAACGCACGGCCATACTGAGGGGGTTCGACAAAAAACGGGGTCAACCAAAACAAACCAAAAGGTTTGTTTGGTTTTTCTAGCGGATGCCGACGGCTTGAAGTTCTTTGACCCCGATGTCTAGCTCGGTGACCTTGTCAACCAAGAAGTCTGTTCTTACGCCGGGGACGTTCGTGACAATGAGTACCCGCCATTGAACGGTGAGCGTTACGTGGGCTTTCCCGCCTTTCGGGACAGTCGTGATCGGTATGAAACACTCACTTCGGTTACGGCCAGACTCGGTTGCCGGGCTTGGCGGGTTGCTATCGCACGAAACGCTGACACCATCAACATCAAGTGTCACTTTTCCTGATGTTTCTGTTGCGCTTGCATGCCATTGAACGTTCTCAACAACCTCGGCCGTCACAGTCTTATACGTCTCATCTGTTATGTGTACATATAACCGGAGGCCGGTTATGGCCTTAACACCGTCACGGTGAACTGGTGGAGCAAAGAAACCTTCAGGGTCCGGGGCACTCTTCACCAACTCGGCTTCAACAAACCCTGGTAGAGGCGGTGCCACAAACGTTGCAACACCAGGCGGACAATTCGCTATACAACCCCACACCTGAACCCAAGTCACACCATCACACGTATATTCAAAGTACCCATACGTTGGCGCAGTCGACGAACCCCCACCAACCTGCGTGTAGATCCCACTCTTCTGGTAGTTCGGACACGAACCACCACCACTCGAACCCGGGGCACGAGGACCGCCAGGCAAAGTAACAGAAACATCTTCGGGTTCTTGATCCGCATTCGACTGGCCGGGGCGAACGACCACCAACAAAAGCGCCGTGGCTAGGACCGAGGCGAGAATGCGTTTATGCACTGCTCCCCCTTGTCTTTGATAATCGCATTTCGCTTCCATGACCCATCGGCACGAATCATCTGCACCCGAAGCCCACTCGTCGCCAAGTCGTCCTGAACTAACGCATCATCGTTCGTGTCTAATGTCCCCTTTGTGTCGAACTCTGCTCCGTTGTTTTGTTTACACAGAATTACCTCCGCTGTGCCGTCGCGGTCAGAATAATTCTCCATTCGGAGTACCAGGCGTTCATCAATCGTGCCTGCCTCAAACCGTCGTTGTTTCGCATCGACAGCAGCAAAACCCGCAAGGACCGGATCCGCGACCCGTGCCGTCATCACCTCCAACAAACGATCACGGCTTCGCTCAGCAGCCGGCAAATACGACTCCGCGCGTTGAACCTGGTCGGCGAGGATCGTTGCTGCGAAGAGTGCCTCCAAATCATCAGGGGAAGGCCCCACCACTAGTGGCCGCCTTACAGTGGCCGGTGGAACGCTGTCAACGACGACTGTCGTTGTAGCCCCGATCGTCGTCGTAACTACCGTCGTCGTAACTACCGTCGTATCGGGTAATCGGGTTGTGGTCACTTCGCGTTGACCCAACGGGATCTCTCGTTGGACCGTGGCCGACGGAATAACCGGCTCGGAAGCCGAACAACCCAACAAAATCAACCCGGCCACGCCCACCGCCATCAATATCCGAAACCTCATCAGTCGATACTGACATACAACGAAATATCATGTCAAACGAGCGGGAGGGTGGCACAGTAAGTTGGAGGCTATGGCTCGTGTCGCATTTCTTGGTCTAGGTGTCATGGGCTACCCCATGGCACGACATCTTCAACAACACGGTCACGACGTGTGCGTCTACAACAGAACGTCATCAAAAGCCGATGCGTGGGTGGCCGCTTTTGGAGGCTCGTCTGCCATGACCCCAGCGCTCGCCGGTGCCGGACGCGACGTCGTGTTTATGTGCGTCGGTAACGACAACGACCTTCGGTCGGTAACTCTGGGCGACCATGGGGTAGTCGCAGCAATGGCTTCTGGAAGTGTGTTGGTTGATCACACAACAGCATCGGCGACTATCGCCCGAGAACTTGCTGCTGTGTGCGGCGAACGAGGGGTTGGGTTTGTTGATGCCCCCGTTTCAGGGGGTCAAGCAGGGGCTGAGAATGGTGCCTTGACCGTGATGTGCGGGGGAGAACAGGAACACTTTGATCTCGTTTCGCCGGTCATCGATTCGTTTGCGAAATCGGTCAAACTGCTTGGCCCGGCCGGGTCAGGCCAGCTCACCAAAATGGTCAACCAAATCTGTATCGCCGGATTGGTTCAAGCGCTAGCTGAAGGCGTTCAATTCGCTCAGGCTGCAGGGCTCGACCCGACTGCAGTCATCGACGCGATTGGAAAAGGAGCAGCGCAGTCTTGGCAAATGGATAACCGAGCATCGACCATGGCTGAACGCAAGTTTGACTTCGGTTTTGCCGTTGAATGGATGCGCAAAGACCTTGGCATTTGCCTCGACGAAGCTCGACGTAACGGCGCAGTCCTACCGGTGACATCGCTCGTCGATCAGTTCTACGGCGAGGTTGCAGCGATGGGCGGGTCAAGGTGGGACACCTCGAGCCTGATCGCCAGACTCGATTAAGCCGGTCGATAGCCCTAACAATTCCCTAACACGGATACGAACATATGTTCGTATCCGTGGTGTACTGTTGGTTTATGGAAGCGGCACCATCAGTTGACAATTCGGTTGAGGCGGCGGTGTTGGCTGCTGAGTTTCTGTTGGGTGAGCTAGCTGCTGGTTCCGTTCGGGTGAACGGCAGCACCGTGATTGCCTGCCGGCGTTTGGTTGATCTTGTCGAACTAATCTGTACACGTACGGTTGGGATTTTTGAAGATGGTCGGTCGTTCACGGATGAGGGCCATGTTGATCTGTCGGGCTGGTTAGCTGCGAACACACACGCCCGTCAGTCTGAAGGTCAAACCCGTCGGATGCATGGCAAGGTTCTTGACCTACTGCCGGGGTTCTCGGTTGCCCTCGGGTCCGGTCAGGTTGGTCAAGGTCACCTTCGGTTGTTGGCGTTAGCGGTTACGGCGGAACGGGCCGATCTTGCGGTCGAGCATGAACAGGTGTTGGTTGATTCGGCTTGCAAGTTGTCGGTTCACCAGTTTGGTCAGTTCATGAATCATTGGGTTGCGTTGTGTGACGACCTTCTCCGCGACCCTGAAGCTGGCGATGAGAAACTTCTTGTGAAACGAGCACTTTCGTTACACGTTTTGGCTGACGGAACCTGGCGTCTATCGGGAACATTGGACCCGTTGTCGGGCGAAACCGTTCGGGCTGCTCTTGAGGCTGCGATGCCGAAACGCTGCGATGACGACACCCGCACTGTTCCGCAACGACGCCATGATGCGCTGGTCGATTTGTGTGCCGAGTCGCTTTCGGAACCTGACCGTCCAGTGGTTGGTGGTGAACGGCCCAACGTGACCGTGCTCATCGACGCGGCGAGTGGGTTAGCGCACACACCGCAACGGTTCTACCTATCGAGCTTTACTCGCGACATGTTGCTGTGTGACGCGACAGTCACCTCCGTCTGGCTAGATGCGACCGGAAAACCATTCGATGTCGGATCCTCCATCACCGAAATCCCGGCCCGTAATCGCCGAGCAGTGATAGCCCGTGATGGGTGTTGCCGGTATGTCGGTTGTGGGCGGCCGTCGAGGTGGACGGAGATTCATCACATCGTTCACCGTGAAGACCTTGGGAACCATGACCTCAACAACTTGGTCACCCTGTGCCGGTTCCATCACCGTTTCATTCACAAACACCGCTTGAGACTCGAATGGGACACCGACGGAATCACCCTTGCGATCAGGTGGCCGAACGGCATCACGATCCACTCACCGCCCCGACCGCAAGCAACGCTCGCTAACTCGCCTTAAAAACTGCTTCTACCGAGGTGCGGGAACGCCAACCCTTCCACTAAACGCTCCGCCCAACGAGGCGGGGCGAGTAGGCGCGTCCGGTCAGTGGTCCTACGGATCATGCAGGATGTTGCAGCACGGCGGTGAGGGTGGCATCGAGCTCACCGCGGTCGTCGAACACGAAGCAGTTCCCTTCCCAAGTGGAGGTTGGGTTGTCGCTCTGCTGGAGGTAGTTGAGGATGCCGCCATCCAGGGTGACGATCTCGATGCCGCGTTCCGATGCCCATGCCGCGGTCTTGTCACACCGGATGCCGCCCGTGCAATACATCGCGATCGTTTTGTCGGCCCACTCGTCGAGATGATCATCGAAGAACGTAGCGAAATCTCGAAAGTCGGTGACCCCCGGGTTAATCGCATTCTTGAATCGACCGAGAGCAAACTCGAACGAGTTTCGATTGTCGATCAAGACCACATCGCCGCGCTGTACGAGTGTTTCCCATTCTTTCGGGCTCACGGCGTTCTGAGCGCCTCGAGTTGCATCGACGCCTTCAAGCCCCAACGGCACAATCTCACGTTTCACCTTCACTTTGAGGCGACGAAAGACCATGTTCTCGCACGCTGTTCGTTTGATGAACAGGTCAGAAAAGCGTGGATCGGACTCGAACCACTCGCGAACAGAATCGAGCGCATCAAGTGACCCACACAGCATGACATTGATGCCTTCAGGTGCGATGAGCACGGTGCCGAAGACCCCTCGCCCCTTCAAGAACGACAGCGTCTCGTGTCGAAGCTGGTTTGGATCATCAACGACGACAAACCGGTAGTAAGAATCGTGCCCGAACACGATCAGAAGGCTACCCTGGCCGCCCACCGGCGTTGAGTGACGTTGAGTGGCACGGTTAGTGCGCCGTCGGCTTGAATAGGGCAACGTTCTTTCAAGGAGTCTTTTATTATGCGCGAAGCAGTCATCGTCTCGTATGCCCGTACCGGTCTAGCCAAATCAGCACGAGGAGGGTTCAACCTCACGGCGCCGATGACTATGGCGGCTCACAGTATTCGCCACGCCGTCGAGCGCGCCGGGATTGAAGGTGCAGACGTTGAAGACGTGTACATGGGTAACGTCTCACACGCCCCAGGAAACATCGCCCGCCAAGCTGGTTTGCTTGCAGGGCTTCCGATCACGACCTCTGGGGCAACGATCAATCGTTTTTGTTCCTCAGGCTTGAACTCGATTGCTCTTGCCGCGAACTACATCACCCAAGATGGCGCGAATGTGGTCGTAGCTGGTGGTGTCGAGTCGATCACGATGCCCGGCGGATCACCTTCGCGTGAGAGTTTTGACCCGATGCTCACCGAACAGTTTCCGGCGATTTACATGCCAATGATTGATACGGCCGACATCGTCGCCGAGCGGTATGGGGTAAGCCGTGAAGCTCAAGACGAGTATTCGTTGCAGTCACAGCAGCGTATGGCTGCAGCCCAGGCGGCTGGCCTGTTCGCGAACGAAATCGTTCCGTTGGCGACCAAGATGAAGGTCGTAGACAAGGTGACGAAGGAAGAAAGCATCGTTGATTACGTCGTTGACCGTGATGAATGTAACCGTGCCGACACCACGATCGAAGGTCTGGCCAAGCTCGCACCTATCATGGGTGCCGACAAGTTCATCACTGCCGGAAACGCGTCGCAGCTTTCCGATGGGGCTGCATCTGTCGTCATGATGGAAGCTAAGGAAGCAGAACGTCGTGGCATCACCCCGCTCGGTGCATTCAAGGGCTGGGCTGTAGCCGGATGTGCCCCCGACGAAATGGGAATCGGACCCGTGTTCGCCGTTCCCCGCCTCTTGGAACGCCACGGTCTTACGGTTGATGACATCGACCTGTGGGAACTGAACGAAGCATTCGCGAGCCAGTGCTTGTACTCACGTGACACCCTGGGTATCGACCCGGCCAAATACAACGTGAACGGAGGATCGATTGCGATTGGTCACCCATTCGGAATGACTGGTGCCCGCTTAGCCGGTCACATTTTGTTGGAAGGAAAGCGCCGTAAGGCCAAGTGGGGCGTCGTCACAATGTGTATCGGAGGCGGCATGGGCGCAGCCGGCCTCATCGAAATTTACTAGTACGGTCCACTCTATAAGCGTGCTGATTGATCAATTCAATCAGTACGCTTACATTTTACCTTTTGTTCCACAAGCATGGTGACTGCTGCAGCCACTATCCACATGTCGCCGACGGTCAGACCCAAGCGTTGAAATAAGCCGTGAGCTGGGCCGGCAACGGTGGCAACGGTGGCAACGAGACTTGCAGCCGAGATTCCTGAAATTACTTTGGATGCTGTTGCGGTCTTTCGCCAACCGTTGGCGACACATCGAGCGGCAATGCAGCCACGCCGAGTGTCGCAATTCCTGACACCACGGCACTCAACCATGCATAGCCATCAAGTTGTTTGCGAAGCGCATAACCGAACGTCGGCACCCCAATCCCGAAGGCAATGAACCCAGCTGTCGTCAGCGGCTGTGTTGATGCTGCACTTGCAGCAAGGCGACTGACCGCATCGTTAACCATTGAATACCCGGGGGTCGAAAGAGAGCCAACCAAGCCCCAATGAAACCTACGGGCCCGACGATGCCACCAATGGTAGCCACACGATGGCTTCGACCTCGTGTGTTCATATCTGTGAAGTTACGACTTTCGGTAGCGGCTGATAGCGATAGGTGCCAAAACGGCTGAGATACCGAGTGACCAAGCAATCGAAATCAATACCTTGGTTGCTGTTGGTCCACCAAGCATGCAGGCACGAACCGCGTTGGCAGTTGCGCTCACCGGTTGGTTACGGGCCCAAACCTGTAGCCAGCCCGGCATGGTTCGAGGGTCAACGAACAAGTTCGAGGCAAACACTAACGGCGCGAGCATCGGGAATGCTGCAGCCTGGGCCGCTTCACCATTTGGCACCGAAAGGCCAACCAAGGCGAAAAGCCACGCAAGGCCAAACCCAAACAGCACCATAACGCCGACGCCAGCGAGCACCATTGGAACATTGGTATGGGCACGGAAACCAACCACATAGGCAATAGCGATGAGCAAACTAAGTATGAATACGTTTCGAACTGTGTCGGCGACTACTCGCCCGGAAAGAACTGCTGATCTGGCCATAGGTAGTGACCTCAGCCGTTCAAGGAGACCCTTACCTTTATCTTCCGCAAGCCCAACCGCTGTTTGGATGGCGCCGAACGCCAGTGTTTGCACAAAAATGCCAGGCATGAGGTAGTCAACATAGTTTTGGCCGGGAATCTTGATGGCGCCACCGAAGACGTACCGAAACATAAGCGTGAATATCACGGGTTGAATCAGTGAAAAAACGAGAACCTGAGGAACGCGTCGAATGACGGTGAGGTTGCGGCCGGTCATCGCAAGGGCATCACGAATGGCCCACTTGAATGCGCCACCCGTGGGTGTTGAAGAAGTCAAGCTGCTCATTATTTGGTTCCTGTCAGGTTCAAGAAAACATCGTCGAGGGTTGGTTCGTGAATATCGAAACGGCCAACTTCGAGCCCCGCCGCGTCGAGTTGGTTGAGTACTTCTCGAATCGTTTTGGCCCCGCCCCGAAGCGGAATCGAAATCGTTTTCAGATCGGTAACCGAGCGGAGTGCGCCGTGGGTTGCTAGCGACTGAAGAGCAGCCTCAGCATCGGTTGACGTGGCCAAGGTGAGCGCGACCGTCGTCTCGCCGAGCGTTGCTTTGAGTTCTGCCGACGTTCCTTCAGCGGCCACGAGGCCCTTGTCGATTACCACGATGCGGTTGGCGAGACGGTCGGCTTCTTCGAGGTATTGGGTGGTCAACAACACCGAGGTGCCATCAGCGACGAGCGTTTCGATTACCTCCCACAGGTCTTGGCGGCTTGCCGGGTCGAGACCGGTCGTTGGCTCATCGAGCAGCAGGACGGGTGGATGGGTGATGAGGGCTGCGGCGAGATCGAGACGTCGTCGCATTCCGCCCGAATATGTTCTTGCCGGTCGACCACTTGCATCGGAGAGTTTGAACTGATCGAGCAGTTCGGTTGAGCGTTGCCCTGCGTCAGTTTTGTTGAGGTGATTGAGCCGCCCTACAAGGACGAGGTTCTCGCGGCCGGTCAGGTTTTCGTCGACCGCAGCGTATTGCCCGGCCAGCCCAATACTTTGTCGAACGGCTTGAGGATGCGTTGCCACGTCGTATCCGGCGACGGTAGCTCGGCCCGCATCCTGCTTGAGGATCGTGGTGAGTATTCGTACGGCTGTGGTTTTGCCGGCACCGTTAGGACCCAGTAGGCCAAGCACTGTACCGGTCGGAACTTCGAAGGAAACCCCGGCCAATGCCAGCACGTCTCCGAAGTTTTTCTTTAGGTGTTCGCCTGTTATGGCAGTAGTCATGTAATTCACCTTACTCGATAGTTGATGAGAGTCAAGTATTAATTCCAGTCGACCATTGATAGAGTGCCACTATGAGTAGGCAGACTAAAGCCATGACGGAGAGCATGGGTGCGACGGAAGGTGGGATGAGCGAAGGTGAGGTAAGCGACAGCGAACTCACCTGGCCCCGGATGTACGTGCTGTTTTCGCGACGACGAGACCAAATGTTCGCGTTGGCTTTTCGTCACGGCCTGACGCCACCGCACGGGTTTGCGTTGTCAGTATTGGGTAACGGGCCAACACGAATGCGTGATCTAGCCGAACAAATGGCTTGCGATGCCTCGTACATCACCGCCGTTGTCGATCGATTAGAGGCTGAGGGTTTTGCTGAACGGCGAGCCGACCCGAACGATCGCCGGGTCAAAGAAATTGCCCTTACTGTAAAGGGTCTCTCGCTGGCCGCCGAATTTCAGGAATCGATGTCGACGGCGCCTGAAGAGTTCGAAAAGCTCACGAAGCTTGAGCAAGTTCAGTTTGCTCAAATTCTCGCAAAACTCGTTCCGGAAGTGGATGGGTCAGTCGATCCGTTCCGTCGCCCCGCAGGTCCGTAACCACCATGAACCCTGAAGAATTTCGAGTAGCGGCCCACGCGCTCGTCGATTGGGTTGCAGACCTTCGAACCAACATTGAGATCTTACCCGTGCAAGCCCAGGTGGCACCCGGTGATGTGCGGCGCGCATTGCCAAGTCTTCCTCCTTCGAGCGGTGTGGTTGATTCGATTGATGAGCTCATTGCAGATCTCGACCGTGTGGTGTTGCCAGGTACAACTCATCTACAACACCCCAACTATTTCGGGTATTTTCCGGCTAACCACACGTTGTCGTCGGTGCTTGGTGACATTGTGTCTGGCGGTATCGGCGCACTTGGCATCACCTGGATCTCAAACCCCGCACTTACTGAAGTTGAAGAGGTGATGTGCGATTGGCTTCGACAGCTCGTGGGGCTAAGCGATGCCTGGAAAGGCTCGATCCACGACACTGCTTCATCGGCATGCTTAGTAGCGATGATTTGCGCCAGAGAACAAGCCGGGCAATATGCGTTTCAGGGTGGCGGGACGCAGGCTATCGATCGGCCGATGGTCATTTACAGTTCACCGCAAGCGCATTCCTCAGTGCTTAAAGCCGCCCTGCTTGCCGGGTTTGGTCGAGACAACGTTCGAATGGTCGAAGTCGATCCGGTGACGTATGCGATGCGTGCTGACCATCTGCGTGCTGAGATAGAAGCCGACCTCGCGGCGGGCCGTCGCCCAGCTGGAATCGTCGCTGCCGTCGGTACCACCGGCACCACCGCAATTGATCCTGTGGCCGAAATCATTGCAGTAGCCAGAAGCGCCGCAGCAGATGTTCCGATTTGGGTGCATGTCGACGCAGCCATGGCCGGGTCGGCAATGCTATTGCCCGAATGTCGGGTGCACTGGCACGGGGTAGAGGGTGCCGATTCGATCTCATGGAATCCGCACAAATGGATGGGCACGGCGCTCGACTGCTCGATGTTTCTGGTTCGTGACACCGAGCACCTTATTCGTTGCATGTCGTCGAATCCCTCGTATCTTCGGTCTGCCGTTGATGATGAAGTCACGTCATACAAAGACTGGGGCATCCCCCTCGGTCGACGGTTCAGGGCGCTGAAGTTGTGGTTTCAACTGCGCCTTGATGGCATTGATTCGATCCAGGCCCGTTTACGTCGCGACATCGCAAATGCGATGTGGTTTGAAGGTGAGGTTCGAAAAGCAGTGGCCGACGGCTGGAAGGTGCTTGCACCGGTACCGTTCCAAACCGTATGTGTGCGTCATGAACCCTCCAACTTCGCCAGCGATGGGGCAGCCCTTGACGCACATACCCTTCGGTGGTGCAGTGCCATCAACGACTCTGGCGCAGCATTCCTAAGTGCATCTGTACTCGACGGACGATGGATGGTTCGGGTATCGATTGGTGCCGAGCCAACCGAACGTCGACATGTCGAACGCCTCTGGGCGCTTATGCGGGAAGAAGCCAATGCCAGCGCAATATCTTGATTCCTTATCTGATTTTGATCGAGGTACGTTTACCGCTGACGGGGTAAGCCACGAAGTGTTCCGAAAGGGCAGCGGTCCGTGTGTCATCGTGATTCACGAATTACCCGGACTGACACCGCTCGTAGCCGATTTCGCGCGCAGCCTTGTTGCCGTGGGGCTGTCGGTGACATGTCCGGTGTTGGTTGGAACCCCCGGTAGGCCTTTCACTCAGAGATACGTGCTGCAATCTTTAGCCAAAGTCTGTATTTCAAAAGAGTTCAGCATCTTTACTGGGGGACAGGCTTCTCCGATTGTTGATTGGCTGAGAGCCCTTTCACGTCATGAACACGAGCGATGTGGTGGCCCGGGGGTTGGGGTTGTTGGTATGTGTTTCAGCGGAGGATTTGCCTTGGCCGTTGCCACCGAGCCATCAGTTATTGCACCGGTGATGAGTCAGCCATCAAGCCCGGCTGTGCTTCCGTGGAAGAAAACGAACGGTTCAGCTGTCGATGCTTCATCCGCGGAATTGGCTGTGATTAAAGAACGTATGCATGCCGATGAAGAACTCTGTGTGCTGGGATATCGGTTCAGTCACGATCCGCTTGTACCGTCAACTCGATTTGAACGACTGACTGCTGAACTTGGAGACCGCTTCATTGGCGTGACCTTTGATTCATCGCCTTCGAACCCCGATGGCCGCACTCAGGAGGCCCATTCGGTAATGACGAGTGATCGAGTTCCCGTTGCAATCGATGAGGTGACTGCCTTCATGCGTCGACGGTTGTTATCTTTTTCGTAACTGCACGGGCTGATAGGCGCCCTGAGATTCGTACTGCTACAGGGGCGATTCCTCGTGTCCACACGAACCACCAAATCAGCATGACGAGCCAAGCAATGATGCCGTCGATCCACCAATGATTCGCGGTCAACACAACCGCCAAACAAGTCAAAACGAGGTGCGTTGCACCAATGCCCTTTTCGTATTTGTTGCCGTGTTTGACCAGGGCAAACCCGATGACACCAGCCCACAACATATGAATTGATGGCACTGCTGCGAGCTGGTTCGAGATACCCGTTCCAGGTGGGCCGTAAACAGACTGTTCGAACAAGATGGCCGTATCTACAAACTGAAGGTTGGCCATTAGCCTCGGTGGGGCGACGGCAAATAAACGTATGAATACTGACGTTGCCGTCGACAGAGCAAGCGTGGATCTCCAAGGCGAATAATGCTCGTTGTGGCGGAAGTAAAACCACACGAGAAACGCAATCATGGACGGAACGTGAACGAATGCGTAGTAGCCGTTGAAAAACTGTACGACCCACGAGTAGGGGAGAGCAAGTTGTTGCAACCAGCGCTCGTTACCTATTCCGATGGCTCGCTCAAAGTGCCAAACATTGAGGCCGCGCCGCATGGCATCGTCGATCACTACGGTGACATCGATTTTTCCGAGAAGCCGCCACAGGGTGTACAAACCCATTACTACCGATGTTTCGAGTGCGGCTGGGGCAAAGCGCTCCCAAACTTTGCGAAGGATCAGCCACGTTGCAAAAAAAGCAACGGCAACTATGAATCCTTGTCGAGCGGTCAACCACATAAGCCAGAGATACTGGCACGCAAGGCTGACCCGCAAGCGCAGCTGAGGTGGAAGGCTATTTGCGACGACCCGTTACGACAGTCGGGGCAGGCTCGGTTTTTGTGGCAACGAGTAAAACCCGAGCCCGTCTTCGACCAAGCGCTCTCATCCGGTGGGGTACCCGGGAAGGATACGAGATGGTGTCGCCGGGGCCAAGTTCCGTCAGCAATCCGTTGACATCAACCTCAATGCGTCCGACTATAACGTACGTTGCTTCGAACCCCTCGTGGGCGAAGTAGTCGAGGTATTCTGTGGGCAGACCATCGAACTCAAGCACGTGAAGTGGAGCGTCGCCACCGAGCAAAAGGTGGCAACTTGACTCTGCTGGTGAGCCGTCAACGTCAACGGTTTGAACCGTATTAGATCGCACGACATTCGGTTCAAGGTATGACACAGCCGGTTCAACGAAAAGCGCTTGAGGGGTTGTTCCGAGCGCATCCGCAATTCGATGAAGCGACATGAGAGACGGTTTAGCTCGACCATTTTCGATCTGAGAAAGAAAGGGTTGAGACAACTCAGACTTCGCAGCAATATCGACCAGGGTCAGAGACAGCGACTGGCGCCGCGCTCTTATGGCCTTGCCAAGTGCTTCCCATTCCTTCACGACCGAAACTGTACTCACAGTTATCACGCTATTAGCGGAACAACCTCTGTCATGAATCGACCCATTTGTTCAGTCGCCTTATCGTAGGGATCGCCTACAAGATGAGGGAACACCGTCAGGTTTTCGACACCGAGAAGGTCGATGAAGTGTCCAATTCGATCGGCCACATCGTGCGCAGAACCGACAAGGATCGTCTGTTGATCTATCGACTCTTCCAGGGTGGGGATGAGGCCTGGTGGCGCCGGTTTTCCATCAGGTCCTTTGTATCCGCGGCTCCAACCGTATGGCCCCAAAAACTTCCAGAATTCGTCATGACCATCTCGTGAAGTGCGAACGGCCTCCTCATACGAGTCTTCTATTCGGATGCTCACGACGAGCATCCTTTGGTCTCCGACCGCGAGCCCAGGGCCGTGATGTTGCTCGTGCAACTCACCGTATTTGTCCCACATCCGTTTGATGAAGTCGGGGTGCTGGTTCCAAAAGACCGCACCATGATTAACGATAGGCACGTATTGGACCGTGGGTGGACTAGTAACTGCCTGCCAAATTTCAAACGGATAGATCGGTCGGGGTACAAGGGTGAGATCGGTGACCGAGCTGCCTCGGTCGTCAATTTCCGGTGCTGGAATTTGGATGTGTTCTCCGTGAAACGAGAATCGCTCTTGGGTGAGGGCGAGCCTGACAACTTCCATTGCTTCTTCAAACCATTCGCGGTTTCGCGTGTCGGCTGCGGCCTGGCCGAGGTCACCGGGAATCCCCACCGAGACACGATCAGCGCTGAGGTGGAGCAACTCGCGCGGAACCGTGCCTCGGCCAACCCCGAGGATTGCCCGACCTCCTGAAAGGTTGTGAAGAGTGGCAAAGTCTTCGGCGAGACGCAACGGGTTCCATTGGGGAACGACATTGAACATTGTGCCTAACCGAATTGTTTTCGTTTGTGCAGCTATCCAGGCCGAGATCAAGATTCCGTTGGGGATGACTTCGTAACCTTCATGCTGGAAATGATGCTCCGTTGTCCAAAAGCTGTGGAACCCAAGTTGTTCGGCCGTAAGGGCAGCATCGATGTACTGCTGCGTTGCCCGCCAATAGTCGGAGTTGTCGAACCTGCGATCAGCGGGTTTTGGCAAACCCGCGCCCGCGTCATTCATCTCGACACCGCCAAAAAAGAATGCACCGAACTTCATAAGGTCCCTTTCGTTCCGTCGCCTCAGGTTACTTACAATATTGACTGTGTCAATAAAATATCACCAAGAAGATTGCAATGGTCAATAATTGTCCGTACTATCAGCGACGAGTGGTTTGTGAAACCACCATTAAGGGGATCGTCATGTTTGGACATCGACACCACCGCCTGTTCGTCGCGACTTCGCTCGCACTAGCAGCCTCACTTTCGCTTATCGCCTGTAGCTCTGGTAGCTCTGGAAGCGACCCTGTCGCTGGTTCCGCCACCGAGTCCTCCTCCGTCACCGAAGGAACCACCGCCGTGCCTGTTGCTGAGCCTCAAAAGATTTCGGTGGCATTTAATGCCACTGGGGACTTTCCAGAACCGAAGGCAACACTCACCGCAGCGAAGGCCAGCTTTGAAGCGGAGAACCCCGGAGTAACGGTCGAGCTACAAGAAGAAGTTGCCGCCGATGACGCTTACCATACGAAACTTCAGCTTCGTCTGCAGTCGGGTAGCGACGTTCCGGATGTGATGTATTACTCGCCAGGATGGCTCGATGCGGACGCGGCTGCTGGTTACCTCGCACCGCTCGACGATGGGCTAGCTCAGTGGGCAGACTGGGAAGCTCAATTCCCCGAGGCCGTACGAATCGGCGCGAAATCCGCCGATGGGCACATCTATGGCGTTCCTATGGCCGCAAATGACATCGGCATTTGGTACAGCAAAGACACGTTCAAAGCTGCGGGCCTTCCGGAAAATTGGGAACCGAAAACTTGGGCTGACTTGCGTACTGCTGCCGAGACCATCAAAGCCAAAGTACCTGGTGCCATACCTGCGCATTTGTATGCCGGAAAAGCGTCAGGCGTTACCGATGCCATCATGAAGACATTTCAGCCATTGCTTTACGGTACCGGCGACACGCTGTACGACTTTGAAACGAACAAGTGGGTGAAGGCCGACAAGGGCTTCCTTGACACGATGACCTTCATTTCCCAAACCTACAAAGACGGGCTTACCGCCAAAACAGCTGACGTGCTGAGCCCCAACGTATGGTCGTTTATTGGACCGTGGATGAAGGAAGCAAAACTTGGCTTCGTACCCGATGGAAACTGGATGTCGTTTGCTTGGATCAAGGGTGGCCCGAACGAATGGCCCGAATGGGGTGACCGCCTTGGTGTGACCGCAATGCCGACTCAAACAGGAGGCGGCGAAGGGAAGGTGACCATGGCACTTCGAGGTGCTGTGATGGTGAAATCAGCCAAAAGCAAGTCGCCAGAGTTGGCCATGAGATTTCTCGAACACGTTACCAACAAGACGAATTCGCTTAGCATCTCTGTCAATTCCTCACAGCTCGCCGTGCGTCTCGATGTCGCTGCCGATCCCGCGTACAAAAACCGACCGGGGGTGGCCGAGTTCACCAACATGCTGAAGTATGCGAAGTACCTTCCCCTCGCCGAAGAAGCCGACAAGGTCTACAACCTCTTAGCTGATCTAATTGAGCAGGTTGCGCTCGGGAAAATGACACCCGAAAAATCAGTGACGGAATACAACAGCAAGATCGAAGCCCTGGTCGGCAAAGACAAGTACAAAGGCTAAATGCAGTCGGTCGCAGTGGCTGGCGAATCACCTGCGCGCAGATCATCTGCGCGCAGGCCGCCGGGTCGAGGAGTTTCACGTTGGCTGGTTCCGATGGCACCTGCGTTGGTGTTGCTTTCAGTTTTTGTTGTGGTCCCAATTGGTTACGCCTTTTACATCGCGTTCACAAACACGCGACTCACCGGACGAGAAGCCCTACACCCGGAGTGGGTTGGGCTCGACAACTTTCGACGACTCATCGACTCAGGCGACCTGAGCAATTCAGTTTGGCTGACGCTTATCTTCGTGCTGGGTTCGGCGCTCATCGGACAAAACGTCGTCGGTTTTAGTTTGGCACTATTGACCGCCCACCGACGTCGTCTTGTGGTCTCAATCGTGGGTACAACGGTTCTTGCCGCCTATGTGTTCCCCGAAATCGTTCCAGGTTTTATGTGGACCTCGTTCCTCAGTGAAAACGGAGTTCTCAATGAGACGCTCGGTTTACTCCACCTACCAAAGCAACAGATGCTCATTGATCAACCGATAGTTGGAGTCATTCTTGCTGACATATGGCGGGCTTCAGCATTCTCGATGCTGGTGTATACGGCTGCCCTCGGAGATATTCCCGAAGACCTTATGGATGCAGCAAAAGTTGACGGTGCGAGTTATTTGCGAACACTTTGGCACGTCACGATTCCGCTTTTACGGCGGACTGCATTCACGAACCTGATGCTCATCACGTTACCCACTATGTCTGTGTTTACGATGATATTTGCGCTTACGGGTGGTGGCCCAGGTCACGAAAGTGAAACGCTTCCGATGCTGATGTACAACCAGGCATTTAAGTTGCAAGACCTTGCGTACGGCACTGCGATCTCGTTAGTGCTGCTTGGCTTTGGGGCAGTGTTGTCTGTGATTTACGTTGTGCTTCTTCGCCCCGGGGCTGAGCGATAGTGCGACAGCTAAGAAGGTCAAAGGTGGCTGGGATTTGCGCAAACCTTGCGCTCACGGCGATCGTGTTGGCCTTCATCGGGCCAATGTTGTGGATGGTTGCCGCAGCGTTCAATCCAACGGCTCAGCTGTCGTTCGATGTTCCCAAAAACCCCAGCCTGGCAAACTTCGAACGGGTTGCCACCTGGGAGAAGTTGTTCCGGCCGCTACTTAACTCGATGGTGCTTTCGATCTCGGCTTCGTTCGTCACGGTCGTCACGGCATGCCTTTGTGCGTATCCGTTGTCGCGCCACAAGTTGAAATTCGGTACAGCCTTCCTCTATCTCATTTTGCTAGGAAGCGGCCTTCCAATCATCGCCCTGATGATTCCCACCTACCGGATGTTTACCAAGCTGCACTTCACCGACAGCACAGTGATGACCGCGCTGTTCATGGCCGGGACCAGCCTTCCCTTCGCCATTTGGCTGGCCCGAAATTTCATCGATGGTGTTCCGATTTCGTTGGAAGAGGCAGCACGCATAGATGGTGCAACGACCTGGCAGGTCATGAGACTTGTAGTGTTGCCCTTGATTCGACCAGGGATGATCGTGCTTTCGATTTACTCACTGATAGGCAACTGGGGAAACTTCTTCGTGCCCTTCATCCTGTTCAACGACCCGAAGAAGCTCACTGCGTCGGTGGCGATTTACAACTATTTCAACAGCCTCGGCGGCGTGTATTTCGGCCGAGTTGCTGCCTTCGCCATCCTGTACTCGGCACCAGCCGTGATTTTGTATATCTCCATTTCTCGGACACTCGGGCGCTCGTTCTCGTTCTCGGGTGCCGTCAAAGAATAATCATGAGGAACTTTTTTATGAGCGCAACCGTCAGTGCGATGCTAGGTAAAGTCGAAGTTGGGCGCCTTCTGGAATGCCCGAAGACCATGACCAATGGGCCCTGCGGCGGTGTTGGCATCGATGGAACATGCGAAGTTGACCACATCAACTTGTGCGTTTGGTGGGAAGCCTTGGATGGAGTGCGGGTCGAAGATCAAGTTTGGGGATTGTCACCTCGTCGTCCACCTGACTGGTCATCGAACGGACGCTGGTCTGATCCATTTGTGGCCGAGCCGAAAGTCGGCGCACCAGTCGACCACTTGCTGGATAAAGACGCCCGACCGGTGCGCACCGGAAGCCAATTCGAGCACGCCCTGCGGTCAGGAAAGTTCGTCGTGACCTGCGAGATAAATCCGCCCGATAGTGCGGACGCCAAAGTTCAACTCGAACAGGTTCGGCTACTGCAGGGCACCTTCGATGCGGTTCACATCAGCGACAACTCGTTGGCTTCACCACACATGTGTGGCCTTGCGCTCGCCGCATTGATCGAGCAACAAGGTATGGAAACCATCCTCCACATGACATGTCGTGACCGCAACAGAAACATGCTGCAAGCTGACCTTCTTGGGGCGGCGGCACTCGGGGTGAAGCATGTGCTGTGCATCACCGGCGACCACCCTGCAATTGGTGATCACCCAGATGCCAAACCGGTCTTTGACCTTGATGCACTTTCTTGGATTGAGACCGTCAAACAACTCCGCGATGAGGGGACGTTGATGTCGGGACGAGCATTGCATCACACCCCCAAACTGTTAATTGGGGGAGGTGCAGAACCCACATCACCCCCTTTTGAGTTTCGTCCCAACCGTTTAGCGAGCAAAGTCGCGGCAGGCCTTGATTTTGCGGTGACCCAGGTTGTCTACGACATGGATCGTCTGCGCGCGTACATGCGGAGGGTAATCGATCTGGGCCTCGATCGAAAGATTCACATTTTGGTAAGTGTCGGCGCACTGGGTGGCCCAGCGATGGCTCGCGGGATGAACAACTCAACCCCGGGGGTGATGATTCCAGACGAGGTCATTCGCCGTCTGGAGTCAGCCCCACCCGGAAGACGAAGCGAAGAAGGAGTCAAGATTTGTGTTGAGCAGATCGAGGAACTTCTTGAGATGCCGGGCATATCGGGAGTAGACATCATGGATGTTGACCCGGAGCGATACCTCGAGTTGGTCGAAGTCTCGGGATTGAATAAGCACCCGATGGCTGCTGGACGGGCGAAATGAAATACACGCTCGACGGTGCGGGCCAACCACCGCGCGGCTCGTATTCAGACGATCAACTTGAGCTTGTACTTCGACAAATCTCGCTTTGGGAAACGAATCGCGACGATGTCGGTGCCTTCAATGATTGGCTCCCGGACGGAGTTCTCGTTGCGCCTCGCGGGGTACGAGTTGCCGTGCCTGACATCGCTTCAGCCATTGCCGGATGGCATGAATTGTTTATGGACTTACGAATAGAGGTGTCGTCGCTCTTCGCATCGATCGATGGCTGCTGGTTGGCTATCGAATGGACATGGAACATGACCCGGCGATCAGATGGGGCCCAAGACAGCACCCCTGATTCGATAATCGTTGAACTTCGTGAGGGCAAGATTGTCGAATGGCGTGAGTACTTCGACACATTCGGATCAGTTGAGTTCAGTGAAAGTCCAAGTGCAACGCTCGATTAGCCAAGGCCGGGAAGGTGACCCTTTCATAGGTGTGTTCGTATATGGGAGGTGTCTCGAAGCGACCTGTCTTGTGAACATCACACATCATCACGTAATGTCGTATGAGATAACCCCTTAGGGGAAATTCCGGGGACACTCAGCGATGTCCCAATGTTGGGAACAATCCGCCCCTGTGAGCCTCAGACTGGCCTCGAAAATCCTGTTTGGCGAGCAATGTTGACGCAATCAATCAACGATTTCTCACACCAAAGATCGAACCTATTCAGTATCTAGACCACTACCGTCATGTAACTCGAAAACTGTGAGTCAGTCACACACTGTCACACTGAATGTGGTAGAACTCGGTTCATTAAACTCCCACGTTGATAGCCGTAAAACAAAAAATTTTAACCTCTTGATTCTTCAATAATGTGACAAAAAAGGATGAGATGTGACTCATGGTATGTTACAAAGTGTGACCATGACCCCAAAACCGATCCGACCAAAACCTGCACGGCCCGCCAACGGGCCTGAATGGGAGCGTCTCGCAGAAGCGATGATCGCACGCCGCGAGGAACTCAATCTGAGCCAACGAGCATTCGTCCGGCGCGCCGATATATCGCTGTCCGGGTACTCGCCATTAGAGACCGTGAAACTCGGTTACACGCCGTCGTCGAAAACTCTCCGCCAAATATCTACCGCTATGGGATGGACGAAAGAATCATGCCAACTCATTCTTGACGGCAAACCCCCTATCCTCGCCGTGATCGCCGAACCGGAACCAAGCGAGACGATCGGAACAATTTCGCTCGATGCATTCGGCATCGACGTTGCAGTCCTCAAACAGAAAGACCCGGAGGCATATGTCATGCTCGTTCAAATGGCCCGTCGGCTCGCACTTGGACACCACCGGTGACGGCTCAGCTTTGCCCGTCGTGTGGTGTCGGCTACCTCGACCCGCAATCGCGGGATCTCACCCGAAAGGTCCGAGTGAAGTTCGGGTTCTTCTGGGTGATCTTGACGCTCGTCACCGTCGGGCTTGCCTGGTTGGTGTGGCTCGTACTACCCCGCAAGACGGAGGTTGTCTCCGTCGACCGGTACAACAAGTGCCGGAGTTGCGGGGTCGAGTCCCGGTAATCCCTCACCGTAGGTGCACATTGTCTTTTGCTGCACCAGGAACAATTCTGCAAGGTGACATTTAGGTGACTATCGGTGACGATACGATCCGGACAAGCCCGCAAAGCCTGTAAACACGGGGTTGTGATGATGAGTTGGCCTATAGGCGGGGTTCTGTCCGGCTCTTTCGAGCCTGTGTGACCATCCATCTATGCGGTCTACCCGGACGTATCGGACGGGCCGTCCACGTCCTGCTCGACCTTGCTTCAGGAGGGGTTTACCAAGCCGCCGTGATCGCTCACGACGCTGGTGCGCTCTTACCGCACCGTTTCACCCTTACCGAATTGTTTGACCTCAGCCGAAACCTACGACAAATAATCAGGCGGTTTACTTTCTGTTGCACGTCCTACACATCGCTGCGTACTGACTCTCGTCAGCTCCTTGCCCCATGAAGCCCCGACCTTCCTCAACACGGTCGCCCAACGTTGTTCCTTTCGGAATTGCAGCCGGACGCCGAGCCGCGGTCACCCAGCCAACTCACCATCACCCAAAAGCTTATCGGGCGCGCGAGGAGCCGTTCGAAACCATTCCTCCGAACGCCCCGATGCTTGCACCCAACAGTGCAGCAAACAAAACACCGAGAATTCGACCAGGGTCTTGGACCAAGCCGACCAGCGAAAGCGGAACCGCCGTCAGTACTCCGGCTGCTGCACCATTGGAAAGGGGGGCTGCGCGTTCAAGCAGCCCCGAGCGGAAGCCTCCAAGCAGACACCCAAAGACCCCGAATACAGTCGCCACGATGGTGCGGGTTCCGCTTGTCCAATCGAACGCTGCGCCTCCGCCAACCGCTACGGCAACGCCGAACGCAGCACAAATCCAACCGGTGATCGCGCCGCCGAATGCCTTGCTCCAATTGATCGTCTTCACGTGGGGTTAACTCCCTGTTCGGATGTCGGTGCGACTCGCCAACGGTTTCCTTCCGCCACCACAAGACCCAAATTGGGGTCGAGCAGGTACCGAGTGAAGTCGTTGAGTTGGGGCATGTCGACTGGTGTACACCACCGAAAGCCTCGCAGTTCCCACGTCACAACATGAAGCCGAATTGCCGTTGCCCGGTCAAGTTGGGCAACCGCAACGTGTTCATCATGGTTTTTTCGATGGATGATCAGGGCCAATGGCGGTGAAGGTGCTTCAGGCGGAAACGCAATCTCTTCGGTAAGTTCGCGTCGGATTCCGGCGACCGGATCCTCAACAGGATTCAGGAAACCCCCGGCTAGATTCCACTGCTTTCTGTAACGGGCGTGAACGAACAGCATTCGGCCGGTGTGATCGATGAGGAGCGCGACCCCTCCTCGTGCGCGGGGTCCACCCGTGGCTGCCCGGGCAACCGTCGTCAGTGCACCAAACACTTCGCGAGCGTGGCCACCGACAATCGCCGTTCGGTTTCCGATCACTATTCCATCCTGCCATCGCCGCTTCGTTTGAGCGACCAGAAATTTGGAGTGACCAGATAACAAGCATTGTTTGTAAACAATCATTTTCGTTTAGGCTGTGGACTATGAAGAGCCCAGCCGAGTTGATCGAGCGTTTTCGTGAGGAGGGTCTCAAAGTCACGCCACAACGCGAACTGGTGTTTCGACTGATGCACGAGAACCAACTTCATCCGACCGCCGAGTCAGTCTTTGGTGCAGCCCGAGAAGTTATGCCGACGATTTCTCTAAAGACCGTATACGCAGTACTCAACGACCTGAAGTCTCTTGGCGAAATACAGTCCATCGATGTTGGCTCTGGTGCGGCCAGATTCGACCCGAACGTCGGCGAACACCATCACGTTGTTTGCCGGTTATGTGGTGTCATTGGCGATGTGCTCGTCGATACACGTGACTTGGTGATGGCTCCATCAGATCACGAAGGGTTTGCCATCGACAATGTCGAAGTTACCTTTCGTGGTGTGTGCCGTAATTGTACGACCAAACAGTTGTAAGTAAACATAGTAAGTCTTTTTCGCAATACACCCCAAATAATCAAGGAGAAACCATGTCCCTCAAGGGCACAAAAACCGAAGACAATTTGAAGCACGCCTTTGCCGGTGAAAGCCAAGCAAATCGCCGCTACCTCTACTTTGCACAAAAGGCTGACATCGAAGGCCTTCCTGACGCAGCTGGCCTGTTCAAAAATGTTGCAGACGGCGAAACTGGGCATGCCCACGGCCACCTCGAATACTTGGCCACCATGGGCTCGGGTGACCCAGCAACAGGTATGGCAATCGGAGCGACTGAAGACAACTTCAAGTCAGCCATCGAAGGCGAAACGTACGAGTACACCGAAATGTATCCGGGCTTCGCAAAGTCAGCACGTGATGAAGGCTTCAACGAAATTGCAGATTGGTTCGAGACACTTGCTCGGGCTGAAAAGTCACACGCTGGTCGATTTCAACAGGGCCTTGACGCCCTCTAGGTCGTTGTAACAACAGACGTAGTACCAGTCGGGGGTAGAGAGTTTTTCTGCTCCCGATCGTAATTTCTCAGTTCACCCACTTCCTTAGATTTACTTGGTGTTTTTGTGACGACCACATATGATCCGACCCACCCTCAATACTTCGAGGAAGCCGACCTTCGAGGCGAAATGAATCGGGTGTACGACCTCTGCCATGGGTGTCGCGTCTGCGTCAATCTGTGTACATCGTTTCCAACCTTGTTTCGATCGATCGATCAGCACGATTCGCAAGAGTCGCATTTAATGACTGTGGCTGAGCAAGACCAGGTCGTTGATGAGTGTTTCCATTGCAAAAAGTGTGGTGACGTTTCGTGCCCGTATACGCCGGGCCAAGACCACGAGTGGCAGCTTGATTTTCCCGGTTTGATGCTTCGAGCAACAGCAATCAAGAAGCGCAAGGATCCGAAAAAGAAACTGGTTGACCAGGTTCTCGGGCGAACCGATCTACTGGGCAAAGTAGCCACGTTCGCCGCTCCAATGGCGAATTTTACGACCCAAACACCCGGCTCGCTACCCCGCAAGGTTATAGAAAAGACCTTGGGAATCGCTTCCATGCGGGTGCTGCCGCCTTACTCGCGGCAACGGTTCTCGACTTGGTTCAAAAAGCGGGCCAAGCCAATCCTGAATAATCCACAAGCCAAGGTAGCGATTTTTCCGACTTGCGTCATTGAATACCAAAACGCAGCAATCGGACACGATCTCGTGAAAGTCTACGAACACAACAATGTGTCGTGTTCGCTGCCGGCTGGTGTCAGATGCTGCGGTGCGCCCTGGTTGCATTCTGGTGATGTTGATCAGTTTCGACAGCAGGCATCAAAAAACGTTGGTGCTCTGGCCGACGCAATTCGATCAGGTCTTGACATAGTTGTACCGCAACCAACCTGCAGTTTTGTGCTGAAGAAAGACTATCCGCTGTACCTCAAGGGTACGAGCTACGAAGCCGACGCGAAGCTAGTTGGTCTGCATACATACGACTCGTCGGAGTACCTGTGGAAGCTACACAAAGCGCCAGACAGGTCAATCAAAACAGAGTTCCCCGGGTTCGTTCCTGCAACAGTGTCGTATCACGTGTCGTGTCATCTTCAAGCGCAACGAAGCGGGCTGAAAAGCCGTGATCTTATTAAGCTGACTGGATCAAAGATCACCCTGGTCAACCGTTGCTCTGGCATCGACGGAACCTGGGGTTATCGGGCTGCCAATTACGACATTGCGAAGAAAATAGCGAAACCGTTAGGTGAAGCACTGAAGGCAGCTGCCTCTGAGGTCATCACCGGTGATTGCAACCTGGCCAACGGAGCCATTCAAGAAGAAACCGGTATCACGGCGGTTCATCCGTTACAGGTCATGGCTCGCGCCTATGGCCTCTCTGAGGAGCGGTAGACATGAGTAAGCAAAGCAAACTTACCCTCGCCGATGTGCTTGATACACGTGCATACGAACGCGAACGCGACAGTATTCGAAGCTCAGTGATGGATTTGAGGGTGGTGCGGCGAATACACCTCGGAACGGTCATCAGCCTCGTATTCGAAAACCGCGAAACAATGTTGTACCAAGTTCAAGAAATGGCCCGGGCCGAGAAGATGGTGACCGACGCCCAGGTTCAGCATGAACTCGACACGTATAACGAACTCATTCCAGACCCAGGGTTTTTGTCGGCGACTTTGTTCATCGAATGTACGACTGACGAGGAAATGAAACTTTGGTTCCCGCAACTTGTTGGCATTGAGCGATCAATCGAAATCAGGCTGGGTAACGACGATGACCCCGGCCAAATCGTGGTGAAGTCGATCCCCGAAGCTGCGCACGATGCCCAACTCACCCGTGAAGGAACCACCTCGGCGGTGCATTACCTTCGCTTCGACGTTGGTAACGCGAACGCCGAACGATTCTTGACGGGGCCGACGGATATTGTGTGTACGCATCCTTCGTACCTCGAGCGGATGGACCTGACCGATGCAAATCGGCAATCGTTGGCCGGTGACCTGTTGTAACCCCGACCTGTTGTAACCCGACTTGTTGTAACTCACAATTGTTGTACCTGAGGTGCCTTGGTTTTGGTTGGCACCAACGACAAAGCGTAAGGTCGGAAAACAAGGGATACCACCGGGTAGCCAGGTTCACGGAGCCAACTATGTCGACGTCAGTTGTTTCAGGCCCACTCGTTAGCGGTTTTGATCATGTATCGACCGCATCTCGGGATGTAGATCGTCTCACCGCCTTCTATAGGGACATATTCGGTATTGAGCCACTGCCAGGGTTTCCGATGGTTACGCCAGATGGGCGAAAAATAGTGCTTATCCCACTCACGAGCGGAACAACGCTGCAAGCGACCGAAGTTGCGCTGCCAGAGGCACCCGAGGTCATGTCACCTCCCGCTGCGGTGTTCTACGGCACTGCCCGATTTGATCACGCGTCATTTAGAGCCACAAACACAGCGGCGTTTGACGAGGTTCGAAGCAGATTGATGGGTGGTGGGCATTCATCTGGTGAAATTCGGTCGTTCGGAACCCAGCGTTTCTTTGCGTTTACCGACCCCGATGGGTACATTGCGGAGGTTGTCGTAAACGCCGAAGGGTGAGTTAACTGCACCATAATTTCCGGAAATGTGACTTTGGTAACACCAATCGGACTGGACACCCTAAAAGAACAAGCGCGATACTGGGTGCCCCCCAATCGAGATATTCGCACCTGTCCTTGAGTAGTAGTAGCGAGGCGCGAGATCTCTCCACGAACATTTACTCGAATGGAAACGCGCACGATGAAAAGCCAAAGCTGGCGTTCACAGGCCCTCTGCAAGGGCATTGACCCTGAAGTCTTTTACCCTGTCTCAGACGAAGAGGGCGATGAAGCCAAATCGATCTGCAGTTCGTGCAACGTTCGCTTGATGTGTCTTGAATATGCCCTCGCTGCACGTGAGCGAGACGGAATCTGGGGCGGCGCTACCGAGCGTGAACGCCGTCGTATCTTGCGTCAACGTCGTCGCTCTGCCTGACGGGATCTCCAACAACAACAGCTAGAGGCTGAACAACAACAGCTAGAGGCGCAATCGTCTTCGGTGCAACTGTAAGCTGCGCTCACGTGGCCTAGTCGTCGACATCAATGATGTTGTGAAAGTCGGGTCGCGAAGCTCGTTGCGGCTGGGGTCGCAGTATTGGCTGCTTGGCCTCGGCCAACAATGCAGCGACACCTTCGAGGCGTTCATCGAGTGTTGCCATGTCGGGCTGCACATCCAAACTCTGCGAACCGAGAACGGTCTGACGCCAGGCTGTCGTCGCCGAAGCGACCAGAGTTGCTCGCTGTTCTAATCGGTAGAGTTCGCCCCAGGCTGCAGCCATCGCAGTTTTACGAGAAGCCAACGGAACGCGGGCTGCAGAAAGTAGTATTTGCTCCAGTTCGTGTGCCCGTTGATGGAGTTCATCGAGCGCATCGACGAGTCGTGCCGGATCTGCGGTATTTGGTAGACCCCGGTTTAAGGACGCAACTTCAAACCTCGCTTGGGCCGTGGCTGCGCGAAGTCGCCGGTGGGCCCTCGCTGGGGCACGGGGGCTAGCCAGCCAATGAGACGGAACCGCTGATTTGCGTTTCGGGTGAATTCGGAGGCGTCGACGAAGGGCTAATCGCAACACCGTGAGTGCGGCGATCGCCGAAGCGGCGATGATGACGGTGATAGCCAGAAGAATCCAAAGGATTGCCTTAAGGTCCATGAGACAAACCTATCGAGTACCGGTGTCTACGAGACGCGTTTGGCCTGTTCGGTTCGCCTGCCGGCACTCGTTTCGTTAGGCCCAGTGGGGACGCGGAGCCATTAGACTGAGCAAAAATTGCCCACCACCTTCTTCGATTTTGGTGGTGAACGAAATGTCGGGAACCAGACGTGTGAGGCGATCTTCGAGCCAGAAGGCGGCCGCCTTTGCATCGGCTCGTGTGGCGCATCGAGCCACCATCTCTCGACCACCTTTGGCCATGAGTCGTTCAGCTGACTGAATGATCGGTGCGGGGTCAAACAAAATCATTTCAATCGGCCACGCCACCACCGGAGATTTGGCACCCTTCATGGTGTTGCATCCGCGATGGGCAAGTCGCTCGGGCACTATGACGTTTCGCTTTTTCGACACCGGTTTCGCGAGGGCTTCGCAACGATCGATACTCGGACCGAGATCGTCGTTGACCGACATTGATGGATCAACCGACTGATCGCATAGCCAACACCGCCAATCGCATTGTTCTCCAATGTCATCAAGGGTGCCCATATTGATTAACTCTGCCACAACCTGACAGCCCTGGGTTCGACACACTGGGGGTTCGACACACTCGCCTTCGACCTATGAAGCGAACGCACTCACTAGGGCGGTTCGAGAAGCTGAGTGCACACCACCGTGTTGAATGGGTTTCGCAGAAAAACGTGGAACCGGTGCGCACGGGCTCGCCAACCCATGGTCGCCCTCTATGGCTACGACAGTTGTGCCACCCGATGACTTCCACAGCCAGTCGCTGACCAAGGTAAGTTCATCACTCATTTCGCGTGGGATGGGTGCCTCGCACGGTCGAGGTGACGGTTTGGCAGGGTTGCCCACGGTGAGCCTTCCTCGTTTTATTTCGATAGTTGCACCCTTCCAGACGAGTTCGATTCGTTCGACTGTTCGCAGGGCATCGTTGCGTTGCTGGCGTTCGATACCGCGAGCGAGAATGCCAGCACGATCACGAAGCGCGGCAGCTTGTTCAAAACGTTCATCGGCGCCAAGATCGCGCATGTGATGCTCGAGCGGCGTCAACAGGTCTTGCGCTCGGTCAATGAGGTTACGGTCGAGTTTCACGTCGGGTGGCAGTGCTGAAACTGCTTCCTTAAGGGCAACCGAAGCACTTCGGGCTGCGCCAAGTGAAGAAAACGGGCCAAGAAGCCAACTTGTCGCTGCGCAAACCGGGTCGCGAATTGCTGCGATGTTAGGTTTTGCTGCGGTGCCTCCAATTCGTAGGTACGCATATTGTGGCCACATTTTCGACTGCCGGTTGAACCTCGGTTGGAAATGCTGAATGAGACGGACCTCCATCACGGCTGCTTCTATTGGGGTCGCGCATTCAAAGTGATCGATTTTTGCCGTGATGTGCAACAGCGGCCCAATTTTGCGACGGTCGTCGAAACCAAAATAGCTTCGGACTCGCGATCGAAGGTTGGTGGCTTTACCGACGTACAGCACCTTTCCGCCGGTATCTCGAAACAGGTAAACACCAGGACGGCGGGGTAGCCCAACCGTGAGTTTGAGCTTGGCAGCACTGGGGTGCCTGCCAAGGGTCGGCAGTTCGAGCAGGTCATCGAGGCCCATGACCCCAAGACCGGCCGCTCGTTCAAAAATGAAATGAAGTAGATCAGCGGTTGCTCGAACATCGTTGAGTGCACGATGCGTTGGCTGATTTGGAAGGTTGAACGCTTGGGCGAGGGTGCCAAGTTTGCAATTCGGGGTTTCGTCGCGAAGCAGGCGACGAGCCAACCTCAAGGTATCGACAACCTTGTTGGCGAACGCGCAATATCCGCGTGCGGTCAGTGCAGTGTTGAGAAAACCGAGATCGAATCGAACGTTGTGCCCAACGATGACACGCGACCCAACGAATTCAATAAGCGCAGGTAGTACCGAATCGATCTTCGGCGCTGGGCCCACCATGTCTTGACTGATGCCCGTAAGGTACGTGATTTGAGGGGGAATTGGGTGTCCGGGGTTAACCAGCGTGGTAAAAACACCGGTGCACTCGCCACCTTCGTAACATGCGGCAGCGATCTCGGTAATGCCACACTCAGTAGGTGATGCCCCGGTCGTTTCGATGTCGATGACGCAAAACTTCACGTGAGAGAGCGGGAGCCCGAGTTCATCGAGACTGAGTTGCTGGTCTCGAATGAGTGCCCGTGTTCCGATAGCCATGTAACTATCGTAGGCGAACAAATGTTCTGTACCTGGCCTAATCGATGGCAAACTTGATGGATGACGAGTGCTGCTCAACGCTGGAACGATTCACTCGCACGCTGGGCAATTCCTGAAATGATTGTGAATCAGGCACCCGAAAGCCCTTGGGTCCACCCGCCCGCGTTGTTTCGCGTGGCCGCCGATGCCACGTTCGAAGAGACACCTTCCAATCGGGTTGCCCGAGAAGCCCTAGGTGTGCATGGAAGTGAGTCCGGAACAAGGCCCGGAACCGTGCTTGATGTTGGTTGTGGTGGCGGGGGTTCGAGCATGGCGCTCGCGTCTCATGTTTCGTTGTTCATCGGGGTTGACGAGCAGGCCGCTATGTTGTCGAATTTTTCTGAGGCGTCTCGGCGCGTCGGTGTTCCGTGCGAAACCGTCGTTGGAAGATGGCCCGATGTTGCGATGCGCACACCGCACGCCGACGTGGTGGTCTGTCACCACGTCGTGTACAACGTGGCGTTGATCGAACCATTCCTCGCAGCACTCACGGGCCACGCCCGTCGGAGGGTAGTGATCGAATTGCCAAGCGCGCATCCGACCTCACCATTCACCCCGCTCTGGAAGCATTTTTGGGATCTTGATCGCCCGCTGCATCCGACCGGTGACGATTTTGTGGAAGTCGTCACCGAACTGGGCTTTGATGTCAAGGTCGAACGGTTTCGCAGAGTGCCAAGAAAACAACTGCTCGATTCTGCTGAGTACGTTGCGTTTGTGCGACGCCGGTTGTGTTTGCCCGCCGTTCGTGATGTTGATGTTGCCGCAGTTCTCTCGGAAATGGACAGTATGAGTACTGACGAAATACTTACGGTGTCTTGGGATGTTTCTTAAGCCGTGCGTTCGCCACATGAGTGAATGATTGTTGCCGGTCGATCGGTGAGTGAGTTGCCGTCGTCAGCATAAGTTCGTCAACTTCGAATGTTGTTGCGAGCGCTTCGAGTTGGTCGTACACACTTTCCGGTGTTCCAAGTACCGCGTTTTCGAGGCGTTGATCAATGAAGTGGCGTTCTTGCGTCCCGACCGCGAACGAGGCTGCTTCGTCTGGTGTTGGCATCTGCGTCGGGTGTCCCTGCCTTAGTCGAAGGAACCCGAGCGCGCTTGCACCGGCCAAATAGCGGGCTTCTTCGAGTGAGGCGGCACACACAACCTGAACGCCAATCATTGCGTAGGGTTTGTCGCCGGCAGCCGAAGGTTCGAAGTTCTGACGATACAGGTCGAGTGCTTGTTCGGTACCACCCATTCCAAAATGGTGAGCAAACGAAAACGGTAAACCAAGACCGCCTGCGACCTGCGCGCCGAAATCACTCGACCCCAGCATCCAAATGAGGGGCAGGTGGCCAGCCCCTGGAACCGCTCGTATACCCGCATAGGGGTGATGCGAAGGAAACGATTCGTTAAAGAACCCGAAGAGTTCGCTGAGACGGGCAAGGAAATCATCTGACTCGGCAAGACGGGTTCCGCGAAGGGCGCGCGCCGTGGCGTGGTCCGAGCCTGGGGCGCGCCCAACACCAAGATCGATTCTTCCTGGGTGAAGTGCTTCGAGCATTCCGAACTGCTCGGCGATGGCGAGCGGCGAATGATTTGGCAGCATGACACCACCTGAACCAAGTCGAACGCGTGACGTCGCCATTGCGAGGTGGGCAAGCAGCACAGCTGGGCTGGAAGACGCCGCGCCGGGCATCGAGTGGTGTTCGGCCACCCAGTAGCGGTGGAAGTCGAGTTGTTCGACATGTGTGGCGAGCGCAATCGACGATCGGAGGGCATCTGTGACCGTTGAGCCACTCGATACCGGTGACAAATCGAGTACCGAAAGTCGAAGTTTTGACATTCCTTGAAAGGTAATCCGTTTTTTGTCATACCCCCTCTAGATACTGGTGACATGCCTCTTCTTCGCTTCCCCACGAATATTGTCAACCTGTCGTCCAGCACTTTCTCACCTGCCGATTTTTCGATCAGTTGCGGTGATTGCCTTATGGCTGGCTCTTCGGCCTGCGACGATTGTGTGGTGACGTTGCTGTGCGACGACTCGCTTTCGGTTAACGCCACGTCCCTCGGCCAAGCAACTCACAGACTTCCTGTCGGGCCAGAGCACTGCGTCCTGACTCGTCGGGTCGATCTGAGTGCTGACGAGGCAGCAGTTATTGATCTCTTCGCAAACGTTGGCCTTGCGCCGCGGTCGCGACATAGGAGAAAGCTGCTGGCAGGATGAGTAGGTGACTGGTCGCCAACCATCAACTGCTCTTGAGCGATCCGCGATTATCAGCTGGGCTGTCGTGCGAGAAGCCAACGACATTCAACGTCGACTTCCAGCGACTCTGGCTGCACTGTCTGATCAGCTTGTTCAGATTGGGCAGGCTGCGGGCTTGTCAGCTGTCGGGTTTACGTCAACCAAGCCATTTCTCGATACTCGTGAAGCTATTTTTGACCGCATCGAACGTGGGTTTCAGTCAACGATGGCCTTCACGTTTTCGAAACCCGAACGGAGTACAACGCCAACACAACTGTTGAAGCATGCTGAAACGTTGATCGTTGGTGCGTGGGGATACCGTCGCGAAGATATTCCCTCACCCGTCGACGAACTACTGAAGGGCGACGAATTTCTGAAGGTCGACGAGGTTGGACGGGTCGCCCGCTATCAGTGGATTGATCACTATGCATTGCTTCGAGCCGCGTTAGAGGTCATCGCAACGCGTCTGCGCACGGAGGGGTGGCGCGCCCGGGTCGTGCTTGATGACAACGCCCTCGTTGATCGAGCAGCTGCCCACCGAGCCGGCCTCGGATGGTTCGGTAAAAACGCCAACCTGTTACTTCCCGAGCTTGGATCGTGGTTTGTGCTTGGTTCGGTGGTCACCGACGCACCATTCGACGTTACCGACACACCAGTCGATGACGGCTGCGGTACCTGCAATCGATGTATCCCCGCCTGCCCGACCGGTGCCATTGTCGCACCGGGGGTTATCGACGCCAATCGTTGCCTGGCTTGGATTGTGCAAGCACCCGGCGATATCGACGAGTCGTTACGGGTAGCGATGCACGACCGAATCTACGGCTGTGATGACTGCCAAGACGTGTGCCCCGAAAATCGCAAAGCCGATCGAGCTACGAGCCCAGCTCCTGCCGAACTCGACGCCGAACCTTGGGTCTCACTGCTCAACATGTTGCAGGCGAGCGACGCAGAACTTCTTGGCGCATTCGGACGCTGGTATCTACCAAACCGAAACCCAGACATCCTTCGTCGAAACGCAGCGGTTGCGCTCGGAAATGTTGGTGACCCTACATCGGCGCAGGTTACCGACGCCCTACATACTGCCCAACGTGACGGTTCTGAAATGGTGGTTCGCCATGCCACCTGGGCGCTTGCCCGCCTTACTCATCGCTCGCCCAGCGCCTAGATTGATCGACCGCCATGGATTTGAACGAAGTTCCTTTGCCTGACCGGCGGTCTGAGGGTCATCTGCTTGTCACCAACGATTTCCCGCCCAAAATTGGCGGCATTCAGTCGTATCTGTGGGAGCTGTGGAAGCGCCTTCCGCCTGAGTCAACGACGGTCTTTACGACCCCATACGCGGGCACCGAAGCCTTCGACGCTGCTTCACCGATTCGGATCATTCGGTCAAAACAACGGGTGCTGCTGCCAACCCCAACGGTTGCGCGCCAAGTGCTTGAGTTGGCGAACACACTCGGCGTGAACCACGTGGTGCTTGATCCAGCGGTACCGGTCGGCCTCATTGGGCCTTGGTTACGTAAACAGGGCCTGACTTACTCTGTGGTGTTGCACGGTGCGGAAGTCGCGATACCCGGTCGCCTGCCTGGCACTAGCTCGGCACTTCGAATGGTACTTACCCAGGCAAGTCATGTGATTTCAGCTGGCCAGTATCCGCTCGCCGAGGCGCAGCGTTGCGCTGGTCGAACCCTTGATGCCACGGTTATTCCGCCGGGGGTGGACATCGACCGGTTCCACCCGCTGAACACCGCTGAGCGCAACGCAGCGCGCATCGCTGCCGGGCTTCCACCCGTCGGAGGCACGCCGATTGTGTTCACCGCCAGTCGCCACGTACCCCGAAAGGGAATCGATACCCTGATCGATACTTGCGCGGAGGTAGCCCCGAGAATCGGGGGTTTGTGTTTGGTGATCGCATCAACCGGACGCCAACGCCACTCACTCGAACGACGAGCTAGGCGAGCAAGGCAGCGAAGCGGTCAAAGTCTTGACGTGCGTTTCCTTGGTCGAATACCTGACGAAACTCTAACGACCCTCTACGCGGCAACAGATCTTAACGCCACCCTTTGCCGAAGCCGATGGGGTGGGCTTGAGCAAGAAGGATTCGGAATAATTTTTGTGGAAGGCGGTGCGTCGGGTATCGCAAGTTTGGCCGGTGCCAGTGGGGGATCAAGCGATGCCGTCATGAACGGAGTGACGGGGGCCATAGTTGCTCAACCGGTACGGGTTCGTGATGCGGTTCCGGTGCTTGAGGGCCTTCTCGGTGACCGGGTTCGCCTGGCTGCTATGGGTGCTGCGGCCAGAGACCGGATGGTGCACGAGTTCGACTACGACAATTTGGCTCGGTCGCTTCACGACGTACTCAATAAGTTCTAGCGATCTTGTTGGGCCAAGGATCACCTTCGAAGAGAGGGCGTGGGATAGGGTGAATTCGATGACAACCGAACACGCCACCGAACACGGCACCGTGTCGGCTAGTCCCAGCTCGTGTTGGGTAGTAGCGACCGATATCGAGCGTTACACCGAATGGGCTCAAGACATAAAAGAAGTTGTTGTTGTTGAACGCAACGAGCAAGGCCTTGCCAGCAAGGTCGCATTCCGTGCTGCTGCGATGGGTCGAACCACGAGCTACGTACTGAATTACACCTACCCTGACGGTGAAAACGTGATTGAGTGGGCCCTTGACGAGGGTGACATTATGCGACGCCTCGACGGGCGTTACCTCTTTGAGCCGGTCGAAACCGGCGGTACGGCCATCACCTACGAGCTCACCGTTGAACTGCTGGTTCCAATTCCGGGGTTCGTGAAGCGTCGGGCTGAAGGAAAGATTATGGGAACAGCCCTTCGCGAACTTCGACACCGTATCGAAACCGTCACCGCCTAGGCAGGGTCGGTCAAGTGACGCAGAGCCCTGTCGCGATCGGTGTCGATATGGGTGGCACCAAGTGTCACGGCGTATTGATTACTGCCGAAAACGAAGTATTGGCTGAACATACGGTTCCGACCCCGGGCCGCGATGGGGCTGAAGCGGTGTATCGAACACTGTGTGCTGTTGCCGATTCTCTGTTTACCTATGCGAACGGATCACACAGAAACGTAGGAAGTATCGGCATTGGGGTACCCGGTCTCATAACTCGTTCGGGCGAGTTACGTTTCGCCGGACATCTTGGTGGCCGAATCGGCCTCGATCTGATGTCGCGAATCGTCGAAAGGTACGCGTTGCCAACGTCGGTCGATAACGACAACAATTGCTGTGCGTTCGCTGAATGGCAAGCTGGGGCAGCACGAGGTCACGACAATGCACTGATCGTTGGATTCGGTACGGGTATCGGTGGTGGCCTGGTCCTGAACGGGGCACTGCAGCGAGGTGCCAACGGGTTCGCAGGCGAAATTGGGCATATCAGTATTGATGCCGATGGCGACATCTGTACGTGTGGTCGCCGCGGCTGCTGGGAGCTGACATCGTCAGGCTCTGCACTTGGAAGGCAGGCATCTCAGCGGTTTGGTTTCCGTACCACGGGGCAACGCGTTGTCGAGATGGCCATGGCCGGCGATGTCGACGCCCGACTCGTACTCGATGAGTTCTCGGGTCATATTGCGGTGGGTTTGTCGTCACTCATTATGGTGCTTGACCCGTCGGTAATTGTGGTCGGTGGCGGAGTGTTCACGAACCCAGAGGCACTGTTCCCGAGGGTCGAAAAAGCGTTGGCCAACCTGATAGGTGGAGCGGGCGGATTATGGCCAATACCGCTGCTTGCTTCGGCCGAATTCGGGCCGAGTGCCGCAGCAGTAGGTGCAGCCATGCAATCCCGAGGAGTGACCGTTGTGTCCGTTGCCCGACCGGCGGTCTGAGCGGCCGTCGGCTCTTACGGCTCGATACTCGCTGCCGCGGGGGCGACACCAAACCCGTAGAAGAGAAACCTGATGGCGTTGGCAGCTACTTCATCTGGGTCATCTTGGCGGTCAAACAAAAATCTTCGAGCCAGGTGGTAAGTCATACCAACAAGTGCCTGAGTAAGCACGAAGGGGTCGCCATCAGCAATCAATCCCTCAGCCATTGCTTCTTTGACGTGACGCATTGCGTCGTTGAGCGAATGTTCTTGGCTTTCTCGTAGCGCAGTGCCAAACGTTGATTCAGATACCGCGAACTGAAACAGGTTGAACATGTGGCGGTGCTCGGAGTACCAGTGCATGGTGGCGTGCATACCGAGATCCATGCGACGCAGCGGGTTTGTCTCTGCCCCAATGGCGGTCTGCTGGCGTTTTCGTAACGAGTAATTGGCGCTTCTGAGGATTTCTTCGAACAGCTTCTCTTTCGAATCGAAGTACCAATAGAACACTCCCTTTCCCACTCCGCAGGCTGCAACAATGTCAGAAACCGATGTGGGGTGATACCCGTTTTCGGCGAACATGGTGGCTGCTGAATCAAGCAGTTGGGCTCGGCGTTCCTTGCCCCTCGGCGTGAGTTCGCCTTTTCCCTTCGTCGTCAGTTCAGTTTCGAGTGGTTCAGACGTGACGAATTCTCCGACAACTGCTTCAGTCTGGGTGGTTCCAAAATCGATCACAACCTACAAGCTAGAAAGAATCGTTACGTAAACGCAATCTGGCGGTCATGTTTGTGTTGTTCGCACCCGCTATGGTGCAAACGTAGTGTCGTGAAATGACGTTGCCGAAGACGACATTGCAAACTGTACGGATGCAGACTTTACATATCGATTGGTGTGGACATGGCTTACAAAGTGTTTAAAGCAATCTTCACGCCGCTCATGAAGCTGCTGTTTAAGGTTCGAGTCGAGGGGTTAGAGCATGTGCCTTCGACGGGTCCGCTCATTCTTGCCAGTAACCATCACAGCTTCTCTGATTCGATCTTCTTGCCGATGATGCTTGACCGAAAAGTCACCTTCGTTGCCAAGGCCGAGTATTTCGAACAACGCAAAACCGCATGGTTTTTTAAGATGATGGGTCAGATTCCGGTGAAGCGTGGGGGTGGCCCCGCGGCAGAGCGGGCCCTTGAGGCAGCCCGAGAAGTACTTGAAAATGGCCAGCTGTTTGGTATCTATCCGGAAGGTACCCGCTCACCTGATGGTCGGCTGTATAAGGGGCGAACCGGTGTCGCTCGACTCGCCCTCCAAACCGGCGCCCCGGTTTGTGCTGTCGCAATGATTGGCACCCGTGAAGCCCAGCCAATTGGTCAGGTCAAGCCGAACTTTTTCTCGCCTGTCACTATTCGCATCTCTCGGCCGATGAAGTTCGACCGATATCGCCAGCGCGCGGATGATCCGTTGGTTGCGCGCCAAATTACTGACGAGGTGATGTTTGAACTTCGTGCGTTGTCGGGGCAGGAGTACACGAACCAGTACGCACCGAAAAAGGGTGCTGTTGACGCCTTGGCCGATCAAACGCCCGCAGCGGTTGGGGCAGTACCTGCCGACCAACGTCAGCTTGTCAGTGTTGCTGTCGGCCAGTAACTGAATTAACACATGGGGTTATTTGTTGTTCGCGTATGGCTGCCAGATCGTCCTGGCGCGCTTGGAACCGTTGCGAGTTGTATCGGTGCGGTGAACGGTGACCTGGTCGGAATCGACATTCTGGAACGAGGCGCAGGCCGCGCAATTGACGAACTGATAGTCGATCTTCCGGACCCAACTTTGGTAAGTGTTTTGACTAAAGCGCTTGGTGATATTGAAGGTGTCGATGTTGAAGACGTTCGTCCGTTGGCCGATGTCACCCACGATCCGCGGCTCGATGCCCTTGAGTCAGCGATTTCCATCATCGAGGCTCGGTCGGTTGTTCAGTTGCTGAAGTTACTGGCCGAACAGGCAGCGCTTGATTTTGAGGCCGACTGGACGGCGGTGATCGACCTCGACGGTCTGCGGGTTGAAGGGTCGTCAGGCAACATTCCCGACAAGGCTTGGATGCAGGCTTTCGTGGCCGGGAGTCGAGCTTCGGTCGAGGCGATCGTCGACGATGTCGCATGGGCACATATGTCTTCGTCCGATTTGATCCTGTTGGTTGGTCGTAAGGGTCGCCCCTTGAGATCACGAGAACGGCGACAAGCAACTGCGCTCGCCCGAATCGCCGACACCCGCTGGGTTGAACTCAGCCGATAATCGCAGGAACGAGTGCCCTCGGAATCGTCTCTTGTCCATCGATATCACCCGCTTTTACGCCAATTTAGTGAGCAAGCCAATTCTACCGAGGGCGGAGGTTGTGCGAGGCGATCCAACCATTGCTGAGTAGTCGAACTGTCATCCACACATTGAGTGCCACCCAGACTCCGGTGAGCCCTTGAGACGAAGTCGGCCCGTTCTCAAGCAGGAGGGCGAACAGCCAGAACGCTGCTGCCGACCCAATTGCGCCGATTGCCAAACGTGAGAACAACGCAGCACCCATCAGCACCCCATCGAGCACGAATACAACCGCTCCGGTTATTTGCATCAACGCACACCAAAGCAGTACTTCTCGTGACCTCGAAACTACCTCGGGGTCGCCGGAAAAAAGGTGGCCCAGCCATGTGCTTCCCACCGCCAGAAATAGTGCGAGCACCACACCGACCAGTAGCCCCAACCGAACCAGTCGGCGCGTCACATTCCACAGTTCAGCTTTCGTTTTGTTTCCTGACTGTGCTGCGAAGATTGATTGAGCGGCAATCGCTAACGCATCGATCATCAAAGCGAAAAAGAAATAGGTTTGAACACCAATCTGATGAGCACCTAACGACGTGTCGCCATCTCGACTCACCAACCACGTCGCAGCGGTAAGCGTACTTACCATCATGCTCGTGCGGATAACCATTGCCCCACCGATTCGAAGCAATGCTTTAACGCTCGCTACCTTCGGGCGTTCAAACCTCAGGATGCCTCGCAATGATGCAACATAGATTCCTGCTGCCAGCCACTGAACGATGACGGTTGCTGCCGCCGAACCGGCAATAGCCCACTTGAAGCCCCAGACAAAAAGCATTTCCATGCCAATATTGGCAATGTTCGCGACAATAACGACGCGCACCGGTACACGCAGGTTTTCTGTTCCTCGGTACCAGCCAAGTGCCAGCAAGGCAATGGCCAGCGCTGGAATGCCAAGTGCCGCAATTCGCAAATATGTGGTTGCCTCATCGAGCACGGCACCTCGGCCCCCAACGACGCGGGCAAGTTGTCGGGCTGGCAAACCAGCCAAAGCGGCAGCGACGACCCCGAGGAAAAGAGCAACGACGACACCTTGGCGCACTGCCTCGCGAGCGCCCTCTTCATTGCCTGCACCTCGAAGTTGTCCGACCTGTGTCGTTACACCGGTAGCGAGAAATCCGATCAGCCATGACAGCGTTGACAGGATGGTTCCGGCAATTGCCAATCCGCCGAGCGCCGACGTGCTGATGTGACCGACGATTGCCGTGTCAGCCAAAATGTAGAGCGGCTCAGCAGACAGGGTAAGAAATGCTGGACCGGCCAAACGCAGTAGGCGCCGATCAGTGGCGTCGAACAACTGAAATGTCACTGGTATGCGCTTGACTAATTAGCCCAATGTCGGGATCGTTCTACCGCCCGCAGCCATTGCGTATGGTCTGTATCTGCTGCTGATTTAGAGCGCTGCGGTGACACCCGCAATTGTTCCTTCCATGCCGCTGAAACATCAGCAGTCGACGACCACACACCCTCAGCCAGACCGGCCGCGTATGCTGCGCCGAGGGCGGTGGTTTCGGTGATTTGGGGTCGGCTGACCGGTACCCCAAGTTGGTCGGCCTGCAACTGAAGTAAGAGGTCCATGACTGACGCACCACCATCGACGCGAAGCTCGGCAAGTACAGTGCCCGAAACCTCGGTCATACGATCAACAACATCTCGCACCTGGAACGCAATAGCTTCGACGGTAGCGCGCGCTATGTGGGCTCGACCCACACCGCGGGTCAATCCGAGAATTGCTCCGCGCGCATACGGGTCCCACCAGGGGCTTCCAAGCCCGGCAAAAGCGGGCACCACAAACACCCCTTCGCTGTCGGGGACACTTGCGGCAAGCGGACCTATTTCGGCGGCTGAGTTAATGATGCCAAGCCCATCGCGCAACCACTGAATAGCTGCACCGGTTGCGAAGACCGCACCTTCGAGTGCGTAAGCGAAACCGCCATTGGCACCAAGGTCCCAGGCCACCGTGGTGAGTAAGCCTTCCGAGGGTGGAGGGCACGTTCGACCAACGTTCATCAGTAAAAAAGACCCGGTTCCGTATGTATTTTTTGCCATACCTGTCGACAAACAGGCTTGACCGAATAGCGCAGACTGCTGGTCGCCAAGTATGCCGCTGATCGGCACCCCGGCCAGGGCGCCGTTTACTACTGTCGAAGCAACGGTGCCGAAGCGTCCACTCGAAGGTTTCACTTCACCCAGGCTCGACATGGGAACGTGCAAAAGGGCGCAAAGTTCGTGCGACCATTGCCGTGTGGTGATGTCGTACAGCATAGTTCGGCTGGCATTGGAAGGGTCGGTGGCATGAACACCGCCATCCGTGCCGCCGGTAAGGTTCCACAGCACCCAATCATCGATGGTTCCGAGACATAGATCTGCTGCCTGCTCAACGCCACCTTTGGTAAGCATCCATTCCATTTTGGTTCCAGAGAAATATGGGTCCAACACTAAACCCGTCATCGATCGAACCATATCGAGGTGCCCCGCATCTCGTAACTCATCGCACCTTTGCGCGGTGCGGCGGTCTTGCCACACAATGGCGCGAGCCAACGGCCGACCGGTTGAACGGCTCCATGCCACTACCGTTTCACGCTGATTAGTTATGCCGATTGCGGCGATTCGCACGGGCTGTGCGAGGGTGTTGAGAAGTTCGGCGAGCGTCGCCTGCACACCCTCCCAAATCTCGGAAGCATCGTGTTCGACCCAACCCTGCTGCGGAAAGTACTGGTTGAATTCTTTGTACGCGAAGCCGCGTGGCGCGCCGGTACCATCGACGGCGAAACTTCGAATACCTGTCGTGCCGCAATCGATCGAGATGACGATCGTGGGGTTGGGCGAAGGAACTTCATTTTCACTCATCGTTGGCCAGGTTAGCTGCGCCACCTGATTCGTAGTTTTCGCTACTACAGTGCTTGGCGCAATCACTGCGTTTGGCAGTGTCGGCCAACCGATTGAACTGAACGAAGAAGGTGCGAAACGTGCGTATTGCCATGTTGACTGCGGGCGGATTGGCCCCATGTTTGTCTTCGGCTGTTGGCGGGCTCATTGAGCGCTACAGCGAACTGCAACCTGACGCCGAACTAATTGGATACAAGGACGGTTACGCCGGCCTGTTAACCGGAACCAGTATCACGATCGGTCGAGAAGCCAGAGAACAAGCGAAATTCCTGTACGGGCTTGGTGGAAGCCCCCTTGGTAACTCTCGCGTGAAGCTCACAAACGTTGCCGATTGCGTGAAACGTGGCTTGGTGAAAGAGGGCCAAGATCCGCTTCATGTTGCCGCCGAGCAACTCACTCGCGATTCAATCCAGGTACTGCATACGATTGGTGGCGATGACACCAATATGACTGCAGCTGATTTGGCTGCCTACCTTGCCAAGAATGGTTACGACCTCAAGGTCGTTGGCCTACCGAAAACGATCGACAACGATGTGTTCCCAATCGTAAAGACTCTTGGTGCCGCAACAGCCGCCGAGCAGGGAGCCAGGTTTTTTGAGAACCTGGTGTACGAAGGGTCAGCTAATCCGCGGTCGCTGATCATTCATGAGGTTATGGGCCGCAACTGCGGCTGGCTGACGGCAGCCACCGCCCAGGTGTACCGAGAACGGCTGTCACAGAAGCCCGTTGCACCGCTACTCGGAATGGATCGTTCATGGCTTGATATTGACGCCGTCTACATACCGGAATGCAAAGTTGACTTGGTGAGCGAATCGGCACGGCTTCGAGCAGTTCTTGACCGTAAAGGCACTGCCAATGTGTTTGTTTCCGAAGGTGCAGGGGTCGACGACATCGTGGCTTCGATGGAGGCCGACGGAGAAACCGTTGATCGTGACGCATTTGGTCATGTTCGTCTCGACAAGGTCAACGTTGGTTTATGGTTTTCGAAACAGTTCGCGTCGTTGATAGGTGCCGAAAAGGCACAGGTCCAGAAGTCGGGTTATTTCGCTCGTTCGGCCCCCTCAAACGCCGAGGATCGTGCGCTGATCGCTGAAATGGTTGACTGCGCGGTTCGCAGCGCGCTTGACGGCGTGAGTGGTGTGATTGGTCATGATGAAGAACGAGGCAACGAGTTGCGCGCCATTGAATTCCCACGGATCAAGGGCGGAAAGCATTTCGACCCGGCGACCCCGTGGTATCAGTCGATGCTGCGTGAGATCGGACAACCGGGCTGATGACGAGTTTGCTGGTTTCTCGAACCGCCGTCGTGCAAGCTACGCCCGCCGCCATTTTTGCGTTGCTCGCCGACCCCTCACAGCACTACAAGATTGATGGGTCCGGAACCGTCAAGCACAGTTCAGCAACCGCACCCGAGCGGCTCAGTATGGGCGCGAAGTTCGGCATGAGCATGAAACTTGGGCTCCCGTACCGAATCACAAACACGGTCACCGAGTTCGTTGAAGGAAAGTCGATTACTTGGCGCCATTTTGGTAAGCACACATGGCGTTACGAATTAGAGGCCATCGATGGAGGAGCCGCAACAAAAGTTACCGAGACCTTTGACGGAACCACATCTAGGTTGCCAATTGCGCTGGTATTAACCGGTGCAGGAAAACGAAATACCAAGGCCATCGAGGCGACACTTGTCAGGCTGCAACAACACTTCTCGAAGAGCGACAACTCTTAACAATCAACCGCTCAACATCCGAGAAGTGCAGCCTTAAGCAGCGGTTGAATTGCCGGGTTGCCGACCACAATAGTTGGACGGTGAAGCTCAACACGGCTGAAGATGGCACCGGCTTCGGTAGCGATCACCAAACCTGCGCACTCGTCCCACGGGTTCAGCCCGTCTTCATAGTAAGCATCGAGACGACCATCGGCAACAAAACACAAATCGAGTGCTGCTGACCCGCCTCGGCGTAGGTCGCGAAGTTGTGGGGCGAGCGAAGCGACTCGGCGGCCTTGATAGGCGCGGTACTCGCTTGTATACGCAAACCCGGTACCCACGAGAGCTTTCGAAAGCAATGTCTCGCTAGTGACACGAATGGGTTGCCCGTCACGGAATGCGCCGCCGCCAAGGCGCGCCGTGTACGTTTCGCCAAGCATCGGTGCGCAAATCGCACCGGCAACACCAACCCCATCAATCTCGACACCGATAGACACGCAAAACATCGGATGCCGGTACACGTAGTTGGTGGTTCCGTCGATCGGGTCAATGACCCAACGAATGCCGCTCGTGCCCTCGCGTGAGGTTCCTTCCTCCCCGAGGATTCCGTCAGCAGGGCGGTGCTCATCAATTGCCGCAACAATCATTTGCTCGGCGGCAGCGTCCATCTCGGTGACCAAATCTGTGTCGCTTGACTTCAGCGAAAGCGTTCGTTCACGCATCAATCCTTCGCGAATGAGGGCACCGGCTTGATTGGCCCACTGGGTCGCAAGGCTGAGTAATTCGTCGAGAATTTCGTTGGATATCGCATCGTTCACTGGCGGTGCTCCACTCATCACGATTTCGCCTCGGTCGCAGTCCATTCGGCCATAGCTCGCATGACGAGAACAGCAACGATTGCGGTACCGCCTGCGAACATCAAGGTGGAAAGAAGGGCACCGACCGAAGCTGGAGTCGTGCACGAACCGGTGCATTGAAGCTTGACCACAGCCCAGCCAATGATGCCTCCACATACTCCGGCAATCAATATCGCAGCGAATGCAATAGCTCGGGCCAACGGCGACGGCAGTGCTGACAGGCGATCGCCTGGTGCAGTTTGGGCCTTTTTGCTTGCTTCAGAAGTACCGGACACGGGTGAAAGGGTACTTGGAGGTCGACGTGTCCACCGTACAGGTTGGAAGGCTGACAGGATGGGGGGATGACCTCGCTACGTGAATGGACGGTTGCCGCGGGGATCATCCGTGATGAATCACAAAACGTATTGTTGGTATGTAACCTTCGCCGAAACGGGTCATCTGACTGGTCGACCCCCGGCGGGGTGGTGGAAACGGGCGAGGAAATGGTCGAAGCGCTTACCCGCGAGGTCATCGAAGAAACGGGCATTCAGGTGTCGCACTGGTCGCCTGCGGTTTACTCGGTCGTGGCTGCGGCCCCAGGAATGGGGTGGCATTTGACCGTTCAGGTTCATGAAGCCCACGCGTGGTCTGGCGATATCAATATCGATGACCCGGACGGAATCGTTACTGAGGCGGTATTCCTCGACGTTGAATCGGCTTTGGCGAAATTGGCAGAAAATTCGCGCTGGGTAAGCGAACCAATTAGCGATTGGTTGACCAACCCGTGGACCGGCCACCGCCAGTACGGGTACGAACTTACCGGTGCCGATCGCTCATCTATGGGCGTTGTTCGCCACCAGTAAAGCGGCGGTTATGCAGGTGTCAACATGACGAATCGGGCAATTCTGCACGTAGACATGGATGCGTTTTATGCTTCGGTCGAAGTGTTGCAAAACCCGGATCTTCGGGGCAAGCCGGTCATTGTTGGCGGTTCATCAGGGCGGGGGGTGGTTGCGTCGTGTTCATATGAGGCTCGTGCGTTTGGGGTGAAGTCCGCGATGCCAGCCGGGCAGGCCCAGCGCCTGTGTCCGACTGCGATTTGGGTCTCCGGAAATCATGGGCTGTACGGCGAATACTCGCAGCAAGTTCACCGTTGCTTCGCAGAAGTCACCCCGCTCATCGAACCAATCGCCCTTGACGAAGCGTTCCTTGATGTCACTGGGGCCCGCCGATTACTGGGTGACCCAGTCAAGATCGCCACAAACCTTCGGGCCCGAATTCTTGAAGTGACCGGGTTGACCTGCTCAGTAGGCATCGGACCATCGAAACTGATTGCGAAACTTGCGTCGGTAGCGGCTAAGCCCCAGGTGCTTGGACGAGAACGTGAACTGCCTCCGGGGGCGCGATCTGGTGGCGAGGGCATTGCGGTGATTGTGCCTTCAGAACAAATGCGGTTTCTTCATGCTCACCCGGCCCGGGCGTTATGGGGGATTGGTCCGCAGACGATGATCAAACTTGATCGTTATGGCGTCAAAACGGTGGCTGATCTGGCGTCAATGAGCGAAGACACCTTGGTGCGAGCTGTCGGACAGGCTCACGGGCGACACCTTCACCTGCTGAGTCGTGGCGTCGACGATCGGCCGGTCGAACCCGACCGTGGCGTCAAATCTATTGGTCACGAAGAGACGTTCAGTACTGACGTCTTCAAAACTGCGGAGTTGGCCATCGAAGTGGTTCGTATGGCCGATGCTGTCTCCAATCGGCTTCGAGACGCGAAACATACGGCGAAAACAATCACGCTGAAGCTGAAATTCGCTGACTTCAGGTTGATCACGAGGTCGCGATCGGTTTCTACCCCGGTGACCAGCGGCATGACCATTGCGGCCGTTGCGAAAGCCCTGCTGAATGATGTCGAAGTTGCAGCCGAGATAGCTGAGTCCGGGGTTCGTTTGCTCGGAGTGTCGGTTTCCGGGCTGGTGGAAGGAACAACCGAAGCGGCCGAAGCGACACCGAACCAGTTGGACCTGTTTACCTCGGCTGAGCCACCCGAGGCCCCGCCAACACCCCCGGCGCTTGACGCAGCCATTGCGAGCGTTCGCGAGCGTTTCGGTGAAGGAGCACTTGCACCTGCGGTTTTAGCGACGAGCGATGGCCTTCGCATAAAACGCAGGGGCGATACCCAGTGGGGTCCAACCGATTCCCAGACTGCCGGTCGGGCAATGAAACTAGGTACCGATTCTCAGGCTGCCGGTAGGGCAGTCTGAGATGGGCAGACTGAGGTGTGACCGTCGAGTTGGTTGAGTCGGTTGCCACTGCTTTTGAGACTGTGCAACTATTTGGGGATGCCGCTTTCTGAATACGAAGAACGGGTGCTTGCAGCAATGGAGTTGCAGTTAGTTGAGGTTGACGCCGACGAGCTGGAACCATTTCCGGTCGTCGACGCGACTCGGTTTGTTCAATTCGGAATGCTGGCTGTCGTTACCGGGCTAGCGGTACTCGTACTGAGTTTTCGCACGTCAGAGTTGCTTGCTGCGGTTGGGTTCGTCTTGTTTTTCTTCGGATCGGTCGCTGCATATGAAGGTTGTCAGGCAGGCGGGGTCGCAAGCATTTCCCGATTTATGGCCAAGCGACGAACTCGCTAACGTCACTTAGCCACCTTCGGGCGAGGGTTGATCGATAAGAGTCGCCTCACGCGCCATCGCAACGGTGTCGCAGATCGAACGGCGCGTTTCGCTTCGCTGACGAGGGTCATGATCCCGCTGTCGGTGACCACACCGCCGCTGTAGCGAAGTTGCTCAACGCGCTCAACGACAATGTTGAGTTGCGGCATCCAAGGAAGTTCGCCAGATTCGCTGCCCTTCGCGTGACTGGTTTCGATGCCCTCAATGTAGGTGGTCAGGGGGGTTCCCGGGGGCCTGGGGCAACCAATCCACGCGAGGTCGTCTTCGAGGCCGGTCATGGCCCGGCTGACGGCTAGAGGAACCTCGCCTGCGTCGGCTGCGATGTTGCGACCCGAGCGAAACTTTCGTACGAGTGAAGGTAGAGCGAGTACAGCCAACCCAGCGAGCAGGGCTGCGAACGGAGTTTTGCTTTTTGCAGGTGCAGTTGGGGTTGGGGCAACCGGTTGCACCCCCGCGGCCGCAGTCGTTGGTACTGCGAAGGCAGTGGTCACCGGTGGGTTGGTGGTAGGCGGAATCGTCGTGCTCACGGTTGCATCGGAGGTATCACCGCGTCCGGGCGTGACTTCGAAACGAATCCATTTGTTGTCTAAAAAGACTTCGGGCCAGGCATGTGCATCGCGGCCGCGAACTTCCCAAGTGCCTGCCGTTTCCGGTCCTTCAGCGCCGCCGACCCCTCCCGAATAGTTTCCTCGTACAAAACCAACCGCCACCCGAGATGGGATACCAAGCGTTCGGGCCATGGTCGCGAACGAACTCGAGAACTGTTCGCAGTAACCGCGACGTTCTGTAAAGAGAAACGTTTCAAGACCGAGGCTACTTCGTTGAGCTATTTCAAGGTCGTACGTAAAATTCGACAGCAAGAATTGTTGGAGCAATTCGGCTCGTTCACGATCATTAGATGCAGTCGCAGTGATCGACTTGGCCAACTCAACGACTCGTGGTGACACCCCGGAGGTTTCGAGGTGTCGGTCGGTCACAATTCCGACGGGGTTCGCTTGCGCCCTAGTCTGGACAAGGTAGTCAGCTGATTTTTTCATCGACCGCACCGAATATCCGCCTCCCACGGAATCAAGTCGAATTCCTGCAGCAGGGCCAACTATTCCTCCTACGTCTTGAGCAATTGATTCGGTTCCGTCGGGTACCGGGAGCCACGCACTACGAAGTGCTTTGATTTCGATAGCGGCGGTCTGAACTTCGATGCCGGCCGCAACGGAACTTGGTGTTGTCAAACTGATGTCAGACGACGTCCAGGTTTCGTTCTGCAATAGGTCTAGGGTCGTTTGCTTCCAGTAGGCGGGGCTGGCCGGCCATTTGACTGTGAACATAGCAACATCAGACTGTTCCACGAGGCGCGCCCGTGTACTCACAAGCGGCTGACCGGGTGATCGGTCACGAACCCCGCGTTCGGCGGTTTCGCCCTGCAGGTCAATGATTCCGTCGTTGGCCCAGGTTGGCGGATGGGTGGCGACAAAACCGGCGATCCCAAGCGATGTTGCGATGAATACTGCGGCGCCAAAGGCGCCGGCCCGACGGGGGCGTTGACCCAGCCACGCTTCGCGTGACAGTTCGCGAACCCTTGCCGAAGTTACGACCAGGGCAACGGAGATCGCGAACGCAAGAACAGCTTCGAGGCGATATCGGGTTGGCGCCAACGCGGCGACCAACACCATCACCACACCAGGCGGAACAATCGCTTCGATTAAAAAGCCGAGACGAAACGCAATCGTGTCGGATACAACAGCCACTAACCAAGCGCCAGCTACCGCTGCGAGGGTGAACCCAACCAATGGTTCGGTTGGCGCGCGCGTCGTAATGAAGGTATTCCACGCCTCGTAACTGACCCGTTGAATCTCGAACCATGTGGCACCCGTTGGTATAACCACATAGCGAATCGTTTGAGGGAATGCGGCGGAAACGGATGACAAACCAACCGCAAGACTCGAAATTACGGCGGCGACGGGCATGGGAAGGCGGGCCCACCGACACGAAACGCATACTCCATGCGTAAGAAGTACAGCAACGAGGATTGTTGCCATTGGGGTAAAGCTGGTGAAGAGGCGGGCCATTCCAGCGAATGCTGCAACGTTTGCCCCAAGAATTCCGACTTCGAGGCCAAGCCAACTCCACGACATATCGATCAGAGCCCGCTTGTTGTCAGGGGCTCTCATCGTAGGTGTGCTTCCCAATTGGCGAGTTGATGAAGTGACGAGATTGCGCCGCTGACTTGGTTTGAAGTTGGACGCGAATCGAGCTCAGGGTCAAGCGGTTCAACGAACAACGTTCGGGCCGAGCCAATACTATTTGACTTCGTTGCAGGCCCGGTCACGACGAGTTCGGCATCAATCGGATGGTTCAAAGCAACCCGGTTCGATACGGCCGGAACACAGCGAGCCAACTGGTCGAACGAGTCTGGCCCCCACAACACCACGTCGTTCGCATTCGATCCGACGGCGTCAAGGTGACTCCAGAAAAGTAAGCGTGCTGATGTATTTCCTGAACCAACTCCATGCGTCGCACCAATGACACTCGCTACAACGCTGACCGCCATTTCAAACGACTCGGGGGTATGTGAAAGGGCGCGGTCATCGAAGAGCACCAATGGGATGGCTGCGGTTGCTGGTTCGAAGGTTCGCACCATGAGCCCGCGGCCTCTCGCTGACGCTCTCCAATGCATAAGCCGCAGTTCGTCTCCCGGCACATATGGGCGAAGGCTGGCCGGTTCGAGTTCGGTGGCAACATTCGTTCGCTTCGGCGCAGCTTTGACCTCAGAAAACCGGTCGTCTTGGGCGCTTGACCCAGCAGGAACCGGCGGGGCCGCCCGCATCTCTGGCCAGATGGTTACCCTGGTGCGGCCACCCTTTCCCAGGCGTCGTCGGGCAAGGGCAAGCGGGTCAAATCGGTGGACGCTAAACGGACCAACGGTGATCTCGCCTCTGTCACCGACTGCCAACGGAAACGAGCCCGAGCGAGTTCCGGCCTTACCTGGCCGAGACCAAATTCGAACCCGTCGACCGTCGCTGATCGTGGCCCGAACAACGGCTGGACGAAAACCTCGAAGTTGAAGTGATACCCCAACGGCAATGGTGGTGTTTGCCAGGGTGGGGCTTGGGGCAACCGTGGTTGCGAGGCGCGGGTTTCGTCCACCCGGAATCCACACCCAAATCAGTGCAATCACGAGCAACGAAAGCAACGCTGCCCCTGCGGCAACCAGTTCCGGCAGCGACAACACCCATGCACCGACACAGAGGGCCATCCCAAGCGCCAGGGTCGCGATTCCTCGTTGAGTGAGCATCAGTATGTACGCGTAGTGGTCAGCCGCGTCGACTTCCAGGGATAGGAACAGAAGCCAGCACGTCGGCAAGTATCGAAGCCGTCGACCCGCCCCGGCTACGAGGTAGCAGACGATGACACAGCACGGTCGGGGCGACAGCATGAAGATCTTCCGGTGTCACATATTCGTGGCCGCTGGCCAACGCACGCGCTCGTGCTAAACGTAACCACGCTAGCCCAGCGCGAGGCGAAGCGCCGAGCCTGAGATCGCTATGCTCACGTGTGATCGCGAGCACATCAACGACGTATCCCATGAGCACAGGGGCCACATGAACACGGGGCACGAGCCGCGTAACGCGGCTCACCGCAGAGACGTCGCAGACGGATGAAAGTGTGTCGATCGGATTCGCTCGACCATGTTCGTTGAGCACCGACATCTCGGCTTCACGATTCGGGTAACCAATGGAAATACGAGCAAGAAATCGATCAAGCTGACTTTCAGGCAACGTATAGGTGCCTTCTTGCTCTATCGGGTTCTGCGTCGCAACGACCATGAACGGCCGGGGCAACGGATGCGTGGTGCCATCAACGGAAACCTGGCGTTCCTCCATTGCTTCAAGTAGGGCAGATTGTACCTTTGGTGACGCACGGTTGATTTCGTCGCACAGCACAACGTTGCCAAACAACGGCCCGGGGCGGAACGTGAACTGTGAAGTTGAAGGGTCAACAATCGTCACGCCGCTCAGGTCAGATGGCAGGAGGTCTGGTGTGAACTGCACCCGATTGGTAACACCAGCAACTGAAGCAGCAAGCGCTTTTGCAAGAAGTGTTTTACCAACCCCGGGAACGTCTTCTACAAGAAGGTGGCCTTCGGCAGCCAAACACAGCACGGCTGTTTGAATTTGGTCGGGTTTACCCTTCAACACCTTGGCAATGTTTTCTGTGATTTGTAGAAGTGTTTCGGCGGCTTGCTCTACTGCCTCAATACTGGCTCTCGCATTCGAAGATGTTCCGTTAGCTCCTGGTGATCGTGCACTCAAGTCCGCCGAAGCGGTCGTCAACGTCTGGGCCCGGTCGTTGCTCATACGCCAGCGAGCGTATCGGGGCACAATGCCTATGCGGTCCATTTGGTCGTCTCGATCATGGTTTTGCCGGTGTTCCTTGATATCGTCGCGCTCATGGAAATGGCATATCCCCCTGAAGCAGAGGCGTTTCGCGCCACGGTTCGTTCGTTCCTCGTAGCAAATCTTCCTGATGGTTGGGGTGGAACCGGAACCCTTGAGGGCTTGGAACTTGAACAGTTCGCCGAGCAATGGCGCAAAGTGCTGTTCGAACACGGGTACCTTGCCCCAAACTGGCCCAAAGCCTACGGTGGCGGTGGGATGAGCTCACTTGAGCAGGTCATTTTGGCTGAAGAGTTCACGTTGGCAGGCGTTCCCGGCGGCACAGCGAACGACACATTCGGTATCCAAATGCTTGGTAACACGTTGCTACAATGGGGAACCGAAGAGCAGAAACAGCACTACTTGCCTCGGGTACTTTCAGGCGACGACAAGTGGTGCCAAGGGTATTCAGAACCCAACGCCGGGTCTGACCTTGGAAACATTGGTACCCGGGCCGTGCTCGACGGTGACGAGTGGGTTATCAATGGTCAGAAGATTTGGACATCGGCCGGCCACTTAGCCGACCACATTTTTGTGTTGTGCCGCACCGACCCTGATTCGCCGAAGCATAAGGGAATCTCATTTTTGCTGTGCGATATGCGCCAACCCGGCGTCGAAGTTCGTCCGATCCGAATGATTTCGGGTGAAAGCGAATTCAACGAAGTGTTTTTCACTGATGCCCGCGTACCAAAAGACGACGTGATTGGTGGCGTGAACAACGGTTGGGGCGTCGCAATGACCTTGCTTGGTTTCGAACGCGGCGAGGCTGCTGCTGTTGTTCCCATCCGTTTTATTGCCGACTTCAAGCGTCTGGTGGCCTTGGCTAAGGAATATGGCGTTGACCAAGACCCACGTATTCGCCAACGCCTCGCACAGGCCTACATCATGACAAAAATCATGGATTTCAGCGGTAAAAGGGTACTCACGAAGTTCTTGGCCGGACACCACCCGGGGCCCGACGGTGCCGTATCAAAGTTGTTCTGGAGCGAGTTTCATTTGAAAGAAACCGAACTCGCCATGGACATAATGGGCATGCATGGCATGGTGCCGTCTGGGCGCAAACCATCGTCTGCTTTTTCTACTGATGATGCTGGCGCACCGAACTCGACGAACTCGTGGGCGATGACCTTCCTAAACGCTCGCGCCGGAACGATTTATGCCGGGTCAAGCCAGGTACAACGCAACATCATCGGTGAACAAGTGCTTGGCCTTCCGAAGGAACCCCGTACGGACTCGGGCGCCTGGAAAGACTCGAAGAGCTAAATCGGAAGGTGAGCTAGTCGATCAGGGCTTGGTGGATGAGGGGCCGCATTTCGCTTCTGATTGGATGGGTTGAAGAGGGGAGCAACTGCGTCATAAACGTTGACGTAAGTTCTTCCTTTGGGTCGATCATCATGGAGGTTGACGCGGCACCTCCCCATCCGTAGTCGCCCACACTTCCCGAAGCTTTCATGGCGACAGGGTCAATGGTGACACTTACCCCCAAGCCAAAGCCGACGCCAGAAAAATTAGTTTCTGCGAACAGCGGACGGCCGACAGCTTCCAAATCACCGCCACCGGGAAGATGGTTCGAAGCCATCATGTTGATAGTGCGCGGCGAAAGTAAACGAACCCCGTCAAGGATGCCGCCCGCAGCCAACATCAATTGAAATCGCACGTAATCGTGAAGGGTTGACACAAGGCCACCACCACCCGACAGCATCGCAGGGTGGGTGTCGAGGGCCGCGTTGCCCATGGCATCGAAACGCGTGGCGAGCTTGGTTACGGGTGCAGGCACGTAAAGCGCGGCCAACCGGTGCACCTGTTCTGCAGGGCAACCAAACCCAGTGTCGGTCATACCAAGCGCGCTGAAGATACGCGTTCGGAAGAATTCATCGAGGCTCATGCCCGAAACGATTTCGATGAGGCGACCAATCACATCGGTGCCAACTGAATAGTTCCATTCCGTACCGGGTTGAAACACGAGAGGCTGGCTGGCCCAAGCGTCACAGGCACCGGCAAGATCGACGCCAGCGGGTGAACCCCATTCGTACCCAGCCTGACGGTAGAGCAGGTCGACCGGGTGGGTATGCATAAAGCCATAGGTCAAACCAGCCGTATGCGACAATAAATGCCAGATGCGAATCGGTTCGGTTTGGGCAACCGTGACCGGGGCAGCCGCCGTTCCTTTCACGTATACCTTCGAATCACCGAACGACGGGATGAACTTCGAAATGGGGTCCGTGAGCTCGAAGCGGCCCTCCTCCCAAAGCATCAGAGCGGCTACAGCGGTTATTGGTTTGGTCATTGAATAAATCCGGTAAATCGTGTCTGCCTCAATTGGGGCGCCAGACTCTTTGTCCCGCTTTCCTGAGTAAATCGTGTGAACCACCTGGCCACGCCTGGTGAGCGCAAATGCGTATCCCGGAAGTCGCCCATCGTCGACATACTGGTCGAAATGGGCCTGAATGCGGTGCAGGCGGCCCGGATCGACACCCAGTGAAGCGGTGTCGGCGTTGATGTTCAGAATAGGGTTGGCACGCTTGGCGGTCACGACATAGAAACCTACCCAAACATTGGTGGTGCCTACAAAGTCACATTTCGTGGCATGCTGTCGAGTCATGACAGGAATCTCGCGGGCAGCGATGATGTCAGTGGTGGTTCGTCCGTCGCTGTGGGGGCCTGGTCTTGCTGCGCTCTGGAGATTATTGCCGCGGAACTCTCAGAACGGCGGTCCACGAATACGCAGGGGGCCACTTCCGGTTGACTACCTACGATTCAGGCAGCAAACCTTTAGCGGTGGAGACGGTCTCAAACCAATCACCGGTACCGAATTGGTCGCTTTCCTGAAATGGGCAGGGTCAAACCGAAGGTCGCTGAGGTAGGTTCGTCGTATGGCTGGAGCACTTGTTCTCAACGCCTCGTACGAACCGCTGTGTGTGGTTCCGGTACGTCGCGCTGTGATTTTGGTGCTTAAACAAAAAGCCGAAGTGATCCACGAATCAGACCGTGAATTACATTCCGAACGAACAGTGTTCGTTGCGCCTTCAGTGATTCGGTTGATTCATTTTGTGAAAGTTCCGTTTCGAACGAAGGTGCCGCTCAATCGACGTGCGGTTTTTGCCCGCGATGGTCACCGATGCCAATACTGCAGCGCTGCGGCGGAAAATATTGACCACGTCATTCCGAGGTCAAAGGGCGGCCCGCACGTTTGGGACAATGTGGTTGCGGCGTGTCGTCCGTGCAACGCACGTAAGGGTGACTCGATGCTTGAAAGTACCAATATGGTGTTGCGAAAGCGCCCGGTTGCACCCCACACATTGACCTGGATGATTGTTGCGGTAGGTAACATGAGCCCGGATTGGGAGCAATACCTGACCATGGGTGCACTGAGCGCATAACCGTTGTTGGGGCGGTCTTGATGGGGGCGGTCAATATTTATTGCTGACAGCACGCAGAGTGTATGCATGTTTAGTGTGTACGTTGGCCGTGTGAACTTTGGACGTGTGAACTTTGGACGTGTAGCGGTTGGCGTTGTGGCGATGGTCGCGTTGGGTTCAGCCCGTGGTATCGGGGCGTCAGTTCTGCCGCCCGTGCTTGCGCTTGATTGGGCAGCTTGCCCCGAAGCACCATCGCTTGATTGTGCGAAGCTCGTCGTACCCCTTGACTATTCGAAGCCGAATGGCAAAACGGTAGCCATGGCCGTGAACCGTCTAAAGGCGACCAAGGTTTCGAAGCGTCTCGGTGTCATGCTTATTAACCCGGGTGGCCCAGGTGCTTCGGGTGTCGACTTTGCTCAGCGCGCCGATGCCTTGTTTAGCAAAAGTGTTCGATCGTCATTCGACATCATCGGTTTTGACCCCCGGGGCGTGGGTAGATCGGCACCGGTCAGGTGTTTAAACCCGAAACAACTTGACAGGTTTTTTGCTGCTGACCCCTCACCCGACACCGCTGCCGAAATCAACGAAGTGTTTGCGGTTGCCCAAAACTTGGCGCAACGTTGTACCCAAAAGTACGGCGTCGACGTACTTGCCCAACTGGGAACTCGAAACGTCGCCCGGGACATGGATCGTCTGCGAGAAGCGCTTGGCGAAGAATCCATCTCGATGCTTGGCTTTTCCTACGGAACCCTGCTTGGTGCTACGTACGCAGATATGTTTCCAAGTCGAGTTAGATCGTTCGTGCTCGATGGTGCACTCGATGCCGACGTGTCGTTCGACGGCCGGGCATTCGAGCAGGCTAAGGGTTTCGAAAATGCGTTGAAACTATTTGTTGCCGATTGTGCATCGCGAACGTCGTGTTCGTCGCTGCTGGGTGCCGACCCGATGAAAGTCGTTGATTCAATGTTGGCCCGAGTCGAGACCCGTCCATTTTCGGTTGGAAAGCGCAAGGTTGGTCCGGGCGAAGCGCTGCTTGGTTTGGTTCGACCGTTGTACAGCGATCGTCGGGGTTGGCCGCAACTGGAAGCAGCGCTTGTTGACGCCAAGGCTGGGTTGGGGGCAAAGCTGCTGGCCCTGAGCGACGCGTATACCGATCGTGCAGCTGATGGCTCGTACGGAAGTTTGATTGAGTCAAACGTGGCAATCAACTGTGCCGATGTGGCGGCCTCTACCGACCGACAACACTATGCGCGACTAGCAAAACGATTGACGGAAGTCGCCCCGCATTTCGGTGCAGCGCTCGCATACGGAAACGTAGTGTGCGCAGTGTGGCCGGTGCAGGGGTCCGCCGTTGGCTGGAAAACACCCGCCACCGGGTCCAAGACCATCTTGGTGGTCGGAACCCGCAATGACCCAGCCACACCGTATGTGTGGGCGCAAAAAATGGCCGCTGGTTTCGAGAACGGGGCATTGCTTACGTGGGAAGGAAACAGTCACACTGCGTATTTCTCGGGGAGTCAGTGTGTACGTAGCGCCGTCGACGACTTCTTAGTCAATGCGGAGATACCGCGTTCCGGGGCGGTCTGCCCTCGCTAATTGGAGGGCAATGCTGGTGCCACCGTCCGTATCCAGTGAAAACGCTCGTGGCAGGTAGGATGTGGGAACACATGTCTCCCGCATCTCCTCGATCAATCCCCGCCCGGCGAAAAGCTGCTGCGTCCACTCCTACGAAAAAGCCGTCGGTTGCTGTGACCAAAACGGTCAAAAATAAGACTGTGTCGGCTCTAAAAGTCGTTAAGGCGAAACCGGTTGTTAAGGCGAAACCGGTTGTTAAGGCGAAACCGGTTGTTAAGGCGAAACCGGTTGTTAAGGCGAAACCGGTTGTTAAGGCGAAACCGGTTGTTAAGGCGAAACCGGTTGTTAAGGCGA
>JANPBU010000034.1:0-1996 GCA_031430595.1 Acidimicrobiia bacterium
TGATTGTACGTTCACCGAATGCGGGGATTATTTGATTCTGGAATCGTTGTTTCATTTCATCCCAGTGCCTACCGGGATGACTCATCCTTGAATGGTATGTCTGCGAAATCCGGTCCAAGGCGGACACCGGTTACGGTGGAACGCGGACACGGTTACGGTGATTGCGGACACCTGGTGAGTGCGGCCTGAAGGCTGCCCCCGTCGACACTCGAATCAGCGCGCGGTTTCCCCTGCAACCAGGGGATCGCGTATGCCAGCAGAGAGAGTGTCGATGAAGAAAATCCGTGATGTTTTACGGCTGACGTTTGAGCTTGGCATGAGCCGCCGGAAGGTCTCCGCGGCGACCGGGATCGGGCGGACGGCGGTGACCAATTACGTTGAGCGGGCGGGTGCTGCCGGGCTCGGCTGGCCGCTTCCCGAAGTGCTTGATGATGAGGCGCTTGGCCATCTCTTGTTCCCAGCTGCGGCCGCTTCGCAGCCGTTGCCGGGCCTTGAGCCGGATTGGGCTGTGATCCATGCGGAGATGAAGAAGCGCGGCGTGACGATGATGTTGCTCTGGCAGGAGTATCGCGCCGAGCATCCAAAAGGTTACGCCTACAGTTGGTTTTGCGAACGCTATCGCGAGTGGAAGAAAAGCGTCTCGCCAACGATGCGGCAGACCCATGCGGCAGGCGACAAGCTGTTCGTCGATTGGGCTGGCGACACCATTGCGGTGTTCGATGCCACGACCGGCGTTGAGCATCGTGCCCACATCTTCGTGGCAGCGCTTGGCGCGTCGAACTTCACTTTCGCCGAAGCGCGCTGGACCGAGACGCTGCCGGATTGGATTGGTGCGCATGTCAATGCTTTTGCGGCCATCGGCGGCGTTCCGAAAGCATTGGTGCCCGACAATCTGAAAGCGGGCGTTACTAAACCGTCGCGCTATGAGCCGGGCATCAACCGGACCTATCAGGACCTGGCCGATCACTACGACTGTGTCGTGCTGCCAACGCGGATTATCAAGCCGCGCGACAAAGCTAAGGTCGAAGTGACGGTGCAGATTGTCGAACGCTTCGTGCTGGCGAAGCTGCGCAACCAACGCTTCTTCTCGCTGGCTGAGTTGAATGTCGCGATCCGGGAGTGCGTGGCAACCATCAATGCCAAGGTCATGCGGCGGTTCGGGCAAAGCCGGAACGGCTTGCTGGAGCAGATTGATCGCCCAGCCCTCCGTGCCTTGCCAGCGACGGCGTACAGTTACGCTGAATGGAAGCGGGCCCGCGTGGCGCCGGATTATCACATTGAGATTGGCGGCCACTATTACTCGGTACCGTCGAAGCTAATCCGCGAGGTTGTCGATGCCCGCATTACGGCTGCAACGGTTGAGATATTCCACAAGGGCCAACGCATCGCCTGTCATGTGGCCTCAGCAGTTAAGCACCGTCACACAACACTAACTGAGCACATGCCAAGCGCGCATCGGCGTTACGCGGCGTGGACGCCAGCGAAGATGATGGACGAGGCGGCCGTCGTTGGCCCGGCGACGGTGGCGCTGTTCGAAGCGATCATGAAAGCCAAGCCGCATCCCGAGCAGGGCTTCCGCTCATGCCTCGGGATTATCGGGCTCGGCAAAAGCTATGGGCTGGCGCGCCTCGAAGCGGCGTCCCGGCGCGGCAACAGCATTGGCGCCGTCAGCTACGGCTCGATCGCCTCCATCCTTAAGCACGGCCTCGATAAGGGCTTTGCAAGTGAACCCGCACCGGACACTGCGCCCATCCGGCACGGCAACATCCGCGGCTCCGGCTACTTCCATTAGGCCGGACCGTGGATGTGATCTTGAAGGCGCGTGAAAAAGAAAAAGGATAACTATGCTCACCCACCCAACTGAACAACGGCTGATCGATCTTGGTCTTGCCGGTATGGCGATCGCGCTCGAAGAACAGCGGCGCGTGCCCGACGTGGCCGCCCTCAGCTTCGAGGAGCGGCTTGGACTGTTGGTCGATCGCGAAGCTTTGAGCCG
>JANPBU010000035.1:0-560677 GCA_031430595.1 Acidimicrobiia bacterium
TCGGACAAGCAGTCGCACACAAACGCGACCCAATAACGACCCTGACCAGAGTCGACCAAGAACTCCGCAACTACCTCAGCCGAATCGGCCTCTTCGACCCACTCGAACCATCGCTGCACCCGCGGTCCACCGCCGCCTAAACCGTTAAACAAGGAACGTTGTGAACTGCCACGTTTCATCAACATCGCCATGAGACTGAAGTTCGGGTTGACTGAACTGGCCAAACAAATCTGTCTCCACCCGGTTGTCGAGCGGCGTCCAATCAACCGGCTCAGAAAAATAGGTCCCAAGATATGGCTTAGCTCCTTCAAGAACACGATCCCAATCCATATCATCGGGGGCAACGACACCTCGATCCGGGTTTTCCACGATCCATACAACAGCACCCATTACTGCAGCGGCGATCTGAACCGTCGTTGCGCTTTGGCCAGGCACCAACGTACGTGCTTCATCAATGCCAAGCACCGAACCGGTCCACCAACTCTTATACGGATGTCCGCATAACAACACACCCATTGCATCGAAACCAGAAATAATCTCATCGTTGAGAATGCGTTGCCGATCTCGTTGTGGCATCACCAAGTGATTCATTCGCAGTTCGTGAATCGAAGCAATCGCAACATCGCTTGGACAGTACGCATAGTGAACGGTTGGTCGGTATAGCGGACGGTCGCCATCCCACACAGTCAGATGGTCACTGATAGTGAAGGCCTCACCGTGTCGAATCACCATGCCGTGAATTTCACCAAGAGGGGTCCACGACCGCACCATGGTGTCCATCCCCATTCGAGCCAGCGCTATTTGGTTGCTTGGCCCATATTGGTGAACGTATGCGTCGCGCGGCATACGCCGTTCATGGGTTCCCCAGCCAAGTTCGGCAGGGGCAATCCCTTCCTCGTACAAACCCTCAACACTCCAGGTATTACAGAATTCTCCAGGTTCTTTAGGCCGGTTCGTAATCTGGGTATCGCGTTCGGCGATGTGAATGACCTTGACCCCAAGGTGACGGGCCAACTCGTTATGCGCGTTGACACTAAGTGCGCTTTCTACCGCAGTCGCTGCGTCAGGTGAAAGCAGCCCATCAGTCAGTGCACGAGCACCAATAGTGCGAAGCGCATCTTTGGTGAGATGCGAAACGAGCCCGGGGTTGGCCCCATGTTCGAGCACGGCTGTTGGACCAGGCGATGTCCAGGTGGCCGCCATCCGACGGACATCCATATGGCGCACATACAACGACCGGTCGCGAGGGTCTTGCAGGTGGGCATCGGTATAGGCATCCCAACTTTCCACGCTGCTGTTGAGATAGCGAACGCCCGCATCGTGACACCACTGCAAAATTTCGCAAGCATCAATATTCCACGCCAAATCAAGCAATATGTCGCCTTCGCCGAGATGACGACCAAGTACCTCGCCAAGATTATGTCGTTCAACCCGATCGATCACATATGTAACACCCTTAGCTAGCTCAGCAGCGATTCTTGATCGGTTATCGACAAAGTCCATCACTGTGATCTGGGCCGGTTTCGCGACATGTCGCAAGAGCAGCGGAACGGTGCACTGGGCAACCGAGCCGCAGCCCAGCACCAAGATCTTGCCTGTAAAAGGCACACGGGTCGTAAATGATTCCAAAGGAACTCCTCGTAGTGATCGCCGACCAAAACAGCTGGCGGTCACGATACGCTGCCACAATGAACGACACGCCGGAACCCACTAGGCCTGCAAACCGTCGTTCAAGCAACGTTGTTGAACTGTCGCTTCGGTCGGTCACCAACGTGATTGCCATGGTGCTCGCCACACTGGCCGCCCTCTGGTTTCTTCTTCAGGTGCGCGGTGTCATTACTTGGGTTGTTGTATCTGCTTTCTTCGCTGTGGTCTTGACTCCCCCAGTCAATTTGCTTCACCACCGATTCAAGCTTCGCCGAGGCCTCGCCACCGCGATTGTGCTCCTCACGACCATTGGGGTTTTGGCCGTAGCCACAATCGCCTTCATCCGCCCGATCGTCAAACAAACCACCCGATTCGTTGAGGAACTTCCTACGCAGGTTGATCAAGCCCAACGCGGTGAAGGCAGCATCGGGCGACTGGTCAAACGGTACAAAGTCGAGGCCTGGGTCAAACGAAACCAGGCAAATCTGCGAAAGAACACACAAGACCTGGGCAGTAACGCTCTGAACGTCGTTCAGGGGGTGTTCAGCACGATCTTTGCGTTGGTCACGGTACTGGTACTCACGGTACTTATGTTGTTACAGGGTCCCGCACTCATGAAATCGGGATTGGGACTGCTCAGCCCACCCAACCAGCAACGGATGAACCGGATCGGACGAGATTCGGCCAAAGCCATCACTGGATATGTCGCCGGGAACCTCTTCATCAGCATCATCGCTGGCGCATCAACCTGGATTTTCTTAACCATCCTTGGCGTTCCGTTCGCCGGGGTGCTGGCGCTCTGGGTGGCGTTCGCCGACCTCATTCCGCTGGTCGGTGCAACCATGGGGGCCATTCCAACCGTCGGTGTCGCGTTCTTACATTCGGTACCGGCAGGTATCGCTGCAGTCGTGTTTTACGTTATCTACCAACAATTCGAAAACCACGTTCTACAGCCAACGATTATGGCCAAAGCCGTCTCGATTCGCCCCCTCGTCGTCATGGTCAGTGTGCTTTCCGGTGTTGAGTTGTTCGGCATACTCGGAGCGCTACTTGCAATCCCGGTTGCCGGAATCATGAAGGTTGTCGGTACAGAGATTCTGCGGATCCGCCGACCCGACCTTGCCCTCAGATGGGACACCGATCATGCACTCGTCGCAGAACGAGAAGGCACGAAACCGAAACTTCTTGATCGAATTCGACGACGACAACGCCACACCGAACCGGCTGATTTTTGATTCGATTAGAGGTGTACGGGGTGCTTCTCATAGTCTCTGTACATGTCTGATATTTCCATCGACCAGTTCAAAACCGACGCCACCTCATTCCTCGACGCACATTGCAAAAAGCGAGAAGAACAGCAGGCTCGTAAGTGGGGCGAAGGCTCTGACAAGGTTGCGGTGTTTGAAGAGAAATCGGCTGACCAAGAGCAGCGAGATATTCAGGCCGCAAAGACGTTCCGCAGCAACATGTTCGATGCCGGGTTCGGATGGATAACCGGCCCCACTCAGTACGGCGGCGGCGGCCATACCGGGGCGTACCAGAAAGCATACGACGAAGTCGCATCAGGATATTCGTTACCTAATATGGGCATGTTCCAAATTGGTCTTGGGATGGTGGCACCAACGTTTTTGGCTCACGGATCTGACAACGCCAAAGACATGTATCTGCAAAAAATGTGGCGTGGCGACATTGTTGGGTGCCAGTTGTTCTCAGAACCCGGCGCCGGGTCTGACCTTGCCAGCCTGCAAATGAAAGCTGACAAAGATGGCGACGAATGGATACTGACCGGCCAAAAAGTATGGACCACCGGTGCGCAGTTCTCTGACGTTGGTGAAGTGATCTGTCGAACCGACCCGAACCTTCCAAAGCACAAGGGTCTGACCGGTTTCATTGTTGACATGCACGCACCGGGCGTCGAGATTCGGCCGCTACGACAAATGACAGGTGGCGCATCGTTCAACGAGGTGTTCTTTAACGAGGTTCGTGTGCCCGATGATCATCGTCTCGGTGACGTGAACCAGGGCTGGACCGTCGCACTAACAACACTTATGAACGAGCGGGCATCGATTGGTGGCGGGGGCGGAAGTTCACGTGGCTCAACGATGGATGTTGCGTTCCTTGCTCAAATGCTCACTGCGATGGGTAAGGGTGACGACGCAGTGTTACGCGATGAACTGATGCGTTTACATATTGAAATGGAAGTTGCTCGACTCAATGGCGCACGAGGTGCAGCCAAGATGAAAGCCGGTCAACTACCCGGGCCCGAAATGTCGACTGGAAAACTTGCTCTCGCGAACAACATGCGAAAAACCGGTGACTTTGTGTCGAAGGTGCTTGGGGCGAAACTCATCGCCAACTCGGGCGAATGGGGTACCTACGGTTGGGGAGATTTCATTCTCGGAACACCCGGTATGCGTATAGCGGGCGGGTCAGACGAGGTCATGCGAAACATTCTTGGTGAGCGCGTTCTTGGGCTTCCGAAAGACCCTGGTATCGACTCAGTGACACCGTTCAAAGACCTCAAGGTCGGCACCCAAAAGAGCTAGCGAGTACGGCTGCGTGAGAGGAATGCCTGGGTGCGTTCCTCTTGCGGATTGTCGATCATTTGTTGCGCTGGGCCCTGCTCAACAATCACACCACCATCCATAAACACAACACGGTCAGCCACCTCACGGGCAAACCCCATTTCATGGGTCACGACCATCATGGTCATACCATCTCCGGCCAAATTGCGCATGACCTGCAACACCTCGCCGACAAGTTCTGGATCGAGCGCGCTCGTTGCTTCGTCGAAGAGCATCACTCGCGGATTCATGGTAAGTGCGCGTGCGATAGCGACTCGCTGTTGCTGACCCCCTGAAAGTTGCGATGGCATCGCGTTCACTTTCTCGGAAAGACCTACCTGTTCGAGCATTGCCTTACCCCATGCCTCGGCATCACCCCGAGGCACCTTTCGCACATTCATAGGGGCCATCGTGAGATTCCCCAGCACACTCTTGTGCGGGAACAGGTTGAACTGTTGGAACACCATTCCCATCGAAGTACGGACCCGATCAAGATCACACTTTGGGTCTGTCACCACAATTCCATCGACAGTGATTGTTCCGCTGGTGGGTTCTTCGAGCCGATTCACGCACCGAAGTAGCGTCGACTTTCCTGAACCCGATGGCCCAATAACGCACACGACTTCCTTCTCAGCAATGTCGAGATCGATACCTCGCAAGACATGATTTGTTCCGAACGACTTCGTGAGATTACGAATACTGATCATGCGGGTGCTCCTGCGGCTGGAGCTGCGGTATTGGCGGCTTTCGGTCCTCGACGAGTGCGATTTTCGAGTGCAGCAACTGCGCGCAATAGCGGAAGGGTGATGGCTAGGTATCCAAGGCCGGCCGCCACGAAGGGGGTCGAGTTGGCTCGGGAATTCGCAAACCCCCTGGCGTATTGCAGTAGCTCGCGACCCCCATCGAATGTGCCAAGAATGGCCAGCAACGACGTGTCTTTAAACAGCGCAGCAAGTTCGTTAGTAAGCGGCGGAATAATGATGCGAAACGCCTGAGGTAGCACCACTTTTCTCATGGTTGAACGACTCGACATTCCGAGGGATCTCGCCGCCTCGATCTGACCGTTCGGTACGGCTTGGATTCCGGCCCGGATCGTTTCGGCCATATAAGCAGCCATAACAAGCGACAGCGAGAGGCATTGCGGAAGGTATTGCTCGGCGAAGCGCCCGCCCACCGAACTCCACCGAAACTCAAACGCAATGGGAAGCGCCAGCCCAATAATCAGAATGGTCAGCAAGGCTGGTAGACCACGAATCACATCAACGAACATTGAGGCTGGCCAGCGAAAGATTCGCCGTTTCGACAGTCGGCCGAGGGCGAGCAGCAACCCGAAGATCATGCTCATCGGAAATGCGACAGCGGTGTAGATGACCGTGTTTTTCACGGCTTCGGTGAGCAGCCCTGGCATCATGTCCCGAAGGATTTTCACATCAAAGAACTGGTCGGAGATACCACCGACGACGTTTCCCATGAAGTTTCCCGTGAAGTTTCCAACGATGAGGGCTGAGTAACTCATACGATTTGAACCGTAGCCGGTTCGAACGAGACGCACGTCACATCAGCCACAATTCTGGATGTTGCTGGACGCGAGGAAACCCGGGCGAAACCCGGGTTTCCAACTAAAACTATTTCGCTGACTACTCAGCCTGCGGCGGCACCGAGGTACTTGGCCACAATGGTCTTGTAGGTACCGGTGTCTTCGAGTTCTTTCAACGAAGCATTGATCGCATCACGCAGGCCTGTGCTCGTTTTCGGTAGTACGAACCCGTAAGCCTCACCTTCACCGGCGAATACCTTCGTGAGCACCAAGTCGGCAGGTGACTGGGTAGCTGCGTATCCGTTGATCGGTGAGTCTTGAATGACGGCATCAATTTGCTTGGCTCGCAATGCGGCAACCATTTCGTCGGCACCCTGGAACTCTTTGACCGAGTAACCATTAGCTTCAGCCCCCGCCTTGGCAAAGTCGGCTCCGGTGGTAGCGGCTTGAGCTCCGACAACTTTGCCCTTGAGTGCTGGAAGATCGTTCAGAGCTTCGTTACCGGTCGTCGTCAAGATCGTTTGCTGAATCTTGAAGTAACCGTTTGAGAAGTCATATTTTGCGCTTCGTTCAGGCGTGATTGACACCGATGAACCAATAAGGTCACAGTTACCTGCTTCGAGCGAAGCGAAGATGCCGTCGAACGGGGTCTTGATGAATTCTGCGGTCAATCCGTTGTCGGCAGCGATGGCGTTGAGCAGGTCAGCGTCGACACCGATGATTGCCCCGTCGGTTCCGTTTTCGTAATATTCAAACGGCGCATATGGAATGTCGGAACATACGGTCAATTTACCCGCTGTTTTGAGTTTGAGGTCGCCAGCAGCGGCAGCCGGGGTGGTTTCTGCCGGCGTCGTTTCAGCCGGTGTGGTCTCGGAAGTCGCTGCAGCAACCGTATCGGCAGCGACGGTATCGGCAGCGGCAGCGGTGGTTTCAACGACAACGTCGCCAGCAGCAACAGTTTCAGCCGGAGCAGCGGGCGTACTCGAGCCGCCACAGGCAGCGAGCGTAAGGATGAGTGCGGCCGGGAAGGCCACGAGACGCGCAACGCGGGTCTTGGTCATTTGAGGTTTCCCTTCGGTGGTTGGGTCAGCGATGGCATCGGCAATGCCGGGGGTGGGTGGGGTGGTGACTGCTCGTTAGTCGAACAGTGATGGCTGAATATCTGAAAGGTTACGAGACTTTTGACCCAGCGTCGGAACTAGGCGTTCTACGGCCCACGGCATCGACTCCATAAACACCCAACTTCGGCGGTGAATGGGGCTTGGACCCCACCCAGCCAAGGCTGCTTTGTGGCGCGGACAAGGGTACCCCTTGTTGTCATCGAACGCGTATGCCGGATAATGCTCGGCCTCTGCTCGCATGATTCGGTCTCGGGTGACTTTGGCCAACACACTCGCTGCCGCAATCGACAAGCACACGGCGTCACCCTTGATGAGTCGCTGCACGTTTCCTGTTTCGACAAAATCCCATGATCCATCAACCATCACCATGTCGGGAACGAGTCCAAGACCATCGAGGGCTCGCCGAGCCGCCAATTTTTGGGCAGCCGACATTCCGATCGTGTCGCATTCCTCATGGCTGACCATTCCGACATGCCAGGCAACACACCAGGCCGCGACCTTGTCAAAGAGGTGCTCTCGCTGCGGTTCTGACAGCAGTTTTGAGTCGCGTACCCCGGTAATGCGTTTGTCTTTCGGAATCACTGCAGCGCAAATCGCCAGCGGCCCGGCCCAGGCGCCGCGGCCAACCTCGTCCATCCCAACCACGGTGTCGAGGCCGGCGTCCCAATAGCTCTGTTCGAGCTTCTTATTCGGAACAATCTTTTTGCTGATTCGCCGTTTACCTAGCGGTCGCATGACGGGTGAAATCATTAACGCTGACGTTACCGCGGCTACCCTTCAGGTCGGTATGGCTTGTCTTTTTTGTTCAATTGTTGGCGGCGAAACAAGTGCTGCGAAAGTGCTCGATCATGCCGACGCTGTTGCGTTCCTTGATCACTCGCCGGTGTTCGCTGGTCACGTGTTGGTGGTGCCGAGGGCACACGTCGTAACCCTTACCGACCTTCCCGTTAACGATCTTGGCCCCTTCTTTGCTCAGGTTCAACGGGTTGCCGCCGCGCTGCCGTTGGCGCTCGGATGCGATGGAACGTGGGTATCAATGAACAATGTTGTCAGCCAGAGTGTTGCCCACTTACATGTGCACGTAGTACCTCGCGTGAAGAAGGATGGGTTGCGCGGTTTCTATTGGCCGCGACAAAAGTACGCCGATGATGCGGCAATGTACGAAATGGCGCTCGGAATTGCACTACAAATGGGCTGATGGGAAGTCAAACAGTTCGTGGTGTCGTTGCAATGGCCAAGGGTTTGCCGGTTTCAATTCAAGAAATTGTGATTCCTGACCCCGGCCCGGGTGAAGCAGTCGTCAAGATTCAGGCGTGTGGGGTCTGCCATACCGACCTTCACTATCGAGAGGGTGGCATCAACGACGAGTTCCCGTTTCTTCTTGGTCATGAGGCAGCGGGAATCGTTGAGTCGGTCGGTGCCGGTGTCACGGGTGTCGCCCCGGGTGACTTCGTTGTGCTGAATTGGCGTGCTGTATGCGGCACCTGTCGTTCGTGCTTGCGGGGTCGTCCGCAGTATTGCTTCTCGACATTTAACGCCACTCAAAAGATGACGTTGGCCGACGGAACAGTGCTTTCACCTGCGCTCGGTATCGGGGCGTTTGCTGAAAAAACGTTGGTGGCCGCTGGTCAGTGCACCAAAGTGAATCCGGCCGCATCACCTGCAGCTGCTGGGTTACTCGGCTGTGGCGTGATGGCTGGTTTTGGTGCCTCGGTTATTACGGGCGGCGTTGGCCGCGGTGATTCTGTCGCCGTTTTCGGTTGCGGAGGCGTCGGGAATGCTGCAATCGCCGGTGCTAAACTTGCAGGTGCACATACGATTGTTGCTGTTGACCTCGACCCTCGCAAGCTAGAACTGGCCAAAACATTCGGAGCCACCCATACCGTGAACGCAAGCGAAATCGATGCGGTCGAAGGTGTGCGGGCTGCCACCGGCGGGTACGGGGCCGACGTCGTTATCGAAGCTGTTGGAAATCCGAAAGTTCTGGAACAGGCTTTCTTTGCACGTGACCTCGCCGGAACCGTCGTGCAGGTTGGTGTGCCGACACCGACCATGACCATGCCGCCCATTCCGATGATCGAGTTCTTTGGTCGCGGTGGTGCGTTGAAGCCAAGTTGGTACGGCGACTGCTTACCGTCTCGTGATTTTCCTCAGCTGATCGAACTGTATTTACAGGGTCGCTTCCCGCTCGATGCGTTCGTGTCTGAAACCATCACCCTCGACGAGATCGAGGGTGCCTTCCACAAAATGGAAAAGGGTGAAGTGCTTCGAAGCGTCGTCGTGCTGTAACACCCGCGACCGCACTGACAACCAACGGGTTAACCACCCCCGGGGGATGACGTCGTTTGGTAGACCGAGCCACCGCTCGAGAAGCTGAACGGGCTCGACTTCAACGCGAAGACGATGAGTACATGGAATCGGTACTGGGCCCGAAAGAAACGTCGCAATGGCGTCGTGACAGGTGACGGCTGCATGTCAAAGTGGGGACATGAGCGTTCGCGTCGACCGGGTAATTACTTCTGGCCTCTTTGCCCTTGATGGCGGCGAGTGGGAAGTCGACAACAACGTGTGGTTGGTCGGCGACGATCACGAAGTCATTGTTATCGATGCCGCCCACAATGCAGCAGCAATTGCCGAAGCAGTCGGTGGTCGTACTGTGAAAGCAATCGTATGCACGCATGGTCACAACGATCACATCAATGCCGCAGCCGAACTTGCTGACCGTGTGGGCGGTGCTCCAATTCTTCTGCACGCAGACGACTCGATGCTCTGGACAGCCGAGTATCCGGTTCGCCTACCCGATGGCGAGTTGAAACACGGACAGGAAATTCGGGTTGGCAACGAAACCGTAAGCGTGCTGCACACCCCAGGACATTCGCCGGGCGGGGTCTGTTTGCATTGGGCTTCAGGGGGTGTTGTCTTTAGCGGCGATACCTTGTTCAACGGTGGCCCCGGAGCAACCGGGCGCAGTTTCTCAAGCCACGACCTGATCCTTGATTCGATCAATTCGCGACTCTTCACCCTTCCACACGCAACGATTGTCAACACCGGGCACGGCGACTCAACAAGCATCGGTGCTGAGTCCGCGCGAAGCACCATTGCCTGACCGGGGGCTGGGCACTTGCTAAACGCTTGGCGGCGCCGTCAATAATCCCTCACCTGTGTGTTGGGTCACCGACCAGGTTGGGTCAAGCACCGAGCAACGCAACACAACCGGGTCGGCGGGTGCTGCAGCAATCTCCCAGAGCAACGCCGGCCGGGCCCCGTGCCATCGTATGGCCACTGACAGTTTTCCGTATGGGGTCTCGACGTTGTGAAGCGCAATTCGACAGCCAAGCAGATCAGCTGTTGACCAACCTCGAAACATGTCAAGCGACCCGTCCGGCTGCTCTACCGCTAACCCATCGATAGTGTCAACCATTGCGTTGACCGTTCGCGCAAGATCCACCGGAAGTAGCGATGCCCCGCGACTTACTGCGGGTAGAACTGACTCGCTTGCTCTGGCAATAGGCCACCGTGAACCGAGTTGCTTCCAAGCATTCGCGCTGTTCTTAGCTGCCCTCATTTCATCGACACGCTCAAACAATCGCGATGCGGCAAGAAATACCCCGCCGTATGCTTCGCTTACTGCAGGCGAAGATTTCGCGCTACGCAGCAAATATTCAAGTGCACCCGAGAGCATCGGCACCATTGCCGCAGCGTACGTGGCGTCGGGGTGATGGCGGGCAACGGTCACCACCGCAGAAACGAGCGAAGCGGTCACTGCTGGATCATCGATCGGGCCCAGTTCGCCTCGACGGCCCTGCAGATCTTCGACCCCGCTGAGAAGGGCGAGCGCATCGTCATGCGAGCCAACCGCGACAAGGGCCCGGGCGAGGTTGGCGCGATCCAACAGATCTGATCCGGCCATCGCACCCGATCGAACCGGTTCGAGGTACAACAGAGTCGCTGAAGCGAGCGAACGAAGGCGCCCGTTACGAGCATCGTCGCCATCGATACGGGCTGCTTCACCGGCCTGTAATGCCCAACCCCTTGCCACCATGTCAGCATCGGGCATGGCACTCAGCACCGGGCTCGATGCGGCGGCCACAGCAGACGAAACGCCAAGCAGCGCAGCTGCGCGCAGGTTCGACCGGTGTAGCAGCGGAACCACGAACGTGGCTCCAGTCGCCGACGCCTCAGTCGTTCCATCATTGTGTTCGCGCATCGCGGAGTATTCGCGCATGGCGGATTCGCGCGTCGCGGATTCGCGCACCGCGGATTCGTCGGACGGTGGTCCGTCGAAGCGATCAACCGGTGCTCCTGGCAGATACAACACCGGGCGAGCACCCACGCGAACAACGGAACCATCGCAGTCGATAGTTGAGGAATTTTGCGGATTCGTGAGCAAGCGAACGACGAAACCAATAGCAACCGGTGCCGACGACTGGTTCGTGATGTCAAAGACCACCAGTTCACGTTGCCCTTGAACCGTGGCATACACATTCGTAATGACATCACCTCCCGGTACCCGCAATGACGTCTTCAACACCGGTGCGAAGGCCAGCAGGGCATCTCGAACGGAAATTTCGTTGGCCGGGGTTTGCCAGCGTTCACCTGCCCGAACCCACCATTCAATCTCGATGCCGCCGACCAATCGAACCGTACCGCCGGCTCCGACATCTGCTCGTTGTTTGGTTCCGAGATTACCGATGATCACGAGAGGGAAAGCGTAGAGGCTCAGCAGAGGTTGCGTTTCCGGCGATCACCGGTCAAGCTTGCCTTTCCCTCATCCGGTAAGTAATGCCCTCATCCGGTAAGTAATGCCCGTACCCGGTTAACCAATGCTCCCGGTCAACTAACACCAAAATAAGGCGCCGTCCCATCATCCAAAGCAGCGTTGGCTCCGAAAACACAATGTCATGACCTCTTTGTCAACAGAATCTTCGGCCCATACGCCGATGCTTGACGTCAGTGACCCGGTACTGGCAATCTCGGTCGCTGGTGGCGACAAAACGGCCTTGGCTGAAATGTACAGGCGACACGGTGGCCCCATTTTCCGGCTCGCCCAGCGGTTGCTACATGACGATCGACTCGCCGAGGAAGTTGTCCAAGATGTCTTCATTGGCTTCTGGCAAACCCCTCAACGCTTCGACCCAGAGCGCGGTCAACTTCGGTCATTTCTTCTGATGAAGGCTCATGGCCGATCTGTGGACATTCTGCGCGCAGAGCAATCACGGCGCAGGCGTGACCAATTCGATGCCGACGAACAACAGCGAAATCCGTACGATCTAGAGCGCCAAATACTCGACCTTGATTTGGCCGAGCGGGTAAGCCGGGCGCTTGATCGTCTCCCAGAGGGTGAACGCAAAGCAATCACCCTCGCTTACTTCGGTGGTCACACGTATCGAGAAGTTGCCGAGCTTCTCGAACAGCCCGAAGGAACCGTCAAAAGCAGAATTCGGGCCGGCCTCAAGGCGCTTCGGCGTCAACTCGATTTACACGACAACGAAACATATTCCGGTATCGCCGGATCAGTAGTGAAGGGAGACCGGTCATGATGCCGGCAGAACAAGGCGGCGACCGCAACGCAACGCAGCTCAATGCGCTGAGCGATGCCGAGCTGGATGACCTGTTGGGTGCGTACGCGCTCAACGCCGTTGACGACGCCGAGCGTGAGGCTGTCGACCGATACTTGACTCGCTCTCCACGAGCCCGTGCAGAAGTTGCCGATCACCTGCTCGTTGCCGCGGCGCTGGGAAGTTCTGCGGCTGATGCACCAGTGCAGCTGTGGGATCGCATTGCGCTCGGGTTGTCTGATCAGACACCTCGAATCTTTACCGAGCCGGTCGGTGTCGATACCGGTGCGATTACAAGTCCGGTTAACGCACCGGTCGTTGCGCCCGCTTCTGTAGTTGTGCCCATACGGCCGTCTCGTCGGCGTCCGAATGCATCGTTGTGGCTCTCAAGCGCCGCTGCAGCAATCGGTCTAGTTGGGTTCCTCGGTATTTCTAACGTGCAGCAGCGTCAGCGAATCGACACCATGCAGCAACAAGCATCGGCACAGTCTGCCCAAATCAAAACGGTGAACGTCGCCTTGGCAAACGCAGATGCCCGAAATGCTCAGAGCCTCACCGTCGGAACCTTGCTTGCTACGCCCGGTACCCGTGTTGCGAAGCTTTCATCCGACAGCGGGAAAGAACTGGCTGAGGTTGTTCTTGGACGTGACGGAAGAGGTTTTCTCGTCAACACCAACTCGTTCAAATTGCATGATGGTGAAGTACTTCAGTTGTGGGGCGTTCACAACAAAGAAGTCATTTCCCTTGGGGTCATGTACGACGGAAAGTCAGCTGTTCCGCTTTCGGCTGCGGGTGAATGGTCGCAGTTTGTGTTGACATCGGAAATGCTTCCTGGGGTCGTTGCTAGTGATGGGCCAGCGCTTGCAGTTGGTGCATTCTCGGTCTAGATCTGGCTGAGTTCGGCGAGTTTGGCGAGTTCGGCGACCCGCTAGGTTTGCTGTTGGTATGGAACTTTTTACGACGGGCCACGACCATGTCGTAGTTGTTCCTATCAAATCTTTTACTGAAGCAAAGCAGCGTCTCAGCTCTACTTTGGAACATGTTCAGCGCGCAGAGCTTGCTGCCTCGATGGCCAAACACGTGCTGAGTCAGTTAACCGATCAACACGTAGTTGTCGTCGGAAATGATGAGGAAGTTCGTGCGCTTGCTATTTCGTGCGGTGCTGGGGTTCTCGACGACGTTGGTGGCGGCCTTAATCGGGCCCTGGAAGCCGCTCTCAGCCATTTACGGGCCGATGGAGTACGAAGAGCCACGATTGTGCATGCCGACCTTCCTCAGGCCACACCCCTTTCCAACATCATGAACCCACTTCACCTCGGCGGCCGAGATGTATTGCTCATTCCTGACAAGCGGGCCGACGGAACCAACGTGCTTTCGATTCCGCTCACCGAACCATTTGCGTTGTCGTACGGCATCGGCTCGTGCAGGAAGCACCTCCAAGAAACGAGTAGGTCGAATCGGATACAACGTTTACTTCCGATTGTTGTTTTGAACCGGGCCTTTGCTCACGATGTCGATGTGCCCGCTGACCTGTTGCTCTGACGCTGGGTCGCCGATTTACTGCGCGCAGTTCGTCCCTTGTTAACGGCCTAAGTCCGCGCAGTAGCCCGAGATGCGGATCTAACGTCTTCGATATGACTATTCCTGATTCGTATCGAACCGTCCTCGAGACATCGATCACCACAGATATCGACACCCCGAAACGGGCACTGGCCATCGGCGCTCACCCAGACGATGTGGAGTTCGGGTGTGGGGCAACCTTGGCCAAGTGGGCGTCGCGCGGTTGCAGAATTTTTGTTGTGATTTGTACCGATGGTTCGAAGGGCACTTGGGACCCTGACATTGACACCGATGAACTCGTGAAGACTCGGCAGGCCGAGCAGCTAGTCGCCGCCCGTTCGCTCGGCGTTACTCACGATGACGACGTTGCGTTTCTTTCATATGTCGATGGCGAGCTGGAATCTGGTCTGCGTCAACGCGGCGAGGTTGCTGCTTGGATTCGTAAGTATCAGCCAGAGGTAGTTCTGGGCCATGACCCGTGGAAGCAATATCGTATTCACCCAGATCACCGCCACGCAGGGCTTCTTGCTTGCGAGGGGATTGTTGCCGCCCGTGACCCGAAGTTTTTTCCGGAACAGGGGCTCACGCCACATCGACCCGACTTGTTGTTGTTATGGGAGGCCGCCGTGGTTCACCACATTGAAAATGTTGACGGATTTGTTGATCGGAAAGTACAGGCGCTTCTTGCCCACGAGAGCCAATACGAAACCACTATGCGAATAAACGCTGAAACCGAACAGTCAGCCGAGTTTCGATCTCGGATCTTGGAAGCGTGCGGAGAAGCAGGACGCCCCGCCGACGTTAAGTTCGGCGAGGCGTTTGCTGCGATTCGTTCGCTGTAAATCTCAGACTGTTCGTGAGGGAACAGCCTGGTCTTAAATCACTTCTTGGCAGTAGCCTTTTTGGCCGGAGCCTTCTTGGCCGCAGCTTTCTTAGCCGGAGCAGCCTTCTTCACCGCAGCCTTAGCCGGAGCAGCCTTCTTCACTGCGGCCTTCTTAGCCGGAGCAGCCTTCTTCACCGCAGCCTTAGCCGGAGCGGCCTTCTTAGCCGGAGCAGCCTTCTTGACAACAGCCTTCTTAGCCGGAGCAGCTTTCGCTGCCTTCACAACAGCAGCCTTTTTAACAACAACCTTTTTTGCCGGAGCAGCCTTCTTCACTGCGGCCTTCTTTGCAGCAGCCATGATTACTTTCCCTTCTTCTTTGGGGCGTTAACAGCAGCCTTGAATGACGCGCCCGCTGAGAACTTCGGGGCACGTGACGCAGCAATCTTGATCGTTTCGCCGTTTGACGGGTTACGACCAGTTCGTGCTTTGCGTTCGGTAACGCTGAATGCGCCGAATCCGACGAGTGTCACTTTGTCGCCGCCTTTGACGGCTTCGGTGATTGACTCGATGAATGCGGCTAGTGCACGTTCGCTATCGGCTTTGGTAAGGCCTGAAGCCTCTGCCATTGCATCGATGAGTTCTGACTTGTTCACCCGGTTCCTCCTGGGGAAATTATTTGCATTTGAACGTTGACATGGAACATGAAAGTTCGACAGAAAGCAAGCATTCCCTTGATTTTAAAGGGTTTACAAGGGGTGGGGCTGGAAACCCCTGCAAACACTGAGTTTTTTACATCGTTTGTATATATGCAGAATATATAAGTAGAGATCAAAATAATCTGCCTACATACGAATATTTCGAAAACCAATCGAATTGAGGTGTGACATACGGCGCTGATACGGTGTTTCTATGCACACCGATAGAGACATCAGCTGGTATCCGGTACCTAGTTTTGACGAGCTTCCTGAAGACCTTGCGAAGCTGTTTACGAAGGCCAAACAGAACCTCGGATTCGTACCGAATGTGTTCCAGGCATACTCATTTCGATCCGAACGTATGCGCGCCTGGTTCAGCCATTTCAAACAACTTCACGTTCCCACCGAACACCTATCTGTTGCAGATCGCGAAATGATCGCAGTAGTCGTGTCAATGGCGAACGGATGTCTCTACTGTCTCGTTGCTCACGGTGCGGCTCTCAGAGAAGCGCTCGGTGATCCCGTTGTTGCCGATCGCATCACCCTCGACTGGCGTCGAGCCAGTCTCGATTCACGTCGACAGGCGATTTGTGAGTACGCAGAGTTGTTAACGAAGGAACCGGTGAAGGCAACCGAAACTCACATAGAACGACTCATGCAACTTGGTCTCACACAAGAAGAGGTGTGGGATGTTGCCGAGATTTCCGCGATGTACAACTTCACAAACCGTCTTGCTATGGCCACCGGGCAATTACCGAATACCGAGTACCACGCACTCTTTCGATAGGCCTTCAGCCCGTATACGAAGCGACGATCGCCAGTGCCTTGTCCATCGCTAACCGAGACCGCGCAGCAGACGACGACTCGTTTACGAGTATCGAGAAAACCACTGCACGACCACTGGCTGTTGTCGCGTAACCAGTAAGTGTTGCGACGAAGTTTAGGCTTCCAGTTTTTGCTGCAACGTTCCTCGCTGCTGGCGTTCCACACATTCGCGATTTTAACGTGCCATCTAGACATGCAACCGGAAGTGCCTTGCGGAACGATTCGCCAACCTTCGAACCACTAACTTTCGAAAGGTACGCCACCTGGCCTCCAGAGGTGCTTCGGTTGAGACTCGATAAGCCTGATCCGTCAACCATGGTGATCGGAGGTGCCACACCAAGACGGCCAAAGTACGCGACCACTGCAGCGACTCCGCTTTGTGTAGAACCTTGACCACTCGTCGTACCAAGTTGTTTCAACAGCGTTTCGGCATACGTGTTTTCACTCTTCTTCAACATGTACGTCACCAACTCGAGAAGCGGAGCAGACCGATTCGTAGCGACGGTGGCAAGTTGTTGGCCCCCAGGGCTTCGACCCTGCTCAACGGTTGGTCCGACGAACACGCCGGCCTTGGCCAGTTCAGCAACGAATCGAGCAAGGTTCGCAAGACCTGCATCGTTGACGGTCGCCGCGTCGTTGCGATGATTCCCATCAACGAGAAACGCGTTGAGGTAGCCAACTTCGCCGGGGGTGAACGCAGCCTTCCAGCCGGGCGCGGTCGTTGCGCGATCGAACAGGCTGTCATCAAGACTGATGCGACCGGTAACCGTTGCGATACCAGCGGCACGAACTTGCTGAGCGAGGTCGCGAAGGTCGGCAGCAGAAAAGCTCGGATCACCACCGCCAACCAATGTGAGGTCAGCAACCGTGTCACCCGAAAGTGATGAGGATCGAACCGTAGTTTGAAATCGATGCTCCGGTCCGAATACCGAAAGGGCTGCGGCCCCCACATAAATCTTTTGTGTGGAAGCCGGCAGCCGGGGCGCACCGGCGTTCACATCAACAACCATTTGCCCACCTACGGAAATGGCGGCTGAGCGCCGTCCACCTGCGTTAGCCAGCGCGCTGATAACCAGTTCACGAAGTTCCCCCGGGTTGGAAGGTGCCTTCGCAGCTATTGGAACTGACGATGACGCAGCCCCAGGCTTTATGGTCGTCGATTCGGTAACCGTGGTGGGCTGATCGACGACCGGTACCAGTGTCGTGGTTGGTATCGCGAGGTCAATGGTCGAGGGTTGTGTCGGGTCACCAACCGGTACCGGGGCCGAGCTATTTGGATCTAATGCCGCGCCCGCACCAACCCCGGGTGGTCCGACTGCGGGAAGCGACACATCGAGCACAATCGTCGTCGAAACAGCAATCGTGGTTGCGGCACCCGGCACTGTTTTGCGGCGAACGATCTTGCGCGCCTTAGTGGTCGGCGACGATTTCGCGCTTGAGGGGGCGACGGAAACTACCGGGGTACTAGTTGGGGCCGTTAGGCTCGTTGGAGCCGAGCTCGGAACCGTCGGGGTAGCGGCGCCTGTGATTCCTGTAACAGGCGGTGCTCCAACCGAAACCTGTTGCCGACCGGCAACTACCAGCGCATTCGCTGGAGGCGAAACGACAAGCAGACCGGTAGCCATCAAAACAACAACGCCGCTTGAGACGGCACAGCTGACTACGCCGAGACGTGCCGCGAGTAGCCGAACATTGCGCCGATGGTTATGACGAGTCACGCACCACGTTCGCGCATGATCACACCTTTGGCGCGCATTTCTTGGTGACTTTCGTAAATGAACTCGGCGACTTACCCAACGACCCCACCCTGATCTTCGCGCGTTCCAGCCCGCCGAAGCTGCGCAGAGGGTGGTTTTGGTCAGTTGCAGAGGCCGGTGAGGGTCGTTGGGTGTGGTGGTGCGTGGAGCATGGTGTTGTTGGGCATGATTGCGGTGAGCGTAATTTGGTCTTCACCCCATCGGAGTTTGATTGCTTTTCTGTGTACATGACGGTGGTGGAACCGGCAGAGCAGCACAAGATTGTTGAGTTGGTGGCAGCCGCCATGTTCGCGTTCTTTGATGTGGTGGATATCTGACCATCGTGATGGTCGATCGCATCCTGGGAACCGGCAGCACCGGTCACGGGCTATCACGGCCCGCCGGTTACGTATCGGGATGAGCGTTTCGGGGTCACCCACATCGAACACAACGCCTCTACAGGTGTTGATCGCTGTGAGAACACAGTCACACAGGGCCATGTCGCGTTCGACTGTTGAGACGTACCAGTTGTTCGGGGTGTGTGCCCTTCCGTCAGTGTTGTTGATAATCAGCGAGACTTGTGGCCGTTGACCGGTGGTAACGGACCGTTCGTCTAACGCCAACGATTCACGACAAATATCGCCAAGGGCATCGTGGCGGTGCTGAGAAAAACTTCGGTTGTCGTCTATCGACGGTTTTGGTGTTGCTGCTTCAATCGCTGCTTCGATGACCTGCCCGGTATCGGGATCGAGCAGACCGGTAATCGACCACATACCGTTCATGAGCTGTCGTAGTTGAAGACCACGTTTCGCTTGGTGTTCGTCATCAGATGTTGGGTCACCCAATCTGTCATCACAGTACGAGACCCAACGTTGCAACACGATCTTGAATTGTGATGCGTCAAGATTGACTGCAGCTGCCACCAACTCAGCTTCGTGCAATACAGCTAGTTCGGTACGCGGACCGGTGACAGCGTTTGCTAAAAGTTGGATGTGCGTTGAGGTGACCGTCCCGGCCGCCGCTGCTTTGCTGAACGCCGGTAACGTTGCAAGTATCAGGGCCCGTTTGACCCGCGAGTTACCTTCAGCATGCAACGTGTGTGCACGTAACGCGAGAAATGCTGACATGTCACGGAACCCGTCATCAACATATGACCATCCGAAGCGTAACGGGCGACCGTCTGTGTACAGAGCAACTCAGCAGCATCAACCAGGCAACGAGAAGCAACAACATCTTCACTACAAAGCGTGGAAAACGTGAGATCGGAAACCAGTAACCGAACACCACACAACAACTCTTCAATTCGAGTACTGAGCGCCGTTGCCATACCCATGATTGTACGAAGGGGGTATGACAAAAACCGGGCCCAGAAAAACAAATCCAGAAAAAAGTTGCTTTGTAAGAGCGACAGATGCCCCTTGTGTAAGCGCCGCCCACATCGGAAATTAATTAGTAACGCGACCCCAAGGCGGCAGGAAGTCCATCAAGTTCGGCCAGATCATCAGCGGTCAAATTCACCAACGAAGCGCCGAGATTCTCTTCCAGATAGGCGATTCGTTTGGTACCTGGAATCGGAATAACTTGCGCACCTTGAGCGAGAGTCCAGGCAATGGCAACCTGACCAGGAGTACATCCCAACCGAGACGAGATGCGGGCAACGGTTTCAACGATTGGTTGATTGTTCGCCATCGCATCGGTAGTAAACCGCGGATTGCGTGAACGGAAATCGGTTTTATCAAAGCCGGTCGCCGATGTCGCTGCCTGAAGTGCCCCGGTAAGAAAGCCTCGACCCAGTGGTGCAAAAGGAATGAACGCAACGTTGTTGTCTTCACACCACGGAAGGATTTCAGTCAGCACGTCACGAGTCCATAACGAAAGTTCTGATTGCAACGATGCGATTGGGAATGTTGCGTGGGCTTCTTGAAGTTGAGTGAGATTCATTTCGCTCACGCCAATCGCACGAACCTTCCCCTTGGTGACGAGTTCACCCATTGCGCCAATTGACTCGGCGACCGGAACGGTTGGGTCGGGTCGATGCAATTGGTAGAGGTCGATCACATCGATACCAAGCCGCGATAGCGACGAATCACACGCCATCGCAATGTGCATTGGTCGCCCATCAGGATGGATTCGCCCGGTGCCAGGGTCGGCAGCAACCAAGCCGCATTTCGTGGCGAGGACGGCTTCATCACGACGACCTACGAGGGCTCGACCGACGAGCGACTCATTAATGAATGGCCCGTAGACATCGGCGGTATCAATAAGCGTGCATCCTGCTTCGAGCGCCCGGTGAATAACTGAAATCGAAATGTCGTCGTTGCGATCTGCGGCGGTTCCGTAAGCCCAACTCATGCCCATACAGCCAAGGCCGATTTCACCGACAGTTATTCCGCTAATTCCAAGCGTTCGTTGTTTCATAGAAAATTCCGGCTCTCTGTTAGGCGGTGGGGTCAGCCATCTTGTCCGTTGCCCGACCGGCAGTCTGAGATGGTTTCAAATGTTCGATGCGTTGCTCAACCGCGTCAAGTCGAGCGACGGCCGCTCGATGCAGTCGGCCAGCCTGCTCGTACAGGTCGGCGGCTTGCTCGATTCCTATTTCGCGAGATTCCATACGGCGCGCAGTGTCTTCGAGCATCGCCATAAGTTCTTCGAAGCTGTGATGGGCAAGGTCGCTGAAGTCGTTCACGGTTCCACAGTATTCGTTTCCGCAGTATTCGTTTCGATACTACTCGTCACCACATCAACCTCGATCAGCCCGTTGCTGACGCGAACAGTCAAGCGGTGACCGGTACGAACCTGCGCAGCGTCTCGAATGACCTGACCATCTTCACCCGTCACGACTGCGAAACCTCGCGACAAGACCTGCTGAGGCGAAAGTGATTCGATCTGCGCGCTGAGCGATTGAAGTCGGGCACGATGCGGCACCGATGAAGGCGCCAGAGCAGTGCGATGACCTATCCCCACAACTGATTCGCGGGCAATCGCGAGTCGTGAAACCATAAGATCGTGGTTTCTGACCAGTTCCAACTCATGTTTTGCGTTCGCAATACGACGATCAAGTGACTGAGCCCACGCAATCGATTCGAGAGCGTTGCGGGCGCGGTCGACGCTTCGACCCGGACCCGCAACTATTCCTTGCCCGGCAAGGTTGGTTCGATTTCTTGCTCGGTCAGTCATCGTGACGAATGCCGCCCACGACCGATTACGTAGTGCTTCGGTTCGACCCTGCAACGCAAAGCGATCGGGAATGACTAACGCAGCAGCGACCGACGGCGTCGCAGCTCGCGCATCGGCAATCTCATCGCACAGGGGTCGGTCGATCTCGTGGCCAATCGCAGACACAACAGGTACCCGGCACGCCGCTACGGCACGGCAAAGGTGTTCGTTGCTGTAGGGAAGTAACGCAGTTGAGTCGCCACCGCCCCGAGCGATGATAACCACATCGACGAATGGGTCGGCAGTGGCTAACGCAATACCTTCGGTGATCGACTCTGCTGACGATTGCGAGACTTCAACCACCACCAGGCAATACGCAGGGAATCGACGCTCAATCACACTTCGAATATCGTGAAGTACCGCAGCGTCGTTGCCGCACACCAAACCGACCTTGCGGGGCAGTAGTGGCAAGGGTCGTCGAGGTCGATCCAACAATCCATCTGCGCGCAGACGATCGCGTGACTGGGCGATCATGGCGGCTACGGCTCCGGCACCAACCGGATCAATCGATGAGGCTGTAAGCGTGAGTGATCCGGTTCGAGTGAAGGTTTCCATCCGACCGTTCACCACCACCGACTCGCCCTGTACCGCTCGACACCACCGATCTCGATTCGGCGGAACCCGTACCGAGATTTGAGCGGCGCGGTCTTTCAAGGTAAGAAAACGTCCGCCCCCGGGGTACTGCTTGACCCCATGCACTTCACCCGACACTCGAACTTCACCAAGGCCGTTGAGGGTTCGTTTTAACTCGGTATGCAACGCGGTAACAGTCAGCTCACGCCGTTCAGACTCAGTTACCGTGCTCACAACGGGGTCAAAATTGAAGCCATCTTGCGCTACTTGCTGATGAGGAACCGTAACCATGAGTGACCCCACAGTAGGCGGGTGCCAGAAGACCTTGTCAGCTTGTTTCCTTTATACGGCACTGTTCTCTATCATTGCGGTATGTCCTTGGCTACCGATGTCCCAGTTGAAACCACCAGCGAAGCCGAAACCCCTCTGGTCACCGTTACTGAGGGTGCACGCAAAATGGTCGTCGAAGCACGTTCTGCTGAAACCGACGGCGACTCACTGGCACTATGGCTAGAAGCAAACGATGCGCCCGGCGGAAAGTTCCGCTACGACATGTGGTTCCAGGCCCCAGACGGGCCAGAGAGCACGGCGACGATCGTAACGATCGACGGTTTGCGTCTCGTCATTCCAGCCACCTCGGTTTCGCGCCTGAAGGGTGCCACCCTCGACATTGCGACCGACGGTTCTGGCATGGTGTTGCTCAACCCGAACGAACCATCAGCCCCCGCTGCCCCGTCGGCAACGGCTGAAGGTGCCGACCTGTCAAGCCCACTCGCCCAGGAAGTTCTTCGGGTTATTGAGCAAAAGGTCAACCCTTCGATCGCAAGCCACGGTGGGTATGCCCAACTCGTCGGTGTCGATGGTGACACCGTCTGGCTGAAGATGGGTGGCGGTTGCCAGGGCTGTGCTGCGTCGAAGATGACGCTTCGCCAAGGTATCGAGGTGTCGATCAAAGAAGCGGTGCCATCAATCGTCAACGTAATCGACGTGACCGACCACCAAGCCGGCGACAACCCGTATTACAAGTAGCTCGTTCTACGAGTAGCCCCGTCTGGCCTTCAGTAACGCTCGGGTGATAAACCCGAGCCCTATGGCTTTACTCCCCCTTTCCCCCGACGAACTTCTCAGTACTACCCGCGCTGTACGCAAACGGCTTGATTTTGACCGACCGGTAGAACGCGAGGTCGTGCAAGAGTGCGTCGATCTGGCGTTTCAGGCCCCGACCGGTTCAAACCGCCAGGGTTGGCATTTCATGGTCGTCGGAGATCCGGTCAAGAAGCAGGCGCTGGCTGACATGTACGGGCGGGCGTTTGATCCGTATGTGAATTCGCCGAAACCAAACTACAAAGATGGCGATACCCGAGGCGAACGGGTTGATTACGTGACCGAGTCTGCAACGTACCTTCGTAACAACTTTCACCGGTCACCGTGGGTTGTTATTCCAATAATGGAAGGTCGGCCACCGGCAGATGGTGGGGCGTTTGTTCAGGCCAGCATGTGGGGCTCGTTGCTTCCGGCGTTTTGGAGTTTCATGTTGGCGGCCCGCTCGAGATGCCTGGGTACAGCCTGGACGACCCTGCACCTTCCGTTCGAAGAAGAAGCGGCTGAGTTGTTGGGTATTCCGTTCGCGAAGTTCACCCAGGGCGGAATGACCCCATTGGCGTACACGATCGGCACCGATTTCAAGGCTGCCCCCCGCCTCGACAGTGCCGCACTCACGCACTGGGACACCTGGTAGCCGCCCTTCCCGCACCTGCCGGAGACGCGTTCCGGCACCCGCCCGACGCTAATTGTAGGAATTTCGGCCCGTTAAGCCGGAATTCCTCCAATGAGTGAGGTGACCGGGGCTCAATACTCGTGTTTAGGTACGTATCCGCCGCGGCCGAGTGACCGTGAGGTGTCTTCATCGGTCTCTTCGACACCACCAATAACTTCGGTTACCCACGGCAGCCGGTCGCGCATAATGCGTGACACGCCCGCCTGAAGCGTGGTCGAAGACACCGCACATGAACTACACGAACCCTGCAGCTGTACTTCGACCACACCGGTTTCGACGTCGGCAGACATCAGACGAAGGTCACCTCCGTCCTGCTGAACCACCGGGCGAAGCAGTTCGATCACCGATTGGATAGCAGCAAGTCGTTCGGCACGTGCGTCGTCGGAGAGCACAAGGGTGTCAGACATACCCCTAGTTTGCACCATTTCTGGGTTTCCACCATCCAGACAGTGTTAATTCGACCGGTCGAATGCAGGATTTTGGTCACACCCTGTCCGTACGATGGTGTTGTGTCGATCGAACATGAGCAAAAGCCTGAGATTGTCTGGTTGAGTGTCAGCAAAATTTCTGATGGGGTGAAGTGTCGACGCCGCCTTGCCCACGAGTTGAACCCTGACCGTACGGCGGCGCGTTCCGCGAATGCTCCGTTCCGGTTACATCGAGCGATCACTGACGCGATATCTGAGGCCCACTTGGTGGTGCAAGCACTGAGTCAAACGCTTCCTGCAGCAGAACTCTTGATTGCGACCCTGCATGACCGCCGACCACCGGTTGAACTTGGATTGGAAGAAGTTGCCCGATTCAAGTTAGCAATTTCCGCTTACGCCGAGTCGTTTTGTGACAACGATGCCCGGTATGTCGAGGCACCGACCGCCCCGTTCCGTCGGCAGTCTGCAAGGCGAACCTGGGGAATCACCGGCTCGATAGATCTGCGGTTTCGGCGCTCCGACGGAACTACCGAAATTCGTAGAATCGCTCTCGGTGGGAAGGCGCCTCATCAGACCACACCGGTTTCTTTGCCCGATATTCTTCGGTTCAGCCTGATTGGTGAGCCTGGCCATCTTGTGCATTTGCATGTGCCGGCTGATGAAACGTTACCCGGTGCGATCATCTGTGAACGTACGGTTTCCAATGAGATGATCAATGTACAGCGGGCCAGTGTGCGTGAGCTTGTTGATGTAGCGTGCGACTTGGTTGAGAGCAGCAGTGTGGACGGAGGCACAAGTATCGACGATGCCAACAATGCCCAGCCCGGATGGTGGTGTAACCAGTGTGCATACGTTCGAGGCTGCCCGGCGGTTCCTCAGCAAACGGTAGCTGACATCATTGGTAGGTACCCGACATGACGTCGATGCTGGGTGAGGCTTTTCAGTCGGCACCCGGGGTGTTGGTGTTGAGCGCTTCGCGGCTTCGTCGTTTTCGCGAATGTAAGCAGCGATACCATCTCGAATTTTTGTTGGGGCTTCGACCTGATGCGAACGCAGACGTCGATGCTGACCGGGCCAGCGGTTACGGGCTGCAAGCCCATGATGAGCTGCGTCTTCGACACGAAACGCCAGGCCGTCACGATGAACTTTCCGTCATTGAACCTGGCCCATACGACGACTTAGTGCTGTCGGCGGTTCGTAAGCATCACAGTATTTGTCCTGGCCAGGACGGCCACACGTACCTTGGCGGCGAGGTTGACTTGAAGTGGCTTCTCTCGTCGAAATTAGTGTTGCTGACGGGTCGGGTCGATGCATTGTGGCAGCGTGATGACGGCACCATCGAGGTGCACGATTACAAGACCGGGCCCGTAGTTGAAAATATCGACAACGATGAGGGCACCCTTATGTATGCGCTACTCGCAGCCGCGACCTACCCTCAACAGCGATTGCGGATCGTTTACGAATATCTTGGCGGTGAGCATCCGGTTGAAGTTAGCGTTGACATCACCGTCGACCACCTGCGTAGGGCTCAGACGCTGATACTCGCCACGGCCGAAATGATCCGTCGCGAACAATCGTTTACGCCCAGCCCGCACCCCACCCACTGCCGCTCGTGTCCGTATCGCTCCGCATGCCCGGTATCGGCCCCCTCAGGCGAACGAGCGGCCAACTCCGAGGCCGAGCTACACAGGGCCCCATAAGTTCGTTATCGGAGGGCTTCGATGGGTTGGAGGTGGGTTGCTCGTCTTGCTGGCAGGGCACCAGCCGCGAGGCCTATTAGCCCCCCGCCGATAGTTGCGATGATGGGAAGTGATGGGGGCAACACAGGGGTCCATTGGCGTCCCGCGGCAACAGCTATTGTTACTAAAATACCAAGTGTGCTTCCTATTGTTCCCCCGATAAGCCCGGTCAACGCCGACTCGGTAAGAAACTGTGACGCAATATGGATTCTTGATGCACCCAGTGCCCGGCGCAAACCAATCTCCGGTGTTCGCTCAATAACCGACACGAGGGTGATGTTCGCGATACCAACGGCACCAACAGCCAGGATCAACAAACCGAGGGCAAGAAACAAGCCGTTCAAATCGGATTGGACACTGTTCTTTACCCCGGTTGGTTCAGAATCGGTAGTGATCTGAATTCTTGAGGGTTCAATCGGGTCAAGGGTGACAGCGGTTTGACGCGCAATCAATTGCGCTGCGCCAATACCCGTTTCAATGCGAACCGATCCGGGCGCACCAAGCCGGTACAGCGACTTCGCCGTCTGGTCGGGAATGATGATCGCATCAAGCAAATCGGGTTCACGGGCAACGTCTTCGATAATGCCAATCACTTCGAACGGCCGATCGCCAATGAATAGCACCGGACGCTGATCAACCCTCGTGATACCAAGATCATCGGCACTCAGCCGTCCAATAACCGCAACAGGCGCCTTCGCCGTGTCCATAACAAGGTCGAACGTTCGACCCGTTTTGAGACGGGTTCGCACAGCCGCAAACAACCCTGGCGACGCCGACTTCACCGTTTTTTGAAACTCGATTGGGTCGAGCGGGTCACGTAACGGAACCGCCCGAACCAACGCACTTCCTACATTCACATCACTTAACGTTCCGGCTGCGACGACACCATTGAGGCGTTCGATCCTTGTTTGGGCATCCCACGGAATCGTCGATGTCTTTGGTCCGTTCGAACCAAACCCACCACTGTTCGGTTCAGCAATCACATACGTTGCGGCCAACGCATCGAACCGCGAAACGATCTGTGCGCCTGCAGTACGGCTGATACCAAGTGTAGCTACAAGCGACGCAATACCGAGCACCGTTCCGAGTGACGTGAGTGCCGTACGAACCGGTCGCTCGGCAAGCCCGGCCACGGCTTCACCAATGAGGTCGGCCAGAAACAATTTCGGGCGTTCACCCGAACTACTTGCGGCCCCGCGACGCCGGAAGTTCAACCGTTTCATTCGCCAGCCACCGCACTGGTCAGGGTTCCGTCAGTGATATTCACCCGACGATTCATCCGCTCTGCCACATCAGGTTCATGCGTAATGATGACGAGAGTCAGACCGTCAGCGCGCAGACGATCAAACACATCAAGAACAGCATGAGTATTGGCCGTATCAAGGTTGCCTGTTGGTTCATCAGCAAGCAGCAACGACGGGTTTGATGACACGGCCCGAGCAATCGCAACCCGCTGTTTCTCACCGCCCGAAAGAGTTCGAGCTAACGCGTTAACCCGGTGCCCGAGGCCAACACGTTCAAGAGCAACCATTGCCTGATCAAGGCGTTCCTTGCGTCGTTTCGGGGGATGTGCCGTGGTTCCGTACAACGAACCAAGTTCAACATTTTCGAGCACAGAGCGATGCGCTAACAAGTGAAACTGTTGAAACACGAACCCAATCTCAAGCCCCCGAAGCGCAGCCCGGCCACTGTCGTCGAGTGCCGCAACATCAACCCCATTCAGGCGGTACGTGCCAGTAGTAGGGGTGTCAAGGCAGCCAATGATGTGTAGCAACGTCGACTTTCCTGAACCTGACGGGCCAACAATCGCGACCGAATCATGCTCGTCAACAGTGAGGTCAACCCGTCGTAACGCGTGCACCGTCGCGGCACCTTTTGGTTCGTACACTTTCGATACCTGCACCAGTTCCAACACCGGCTGAGTACTCGGTTGAGCCACATCAACAATAAGCGCAGCCAACCCAACATCAAGGCTCACGGTTGCGTCGCCGGTGCGTCGGTAGGTTGTGAATCAGACGATGGTTTGTCGTTCGGCTCAAGGGTGCCCTGAAGTTGCTCACCGTCGCGTATACCGGTCAGCACGAGGTCGCCTTCTTTTAAATCACCATCCTCTATTGGCGTGACCTGCACATACCCCTCAGCCCGCAAACCGGCAGTGACCGTCACAAACTTTGTCGGTTTACCCGGCGCCACTTCAACCTCAACACGAATGGTTCCGTCAGCAGCAGCAGACACCGCAGGGGTCGGTACCGCCAACACTGCTCCGCCCGTCGACGAAATCGGAATGGTCACTTTCACCGAGATGCCATTCAGTTCGGCCAACGTTGGTTTACGTCCCGGCTGAAACGAACCATTTTCAGGATCGGTTGTCGGTGGTGCCTCGGCGGTCTCGCCGGCAGCGGGTCCAATCGGTGATATCTCCACATATATTCGCGAAGCATCAGCACCATCAGTACCCGTCGTGGATGCAACCCGCGTGATCGTGGCCGGCAATGTGATACCCAAATCGGTTGCTTCAATCTCAGCCTTCTGGCCGGGCCTCAACGTTGTCGCATCAGACGGGTCAACCGAGGCATCAACAGCGACCCGTTTCGACGCAACCGTCATTAACGAACCCGAGACGGCGTCACCGGCCGCCAACTTGGTGTCGTCAATTCGTAGCGGCAACACATCAAAAAACAGCAACTCGTTCGCCGGAACCACAATCCCAACCGTGGCCTCTAACCGCGCCAACTCAGCATCAGCCGCAGTACGTCCGGACTCGGCCGACACCACCGCCGAACGCAACGACGCAGTGCTCGCGGGCTTCGACAACTCAACACGTTGCAGCCGAGCAATTCGTACTGCCGTGTCCGCGGACCGAATCGAAGCAGACACGGAACGATTGGTTGACTCGATACTCTTCTCGGCCTGAACAAACTCGGCTCGTGCCGTCTGAAGTGCAAGCTCTAACTGCGCGACACTCGAACCAGTTCCACCGGAAGCAGGAGCCGGAGGGGTTCCAGAATCGGTCGAACCGCCCGAACCTCCCGACGGGCTTACTGACCCTCCGGCTTTCACCTGAACCAGTCGCAGCTCGGCAATTCTGACCTGTTCCTTTGCTTGTGCGGCGGCAACGACCGCTGTATCCACGGCCGTTGTTGAATCACCAATCGCGTCCACTGCTTTGGAAGCGGCTCGCTGCGCCGCACGAAGCGCGGTCGATGCCGATCTCACTTGAACACCGGCCTGTTTTATCCCAGCCTCGGCTGCAGCGACCGCCGAATTGAACCCTTCAAAGTCTGCGGTGAACACCCCTGGTGACGTCTCGGTAATGCGGGGTCCTTGGGCCTTCACGCGGTCAAGGGCCGCCTGGGCAATCACTACCCCGGCGTTCGCGTCATCGACACCAAGTTGGGCATCACGTGCCGCGAGCGCAGCCTCATCGGAATCGATCTGCGCGCTTAACACATTTCGTTTTGCTTTTTCAATTGCTAAGTCAGAGTCAACCACACGTTGTTTCGCGTTCGTCACAGCCAGCACAGCTTCGCTTTCCGACAACACCGCCGATACATCGGTAGCTGAACGGTTCAACGCAATTTGAGCCAAGTCAACCTGGTTACGTTTCGCAATAAGCGCAGCCTCGGCCGCATACACCAAACGGTCACCGTCACGCCTTGCCGCATCGGCACGTTCAACGGCAGACCGAACCGCTTCATCGGCCGACACAACCTTGTCGGGGGTAATGACCAAAACCCCTTTCACTAGTGCATCTTTCGCTGCAAGCACCTGCTCGTTAGCTTTACGAACCCCGTCGGCCGCAGTGCGAAGCCTGTCTTGCTGCGCCTCAGTCGGGCCAAACGGTTCATACCCCACCGAACGCAACCACGCCGAAACCGCTCGCTGCGCACCAGCGTCGTACACCGCACCCGAACCAGAAACAAAACCAAGACGACCTAACGCTAACTTCAACGCAGTGACATCGTCACCCTGGTCACCGGGGCGAATGTCTCTATACATAGGAACCTTGCCCTGCAACACCAACACGGGCCGCCCACCAATATCAGCAACCTTCGACCCCTCAACAATCTCACCACCCTTCTTCGGAGGCGACGTCACCACCAACGAACCCGTCTTCGCAGCCGATGCCGGTAACGTCACCGAACGAGGCGACCCAAACCGAACCGTGCCCCGAGTAAACAACGTAGACCGCAACACCCGACGCTCAACCGGAGCCGTAATCCGCGAACCAACCGGAGCCTTCGTACGAGCAGCCACCTCACCAGGCGAAGAAATCTGACGAGCCGCAACCCACCCCGCACCACCCGACAACAACGACACACCCAACAACACGCCAACCGCCCGAACACCACGACGACGACCAACCACCGGCCGATTTGATTCACCAGATTTGTTCTCGTTTACAACACTCATTCGGGTGTAACCCCACTTTCGTTCACCACACCAGTGGTCTTGTCACCAGAACACCGATCGCGTCAGCAACCATGATGGTCGATTGATCAGGCGACCCAGACCACCGCTCAAAAGGCCTCACGGCTGCTCGCTCAACATTTGCTTCCACAATCAACCGCATCGAACCAAAACGTGACGAACCTCGCTGTTTCAAACCGGCCGGGCCAGGAATCCCGACCTGCACCACGGTCACGAGAACAGCACGACTACGACGCAAGCAACGCTGCCTATTCGTTTGGCGAAGATTGGGCTGGTTTTCGTTGGTTTGTCCATTTGATTGCCCCGTCAGCGCAACCTAGTCGATTGGCCTGATCGAGCATCGCGAAAGAGTCGTAAGAACCCGTGAGTTGGTGGCCGCAAAATGCAGACCTAATTACGGGTTGTTAAGTGCCTTTACTTTTTCCAAAAGGGCCCGGTTCTCGTCAACAAATGCCCGCTCGTACTCTCTCGAAATATCACGCAACTCGTTAACCTTGTCTTGCGACATGCAGTCGGCATCAGCATTGGCAAGTTTCAACTCAACCTTGCGGAACGCCGCAACTTTCGCCTTATCAATCTGCGGAGCAAGAGCAGACCCACCATCGGCACCGGCCACCACAATCGTGTCACCAGTGCCAGCTTGCGGCGAAAAGATCTTGGTTTGCTCGGGCGAAAGATACTCGTACACAGACTGTTGGTCCTTCAAGGCGTAGCCAGCCTTTTTCATACAACCCGTCCATGCCGAAAGGATCTTCACTGATCTCGGATCGGAAGTTGTACGGCGCTGCAAATCGGCGAACTTCGTTTCCAACGGCTTAAACGCCGCCTGAAGCTCGTCTCCGCCGAATGCCTTCGACTGACACCCCACTGGTTGAAAGTTTGCCGGGTCTCCGGGTGGGGGGCCGGACGTATCAAACCCGTACAGGACCTTCTCATACGCAGCCCGTTCCGACTTCGAAAGGGCAGCACGAATTGCCTCATTCGGATCTTTCGCCTGCGTCGCTTGCGGAGCAAACGAAGTCTCCATATTGTCGGCCATTCCGTAGCCGTTTTTGCGCTTATAGGCCACCTCACCACCTTCGGGAGGCCCAAATGAGAACGAACTAAAATTGAGGTTGCTAAATGAAACGTACTTGAAGCCCTCAGCGCGCATACAGGCTGCAATTTTTTCCTGCGCAATCCCCTGTTGTTTCTCGGCCTGAGCCCTTTGCTCGGCCTGAGAACCCCCGTAACCCAGCATGTCGGCCAACGGCGACGAACTCTTCTTTGACGAAGCTGAATCACCTCCACCAGACCCGCATGCCGTGAGAACCAGGGTCACCGTGACGAACCCAAGTAACCAGGGCGCAGATATTTTCCTGAGTCGGATATTTCTCGGCGTCTGAGTCACGATGCTGCCTACTTCCGCTTATTTAAGACTTTTAATCATGGCCGAAACTCGGGTGTAACGGAACCTGGTTTCTGCAGTTGTGTAAGGCAGGGCTGACACAAGTGCAGAAACCACCCGAGCAACGCCGCCTAAATCAAAGCAACTTTCCAAAAAGGTGAAACGATGAAGGGGTGGCTTCCGACCCCGACCCCGACCCCGCAAAACTTGTAGTTGACCCGCCACTAGCGTTACCAAAAGTGGCTTCGTTCGCTGTGATGGTGGTTGTTCCAGCAGTCGTGGCTGGCGCACTCAACCTTGCGCTACTCATTTCGGGCGGAAGTAACCTGGTTTCCTCGGCATTCGGGGCGGTCGTTATGGCTGTTGTGATGGCTTGTTGGATGAACCGGCGACGAAACAAGAAGCTTGCCGAGAATGCTGAGATTGCGGCGGCAATCGCTCGATTTGGGCGTCCAGCCGCGCCGAGTGGGGGTTGGGCAAACCCAAACACCAAACAACGATTTGAGCGCTGGTTTGACCGCAACCGGGTCTACCGCCGCCGCTGACCTCTCCTGGCCTCGCCTTCAACCTCGCCGCTGACGGCACCAACTCAGACGGCACCAACTCAGACGGTAACTATCGAAAACTTTCGTTTGGCCGCACGCTTGAGGTCGGCAATATCTTCAGAGTCAGATGTCAAGACCGTCGCGGTGTTAGGCGATGCCGCAACAAGCAATGCATCGACGACATCAACAGTTCGGGTCTCGCCACACAACTCGCCGGCTCGTTGGGCGTCGAAGAGGGTTGGCGCCCTCACCTCAACTGACTTCACTAACCGAGCAAGAAGTACTTGACGTGAACCGTTGCGCCATACCTGCGCGATAACTGGCGAGACTGTCATTGGCGAGATCCCAAGGCGTCGTGCGGATTCCAAGTGGGCGCGGACTGCTACGTCTCCACGCTCCCAGCCAATGAACGCCCCTTCGTCAAGTACGAGTGCCGTCATGCAACTTTGGCGTTCGATAGAAGGGATTGCATCGCCCGCAACACTTCTTCCTCGGAAACTGGTCCGAACTGAGTATCGGCATGCCTTAAAGCTTCGTCCAGGGCGATGAGCCGCAGTTCACGCGAAATTGCTTCGGTCACGAGGGCTGAAACTGGTTCACCGCGAAGATTGGCCACACGGCGTAACTCTTCACCAAGTGCCGCCGGAACCGTAACGCTCAATCTGTCCACATTCATGCTACGATGATATGACACATTCAAGTATGCGTCAATTCCCTCAAGTCTGGGGCCGTTTGCGCCGAATGTACTGCCATGACCGTGTCAGATTCGCCCGGCACCAACCGGACACCCCCCAAATCTTCACAAACCCGTGACCAGGAACGTCGAATTGCACTCGTTGATGACCTCACCGGCCTCGCAAATCGACCATCACTGCTGCTCGAGGCCAGTAAAGCCCTTGACCGCTCGACCCGACATGGCCGCGCCACCGCAATCCTTGCGATAGGCCTCGACGGGTTCACCGCGCTCGATCAGTCACTCGGACGCGAACAGTCAGACGAAATTCTGCGAACCGTTGGCGAACGCCTGCAACGGGCGAGTCGAAGTAGCGACCTCGTTGCCCGCCTCGAATCTGACCGGTTTGCTGTTCTAATCGACATGCTGCACGACGAACAAGAAGCAATCGTGGTCACTGGTCGCTTAGAGGCCGCAATGCGCGAACCAATCATGATCGGCGAAACGCCTCACACCGTTTCTGCAACAGTTGGAATCGCATGTGGACGTACCAACTCTCCCGCCGGAGAACTTCTCGACGACGCAATCATCGCGATGACTCGCGGAAAGCGAGATGGCGGCGGTCGATGGGAAATTTATGACAGTTCCTTACGAACTGAAACGCTCAGTCGTCTTCGCACCGAAACCGATCTGAGTCGAGCAATCGCATCGGGGGCAGTCGGTGCCTGGTTCCAGCCCGTTGTCGATGTTCAAAGCGGAGAGGTGAGCGCAATCGAAGCACTCGTTCGGTGGCACCACCCCGACCTCGGCGTACTCGCACCCGCTTCGTTCCTCGGAATCGCGGAAGATGCCGGTTTACTTCCCGGGCTGTGGCGTGCCGTCGTTGAAGAGGCATTGACGACCGTTGCACTACTTCGCTCTCGCTATGCGCACCTACAAAATCTTGGTGTTGTGCTTAACCTCTCACCAACACAAATTGGGCAAGCCGGGCTAGTCGATGGGTTGATCACCAAACTCGAACAGCACGGTCTTCCACCCCAGGCCTGCACGCTCGATCTACAGGTACCCACGATTGCGCAGTTGGAACGGAACCGAGGTGTACTTACCAATATGCGCTCTCGGGGTCTAAAGATCGCCCTTGACGATGTCGGGACCTCCGCGCTTCCACTCGCCCAACTACGCGAGTTTCCGGTAGACACCCTCAAAATAGATGCTGCTCTCACGGCCAGTATGTCTACGGGAAGTGCCGAAGCCGGCTTGATCCTTGGATTGGTGCACGTTGCCCGAGCCCTCGGCTCAACCCTCATCGCCGAAGGCGTCGAACGCCTCGGGGTACTCCGCCAACTTGAAGCGGCTGGCGTGACTCACGTACAGGGTCACTTGCTGTGCCCTGCCCTACCAGTAAGCGAACTTATGCCTCTTCTCACGCAGCCGAGGCCATTCCAAAGCCGACTCGAAGGTTCGAACGAACCCGACACGGTGGCTGGCGATTGGAGTGACGCGAGGTCTTGGTCGAACTAATCTTCGTCGAGTGTCAACCCACCCACCTAGAACTGAACGCTCACGAACACTTGAAGCCGTAATCGCCCTGGTGGCATTTGCCGCAATCGGCTGGGCAACTACCGCCAGCGCCCGACCGATTTCCACCGCTGCGAAACCCGAACAGTCTTCGTCTGGTGGTGCGACCAAGGCACTATCTGCTCCGCAGGCAGTTTTACTCGGGCTCGTTGAAGGCATCACCGAGTACCTCCCGATTTCATCAACCGGGCACCTACTCATCACCGAGGAAATGCTTAACCTTCGAGACGGATCTGAAGTTTCACGTTCGGCTCTTGACAGTTACACGGTCATCATTCAGTTTGGGGCCATCTTGGCCGTGCTGGTGCTGTACCGAAAACGCGTACTTACGATCTTTCAGGGTTTGATTGGTCGCAGCGAATCAGGTAAGCGTTTGCTCATTGCCTCGATTGTTGCCTTTATTCCGGCCGCTGTAATTGGAAAGGGCGGCGAGTCGATCATCAGCGATCGACTACTCAAACCGTGGCCGATCGTAGCTGCATGGTTTGTAGGTGGGCTTATTATCTTAGCAGTGTGGCCGAGAATCAAAGATCGTGCCGGTGTACCGCTTGAACAAATCACGATTCGTCAAGCTGGCCTCATCGGGCTCGCCCAGGCAGCAGCCCTTTGGCCGGGCACGAGTCGAAGTTTCGTCACTATCCTCGGCGGGTTGCTTGTTGGACTGAGCCTTTCAGCAGCCGTAGAGTTCAGCTTCTTGCTCGGGTTACTCACCCTCACCGCAGCGACAGCATACGAAGCACTCGGCCATGGAAGCGAAGTTGTTGATCAGTTCGGCGTGGCGATTCCATTGCTCGGAATGGCCGTGGCCGCCGTCAGCGCATTCTTCGCCGTTCGATTCATGGTGAGTTGGCTCAACCGAGGTGGGCTAACAATTTTCGGATGGTACCGAATTGCCGCAGCAGCAGTAGTCGGTGCGTGGCTTCTCATAGCCGGGTAACCCCCAGCTACTCAGCCTTGAGCTTTACCTTGACCCTTTGCGGCTTTTTTTGCACCGTCAAGTGCAGCGTCGACATCGTTCAACGTCTGTTGCATCACCTTCAACGCATCGCCGGCATCGTTCAACGCCTGCGAATTGACCGCCAACATTGCTTTGTCTCCCCGATCGGGTACCAGGGTCAACAACGGAACGATGACGACCCGGCTGTCGTTCGATACTTGCCCGATGAGGCCAGCTAGTCGAGTCGATTCGGTGGCTTCGATCGGAGATTCAGCGAGACGAGCAGCAAGGCGCTGAGTTCGAACTTGCAATGTCAAACATGTGTCAACCAAAAACACCCGGGAATTGTGCAGAAGAAACACCCGGGAATCGGTGAAGATTCGGCGGTAATTTTCGCGAGCCTTCTTCAGGTCGGTATCTGCCGCCAGTTTTTCGCCGAGAGCATTCAACACCACAACTTCACTGGTCAACAGCGGGATAACTACCGCCTGCGCACAATCGGCCTTCTTAGCGGATCCGGTCGTGATCGATTTTGCCAGCACCGCTAGGCGAACTTGGCGAAGCGCAATTGCCCCAGCCGCCCGGTTCTTCAGTTCAGGCAACCGATCGGGGCCGGATGGGTTCGAGGCCTCAACCGTTGTTTCGCGGAGGATCGCTGGGCTCGCATCGGCACCGGGAACCAGGCCGGCCGCAGCGGTCGAAACCTGCGACGACGTGACCGCCAAAAGTACCGCCAACACACCTGCGCGCACCGAAACGGCACGGAGAGCGGGAAGACGACGCCTGGACATGTCATACATTCTCAACCATGTTTTTAATGGACTTGTGAAGACATTGGTATTTCAGTGAAATATTCCTCGTAACGTCGGTCACTTACGAGCGCTTTTGTACGCGAGCCCACTCGTCCTTTAACGAAACCGTGCGATGGATGACTGAACTGTCGTTGCTATCGGCGCAAAAATAGCCAAGGCGCTCGAGTTGCAACTGTTCGCCTGGGGCAACGTCGGCCAATGCTGGCTCAAGCATCGCCTGAATGCTCACCCGAGAGGCCGGATTGATTTGTGTCATCGGGTCAACATTGTCAGCCCCCGGAAACGCATCAGTAAACAGCCGATCGTACAGGCGAACCTCTCGCTGAATGCAGTGTTCAGCCGAAACCCAATGCAATGTCGTCTTTACTTTTCGGCCATCAGGAGACTGACCTCCATGGGTTGCTGGGTCGTACGTTGCTCGAATTTCAACGACCTCGCCTGCCTCGTTTTTAATAGCCTCATTACATTTGAGGAAATACGCGTACCGTAAGCGCACTTCGTTACCGGGGAACAGTCGATAGAACTTCGGCACTGGGTCTTCCATAAAGTCCTCGCGTTCAACGTACAACGTTCGCGAAAACGGAATCTTTCGGGTGCCGGCTTCAGGGTCTTCGGGGTTGTTAACAGCATCAAGCCACTCAACCTGGCCTGCAGGGTAGTTTTCGATGACCACCTTGAGGGGGTTCAACACACCCATACGACGAATTGCGACCCGGTTGAGTTCATCACGAACAAACGATTCGAGAAGTTCGATTTCGTTGGTGCCGTTTACTTTCGCCACACCAACATGGGCACTGAACGCCCGCAGAGCAGCAGCCGGATACCCTCGGCGGCGCATTCCGCGAATCGTCGACATGCGAGGGTCATCCCAACCATCAACCACGCAATCACTCACAAGCTGAGCAAGTTTTCGTTTCGACATAACGATGTACGTGAGGTTAAGACGGGCGAACTCGTATTGGTGGGGTCGATTTCGATCGGCCGATTGGGTGATACCGATCTGATCGAGGTACCAGTCGTACAGCGGACGGTGCGCATCGAACTCAAGCGTGCATACAGAATGGCTCACGTTCTCTAACGCATCGCATTGGCCGTGGGCCCAATCGTAGGTGGGGTAGATACACCACGCGTCGCCGGTACGGTGATGCGACACATGACGGATCCGATACATGATTGGGTCACGTAGCTGCCCGTTGGCATGACCCATGTCAATCTTCGCCCGAAGTACCTTTTCGCCATCGACAAATTCACCAGCGCGCATACGGGCAAACTGATCGAGGTTTTCTTCAACTGATCGATCTCGAAATGGGCTGTTCGTGCCAGGCACGCCGATGGCACCGCGCATTGCCGCAATCGTTTCCGCGTTTTGGTCGTCGACGTAAGCCACGCCCTGAGTGATCAACTGTTGGGCCCAGATAAAGAGTTGTTCGAAGTTGTCGGACGCATATTTGACCTCGCCGTTCCACTCGAAGCCAAGCCACCGAATGTCATCCTGAATACCGGCGACAAAATCAGTCTTTTCTGTCAGCGGATTTGTGTCGTCCATACGAAGATTGCAGAGGCCACCGAATTCGCTGGCGATGCCAAAGTTCAAACAGATGGCCTTGGCGTGACCAATATGTAGGTACCCGTTCGGCTCTGGAGGGAACCGGGTGACGATCGCTACCCCAGCGGCCTGATCGGCAGCAACCTGGTCCCGAATGAAATCCCGAACCTCAGGTCGGGCCACAAAAGCGGGTGTATCGGCGGGTGGGGTTTCGTGAGTACTCATCGGCAGCTCCAGATTACTGGGCGAACTCAGCGGAACCTTCCCGATTTCCTCAATTGCGCCTTTTACAAAAAGTAAAATCGGGGTACGCTCCAAGCAGACTTAGGAGAGATATATGACACTCGCAACGCGACTTGAACGACTTGGTACCGAAACAGCCTTTGCAGTGTCTGCCGCGGCGGCTGCATGGGCGGCGCAGGGCAACAAGGTGTACCCGTTTCACCTTGGCGACCTCAACCTCGCGACACCTTCAAATATCGTGACCGCTATGAACGCTGCGATTGCCGACGGAAAAACCGGTTACTGCCCCGCCGCAGGAATTCCGTCCCTCAGGGAAGCCCTCGCAAACGATGTGGGTAGCCGTCGCGGTTTGACCTACAACGCCAGCAACGTTGTCGTACAAACCGGCGGAAAGCCAGTAATCACAAAGTTCATTCAATCGATCATGAACCCGGGCGAAACGGTGCTGTACCCAAACCCTGGTTACCCGATTTATGAAAGCCAGATCGAATATTTCGGCGGAATCGCTCAATCGTATGGATACGTTCCAACCAGTACAGGCTTTGCGATCGACCTTGACAAGTTGCGAGCGTCAATCACGCCAACCACCGTCGCCATCATTTACAACGACCTTCAGAACCCAATTGGTTGCGAATCAACACAGGCCGAACGTGAAGCTATCGCCGCGATTGCCATCGAACACGACCTATGGGTGCTGTCCGACGAGGCGTACTTCGAAATGCGCTACTCCGGGTCATCATCGTCGATTGCGTCGCTGCCGGGCATGGCCGAGCGAACCGCAATTTTGTATACGTTTTCAAAGAAGTTCGCTATGACCGGGTGGCGACTTGGGGCAATGATTGCGCCTACCCCGCTCGCAGAAATGGTGGCGAAGCTCAATACGAACGATGAGTCGTGCACCAACCACTTCGTGCAATATGCCGGGGTGGAAGGAATCGTTGGTGATCAAACTGAGGCACTCGCCATGATCGACGTGCTGCGTGTCCGCCGCGATGTTGCAGTGTCGATGTTGCAATCGATTCCTGGCGTGTCGATATCGAAGCCCGAGTCAACGTTTTACCTCTTTCCGGAAGTGACCGACACCATGGCCACAATGGGCTTCACTGATGTTGGCGAGTTTGCTGACGCAGCGCTCAAACAAACCGGGGTGTCATTTTGTACCCGACGTCATTTCGGGCGACCACAAGAAGGCGAAACCAGACAGTTCATTCGGTTTGCATACTCCGGCATTTCCACCGACGAGATCCGCGAGGGTTTGGGCAAACTCACTGACTGGGTAGCTGCTTCGTAATGGCACGTATCGTTATTACTGGGCGGATACCGGCGGTTGGAATCGATCTTGCACGAAATGCCGGCCACGATGTTTGGGTATGGACAGAACCGGGACCGATCCCACGTGACACGTTGCTTGCTTCGGTCGTGGGTGCCGATGCACTCGTAACCCTGCTCACGGAAAAGGTTGACGGTGAACTGCTCGATGCAGCGGGCCCTCAGCTGCAGGTCGTTTCAAATGTCGCAGTTGGTTACAACAACATCGATGTGCCAGCCTGCACCGAGCGGAGGCTTTGGGCTACGAATACTCCCGATGTGCTCACCGAGGCCACAGCCGATATAGCGCTCAGTCTTATCTTGATGACGACTCGTCGTCTCGCTGAAGGTGAACGGGTCATTCGGTCGGGCGAACCGTGGCAGTGGGGCATGTTCTACCTGCTCGGGTCGAGTATCCAAAAGCGTCGCCTCGGTATTATCGGTATGGGAAAAATTGGTGCTGCTACGGCACGTCGAGCCAAGGCATTCGGTATGGAAATCGTGTATTCAAACCGCCGCGAGATAGAGGCTGATGTTGCGGCCGAACTCGGATGCGAACGACTTTCCTTAGATGAGTTGATGACTACCAGCGATGTGATTTCGATTCACTGCCCGTATTCGCCAGAAACGCACCATCTAATTAGTACGGCCCAACTTGACGCAATGAAACCAACTGCCTTCCTCATCAATACCGCTCGAGGGCCAATCGTCGATGAAAACGCACTCGCCGAAGCACTAAGTTCCGGTGCAATCGCTGGGGCCGGGCTCGATGTGTTTGAACATGAACCAAAAGTTCACCCTGACCTCATCCGTCTTGACAACGTGGTGTTGATTCCACATCTTGGATCGGCCACCACCGAAACCCGAGAAGCCATGGCTTCACTCGCCGTCTCGAACACCCTGGCTGTTCTTGCCGGGGCAGCACCGCTTACCCCTATCAACTGAAGCTACGGCTGTACGCGAACGAGCGGCCGGTCTCTTCAGCTTTTTGCTGAACAGCCGACCGCTAAAGTGCTTACTTACTGTTTGAAGCTAGGGAAGTAGAACCGTATCGATTACGTGCACGATTCCGTTCGAAGCCTTGACATCGGCTGCGATGACGGCCGCACCATTGATCAACACAGTTCCGTTTGACACCCGTACGGTAAGGGACTTGCCGTTGACGGTTTTAACGGTTCCGTGTGAGCCAAGTGCGATGAGATCTTTGGCTGTGAATGCCTTGCCGGCAACGACATGCAGCGTCAGGATCGAGGCCAGGGTGGCCTTGTTTTCTGGCTTCAACAACGTGGTGAGGGTTTCGTTTCCTACGAGCTTGAAGGCGATTTCACTGGGAGCAAACACGGTGAATGGGCCAGGACCCTGAAGGGTTTCGACCAAGCCAGCGGCCTTGACAGCAGCGACGAGGGTGTCGAGCTTGGCTGCGATGGCAACGTCAACAATGTTGTTCGCAACTGGCGCTGCAGCAGCGACTGGTGGAAGCAGCACGGTATCGATCACGTGGATGATTCCGTTCGACGCCATGATGTCGGTGGTGAGAACCTTTGAGTCGTTTACGAACACGGTGCTTCCGTCGACTCGAATCTTGACGTCGGCCCCATTCACCGTCTTTGCCGTTTTACCGTTAAGCGTTACGACGGTGCTCGCAGGAACCTTCCCGGCCACAACGTGGTAAGTAAGGATCGAGATGAGCTGAGCTTTGTTTTCTGGCTTCAGAAGCGTTTCGACTGTTCCGGCAGGAAGCTTTGCGAACGCGGCGTCGGTTGGTGCGAATACAGTGAATGGGCCTGCGCTCTTCAGGGTGTCAACAAGGCCAGCGGCTCCGAGGGCTGCAGCCAACGTCTTGAATGACCCGGCGGCGACGGCAGTGTCAACAATGTCTTTGGTTGCCGCAGGAGGTGTAGACGTCGTAGGTGCTGGGGTTGCAGCAAGCTTCAAGTTCGGTGGAAGCAGAACCGCATCGATGACGTGGATGATTCCGTTTGTAGCCATGATGTCGGTGGCGATGACGTTCGAGTCGTTTACCTTGACGCTCTTTCCAGCGATGGTAACCCGAACCGTATCGGTGCTTACTGTGGTGACGTCTTTGCCGTTCAACTTGAGAACAGTCTTGGCTGGCACCTTGCCTGCGACGACATGGTACGTGAGCACTCGGGCTAGAGCGGCTTTGTTTTCAGGCTTTAGAAGCGCTTCAACTGTTCCAGCTGGAAGCTTTGCGAATGCTTCGTCGGTTGGGGCAAAGACGGTGAATGGCCCTTTGCTCTTCAACGTGTCTACGAGATCTGCGGCACCGAGCGCAGCGGCCAGGGTTTTGAACGAACCTGCGGCAACGGCAGTGTCGACAATATCCTTGGTTGGTTTCTTTGCTGCAGCGTTGGCAGGGTTAGCCAGCGACAGGCCAGCGACACTCACCAGACCAGCGGTGACCAGTGCTGCGATACGGGACAGACGTTTCATTCAGGTTTCTCCTAGTTCGAGGGTGGCGCATCCCCTCCGGGGGGAAGGCGGGGATGCGTTGTTATAAGTCCGAGACTGGCGAAATTACGGATGAAAAGAACTAAAAGAATTTGTGTGACTCACGTCACATGGATCAGGGGCAACGATCTGTACGAAGGCCGAACGAGTAAACCTATGACATGCTCGCCATCGCCTCACTTCACGAACTTGATCAGCACCATACGAGCCCGAATCACCCCGAATGTCCCGCTCGCCTCGTTGCGGCTTGGTCAGGTTTGCAAGTAGCCGGTCTTGGTGACGCGTTGATTCAAATAGAGCCTCGCCTCGCCACCCGTATCGAAATTGAACGCGTACATACCAAGATGTACGTCGACAGCATCGAAGCTGTGTGTTTGCAAGGTGGCGGACCACTAGACCCTGACACCCGCGTTTCGATTGGCTCGTGGGATACCGCTCGATACGCCATCGGCGTAGGCTTAGCCCTCATTGATGCCGTAGAAGCCGGGCATGCTTCGGCGGGTCTTGCCCTAGTGCGACCACCCGGCCATCATGCACTTGCTGATAGGGCAATGGGGTTCTGCGTTTTCAACAACATCGCTGTAGCCGCTCGATCGCTCACTGCGCGAGGTGAACGAGTTCTCATCGTCGATTGGGATGTTCATCACGGCAACGGCACCCAGGCCATTTTTTGGAATGACCCGAACGTACTGTTCGTTTCGTCACAACTTGAACAGCATTGGCCCTTCTCAGGAAAAGTCGACGAGACTGGCGGACCCGACGCTCCGGGCCTCACGATCAATCTTCCCCTACCCCGGGGCACCACCGGTGATACCTTTCTGCGCGCATACGACACGGTTGTTGCCGAAGCAGTTGCACGCTTCTCGCCCACCTGGGTATTGGTCTCGGCGGGTTTCGATAGCCATCGAGATGATCCTCTTGGTGGCCTCGGATTGACGGCCGGTGACTACGCACTGATGACCAAACGGCTCGCCGCTATTTGCCCAGCACGAACCGTTCTGTTTCTTGAGGGCGGATACAACCTGACATCGACGGCACTGTCGGTCGGCGCTACCGCCGCGGCGTTGATCGGTGAAGATACTCGGACCAAGGATGAACAACCAACCAACGGTGGCCCCGGTGCCGAAGTGGTGGAGACAGCGCTAAGCGCCCATCTCAACGCTTCGCCCTAACCCCTAACGAAGGAACGCCCTAACGAAGGAACATACGGTATGCGGGGTTGTCTGATTCGTCAGAATACGGATACGCGAGGGTTGTGAGGAACTTCTTGAACTCATCTTTCCTTGAGCCGGTGGGTATCTGAAACGCCACGAGTATTGACCCGTACTCTGCCCCCTGCGACCTGTAGTGAAACAAACTGATGTTCCACGATGGGGCCATCGCCGACAAAAACTTCATAAGAGCACCAGGACGTTCCGGAAAGAAGAACCGGTAGAGCATCTCCTGCTCTCCTGCCGGGGAATGACCACCCACAAGGTGACGCACATGTTCCTTCGCCAACTCGTCGTGAGTGAGGTCAACAGTTTCATAACCGTGCTTACGGAAGCTTCCTGCTATTTCAGGCGACTCACCTTTACGTGTAGTCGTAAGACCGACAAAAATATGTGCAGCTTCTCGGTCGGCCAAACGATAACAAAACTCGGTCACACTTCGGTCTCCGACGAGCTCACAAAACTTCAGAAACGAACCTGGTTTCTCTGGCATGGTGACCGCAAACAGTGCCTCACGTTCCTCGCCCACGTCGGCCCGTTCAGCAACGAAGCGAAGGCGGTCAAAGTTGATGTTTGCCCCGCACGTAATCGCCACGAGGGTTTCGCCGACCGCGCCGCTTTGACTAACATACTTTTTGATTCCGGCAACACCCAGTGCGCCTGCTGGTTCGAGGATTGCCCGATGTTCTTCGAACACATCCTTTATAGCTGCGCATACTTCATCGGTATCTACCAAAATGAATTCGTCAACCAGGTCACGTGCGAGCCGAAAGGTCTCAACCCCAACTTTTTTCACGGCCGTGCCATCAGAAAATAACCCAACATCTTTCAAGGTGACTCGTCGACCTGCCTCAACCGAACGGCGCATAGCATCTGAGTCATTCATTTGAACCCCAATCACACGAATCTCGGGTTTGACCGACTTGATGTACGCAGCGATTCCACTGACCAGGCCGCCACCTCCGATTGCCACAAACACAGCATCGATCGTGCCTTGGTGTTGTCTCAATACTTCCATCGCGACGGTACCCTGACCCGCAATCACGTCTGGGTCATCGAAGGGATGAACGAATACCAAACCCTCTGCGATCCCAACTTCTACCGCACGTTCGTAAGCATCACTGTAACTTTCACCATACTGAATAACTTCGCCGCCAAGCGCCTGAATCGCTCGTACCTTCACCCCCGGCGTGGTTACAGGAACAACAATGACAGCACGGCACCCAAGACGCTTGGCCGACAACGCAACACCCTGGGCGTGATTGCCTGCGGAAGCGCAGACTACCCCCTTCGCTAACTCTGCAGTGGTGAGCCGCACCATCTTGTTGTACGCGCCGCGCAGTTTGAAACTGAACACTGGCTGGGTATCTTCACGTTTGAGAAGGACAGTATTGCCAAGGCGCGCCGACAGTTTCGGGGCTGGGTCGAGCGGCGTTTCGTCGGCCACGTCGTATACACGAGCCGTAAGAATGCGTTGTAAGTAGTCACCAAGTATGGCTTTGGGTGTAACCCGTGCGTTAGACACAAGCGCAGATACTACGAGACTTACCTAGCGTTTCGGTTACTCAAGTTTCCGTTACCCAAGGCTCAGGGCCAATTCGAGGGCCTCAGCCACGCCATCGCTTTCAACGTCGGCAACTCGATACTTGGAAACGGCTATCGCGTCAGCGTGGGCGTTTCCCATCGCTACAGAATGAGTAACTGCTTCCAAAGCCGACACATCATTTTGACCGTCACCCACCATCATCACCCGGTCAAGTTCAAGCCCCAAAATGTTGGCCAGAGCGACCACCCCCGAGGCTTTCGACACCGAGTCGGCAGTAATCGAAACAAAATTGAGGCCGGGCAGGATGGGTGAAGTTGCGGACGACGCTACGCAACCGGGAGGTACCAGTTTGCTTGCGTCGGCCAGATCAAAATCGTTCACGATCATCTGTGCACGTACCGGTATTCCATTCAGGTCTTCTATTGGACGACGGGCTGGGGCAACACCCAACAAGGCGGCATGATCGGCGGCGAATGGGTCCGAGCTGTCGACCACATAGTCAAAGTCGGCGTAGAGCTCAAAGATCCACCCCCGTTCGTTAGCTAACGATTCGCAGTAGTCAACAGCACCGACCGGTAACGGCGTGGAATGGGTTTCCAGACTGCCGGTGTGAATAATTGAAGCACCCGTTTGGAAGAGATGCCATCCGTCGGGGTCGAGTCGCACCGCCCAATCCCATGCCGACCCGAGCCCCAAACGGGCAGTACAAATCGCCAGGTGAACACCCGCTGCGCGGGCCCGATCGGCCGCAGCCCAAACCCCCTGTGTCGGCTCTCCGGCAGACCCCACGAGGGTTCCATCAACATCTAAACAAACGAGTCCGAGGGGCATGACATCTCAGGGTAACCGCAAGTGACTGCGTTCAAACAACGTGGGCCGGAAGGATCGACACACTGCGGTGATGCGACCCGACAAAAATAGTTTCGCTTGATCCATCTGGAAGTACTAAGTCTGCTTGCGTTCCGGGCGGCACCGTAACGTCGATTACGAATACTGAGTCTGCGAGATTCCACGCCACTTCGATGGTTCCGTACGAGCTTTCATGTCGTACGCTCGCAGTCGTTATTACCCCTCCAACAATTGGACGAACGGTAAACCGCGAATAGGCCGGATGGTAGCCACTCTCGTCAAGTCGCAACCCACCTACGTATCGGTGAAGAAACGAGATCACGGCACCCTTGCTGTAGTGGTTCAGCGAAGCGCTCGCCACACCACGTTCATCAATACCATCCCAGTCTTCCCATACCGTGGTTGCGCCGCGTTTTAACATCGCAAGCCACGATGGCGACGAGTCTTGGTAGAGCAATTCAAAGGCCAGTTCGAGATGACCGTGATCTGCAAGCACCGGCAGCAGCAGCGGAGTCGACAGAAAGCCGGTACCCAGATGCGTATCGGCGTCACGAATGAGTTGCACCAGGTCGCTCACGCACCGGTCAATGTGCTCGCTCGGGATCAACCCGAAGTGAAGCCCCCGAACGAGGTTGGCCTGGTTAAGCGGGGTAACTTCCCCGGATGGTGAAATGAACTCGGTTTGCCACGCTGCCTTACTCAACAAAGAAGCCGACGCATAAAACGAACTGTCGTCAGTCTTTCCGAGCAGCGCAGCGATTCGACTTAGTAAGCCCGATGATCGCGAAAGGTATGCAGTTGCTGTTGGCCCCGGGTCTGTTCGAATTGCTTTCGCAATTGGGTTCGCATTCCATTCACCGGGCTCGAGCCATTCACCAAAATGAAATCCGCTATCCCAGAGGTACTGCTCGTGCAGAGCTGGTTCCGGGTGTTGCTCTGCGCGCTGACGACCACGACCCGTTTCGGCTTGGTTGAGTGCGAAATTAACCCACGCCTTCGCCGATTCGTACTGGTCAGCCAACAGTCCGAGGTCACCGGTTGCGAGGTAGACCTCCCACGGAACGATCACCGCAGCATCACCCCAACCAGCGCATCCATGGGGTGCCAAACCGGCCAACGTTTCTTCAGCTGGAATGGGGTTTGGCACAAACCAAGGAACTGAACCATCAGCGCGCTGATCAACTGCTAGGTCGGCCAACCACTTGACGGAGAAGCCACCCACGTCGTACAAGAATGCTGCGGTCGGAGCGAAGAGTTGCCAATCGCCGGTCCATCCGACGCGCTCACGTTGAGGGCAGTCAGTCGGTATGTCACACATATTTCCCCGAAGGCTCCAGACCGCTACTTCGTGAAGTTGATTTAGACGAGTATCGCTACAGTCAAACCAGCCGCGGCGTTCAAGGTCTGAGTGCACCACCACACCCTCAATGTCGTCGATCCTCAGCGGGCCCGGGTGACCAAGTATCTGTGCATAGCGAAACCCCTTCGTTGAATGGCGCGGCTCGAACACTTCGCCGGTTTTTCCCGACGACACAACCCGGTCAATCTGTCCGGCAGGCAACGGCTGGAAGGTTTTCATGTCGGTTGGCCTCAGATGATCGGTGGTCAGGTACCCGGTGTCGGGGCTGAGCGCCTCACCATGTTCGATCGTCAACACCGTTCCGATAGGTCCAAGGTTTTTCAGCCGTACCCACCCGCTGATATTTTGGCCCATGTCCACCAAGTGAACCCCGGGTTCGAGAGCCTCCACACTCATCGGAAGTATGGTCTCGATTTGGCGTACCGGAGGCGCCGGAGAATTCACCATGAGCGGTTTCGTCACTGGCCAGGGCAGTTCCACGACCGGTGATCCGAATCCGCTCTCGATGGCCCGGGTGAAGTCGGTCGTTTGGCCGCCCAACAAATCCGCTCGGATCAGTTGCGTTGCTCGAAACGTCCAGCTTCCGTCAGTAGCTACGAGTGTGAGGCTTGCGTCATCGTGTTCGATAACCAGCTTTGCAAGTACGGACGTTTGGTCGCCAAATGCATTCGGGGTTCGAGCGAAACCGACAACTCCACGGAACCAGCCGTCAGAAACGATGATGTCGAGTTGGTTGAGACCGTGTTTGATCTGCTGGGTGACATCGAAGGTTTGAACCTGTTGCCGGGCCGAATAGCTCGTCCACCCCGGGGTGAGTTCGAGATCTCCGATTCGGTTGCCATCGAGAAAGGCTTCATACAGCCCATGGGCAGTTGCGTAGAGGCGAGCTCTGATAGCGGGCCGCTCGATGGTGAACGTGGTGCCAAGCGACCAGGCTCCGCGTTCCCCCGGTTCGGATGGGCAGAACTTCACAGGGGGCGATCCATGAGGCGTCGGCCCAATCAGATCGTTCAACAAGGCCCATCTCAAACGAGGACGGTAGCGACCAGTCGTGCTCGCCGGCGTCAGTGAATACCTTCACTTGCCAATTCACTGTTTGTCGAGACACGAGTGGAGCGGGGGCACCGAACTCAACAAATAGTTGGTTGCTCGACTCGATCACCCCAGAATCCCACTCGGCATTCGAGCGCAATTGATACGCGAGTTGCTCGCCTGCGCCCGTTGGCAGCTTCCATGACAGTCGAGGTTTCTGTTTGGTCAGTCCAACGGGTTCGATCAGATGCTCGACTCGAAGCGAATGAGCTCTGGAGGAAAGATTCACCGGGCCAACTTAGGCGCTCGCCCTCCCGGCCGACACGTACCTTCAGCGCCCTCTCGATTCGTTCCGTAATGATTGAACAATCCAGTTTGGCCTGTTCTCGTTCGTTCCGTAATGATCGGCGGAACCTCACTGCATTCCAATTCATTACGGAACGAACGAGCAGACACCCAGCCCAGCCATTCCGCAATTTATTTCATTACGGGACGAACGGAGAGGGATTTCCAAAGAGGTTTCTGTAACTTGCTGGTGCGAAAAACCCCCAGCTAGACATCTGGGGGTTCGGGGCAAGTCACGCCTCAGCGTATTCGAGTGTTAGCGCTTTTCGTCCGGAAGGGTCAGCGTCAGATCTCGTAGATCGTTAGGTACCACCATTTGGCGCCCGGAGCCGTTCAGCTTGGGTTCTGGAGTCCACGGAGCCGATTCGCCGTCCGCTGTCCAGATCGGCGATTCGTCAGGAACCCAAACACCCATACTTGACGCAACCGGCACCGGACGTGTGTTACGTCGGGACTGTTGGCGTCGAGAGCCACGAACCGAAGCATCATGCTTGCGAGCACCATTGAGGACGAGACCGATAAGGCGTGCCGGTGGACGGCTCAACTGAGCTATCGCTTCGCTTACCTGCGGAACGTTGGCTTTGCCGGCACCAACAACAAGGACGATGGCATCGACATGTTCAGCCACCGACAACGAGTCAGCGACATCAGAAACAGCGGGCGTGTCTATCAGCACCACGTCAAAGTGTTGACGAACGGCGTTGAACACGCTCGCCGCACGTTCAGAAGCAATGAGCTCGCCAGCATTTGCCGGCACCGGACCAGACGTCAATACTGTCAAGTCAGCCTCAGCCACCAACGTATGAGCAGCAGCCGAAATACCAGAAACCCCCGAGAGCACGGTGCTCAAACCCACGTCGTTTGGAAGACCAAAAAGTCGATGAACATTTGGATGCCGCATGTCAGCGTCGACCACCAGCACACTCATACCCGCCTGAGACATTGATTGGGCGAGATGCACGATGGTCGTAGTTGACCCATGGCCTGAACCCGCACTAGTAACCGCAACCGTCTTGAACCTTCGATCTGCACCCGTCATGGCAAGAGCCGCACGGAGCGAACGATACGACTCTGTCGCCTCTTTAGGCACGCCGGCGAGAACCCCCTTTTGCTGTTGCTGACGCCTTGATGCGCGGCTGATCTTTGGGATGGCGGCAAGTAAGGGCGAGCCTGGCGAACCGGCGAGCAGATCTTGGCGGGTTCGGATTCGCTGATCGAGAATGTCACGACCGAACGCGAGGGCCAAACCAAGAATGAGACCACCTAACATGCCAATGGCAATGCTGCGAACTGGAGTTGGGGAAAACGGCTTCTCAGCGGGGACGGCCGGAACCAGGACCTGGGCACCACCCGTCTTGAGCGACGCATCTACAGACAGCGCGTCGATGCGACCTTCGAAAGCTTCACGACGTCGTACCAAGTTCGCCGCACGCGATCGAAGGGCGTTAAACGCTTCGTCTGTGACGACATCTGTTTCGCCGGTGTCGGCGTTGGCAATTTTTGCCCCAAGTGCCAGTATTTCTTTGTCGAACTTTTCGATCCGGGTCGTGAGTTCGTCAGACAGTCGGTTAAGGTCAGCCACGGAACGGTCACGCCGATCGGCTATGTACTGCTCACCAAACGCATTTGCGATTTTTGCCGCTTTTCCGGGATCTTTATCGATGACGGTAATGGTGACGGTACTAGCCCCAAGATTGGCCTCTGCGAATACCGAGTTAGCTGGTTGACTGAAGCCAAGCGTTTTGGACACGGCAGCTTGCATGCCCGCACCCTCGATTATTCGGACTTCTGATTCGAGAACCGGGCCTTCAACTCGTTCGCTTACCCCTGAGAGCGACCCGTCGGTGCTTCTCGCCCGAAGCAGAATTTCGGTCGACGCAGAGTACTTATCTACAGTTTCACTTACCCGCCAAACCTGGAAGCCCGAGGTGATGATGAAGGGCACCATAATCCACCGCCAACGAGATGCGACCACCCTCAGTGAGGAACGTAGGTCGGTTGATGAGGTGTTGACTCCGGCTGCCATCTGTGTAGGTTAACCCACTAGCCAATCACTAGGAAAGGGGTATGGCGCGGATGGTCATTTCTGATGACTGATTCAGCCGAGAGACTTCATCCAATCAACGGTCGCAGCGAGCCCAACTTCGAGTGTCACGGCAGAGACGCCCGGAAACAATGCTGTTAGCGCATGGTTGTCGGCCTGAGAATCACGAACGTCGCCGGCGCGAGGAAGTTGATGGTCGCGGTTAAGTGGTCGACCAACAATTGATTCAAGAACCTCAATGACATCAAGCAAAGACGACCGCGAACCAAATGCCAAATTCACTGGATCGAGGGAAGTTACGCCGTTGATCGCCGCCTCGGCCAAAATTTCGGCAACGGTTCCAACAAAGGTGAAGTCTCGAGTTTGCGATCCATCACCCTGAACTGGCAGAGCAACACCATCGAGCGCAGCCCTAACGAAGGCGGGAACTACCGCTGCATACGCATGTCCAGCAGCTTGCAGCGGTCCGTACACGTTAAAGAAACGAAAAGGCAGAACCCGCAAACCAAAGCAATTCGCGTAGGCCAACATGTACGACTCTCCGGCCAACTTTGACACTGCGTAGGGCGAAAGGGGCTGAGTACGAAGGGTCTCGACCTTTGGTAGGACCGGGTTACCCCCGTATACCGATGACGACGAAGCAAAGACCAGATTGGGCGGTACCGATTGTCGTCGCGCTTCTTCCAAAATATTGAGCGTTCCATCAACGTTCACACGATTCGATTCAAGCGGGTCAGAGAGTGACCGTGGAACCGACGGCCTAGCTCCGAGATGCACCACCGCGGCTGCACCGTCCATGGCTTCTCGCACTGCGTCAACATCAAGAATTGAACCCACCCGAAGTACCTCTTCGCAACCAATCAGGTTCGATCGGCTTCCAGTGGAGAGGTCATCGAGCGCCACAACAGAATCGACCCTGGTGTCGCTTAACAGTCGAAGGACAAGGTTTGCGCCAATGAACCCGGCCCCGCCAGTAACAAGAATTTTCATTGCCGCAGAGTCTACGCAGTCGCTACTGGATCACCTTTCGAACGAAACGGAACACAAGCCGCTCCAGCACATAGCAATGCCAACCAGTAGGTAGGGTGGCGAAACACGAAACTTGTCATCCCCATCGTAAACAAAGCGATCACGGCACCAGCATCGAACGGGCCCTTCTTGACCGCAGCCCGAAGCACGACAAGGTGAAGTAGTACAAAGGCAACAACGGCGACGATGCCGCCTCGGAGCAAAAGATCGAGGACGGTATTGTGTGCTTCTTGCAGGCCAGACTCGCCAGCGACGGCGATGCCAGCGCCTGGACCGTGCCCAAAAATGGGTGATTCGAAACCTTGTCGCCACGCTGCACGCCACAAATCGCCTCGACCACTCGCCCCTCCCCCACCATCGGCAAGAGCAAGGTCAACACGCCGAGTGACCAACCTTGTTGCCAATAAAACTGCCAAGACAGCAAACACGCAACCCGACAACGCCGAGAGAATTCTGCGCGGAGTGACATCACCTAACGAGTGTCCGAACCCAACGAACGCCACAGTTGCCCCACCACAGGCCATGGCAAGGGCAAAACCGTCGCTTCCGGTACTCCAACCGACTACTAGAGAAGCTACGGCGAAGACTGCATATAGTGGTCGTTTTCGTTGAGAGGCCAAGAAGAGAAACGGTGCAGCAGTGAAGAAAATAGCAACTTGATTTGGGTTCGTTGACCAACCCAAAAATCGGCTGGATCCGGAGTACCCCAGGGTGAGGGGGCCAACGGTGTCGGTCACAAAAACGGCGAGACGTAGGACTGAGAAAACTACAACCATACCTATTGCAACCCAATCCCAGACTTGACGGATACCGCCCTGTCGAGACCCCTCAAACCTCATCAAACACAGCACGACGAGACCGACGATGGTGATCTTGACCCCTTCAAGAAACGCGTCAGGCCCGGCTGCGGCGCCAGCAACGTCGGCCCAGAGCAACCCAATTCCCATTGATACCGCAATCGTCACCCAAAAGAGCGCAACCGGTCGACTTTGTGGGGTGGCAGCTGGCATCACGCCACGCGCCACATCCAAAAGCCTTAAGCCCACATACAAGAGTGTGAAGGTTTCACCGATCCCAAAACCTCCACTAAAACGAAGTTGGGTTGCTGTTGACAACACCAGCCCGGCAACCAACAGCCAGTGAGGATGGCCTCGTTTCGGTAACGACTGAGCGTCATTGAGTTGCGCCTGGAAACCGCTTGGTGACTCCACTGACCTAAGCGTAGTGGTGCTCACGGACCGGTCAACTTTCCGGGCGGACCAACAACGTCAACAAATTCGACGATATCGGCCGGCCGTTTATCTCGCTCGTAGACGCCAAATACAGGAGTAGTTCCTACACCCTCGGCTTCAAAAATGACCCGCTCGAACCGGACTCGGGCTGGAGGCTGGTTGGGGTATCCGGGATGCTGAAACGCCAATTCGATACCGTAAAACGAGCCCCTGTTTCCTCCGTTTGGACTGAAACGAATCGTCGAGTCAATAAACGAAATATCGCCTGGAGCCACAATTCTGTTGACGAAGGAATCTGGCGTTCCAACGACGATGCGGGAATTTCTAAAAATTACGGTGGAACTCGGCGTCACCATGGTGAAGGGGCCCCCGTTCGCAACGAGGCGATCAATCACCACTCGGGAGCCGCGGCCAAGCCCGATATCAAGATCGCCGTCGAGGGCAATATCTGTGAGCGTCAGATCAACAGCGAAACTTTTCCCAAACCCTTCACCGTCAACTTCGACGTCGATTCCGGTGAGGTCAAAACCCGTCTCAGTTTTTAAATCAGTGATTGACGCAACGGTATGCCCACCCGTGACGGTGACACCCCCGCGAAAGAGACTGACCGCTCGAATGCGGAGGAGAGTTGCGGAAACGTTCGTGTACAACGAAATCCCGTCAGCGACCCCGTTTACTAAGAGAAGGTCTTCAGCGAAAAACGTCACACGACCGCTACTGGCTGGATTCGCATGAACAAAAATGAGATGAGCTTGTTCGAGCTCAAAGTTGCGGTACGAGCCTTGATTTTGGCTGTTTCCGTCGAGTGTTAACCCCCTGATGACCAATGGCAGCGAATCGACATCGCTTCTCCATGGTCCGTCGCCATTTGTTCGAGTCGAAAACATTCGACTGTTGCCAACATTAGCCGGACGAACGAGTGTTGCACCGAAACCTTGCAGGGTAATGCCCGGGTAAACAATCACGGAACGAACCACGCATTTTCGACCGGACGGAATGACAACAACACCTCGACCTGCCGCAGTGGCGAGGTCGATCGCCCGCTGGAAGGCCCCAGAATCGTCGGACGCACCGTCGCAGGCAGCACCGGTAGACATAACGTCAACGACGCGCTTTGTGTCGTCGTCTGAAATGATGACTAATGCAGAACCGAGAACAACGTCGGATTCCGGTGATCGAAGTGAGACCTTGAACGGCTCATCGAGTTCCGCTACCAGGTCTTGGCGAGCCGTCACCGAAAGTGATACCTCTTTCGTGCCCTTTGCAACAAAGACCGTTTGGGCGATGTCGACGTCTTGACCGGTGCCGCCTGGTGAGAGCGAAGCGCCAGCGGAGACAACCTCTGGAACCACCCGAAGTTCGCCGCCAGGGGCTGGTTGCGCGAGACGAATCCGAACAAAGCTTTGGGTTCCTTCTTTCACGGCAACGGGCGCGCCTACCGTGAGTACTGGCACCACTGACGTCACTTTGCCGGGCTTGGTCGACTTTGGCTTCGTTGTTTTTGCCGTCGCTCTTTTCGTTGTCTTTGGCGAGGCCTTTTTCGTTGTCTTTGACGAGGCCTTTTTCGTTGGAACTGTCGCCTGTGCGGCCAACTTCGGTAACGGACCGGCTTGCGATGACAGAGTCAATACCTCCGCATCGCTGAGCACACGATTCGTGACGAGCAGTTCGTCGATATCACCAGCAAAATACTCTTCAGCAAAGGTCTCGTCCGGTCCGTTGCCGTTTGCGCCTAGAAGCATCGGACGGTTACTCAAGACGAGTCGGCCCGACATTGACGTGCGTCCCACGCTTAATCCGTCGACGAATAACACCAACTCAAGCCCGGAGTACCGAGCTGTTACATGTGTCCAACGGCCCACGGGTACAGCCGGCCCTGTCGCAACAGCCCTGCCGGTCTCTGTAACTACCGCGGCGATGAGCTTTTGATTTTCGACCCCAAACCAGAATTGATGGTCGGTGTCGAGCGTCCGTTGTCGACTCACGATTGCGTGCCAGGGTTGCGATGTCGACGATGGCCGAACGAAGGCCGACATCGTAAATGCCTGTCGTAGCGACTCGTCTGGTGCAGGGATTACCGCGAAATCGGTGGTTCCGTTCAGCCTGAGTGCGTTACCTCGCACCCCGCCAACTGATGTTGGTGAACCCTTCAGCGAAAGCGCGCCTATCGAACCAGTACTGGCACTGCGATCAGTCGAATCGAATGCCCATCGGCCTTCCACCTGATCTGCTGCCCGAGATATGGCCGTCAGGGTGAAGCTGACGAGACCCAACGCAAAGAGGAGAACTCCAAGCCCGGCTGCCACCCTTCTCATCGCACGAAACCTACTCGCAGTGGTGCGATCCTGAGACTTGACTTCAGTGTTCACCGGAAAGTACCTGAGCTGTTGTTGGCTTGCGAGCAAAGTCGCCCATATTTCGAGACTGCAACCGACCGCTATCTCGTTCCGACCTGAAACAGTCAAGAACGGTAGTGAGTGCAGCCAGGTTCTCATCTTGTCGCACGCCAAAATTGTGGGGATGCCACCAAACATGAACAACCCGTTCATGCTGGGCGGCATAGCGAATCGCCTGAGTCACCCGATGAAGCGACAACTTGTGGAGGGCCGTCGGTAATGACCCAACCGATCGGAGAAAGAAACTGGCTGGCACGTTTATCGGCTGTCCTATCGAGCACTCCTCGCTTTCACTTCGGTAAGTTCGCCCCGACACTCCAGGAACGACCGCATCGGCCAACCGCAGCCCCCGACGGATAGCAGATTCGTTGCGATGAGGGATTGGTTGAAATCCATATCCGGAGGGGTTCCCTCGATACGTCGTCATTCCCTCTTGGTGGGCAACACGAATCGCCGTTTCCGAATATTGGTTTCGGGCAAAAACGATCGAGGAAGTCGTCAGCCCGAATTTAGTTTCGGTGATTCGTTTAAAAAGTTGAAGATCCCCGTGGAAGTCATCATCTGTAATACCTTCCTCCAGACAGTAAAAATGAGAGAAGGTATGACATCCAAGTTCTTGCCCAGGCTGGTTGACGATCTGACCCACTAAGCCCGGTGCAAAAAAGAGGGCGTCTGGAACATTGCTCGCTCGGGCCCGATCATGCTCTCCATAAGGATTCAACGACCGGTCTACGTACCCTGGAGCATGTTCGGGTTGCAGCGAACGCCACTCATCCCATCCATCGCACATCGCCATGCCAACAGTCGCCCACGTAGACCGAATCTCGTAGCGATCGAACAGGTCAAGCAATTTTGGAATGACGCCATGGACGCCAGCAACATTGGCACCGTAATCAGCGTATGCACGCGTATCTCGCACGCCCCACCAGAGCTCAAAATCAAGCGATATGACGAGCGAACCGCCCACCGTTAACCAACCCGTCTTCCAATAGGAACTGCGCCTAAGGTCCGTAACCTATACCCAAACAACGATCCGTGTAAATGGTCGATTAGCGTTTTCCCTTTGCAGGAGTTGAGGCTTCTTGAATGACCTTCCACGTTGCAGCGGCGGTCTTTTCCCAGGTGAACTTGGCAGCCTGTTTGAGTCCAGCGGAAACCTTCTGCTCACGTTGCGACGGAATTCGGTGAAGCTCGACAATATGGCGGGCATACGCAGCAGAATCGTCAGTGTTCACCAAGAAAGCTGCGTCGCCAGCCACTTCAGGAATGCACGTTGCGTTTGCAGCAATGACGGGGCAGCCCGCAGACATCGCTTCGAGCACGGGCAACCCGAAACCCTCGTACCGAGAGGCAAACACGAAGGCCAAAGCATTCCGATAGAGAGAACGCAGTGCATCATCCGACACGCCACCTACCCATTCGACGTCTGGAAATTCGTCTGCCCACGCCACCGCCCTGCCGACAATAACGAGTCGCAAGCCGCTCACGTCTTGACGAGCAATCTGCCAGGCCCTGATGATTGTTCGAATGTTTTTTCTTGGTGCTGTGCCAACGGTCAAAATAAACGGCCCATCTCCGACGGCCAAAGAAACTATTTCTGACGGGCTTGGGGGTTCCCCCCAGTAGGGGCTGGCGGCGAGGGGTGTCGCTACGACCCGCTCAGATGAAAGCGAAAACCTTTCGCGAACTGACACCGCAACGTGTTCGCTGTCGGCCAACACAAAGCGCGAACTTCGGGCAACCACCCTGACAATTGCTTGATACCAAGCTCGTGCCACACGGCCGCCCGAGGAATCCTCTTCAAAAAACGAGAGGTCGTGCAGCGTGAAGACTAAACGATTGCACCACGGAAGACCCACGCTAAACGGAGACCAAACAACAGGTGAGCGGCGGACGGCGTAACGAAAGGCGAGTTGTTCCCACAGATGATCGTGTGGGAATCGATTAGGTAGCAACGTCACGCGATGGCGAGGGTCGATCACGACCGTGGGGTACACCGGCCCGGGTACGAAAATCTCAACCGGGTCTGGAAAGTGCCACAACTGTTCAACCAAATATCGTTGGATACCTGATGGTGGCCTCGTGAGCAGGCGTCCATTGACAGCCACCATACCGGCGCTGTTCATGTGACTACCTCAGCCAGATGAGAAGCCACCAGTTCGTCTAAGCGGTGTGACCCAAAATTTGTCAACACCCATTCACGACCCACTACACCCATCGTTCGAGCTGCGACTGGATCTTGCAGTACTCGTCTAACGGATTCATCGAACTGCGGCCCCAGTGGCGCCACATGGGCATGACATCCCGCTTCCAATCCGTCCAGGCCGATTACGCCATCGGGCGTCGTGACAACAGGCAGTGCTCTTGCGAGCGAATCAAGAACTTTCAATTTGGTTCCGCCTCCTCGTCCGAGTGGAGCAACGACGGCAGCAACAGAGCTAAGAACATGGTCAAGGTTGTCGACGAAGCCGAGTTGCTCAACCGGTGTCGCTGCTAAGGCAGCCTTCAAAGCTTCGTTCGCATCGCCGCCGATGACAATGGCCCGACAATCAGTTCCCGAGTTCTGCAGTCTGGCAGCCAACTCACCAAACAGTATTGCGGCTTCGCGGTTCGGACCATAATTCAGACTTCCGAGAAACGCAATGGTCGGCGGATTAAGTGTGGGTGCACCTGCCGGTTTCGTATGTCTGGATACGACATTCAGAACTACTCGTACGTTAAGTGACGGGAACCTCCGGCGGTATTGATTTGCATCGTCTTCGCTCACTACCCAAAGTTGTGAAGCGTGTCGGGCAATCGATCGCTCATCAAAAAGAAAACCGGCGGCCGCGAAAAGCAACGCAAATCGTTGATGCGGCGACGTTGAACGAGCAAAAGCTCGCGACGCATAAGTTCTTGATTCGTGGTTTTGCGTTACGACGATGGAGGGAACAGACCAGCATTGAGCGGTTCCGTAGAGGTGCGGAGCGTCAACCACAACAACATCGGCCTTCACCGATGCACTGGCTGACGCATAGCCACTCAGAAGCTCGGTCGGTATCCCCGTTTCTCGTAAACGCTCAAACTGATTTCGGCGAGCAATATCGACAACGCGTTGCCCAATCGACGCCGTTCTTCCGTCACCGCGAAGTGGTCGCAGCATCTTCACGGTGGCTGTGCGCCCATCGTCTAAAGCAACCTCTAATGCAGGCGGTGCAGCAGTGTCACCATCGGATGCTGGAACAATGAAAATGGTGAGGTCGCCGCTTCCAGCGAGGGACGTCGCCAACGACCGTCGTTTCTCTTCGCCGCCGTTTCTAGGGGTCAGAAAACCGGTTCCGTCAACGACGTACGCTATCCGAAAGCCGTCAGCAATCACGCGACAAAACTCTTTGCTACCCGCCTGGCACCTAACATTGCGTCTCCCGGTCGCCCGTTTCGCAACGCAACCTTTGCTGCCATCAGCGCACTGCTCCGATAACCGCCGCGCATTCGTCTTCGAGCCATGACAGCTTCATCGCCCTCGAGTTCATCGACGAATCGCCGGGCGGCAATTAGGCGGGCATCAAGCCCAGCAAACGGATTTGACCGAAGCTCGCCCGTCTCGGAAGTCAATGTCAAACCGGCATCGAAACTCCATGTCGAGCGATGAATTCGAATCGCTACCAAAGGTTGATCGACAAAACCAATGTCGCATCGTTGAGCAACGCGCAGGTAAAGGCCATAGTCGTTGTGGGTTCCATCGCCCGGGTGGGGCCTCAAGCCCTCTAAAGCGCTTCGGCGTACAACCGCTGTACACATATGAACCCTTTCCATTCCCGCAAAACAACGTTCCACAAAAAGTCGGCCAGGCTCAACTCGATCAACCGGACCTGGCGCACGATACGAAGCGCGCAGAGTTCCTGAATGCTCATCGATTACTTCGTATGACGAGTAAACCAAACCAACTTGGGGTTCGCCTGCGAGAAAATCAAGCTTCGTTGCCAGATTGTTCGAGCGCATCAGATCGTCATCATGAAAGACGGTCAGTATCGAAGCGGACCCCCCGTCCATTGCTTTCGCCATGTTTGCCACCGGGCCGATGTTTGTGTCGGTTGTAATGACACTTAAACGGCGATCACCACGATTGCGAACCCGCTCGACCGTGTCGTCGGACGACAGATTGTCGAACACGATAACTTCCAGATCCACGTCTTGCGACAGCACGCTATCGAGGGTTTCGTTGAGCAGGGTGGCTCGGTTGTACGTAGGAATCAGCACCGAAACTTGCGCTGTCATATTGCGCTCCTTCTCAGTACAGTTTGAGAAAAATGCCGCTTAAGACCGAGTGGAACAGGTGCCAATCGGGTGACCAAATCTCGTAAGACCAAACGGCGGCGATGTCGCCAGTAAAATCGAACGTTGTCATCGAGGCGAAGTGGTGAACGTCGGCTCGTTAACAAACGCCAGGCTTGACGCGGCGAAACGACGTCAGCGGCAGCGAGACCCGTTGATGCTCGATCGTTCCAAACCCGGCTTTCTGGCGAGACCTCAATGCGTTCCGAAATTGCTGCCGCCCTCAACACAAAATCCACATCTCCGAAATACTGGGGAAACCAACGGTCGTCGAAGCCACCCAAGCGATTGAAGACGTCGACACTAAAAAAGAGGGAGTATCCCGGCAACCAATCGGTGGCCACCGTTCGGTCATGCTGGCCCTCGTCGAGTTCACCGGAGCCTCGATAACGGAGCATTCCGTTTTCGATATAACCACCCACACATACCAACTGGTCTGGTTTCGACGAATCAAGTACCTTCGAACCGACGATAGCCCCGGCAGATTTCGTGCCCTGGTCGATAAGACGCTCAAGCGTCGACGATTCGATATGACAATCGTGGTTAAGTGCGATGATGTGGGTCGCACCAAGTTTTTCGGCCCGCCGCACCCCTTTGTTCATGCCACCAGACCACCACAGGTTTCCGTCACCGTGAACGACTACAGCCGGAAACTGCTCGACGGCTTGTTGCACCCAACCGTCGCTTGATCCGTCATCGACAACAACAACGTCAACCTGGATCGACGATGCGCGGATTGCCTTCAAACATTCAACCAGTACTTTCCCGGGATTAAACACCGGGATAACCACGACGGCGCGCACATCTTTACCGGTCGGCATTCTCAGGTACACCTCTCAGTGAATCTTGAGATGAATACCAGCGATAGGTCGACTGAATCCCGTCGAGCAGATTGATCTTTGGCGACCAACCAAGCCGGTTCAAACGACCGACATCAAGAAGCTTTCGAGGGGTACCGTCTGGTTTTGAAGTGTCAAACACCAATTCGGCTGTGGGGTGGACGGTGTCGCGAACGAGTTCAGCCAACTCCCGAATAGACACATCGGCGCCCGACCCGACATTGATGTGGCCAGCCGAATCATATGTATGCATAAGGAAAACACAGGCATCGGCAAGGTCATCGACATGAAGAAATTCTCGCTGGGGCGTACCGCTGCCCCAAATAGTTACCTGACCGTCGCCGTTTTGTTTGGCTTCGTCGAACCTACGCATGAGGGCCGGCAAAACGTGGCCACTTTCAAGGTCGAAGTTATCGTTTGGACCATACAGATTCGTTGGCATCGCCGAAATGAAATTCGACCCGTATTGACGACGATACGAATCGCAGAGCTTTATGCCAGCAATTTTCGCAAGCGCATAGGGTTCGTTCGTTGGTTCGAGCGGACCCGTCAGTAGCTCTTCTTCGGTTATTGGTTGGTTCGCAAACTTCGGGTAGATGCACGAGCTACCGAGGTACAGCAACTTTTCGACTTCGTGCACGTGCGACGCGTGAACCACGGTTGCGTGAATCATCAAGTTGTCGTAAATAAACTCAGCCGGACGGGTCGAGTTTGCCATGATGCCGCCCACGGTGCCGGCAACGAGGTACACCTGGTCTGGCCTGTTGGCACGGAACCAGTAGTTCACCGCAGCCTGGTCACGTAAATCGAGTTGCTGACGAGTGGCGGTCAGCAGCTCGATTCCTGGCTCGTTATTTAGCCGACGCATAAGCGCGGCCCCGACCAAACCCCCGTGCCCCGCGACGAACACTTTCTTTGTTATCCCTACCGTCATAGCCCTCACCCTATCGCTGTTGGCGTTCGGGTAAAAGGGGTACGTTGACAAACTAGCCTTTGAGCTATTTCTCGATCAACAACGGCGGGCATGGACCGATATACGTGACAATCGACACACCCAAACCGACAACCGGGCACGAACAACGCGTGGCGCGCACCGTGGTGATTCGTCCCCGACGTTCGGCGTCCCTCGCTGCCATTACTGAGATTTATGAGTTTCGTCAGCTGTTTGTTCGCTTCGCTAAACGCGACATCATCCTGCGTTACCGGCAGACAGCCCTTGGCGTCGTTTGGGTGATTCTTCAACCTTTGCTCGGGGCTGGTGTGCTGTCCTTCGTATTCGGTTCCGTGGCAAACCTGCCAGCGCCGGCTGGGATCCCCTATTTCGTCTTCGCCTATTTTGGCTTTCTAGGGTTCGGTGCGATGAGCGGCACCTTCACGAAAGCCGCTGAATCGGTTCGGGCCAATGCTGCAATGGTGACGAAAATCTTTTTCCCACGGGCGATTCTTCCCATGGCAACTTGCGGCTCGACGGCGGTGGACTTTGCTGTTTCCTTAGGACTCGGCATCATTTTGCTGCTCGTTACAGGCGTCGCGTTGACCCCTCGAATCTTGCTTACTCCGCTGGTTTTTCTCATGGCGCTGCTCGTCGGCCTTGGCCCCGGGCTAGTCGCGGCAGCACTGATGGTTCGGTACCGCGACGTTCAATACATCGTGCCGGTTGGGGTGCAAATGTTCTTGTTTGCTTCGCCGGTTGCGTACCAGTTCTCGACGGTCCCCGGCTCGGTCCGTCCGTGGTTGAGGTTGAATCCTGGTGTAGGCGTATTGGAAGCAATCCGCTGGTGCGCACTGGGAACTTCCGAAATTGATCGCGTCGCCGTGGTAGTCAGCCTCGCAGTTGGCCTAGTTGGCGCTGTAGCTGGCTTGGCATATTTCACGTCAAAAGAGCAGGGCTTTGCCGATGTCATCTAAGGCCAGTTCGAGTAAGTCAATCGAGGTTCAAGGGCTTTCAAAGTCGTACCGAATTTCGTCTGGCGTCGACACGCGCAGTGCAGCGGAGGCGATTGTTCTTGGTTTCAAGTCGCCGTTTCAAAGGTCAAAAAACACGACGTTCAACGCCTTAAGCGACGTAAGTTTTGATGTCAAGCAGGGCGAAGCTGTTGGTGTGATTGGACACAACGGGGCCGGAAAGAGCACACTACTGAAAGTACTTACCCGAATTACTCGCCCGACGACTGGACAAGTCATCATGCACGGCCGAGTTGGTAGCCTGCTCGAAGTTGGCACCGGGTTCCACTCAGAACTCACCGGCCGAGAGAACATCCACCTCAACGGCGCGATTCTTGGAATGAGGCCGGCGGAAATAAAGGGGGCATTCGACGACATCGTCGAGTTCGCCGGGGTAAGCGCATTCCTTGATACACCGGTAAAACGATATTCCAGCGGAATGACCGTACGCTTAGCATTTTCGGTAGCTGCTCACCTACGATGCGACGTTCTTTTGGTCGATGAAGTTCTAGCTGTGGGCGATGCTAATTTCCAGTCACGCAGCCGAGACAAAATGTCGTCACTCACCCATGATGGCCGAACTGTTTTACTTGTCAGCCACAGCATGGAGTACGTCAATTCGTTATGTGAGCGTACAATCGTGATGGATCAGGGCCGGATAAGTTTTGATGGCCCTGTTCGCGAGGGCACCCAAAAGTACCTGGAGGTTTTGCGCAATGGCTCGTCCCAATCAGAGGCCATGGCTGTGCGCCGACCCGGTACCGGGGAAATGCGTTTTGTCAACGTTAAACCCCGCAAACCGGGTTTCACCGCCGCCGAACCAAAAGTTATTGATTTTGAGGTTGAACAGTTCGCACCGTATGAGGGCGAGTACATCATTTCTTTTCACATCATTGATGACAGCGGGCAACCCGTGGCCCACTGTGACTCTCGGGTTCTAGGAAAATCTTTCACAGCCCATTCTCGGCTTCAAGGCATGTTTAGCTTGAAGACGCCGTGGCTGAAGCCCGGTTCTTATTACATCAATGCGTTTCTGGCCAGGCCACGGGTCGCTGTTGTGGATGAGGCAGTTCGGGTAGGAGAATTCCACGTTGACCCAGTGCTTCCTTACGCAGAGTCACATGACGCAGAGTTGTATTCAGGCGCCCCGGTCTTAAGTGATTTCGATTTCGTGTGATTCGCCAACACACAATCCCTCACCATTCCTGCTGAATAGAACTGACTTCCTTGAAATATGATCAGATCGGTGGAAGGGTTCTCTCAATGATTCGTAAGGGGCAGTTTTGGAAACCCACAACTTCGGGCAGAGCATGAACGCCGGAGATCATCTCGATTTGGTGATCTTCCAAATTTCAGACATGACCGAGTTATTTGAACTTCCGTCAGACTCCCAGACTGCCGGTCGGGACAACGAGGTTGCTGAAGTCTCGAAATCCGTCGACCTTTCGAAACTTCCAGCGGATTTCGACCGAACCGAGACCCTGTTTGCCGCTTGGTGCGCAGTACTTGAGCGTTATTCAGGCAGTTCACGGTTCACACTCGGGCAGCGCGCTGGAGATGCTTCGTGGGCCGTTCACGAGGTGTTAGTGACTGGAACCACCTCTTTCGCAGACCTCGTTAGGTCATCGGGTTCGCTTCAGCTACATTCCCCAAACGGTCTCAATGTGTCTGAGCTTCTCAGGAAAATTGGGGTAGAGCCGCCACCGTCTCGCCACCCGATTTTCCAAGTTGGCTTCGAGGTCGAAGGAAACGGCCCCAACACCGTGGCAAAAACTTCAGACGGATTCGACCCATGTGACGTGCTGCTGCGTTGCTCCGCCACAACCAGCAGTGTTGTTTTGACCCTGGAATATCGGACATCAAGAAATACTGAGACTTGGGCGGCCGCGCTGCTCGAACACGTCGCCACGTTGATCAACAACGGCATCGACAACCCAGATTGCCCGATAGGACAACTCGGTATCTGCACCTCCACCGAGCTAGCAACGATCGATTCATGGGCCACGGCACCCACAGCAAGCTTCGCCTCGTCGTCGCTCTTTGAACAATTCTGCACCCAGGCCCTCGAGACCCCAGAAGTTGTTGCGGTCGAATGCAACGGTGAGTCAATTACCTACCACGGCTTGGTTGAACTCTCACGAGAGATATCAACAGAACTCCGCAACCGGGGCGCCACCAACGGAACCTTGGTAGCTATTACAAACGAACGTTCAATTGGTTTGATTGCGAGCCTTTTGGCTGTTTTTGCCCACGGTGGCGGCAATGTTCCTATTGACTCAAGCTACCCGCCGGCCAGACGCGAGTTGATGCTCGAAGATTGTGGCGCCCGACTCTCCCTCTATAGCGGCGAACCTAACGGACCGGTCACCGTTACAGGCCCGGTTCTCACAGCTGCTGGTCAGAACGCTGACGATCAACGCCCTGCTTACGTCATCTACACATCGGGTTCTACAGGAAAGCCGAAAGGTGTAGATCTGACTGAGCGGGCACTACTCAATCTCCTCGATTGGCAGCGAAACCGACCGGGCTTTGCACCAGGTCGACGGGTACTTCAATTCACATCAATCAGCTTTGATGTTTCCTTCCAAGAGATTTTCAGCACGCTTCTCACCGGCGGAACCGTCGTCATGATCGACGAACTTACCCGGCGCAATTCTGACGCCATGCTTCGACACATCATTGAACATAACGTCGAACGACTTTTCGTTCCGTTTGTTGCACTTCGAGGTTTGGCAACGTCAGCCGCTCGACTGAACCTTTTTCCAACCACGTTGCTAGAGGTCTATACGGCCGGTGAGCAACTTCGAGTTGACGACGCAGTTCGGTTGTTTTTTCGCAATATGCCCGACTGTGAACTTGAAAATCAGTACGGCCCAGCAGAGGCAACGGTCATCGCTACCGCCTACGCACTTGGGACCTACGATGCTTCGTGGGTTTCTTTGCCCCCGATTGGTCGCCCGGTGACCAACACAACAGTCTCTGTGTGTAACCCGTTTGGTGAGCTGCAGCCGAAAGGCGTTGTTGGGGAACTGCGAATTGGGGGTGCCGGTCTGGCCCGAGGGTACCTGGGCGACGAAGCCCGCACTGCCGAACGATTCGTTGACACCAATGGGACGCGTACATATCGAACCGGAGACCTTGTCAGTTGGCTTCCCGACGGCAATTTGCGGTACCACGGTCGCAATGACAACCAGGTCAAATTCCGGGGATACCGAATCGAACCGGGCGAAATTAGCGTCGTTCTTTCCAACCACCCCGATGTCGAACACGCCGTTGCTACGGTTCGTCAGGTATCGGGGAGTGCCCCAAGGCTGATTGCTTTTGTCCATCCACGAGGCGTCGTCGACCTTCGGGCACTTCGTGAGTTTGCCAGCGAACATCTTCCCGCCCATATGGTGCCATCGCACTATTCACTTATCGATACTTTCCCACTCACCGGCTCTGGAAAAATTGACCTTGATTCGATAGCGACACCTACGTTCGATCGTTCAACCTTGTCGAAGCCGTTCCTACAGTGTGTTTCAACCGACGAATCGACCCTCGCAAACATTTGGTCGAAACTCCTCGGGGTCGATGTCATTGGCCGAAACGATGACTATTTCGAACTCGGTGGTGATTCGCTGCTCGCCGTTGAGATGTTCGCAGCGATTCAGGCTGAGTTCGGGGCCGATCTTCCACTTGGCGCGTTAGCTTCGCAACCAACCGTAGGGGGTCTCGCCTCCTTACTGAGCGACCCATCGAAATCATTCGATGTATTAGTTCAGTTGAAGCAAGGCACCGCAACACCTCTATTTTGCGTGCACGGCGGTTCCGGCAACGTGGCGAGTTTTCCAAAATTGGCTCGGGCTTTGCCCGATAACCGCCCGATGTACGCATTGCAATGGGATGGCCTTGACGGCTCAACCGGGCGCTCAACCATTGAATCGATGGCCGAGCTTTACACTCGCAAAATTCAGGCGATTCAACCGCACGGGCCCTACCTCTTAGCCGGTCAATGCGTCGGCGGACTTGTCGCGCGGGAAATATCAAGCGTACTTATGAGTAAGGGTGAGGTTGTTGACCTGTTGGTCATGTTTGATTCACCCAATCTTGCAGGCGGGGCATATCGACCGCCCGCCAAGAGCGAAGAAGTGAAGAAGTTCGTTGTTAAAAGGTTCAACGCTTTGTATGTGTCGTTCTCACGTCGCGCAGTCCACGGTATGTCAGGCGTTATGCGAGCGATGACGCTTGCTTTGCGAGGCGAATCGCTTCAGAATGACCACGACCGCCCAGATCCGTTTGCTACCTCGTCACGAATACTGGTAGCCGCCACCCGGGCCTATCGAATAAAGCCGCTCGGCGTTAGAACGATCTACTTTGGAAGTGGAGAAAGCGACGGCAACAAGCTGGGTTTGTCGGGCACCTGGACGGACGGCTTCTTAGGTTTTGCTGAGTTTCAATCATCTACATTTACTCTCACGAAAACCTCAGGTGGCCATAACGATATTCTGTACTCCGCTGCTGCGATCGAATCAATCCGTGAGGCGCTCAGCGAGTTCCCGTAAACACTGTTCCCCCCGTAACACAACCTTCGAAAAGGCCATGAAATGACGGAACCAGCCCTACTGAAAAAGTCGATCACTGAAGATCGAATTTCCACAGCAAAACAACTTCTCACCGACCGGCTTGGGCGCGCTCGGCTCGATGGGCTGACGTTCCTCGATGTCCACTGTGGGGTTGGTCTCTTTTCGGTTGCTGCGCATCGATTAGGGGCGACCGTGTTGGCATTCGAAGACGATCCGGAGCTTCTCGCCGACGCTAAATCGATTCGGTCAAGCTTTGCTAGCGATGACGCTTGGACAATCGTCAGTGGTGCCATTGAAGACAAGCTGTTCATGGGTTCGCTTGAGCTGTACGACATCGTTCACTCGAGTGACATCCTAGATAAGCGCGAACATATGTACCACGCTGTTGAAGATTGTGCCGATCGCGTCAAGGTAGGCGGCGTCCTCTACTTCACGGCGGCGAACGACCAGGGTCTGACGTCAAAATTTTGGGGCAGCGTCAAAAAAAGGTCGGAATCTGTTCCCAGCGCGCTGAAGACCCCGTTCGTTGCAGCGGTAGTTGCGCCTCGTGTCGGGCTCGGGTTTCTGACAAGTGTGGTTCAGCGCCGACCAAAACAGTACGTCGAAAGCTGGACAAAGTACTCAGATGTTCGGGGCACGAGCCGTTGGTCAGACCTTGTTCAAATGACTACCCGGTACCCATACCATGTGAGCGATCCAGGCACGATGATTGCCCACCTCGCTAAACGGCACCTTCACCTTGATCGCCTAGTGCCTTCAGGTCGAGGCTTCAACTACAACGAGTACATTTTCACTCGCCACGAGGCCGACCCGACGTTTACCAGTCGGGCTTCCGCCTAGTTGAAGATTGTTCATACGCCGGCTGCAATGGGTACGTGGGGTACTCGTCTTCCCCTCTATTTGCTCGGGGCCCTGTTCTTTTCCCTTGGCGCCACGGCGTTCATAGAGGCTGGGCTCGGTACCGACCCACTTGACGTGCTGTCGCTTGGGCTTATCGAACACATCTCTTGGATGACGATTGGAATTGCTCAGGCGTCATTTGCTGCGATCTGTATTGGCATTTGGTCGGTATGGAACAAGCGACGCCCCACCCTTACTCCATTCATCACCTTTCTCTTTTGCGGCACGATGATCGACCTGTTCACCAGAAAAAAGATTCGAGAAGGCCGAAACGTGGCCGGGTACCTGCACCTGGGGCCGTGGCCGACCATGCTGATTGGCTTGGCGGCATGCGCTTATGGGTCGTCGCTCATCATTATGAGCGGCTTCGGAATTCGGGCGATGGATTTACTTGCGCTCACGGCATTCCAAAAAAAGCGAGTTCCGTTTTGGTTGGGTAAGGGCGTTTTAGAGCTTTTGTTGTTGGGAATAGGTTGGACGCTCGGCGGCCCGGTTGGCTGGGGAACGGTTGCCTTCTTGATCATCGTCGGTTGGACGATCCAGCCCATCATCTGGGCAAATCGTAAGTTCTTGTCGCTGCCAGACTTTGGTTTGAATCTTCACCAACCAATCGCCTGAAGTATCCGTCGTGCCCTCGGTTCGGCCGAGTAGTGCTCTAACGCAAAGGCTCGTCCGTCTTCACCAATTCGGGCGCAAGCTTCGCTATCTGCAAGCACATCGAGCGCCCACTTGTGTTTCGACTCAAGTTCAAATCCGAGGTAGTGAACCCCGTTAACTGGCGGCACCGGAAGGCGACATTCAGCCTTGTCAAAATCGAGTTGAAGGGTTACACACCCTGCGACCAATGATTCCCAAAACCGCCAACTATCCCATTGAACGAGGCGACGAGAAAAGACGCGATTCACGGCACGGTGGGGCATCCGAAGCGGTATCGCCGGATTCGTCGGAAACTTCCCGATCAGACCACCACCAAACGCCGCACATGCCCGAGATTCGGTCAACCGTTGAAAGTATGAGCTTCGATGTCGATATCCCGTTTGGTGCCAAAGCGATGCCTCCGCCGGGTTTTGCGGTGCGGCGTCGATAGCCTCAACCGTGGCATCAATAGTTACCGAAGATGGGAGAGCCGCAACTACTTGGCTGTTGGCAAGGTCTCGAACCATATGACCCACTCGGCTGTTCGAAAGAAGCGTTGCCCGACGCTCATTTCCAAATGTGTCAGCAACCGCTGTAATGATTCGACCGGTCAAGCTGAATGTATCTGGTGTTACGTTCGCCGGGTACCAGATCGATGAGACCATGTGGGACTTCGCAATCACATCAAATCGTCGAGCTGCGGCGTCCCAGCTATGGGTCACGGTGCCGTCATCATGATCAAAAAACAAGGTTTTCTGGTTTGGTTTTGGCGCCAAACACTGAGCAGGAAATGAGTCTGCGTACCAAAACCATTCATGATCTACAACGAGCAGCTCGGCGTCTTCGGGAGATACAGCTGGATCGTGTCGCAGTAACGGTTTACCGTCGTGAGGCTCGAACCAGTAATCGACGTTCGACGCGGTTTTGATGCCAAGCTGATGTAACCCCTCAGCAAAACCGACTAGAGCGTGGTGGTAGTGATTGCGGAGTGCTGGGCGGGTCGAATGGCAAAAAAAGTACACCAGCCTGTCCATGAAAACCCGACTCTCAAAAAATTCAAGTTCTACCGAGCAGGTACGCCCTTGACGGTCGAGTGAGACTTTACATTCCTCGTGACGACTGCACCAGCACCAACGATGGCACCGTCGCCCAAGGTCAATCCCTGAAGAATTGATGCATTCGTTCCTACAAAAACATCTTTACCAATCGTCACATCGCCTGAGATTGCGGCCCCGGGCATTATGCAGGTACCCGCGCCGAGCACTGAGTCGTGACCGACAATGGTGTTTTGAGACAAATGAACAAAGTCGCCCAATACGCAGAGCGATGACACGCGGGCGCCGGCGAACACGGTAAGCCCCACTCCGGTCGAGACCCCGAAGCCGATGGTTGCCTCAGCGTCAACGAACGATCGAGCTTGGTCAACGGGGAGATGAAGGCGGGTTCTCACATGCGACCGCACTGCCGGTGTTCCCACGCCGAGCACCCACAACCTTTCTTCGAGTAAGAAACCGTCAAACCCACCCAGATGACGCACACCCCACTTGTGCATTCTGGGCAGCAACGGCGCATCATCCACAACACCATCGACGCAGCCAAGCAAATTGAGTCGGAACAACAACGTGAGAACGTCGCTTCCGTGACCTGCGCCACCAAGAATCACTATCCGTTGCAAAACAACCCTCGCATCACCAATGTCGTCAGGAGTTGCTTCACAGTTCACTAACCTACCTATCAATGACGACACCCCGCTACGACAGCCGATAAAGCATGTGCGGAATTGTTGGGTTTTTGGTCGGGGAACATCAGTCGTCTCGGGCAGTCGATTTTTCGATTGAGGCAGCACTCGAAACCTTGACCCATCGGGGGCCAGATGGTTCTGGCGTTTGGTCAAGTTCCGAAGACGGTACGCATGGCTATCAGATAGCGCTCGGACAGCGGCGTTTGGCAGTCATCGACCTCACTGAAGGGGGTCGTCAGCCCATGCACCGTGGCCACTTGTCAGTGGTGTTCAACGGCGAGATTTACAACTACAAAACCCTTCGAACTGAACTTACCCAACTTGGGCACTCATTCGTGTCTGAATCCGACACTGAAGTATTGCTCGCCGCCGTTTCTGAGTGGGGTCCGGCCCAGGCGTGTAAACGCGTCGATGGTATGTTCGCTTTCGGAATAGTCGATCGACAACGTCAGCTCTTGTGGCTTGGTCGCGATCGCTTCGGTGAAAAGCCGCTGTATCTTTTGGCCTCGCCTGACGGTTTCGGTTTCGGGTCAGAACTGCGTTCGCTTCGCCTCATGCCTGGCTTTGTCGGTGGCATCGACCCGGCTGCGTTCACTTCCTACGTACGCACAGGGGTGGTTGGGGGAAGTCTTGCCATCCATCCACGAACTGCGAAACTTCCACCAGGCAGCCTTCTCCGAATTGATCTCACACGACCCCCCGTTAACGTGCATGAGCTTCACCCCGAGTCGTGGTGGTCACCGGTGTCAGCCGCCCTCGAGGCTCGAAACACCCCGTTTGCGGGCACACTTTCAGAGGCGGCTGATGCCCTCGATGACCTCCTCATCGCAGCGGCTAAGAGTCGGGCTGTGGCCGACGTTGCGATCGGCACCTTTCTTTCTGGTGGTGTCGACTCATCAAGCGTCGTAGCTGCGCTCTGCGCTTCTTCAACCGATGTACGTACCTTTACGATCGGATCTGACCTACCTGCGTTTAATGAAGCGAACGAGGCCAGAGCTATCGCTAACCATCTTGGTACGCGACACACTGAACTCATCGTGACAAGCAGTGAAGCGCAATCGGTCGTTCCTCGGCTTGCTGACATGTTCGATGAACCATTTGCCGACTCGTCCCAAATTCCAACGTTTTTGGTTTCACAAATGGCTCGACGCGATGTAACTGTCGCATTGAGCGGTGATGCCGGTGATGAAATTTTCGGAGGGTACAACCGGTATACCGAGGCGGCAATGCGTTGGCCCCGCATTGAAATGGTCCCTGCCCCTCTCCGTTCATTTGCTGCGCGGTCAGCACGAATGATTCCACCGCGAACTTATGATCGAACAGGCCAGCTGATAGCGAAATCCGGAATCAGCAAACGGTTCAGTCGAGGAATCGGCGACCAGATTCATAAGACTGCGCGCGTGATCGGGGCGACAGACGCAAACGAACTGTTCGAGTCGCTCGTTCGTGTTTGGAACCCGGCCACTGTTATGTTGCAAAGCCCGATTCCGCATGAGCGATCGGTTCACCCATCTGCGGCATCAATCAGATTCGGTGAAAAAGATTTGCATCCAGCCGAGACCATGATGCTGCTCGACACGATTGGCTACTTACACGATGACATTCTTACGAAAGTCGATCGCGCAGCTATGGCTACGAGCCTTGAAACAAGAGCCCCTTTTCTCACCCCCGAACTGTTTACCTTTGCGTGGACGCTTCCCCTCGAGTACCGAGTCAGCCGCGGGCGGGGCAAACTCGTTTTGCGAGAAGTGCTTGCTAAGCGAGTTCCTCGCGAGTTAATTGAAGGTCCCAAAAATGGCTTTGGGGTCCCGATTGGGGCTTGGTTACGCGGGCCACTTCGCACGTGGGCCGAGCACCTACTCGATCGTGATCGCCTTGAGAAAGCTGGCCTGTTCGATGTTGACGTTGTTCGAACGTACTGGGACGAGCACCTGTCCGGAAATCGAAACTGGCAACATCAATTATGGACGGTGTTGATGTTCGAGGCCTGGCGCGATCGATGGGATTCGCCGTGACCGCTGCTCGCCAGCCGATAGTCGCGCACCTTACAACTATTGACATGTCACTTTTGCTACTACTCCGCGTCGAACTTGAAACGGTTGGGGCTTCGGGTTGTGAAGTCCTTGGCATCTCGGCGCCCGGCGAGTTAACACCAGAACTTTCGGCTCTCGGCGTACGGCCCGTACCAATTGACAGGTTCACTCGAAGCTGGTCGCTAAGTGACGACCTCGCCGCAGCATGCAATCTCTGGAGGATTCTGCGGACCGAACAACCAGACGTACTTCACACCCATACCCCCAAACCCGGAATTCTCGGCCGAATACTCGGACGCCTCAGCGGTGTTCCCATCGTTGTGAATACCTGTCATGGGTTGTGGGCGGTACCAGGAGACCCCATCGTAAAACGACTGTTTGTTACGGCAAGCGAAGCTATTGCTGCACGATTCTCCGATGCCGAACTCTTCCAAAATCCCGAAGATTTGGCCGCTTTGCGTCCCTACCTTTCGAGTCGCAAACTGGCCAAGGTCGTTGGCAATGGCACTGATTTGCGTTTGTTCGTTCGAAGCGAAACTGATCGAGCCCGGATCCGAACTGAACTCAACATTACTGACGACCAAATTCTGGTTCTTGCGGTTGGGCGCAGAGTCGACGAGAAAGGTGTCAGGGAGTTTGCCGACGCAGCAAGCGCTTTGGCGAACACTGATCCTCGCGCAGTATTCGTTTGGGTTGGCCCGTCGGATTCAATTCGAGGACGATCAGTTGACGACGTGGAATCGGCGCCGGTGTTGTTGGCAGGACATCAAACTAATATGTGTGCATGGTACTCGGCTGCCGATGTATTCGTTCTTCCGTCATATCGAGAGGGGCTGCCACGGTCAGCCATGGAAGCAGCTGCATGTGGTTTACCACTTGTACTTACCAACATCAGGGGAAGTCGAGAAATCGGCACCGACGATCGTGAGGTGCTGTTCGTTCCAGCTGCAGATTCACACGCACTCGCAGCCGCAATTGGCCGACTCGTCGCCGATACCGATTTGCGGACGAGACTCGGAAAATCTGCTGAACAACGAGCACGGGCGGTGTTTGACCAACGCCGAGTTGCTCATTGCTCGCTTGCTACGTACCGAGACGTCGCAGCAGTCAAGGTTCGTGGCACACGGGGCAAGCGGCGACGCGAGCTTCTCGAACATCTACCGATGGCTCAGTTCACAGGTCACGAACCGCCGCGCGCCTAGATCGTCAGGTCACGGTCCAATTTGTTTTGTGAAGCCGGGGCCCCACGTGACATTCTCGTACTCAATCACGTCACCTGACCTAACGATACGGCGATACACGCCGTACGAGGGCGAGGAGGTCGGACCCTCTCCGCGAACGAATGCCACATTTCGGAATCGAAGCCGACCGTAAGGTTGCGTAGGAAGGGTGGGGTGGTCGAACCAGACATCAAACGCAGAAACCGACGCGCCCGCCTGAGGGTCAACAACAATCGTCGAGTTCTCAAACGTGAGGTCGTGGGGGTACAGGGCACGGTTGTTATACCCGTCAGCGCCACCAACATGAAGTGTCGAGTTTTTGATCACCACCGTTGAGCCGGGTGTGTATGAGTAGTACGGGCCGCGCCGGAGGTTCAATCGATCAATCACCACGTCAGATCCGCCTGCCCCCAGACCTAAATCAAAGTCTGAATCAAGATCAATATCATTCATCCGAAGTTTGATAGCGGTAGACCCGCCATACCCCGCCCCATCGATTTCAGCGTCCATCCCGGTGGGAAGTGATGCTCCGGTGGTGGTGAAGTGATCGACCGTGATGTCACTGCCTCCACCCGTCATAACCAGGCCACCGCGGAACACGTCGCTAGCGATCGAGTCGGTAATAACTACACTTACGTTGACGTAGATCGATATTGCATCAGCGACTCCGTCATGGAAGAAACTTTTGTCAACGAAGGCTCGAAGTTTCCCAGGGCTTTGGGGGTGTGCCGTCAACATGACAAGGTGAGCTTGTTCTAACTGATGGTTTCGATATTCAGGCTGTTGTGATCGATTCCCGTCAAACGTCAAACCCTCAATGACCAAAGGAGCAGAAGGCCCAGCGCCATAGTAGGGGTCGCCGTCAGTGGTGAAGCTTCTTGTTCCAAAGCCCTGGTTGGGCGCACGTTTAATGATGCCGCCTTCACCATGAAACGTGACCCCAGGTCGTATGTACACTTTACCTACGATGTAGGTGCCTGCCGGGAACCTAACAACACCACCGCCAGCCTGAAACACCTTCTCGTTGGCCCGATTGATCGCTGCTGTGTCATCGGTGACCCCGTTGCCAACGGCACCCTCGTCGCGAACGTTGACGATCAGACGACGGTCATCATCGACAATTGTGAGATCGACGCTTCCCACGACAGCGGGGCTCGATCCACCAACTTGGGTGACAACGATCGTTTGCGTTTCGTCCAGCTCGCGGATGTCATCGTTACGAACATCAATCGCGATAGCTAACGACTTTGAGCCAGCCTTCATTACGTAAGTACCAGTAGGGATCGTGAGATCTCGACCGGTCGACCGATCATCAAGCCTCGCAGTTCCTGAACCAGCAGATAGCTGAAGGGTGACGTCAGACGCCAGGGTTTGAGAAGCAGTTACGGTGAACGAAGTTGCCTGCCCCTCCGTCATTCGGACGACTGGTGATAGCGACAGCGAGACCCGTTCGGCTGGCCGAGTTGTTGCGGGAACAGTCGTGGTGGCAGCAACCTTCGTCGTAACGGGAACAGTCGTCGAAGTAGTCGTCGTGGTAGTGGCAGCCTTCGTCGTAACGGGAACAGTCGTCACCGGAACAGTCGTCGAAGTAGACGCAGCCTTCGTCGTCACAGCAACCGTAGTGGCAGGAAGAGTCGTCATCGCGGGAAGAGTCGTCACCCGGGCAACGGTTGTAGATGGAACAGTCGTCGTCGTAGACGCAGCCTTCGTCGTCACAGCAACCGTCGTCACCGGAACAGTCGTCGAAGTAGATGCAGCCTTCGTCGTCACAGCAACCGTCGTCACCGGAACAGTCGTCGTCGAAGGAAGAGTCGTCACCGGGGCAACGGTTGTAGGTGGAACAGTCGTCGTCACACCCACAGTCGCGACAGGAACAGTCGTCACCGGAGCTGAAACGGACGTCGTTGCTGAGGAAGTTTTCGTCGTGGATGGTTCCACTGCAACGATTGTTGTCGAGCTTGTTTCGGGTGTTGTTACCGGTTCCGGGTTGGGCGTCGGCACGACAAAGGTTTCTGGCGGCTGTGGCTCTACTGGGAATCCGGCCTCAGGCACCACCACAACAAGGGTGGTTGGTACAGGATCCGGAGCATTCGCCGTCGCAGCCGACGTCGGCGCCACCCAACTTTTCCGGCCTGGGCCGCCGAATCTGGGGGCCTGTCGGTCATTGCGTGCCCGCGAGGTAGGTGCAGGGCTTTTCTGGGCTGATTGAGGCCGGCTGTTCCCAAAGCGATCCGGTCCAAATTTTGATTCGGAACTGGCACCAATTTGAGTTGCAACGAGCATTCCCGCCAAGGCTGCGCAGGTTGCAGCAGAGACCGCAATTCTGCGAAATCGTTTCGCAGAGCTCGGCTCGCGAAAGGGACTGATGGGATCGGTCATGTATTTCTATCGGGGCAGATAACGGTCTCACTCTCATTGTTTTAGGTGAAACGAAGCGATTGATCGTTCATTCACCATGCCCCTCCACCCCATTTCAACGATTCTGAGGGACAGCAGTTCAAGTGACAGGATGTCAGCCATGCTCGTCGCGACCCTTCTCGCCTTGGGGTCGGCAGTCATACATGCGGGCTGGAATATGACGATCAAACAGGGCGGAGAAGACCGTTGGCTGTTGCTGTGGGGCCAGTTTTTCCTTGCAGCGTGTCTGACGCTTCCGCTTCTGATTGCTTTGGGTGGAATTCCACTGCGGTCATGGTGGTGGGTGGCCCTTTCAGGAGGTGTGCATCTTCCGTACACAGTCCTTCTGGCAAAAGCCTACGACCATGGAGATTTCTCGCTGGTGTACCCGATCGCCCGAGGAGGTGGCGCACTGTTGGCTGCACTAGGCGGCGTCCTCTTTGCTAGCGATTCAATTTCAGCAATAAGTGCACTTGGTATCACGGTCACCGGGCTGGGGCTTTTCCTTCTCGCCAATCGCCTCACTCTTGCGTCGATCAGACCAGCACTCTTGGTCGCAATGACGATAGGGCTCTATACAGTCATCGACGCAAAAGGTATACGGGTCAGTGGTACAAAGGTTTACGCCGTTGCCACAACGGTCGGCACCGCCATGAGTACGACAGCGTTCGGATTGGCTACTCATCGCGCATCAGAGATGCGTCGGGTACTGATGACGAAGTGGAAACGTCTTGCCATTGTTGGATTCGCGTCAACCGTCACTTACGCAATGGTACAAATCGCGATGCTCCGTGCCCCGGTTGGTTACGTAAGCGCGCTGAGGGAATCGTCGGTTCTCATCGCAGCCTTCGTCGGGTGGCGCAAATTTGGCGAACCTGCTGGTACACGAAGACTGTTCGCAGCCGCGACCATTGTTTCCGGCCTGTTGCTGTTGGTACTTGGCCGCGGCTAGTCGAACTCAAGAAATGCTCGCTTCACACTCAACTGCGATTAGAACTCTTACTGTGACAGTGATTCCATTGCCCGACCGGCAGTCTGAAAGCCTTGCAGGCATGCAGCTATCGGGCGACGCGCTCAGAAGCCTCGTGACACCCTCGCTCGATGAAATTAGGGTTGCGCGCCGCACCTTACATCGAAAAGCCGTGGCGATTCTGACTGCCCTTTGCGTTGGGTACGCCACGCTTCTGAATGGAGACGCTCTGCCACTTGTTCGAGTTGTTGCCTACTTCGTCGTGTTGCTGGCACTCGCGATGGTGGCGACCAGCATCATGCACGATGCCAACCACGGTGCCTTCTTCGACGGATCAATGCGAGCAAATCATGCCGTTGGTTATCTTGCAGACCTTCTTGGGGTGAGCTCGTCATTGTGGAGAATCAAGCACAACATTCACCATGCCGAGACAAACGTGCAGGGTCTCGACCCCGACATCGATCAAGGGGTCGTTGCTCGACTCGCGCCGCTGCAAACCGCGAAGCCATGGCATAGGTGGCAGCACCGATACATGTGGGCGCTCTATGGCTTCATGGGCGTGCAGTGGTTGCTGGTTTCTGACTTTGTTGATTTGGCTCGCGGCCAGGTCGCCGGACAATCGATCACGCGCTTAGGAATGAAGACACGAGCTGGAATCTTTGCTGGAAAACTGCTGCACGTCGCTTGGGCGTTGGCACTTCCACTGGTTTGGTTTCCGTGGCAAGCAGTCATTCCGGCGTACCTCGTTGGTTCGTGGTTGATCGGGTCGGTGCTGGCCATCACATTTCAAATCGCCCATTGCGTCGATGTCGCCGAGTTTGCACAAGCGAACTCAGATCGGCCTTGCAATGATGCTGTTTGGCATCAGTTGCGAACCACGGTCGACGTAGTTCAACGCAACACGCCCGCAGGCCGTTTCCGCTCAATGATGGTCGGCGGGCTCGACCTCCAGATCGAGCATCACCTCGCCCCTCACGTTCCACACACCGCGTATCGGGCGATGGAGAAACGACTGCGTAGCGCCGGCGAAGAGCACGGCATTTCCTTCCTCACCCACAGCGGTGTCCTCGGCGCCATGAGGTCGCATCAGAGGTGGTTACGACAGATGGGTCGGCCGTGACCGACCGCCTAGTGAAACTGGTCGCCGTTTTTAAGCATGTGGGCTGCACCGTGGGGTTCGTTAAGTGCAGCGTTTTCTCCGAAGATGCTTTCCTTTTGTGCACCGTAGGCGTGTCGGTTTGCCCCAAGCGGCGCGAGTTCCCTAGCTCGTTGACATGCCACCGCTAGTAGTTCGTCAGACCCAACAATTTGACTAACAATTCCGGCTGCGAGGGCATCGGGGCCATTCCATCGTCGAGCAAGTTGTACTGTTTCAAAGAATGTATGTGCAGATAGCTTATGGCGAAAGAGAGCTAGTTCAGGGCGCGGGATGACCATGCCAAGCTGCATCTCGTTGGCGCACACAAAGCCACGATCGGCTCGCATGATTCGAACGTCATGACAAAGTGCAGTCATAAAACCAGCACCGAATGCGTGGCCATTAATTGCCGCAACGGTTGGTATTGGCAGCGTGATGATTCTCCCCATAAGGACCATGAACTCCTTACCGAATACCGAACGGTCGCCGCCCCGATGTTCGTCTTGGGTCGAGATCCAATCGAGGTCAAGGCCGTTCGAGAAGAACTTGTCGTTAGCCGACCGGGTAACAAGGGCCGCTGGCCCGCTTGAAGCTCCCACCTCGTCAAGGGCCTGGGCATACTCCCGAACGAACGTGGTGTTCCAACGGTTTTCTGCATCGTTCATGGTGAGTACGAATACTTCGCCGTCGCGTTCAAGATCAATCACAAGCTCATCGTACAAAATGGAATGAGCCAATCAAACTGCAACCCGTGCCATGCCGAGAAAAACTCACTACCGACCGGCCTACGCAGGAACCTCGAGGGGAGAGCGGATCAAATGATCGAAGGCTGAAAGCGCAGCTTTGGACCCCTCGCCGGTCGCAATAATGATTTGTTTGAACGGAACTGTTGTCACATCGCCAGCGGCGTAGACACCCGACAAACTCGTGGCGCACTTAGCATCTATTACGATCTCCCCTTGTTTTGACAGCTCAACGATGCCGTCCACAAACTCCGTGTTTGGTATCAAACCAATTTGGACAAACACGCCTGCAAGCTCCACAAGATGTTCAGTATCGGTGGTTCGATCTTTGAAACGCAGTCCGTTGACACGTTGACCATCGCCGGTGATTTCCATGGTTTGGGCGTTGACATTAACGGTGACATTGCTCAGGCTCTTCAGCTTGCGGACCAGGACGGCATCCGCTTTCAATTCATCCGCATATTCAATCAGGGTGACGTGACCAACCACACCGGCTAAATCGATAGCTGCTTCGACACCGGAGTTTCCTCCGCCAATGACCGCAACTCGTTTTCCTTTGTACAGCGGACCATCGCAATGTGGACAGTATGCGACACCCTTGTTCCGGTACTCGGTCTCTCCGGGAACGTTTACGTTTTTCCAACGTGCCCCAGTCGCCAGAACGACCGTCCGGCTTTTGAGCGCTGCACCATTTTCGAGCGTCACTGTCGCAAGGCCACCGGGCCGGTCTTCACCTTGTAGCGATGTCACGCGCTGCCCGCTCATAATGTCAACGTCGTACATGCGAACATGCGACTGTAAATCAGCGGCGAACTTTGGGCCTTCAGTTTCTTTCACAGAGATGAAATTCTCTATCCCTAAGGTGTCAAGCGTCTGTCCACCAAATCGCTCTGCCACTACACCCGTTCGTATTCCTTTTCGCGCAGCGTAGATAGCGGCTGCAGCGCCCGCTGGCCCCCCGCCAATGATCAACATGTCGAAGGGTTCTTTGCTGGCAATCTTTGCAGCGTCGCGGGTGCCTGTCTCGTTATCGAGTTTGGCGAGAATCTCGCCGAGTTCCATCCGGCCAGACCCGAGCAGCTCGCCGTTCAAATAGATACTAGGTACGCCCATAATGTTTCGATCGGCGATTTCGTTCTCGAACAGGCCACCGTCGATGGTTACTGAAGAAATTTGCGGGTTCAACACCGCCATGAGGTTGAGCGCCTGCACCACGTCGGGGCAGTTATGGCAGCTCAGCGAGATGTACGTCTCGAATACCAACTTCGTGGTGTTCAGATCACTATCTGCTCCAAGACCCTTAATCTGGTCCATAACGTCAGCTTCGATTTTTGGCGGATGCCCGGCGGCTTGCAACAGAGCAAGTACCAACGAGGTGAACTCGTGACCAAGCGGGATTGCCGCGAAGCGCACCGCCATCTCGTGGCCGACCCGTGAGATGTTGAACGATGGACGACGCGAATCCTCGCCGTCAAGCCGAAGTGTGATCTTGTCTGACAGCTTGGCGATCTCTTCGAGTAGCTCTCGAAGTTCCGTCGAAGCCGGGCGATCGTCAAGGGCGGCCACCAGCTCGATCGGATGAACCGCAAGCTGGAGATATTGAGTCAGTTGCGTTTCGAGGTTGATGTCCAACATGATGCAGCCCTGGTTTCGTTAGATACTACGTAAACTTATATTTTGCCGACGAGGTCAAGCGATGGAGTAAGAGTGGCAGCACCTTCGTTCCACTTCGCAGGACACACTTGACCAGGGTTCTTGGCAACGTACTGAGCGCCGCGAAGCTTGCGAAGCGTTTCTTTGACATCACGCGCAATCGCGTTGTCATGTACCTCTGCCGTTTTGATGATTCCTTGGGGGTTAATGACAAACGTTCAGCGCAGCGCCATGCCTTCTTCGTCAATGTGCACGTCAAATGCCCGCGTCAGCTGGTGGGTCGGATCACCGAGCAATGGGAATTTCGCCTTACCAACGGCCGGAGAAGTCTCATGCCATACCTTGTGCGCAAAGTGCGAGTCGGTCGTGACGATGTACACCTCGGTAGCCATCTTTTGGAATTCTGCGTAGTTGTCTGCGGCATCCTCGACTTCGGTCGGGCAATTGAAGGTGAAGGCGGCTGGCATGAAAATAAGGACTGACCACTTCCCCATGAGCGTTTGCTCGGTCACGGTCACAAACTTGCCGTTGTGAAACCCCTGGACGTTGAAGGGCTGGACAGTAGAATTGAGAAGCGGCATGGAGGATCCTTTGAAGTACACGAATGAAACGTACGCTTATTAGTTTCCCAAGATAATCTCGATCCGGACGGGAACAGTATTTCGACGGAGGGCGATTTCCGTCACATGGTTTACCGCCGGAGGTCAGAAAACGACAAACAAAAGAGCCGGTCCGAAGACCGGCTTTTTTTGGCAGCCCCAACGGGATTCGAACCCGTGCCTCCACCTTGAGAGGGTGATGTCCTAGGCCTCTAGACGATGGGGCCTAGAGAAACGCATGTTTGGTTCGGGAATAGGGACTCGAACCCCAAATGACAGAATCAGAATCTGTAGTGTTACCAATTACACCATTCCCGAAAGTGATTGGTAGAGATTAGCCCACCGAAGGCGACGCTCTCAACAACTTTTCCCAATTACGGGCTGAGCGCGGCCAGTCGGCGAAAGGTGATCAACCGTCCGGCGGCGACAGCCATTGACTCGGTAATCACACGGTCGAGCGGGGCCGAGTTGGCAACCGGCGAGGAACGGGCACTCAATCCCACTTCCCGAGCCGTTTCTGCCGCCCGAGCCGCGTGGTATCCATCGGTCACGATCAGCACCTCACTCACCCCCTCCGACGAAAGAAACCGCTTCGCCGCAGCTAATGACTCGTAACTGTTCGTGCCCTTCACCTCACGACGAATTCGCTTGTCGGGCACACCTTTTTTCATCAGGTACTCAGCGCCAGCGCTCGCTTCGGTCGTGCGGTCACCCTCTTGGCGACCGCCGGTAACAATGATCAAGGGGGCAAGCTTCGCTTTGTACAACACCAACGCATGATCCAGGCGGGACTTCAGAACCGGAGACGGCCGACCGTTGTACTGGGCCGCGCCCAACACCACAATTGCTTGCGCCGGGCGGCGCTCGTCTCTCGTCGATGCCGATTGAACGGAAACAAACGCGGCCCCGAAGTACAGCACAACCATCACAAACGCGATTCGCCGCATCCACCACCACAGGCTAAATACCCGAGGAAGGCGAAACGGCCACATCACGCGAGCTGGCCCCTTGCCGCCTTCAGCCGCGCAATCGTACGGTCGCTGCCAAGTAACTCTAGCGATTCAAACAGCGGCGGGCCAACGGTGCGCCCCGTGACGGCGACCCGAATTGGTGCTTGGGCCTTACCGAGTTTGAGACCCTGTGCAGTACCCGTGGCCTCGACAACAGCCTTGAGAGCTTCGTGATTCCAGTCAACTGTTTCGGCCTCGGCGAGCAACCCGTCGATCATCGCTTTGGCCACCGACTCGGCCGATCCGGTCATGGTTTTATCCCACGACACTTGATCAACCGGCGGTTCGATGAAAAGGAAGTCCACCAGGGGTGAAATGTCGGCGAGCAGCTTGACCCGTTCCCGGACTAGCGGAATAGCTCGTCGAAAAAGCGCCTCATCGAATGTTTCAGCAGGGAACGCACCCGGCATCTTTGCTGCAGCCTCCAAGTCAATTTCTAGATTCTCGGAGGCCACCATTTGCAGTGGGCCATGAATGGGGTTGAGTGGCCCGGTGAGATACGGACGACAAGCTTCAACGAAATCATCATCGCTCAGCGCGCGTACATATTCGGCATTGAACGCAGAAAGCTTGGCAATGTCAAAAAAGGCGCTGGCCTTGTGCACGTCTTCAAGGCGAAACTCATCAATCATTTGCTGCATGGTGAGGATCTCGCGATCTTCGCCCGGCGCCCACCCCAAGAGCGCAAGGTAGTTAGCCATGGCCTGTGGAAGCACACCCTGAGTGCGGTAATCCTCAACAGCTACCTTGTCGCGACGCTTAGAGAGTTTCTTTCGTTGCTCATTAACAATCACCGGCAGGTGCGCGAACACCGGCACCGGCTGGTTGGTCAGCGCTTGCCACAACAGCACCGCTTTCGGCGTATTGGGAAGGTGCTCTTCAGCACGCACCACATGGCTGATACGCATATCAATGTCGTCGACCACGTTGGCCAACAGAAACATGAAACCACCATTGGTTCGACGGATGATGACATCTTCGATGAGTGCGTTATCGAACTCTGGTTCGCCTCGAATGAGGTCAACGACGATGGTGGTTCCGGTGTCTGGTGCCTTGAATCGAACGGCACCTTCGATCAGGCCTCGATCGCGACAGAACCCGTCGTAGCCCATGTCAGTTCCGATTTTTCCGTGCTTCTCGATGTTTCGAATTCGGGCATCATCGGCTGTACACGTACAAAAGTACGCTTTTGCTTCACTCAATAGCTGATCGACGCCGGCGGCGTACAAGTGCGTCCGTTCGCTTTGAAAGAATGGACCTTCATCCCAATCGACCCCAACCCATCGCATCGCCGATTGGATACCTTCAACCCACTCAGCCCGGTTTCGATCAGCGTCAGTGTCTTCGATACGCAACACGAGCGTGCCGCCAAGTCGGCGAGCGATAAACCAGTTAAACAACGCGGTTCGAGCCCCACCCACGTGGAAGAACCCGGTCGGCGAAGGAGCGAAGCGAAGACGAGGGGCGGGCAGGCTGGCGGTACTTTCGAGCATGATGCTTCGATGTTACTGGTTGATTCATCAGCAAAACATGTGGTGTTTGCGTTGCGTTTAGATCGTGGTTTTACGTTGAGTCAATGCCTCCAAATTTTATTCCCCCAACCGCCGTCAATCAGATTCAACAATCTCGTAGCTACCTCCGAATCGGAGCCACTTCCATAGCGATCGGGCTGGCCGTTATTGGAATTCTTGTGGCACCTCCATCGGCGAAAGCAGCCACTGAGACGTACACCCTTGCGTTGATTGGTGACTACAACTACGGACCTCTCAACGGACCACTGTGGCAGGAGAGCGAGCGGATGATCGCTGACATCAACGCGCAAAGTCCTGCGTTCGTGATTCACAACGGTGACACCAAACCCGGCTCTACAGAGTGTACCGACGAGATCAACACCGCAACGAAGGCTCAGTTCGATCGGGTCAAGTCACCACTCGTGTACCTGTTTGGCGATAACGAATGGACGGACTGTCACCGTATTCTTGCGACTACTCCGAAGTCACCCTTCGGTGATCCATTCGAACGGCTAGAAAACCTACGTCGCCAGTTTTATGCCAGCAATCAAAGCCAGGGTGCCATACCGATGACGCTGGTTCGACAAGCCGACATCGATCGCCAATTCGTTGCTTACGTGGAAAACGTGCGCTGGATCAAGGGTCCGGTGATGTTCATCGGATTGAATGTGCCGGGCAGCAACAACAACTGCCCGGGAGGCCCTTCACAAGTGACGAGGGTACCGAGTTTGTTCGAGTGCAAATTACGGGAACCCGCCGTGCTCAAGTGGTTGAGCGATTCATTTGCCGAAGCCAAACGATTGAGACTCAGCGGCGTTCTGATTGCCATGCAAGGAAATCCTGACTTTGAGAATAGAAGGGGCGACCTTCCGGCGTACGACAACAACGGGTACAAGCGCCTCATCAAAACCCTCCAAAACGAGGTAGTAAGTTTTGGCGGGAAAGTAGTATTGACCCATGGCGATAGTCATCTTCAGCACTTCGATAAACCACTGACAGACGTCATCGATGTGCGAGACGCAACCGAGACCGGACGCGTACTTGGCTCATTTCGCCGGGTGGAAACGTTTGGCAATCCCGAGACCCACTGGGTGCGGGTTACGGTGGATCCAACACAGCCAGACCTGTTTTCCTTCGAACGGATGATCGTCAAAGGAAATCCGGTCCCGAAACCACCTGCACCGTAACGATCGAACGATCGAACGTAGTGAACCGGTTCAGTCCATTTGGCTATGTCGATTCACGGCAGAGAATACCGCTTTGAACGAGGCGTTGAGAATGTTGACGTCTTCACCAACCCCCCACTTCACACCCTCCGGGCCAGTGGTTTCGACATATGAAACTGCACTCGCGTCGGCACCGGCTGACTTGGAGTGTTCGTGGTAATCGACCACATCGATTATCACGCCAAGGTCATTTCGGATGGCATGAACTAACGCATCAATTGGGCCATTTCCTTCACCCATGATCGTGCGATGCTCACCGTCAACCATAACCTGCGCACTTACCTTTGCACGATCACCCTTCTCCCCCGCCGATGTGACTGTCTCATGACTTATCAGGTGGATGGCTGGCTTTTCTGAAAGGTACTCCTCTTGGAAGGTGGCCCACATGGTCGTTGGGCTGATCTCGGTGCCGGTGTCTTCAGTGATCACCTGAATAGTCTTCGAGAACTCAACCTGTAGACGCCGAGGCAACGAGAAACCGTGCTCAGCTTCCATGATGTATGCAACGCCGCCCTTACCCGATTGGCTGTTCACCCGAATAACGGCTTCGTACGAGCGGCCAAGATGGGCCGGGTCAATAGGCAGATATGGCACACCCCACACCTCGTAGTCGGTGGGATGTGACAGTGCGGCGAAACCCTTTTTGATGGCGTCTTGGTGAGACCCAGAAAACGAGGTGTACACGAGGTCACCGGCGTACGCATGGCGCGGATGTACAGGAAGGCGATTCGCGTACTCAGCCACACGGCGCAACGCATCGATGTCGCTGATGTCAAGTTCCGGGTCAACGCCTTGCGCGAACAGGTTTAGTGCAACATTGACCACGTCAAGATTGCCGGTTCGTTCACCGTTGCCGAACAGTGTGCCTTCGATACGGTCGGCACCAGCCATCAGCCCGAGTTCAGAAGCAGCGACACCGGTTCCGCGATCGTTGTGAGGGTGTAGCGAGATTTGTACGCTGTCGCGTCGATCAACGTGACGACCAAAATACTCGATGAGATCGGCATAAATATTCGGAGTCGACATTTCGACAGTGGCTGGCAGGTTGAGGATGAGGGGGCGTTCCGGTGACGGATTAATCTGCGCGATTACGGCATTACAGATCTCGAGCGCATAGTCGATTTCAGTACCGGTAAAGCTTTCAGGCGAATACTCGTAGCGAATGTTGGACCCGGCTGGCATTGCAGCTTCGTACTTCTGGCAAAGCACTGCTGCATCTACGGCGATCTTCGTTATGCCCGCCTTATCCAGCCCGAACACCACTCGGCGTTGCAGTGTCGACGTCGAATTGTAGAAGTGAACGATCGCATTCGGCACACCAGCCAGTGATTCATACGTACGCTTGATAAGTTCTTCACGGCACTGCACCAGAACCTGAATAGTGACGTCTTCAGGTATCAGATCGTCTTCGATAAGCAAACGAACAAAGTCATAGTCGGGTTGACTCGCTGATGGAAAGCCCACCTCGATTTCCTTGAAACCCATTTTCACGAGGGTTTGAAACATCTTGAGTTTGCGGGCAGGGTCCATCGGGTCAATGAGTGCCTGATTGCCATCACGAAGGTCGACCGAGCACCACAACGGAGCCTTGGTGATTCGCTTCGAGGGCCAAGTTCGGTCATCAAGTGGAACCTCAGGGTAGGCCTGGTACTTTTGGAAGGGCATTGGTTTCGGGGTGACTGACTGCGGAGGCATTTCAGGTTCTCAATTTCGTGATCTACAGGGAAGTAACGGAAAAGGGGTGGGAAACAAAAGACCCCCGGGCCGCTAGGGCACGAGGGTTTAGACGAACACCGTATGTCGGGTGGTCGTCTACAAGAGAAGAAGGAGGTCGGTAGAGAATGACATCTCGGATAGCTTGACGGATTGCTCAGCATTCGTCAAGTCACAACTTTCACCTCGAGGGGCAGACCGAAGGTCCATTACCCGACCGGCAGTCTGGAGGTCAACAGTGTCAAATTCGAGCGTCGAGCTGACGAGACCAAACAAGAAGCAGTATGTCCTCAACGTCGCTTGTCAAAATCAAATCGCCGGTGTCGAGCACTACCCTCATGCGACCCGACTTGTGCCCCGCCGATCCTCTTCAATTATCGCAGCAGCTCCATCGTGCTCTTCCTCAGTTATTGCTCCGTTCTCGGCTTCCCACGCATCGATCCCATCACCGAGAGCTAGAGATCGAAGCCTTTCAGCAGCAGCCTGAGCCACCCGGGCCGACACCGTCCACCCTCAGCAAGAGCGCCTGAACGAATAGAATGTTCGAGGCCTTCGTCGAACGAGATACTCAGCTTCTTGGTTACCATGGAATAATGCTACCAAGGCAGCTTTAGATTTCGCACCAGCAATTGCGCCTCCTGATGGCTACGCAACCGAATGAAAGTAATGTGCGCGTACTGTTCTGAGCACATGGCTTGACTGTAACGATCGACATATTTGGCGTGTTGCGTCCACGACCACCGGATGACAGATTTATTCGGGTTCCACGCAAAAAGGTTTCGCAGATATTCGCGATTTCCATTCCACAGCACCTCACCTCGCCAGACCCGCTGAATCGAGCGACGAACTATTTGGCGCATCACGACTAGACGAGGAAGGTCTATCCAGATCACCGTATCGGCGAGCTTCCACACTGGCCCATCGACAACAACGAGCCGATAGTTTCCGTCGATCACCCAAGATGGCCCGGCAGAAATCTGCTGAATAATCGAAACGAACTTGTCAGGATTAATAGCCACCCAGTCAGCTAGGTGGTGAATCTCATCGAGCTCGACGTAGGGCGCATCGATTACTGCGGCAATCTTGCGTCCGAAAGTCGACTTGCCAGAGCCAGAGTTACCAACGATCGATACGCGTTTCACCACCCTCAGTATGCCTGGCCACTATGGGGTTCGCGTCTCCTACTTATTCCAAGATCAAGTGACCAACGACGAAACGGGGAATGATAAGTACATCATCGAAATCTGGCCGGTTGTTGACCCCGTTCCCGTTGCCTTCGTCAAACCTCGTTAGTCGGGTCAACCAACAGATAGATTCTTCCTATGGACATCGGTGCTATCGCTGGAAGCAGCTGGGCTAGCGGCCTCAACCTGTACGGCATCGTTGCTCTGCTCGGTGTAGGCGGGCGGCTCGGATGGATTGATACACCGGATGGCCTCCAGCAATGGTGGGTGATTGGGCTGGCCCTCTTTTTTTACGCCATCGAATTCGTCGCTGACAAGGTGCCGCTTGTGGACAGCACTTGGGATGCTATTCATACAGTCGTTCGACCGGTGGGTGCTGCAGCACTGGCCATGGTGATGGCAGGAAACCAGCCAACCGTGCAGAAAGTACTTACCGCTGTTGGTGCCGGGGGGCTTGCACTTACAAGTCACGGGGCAAAAGCGACCACTCGCCTAGCTGCCAATACTTCACCCGAGCCCGTCTCAAACATCGCGCTCTCGGTATTCGAAGACGGCCTAGTTGTTGGGATGTTTGCATTGATCACGCAACACCCTCGAATCGCCGGAGGTACTGCCCTATTACTATCAGTAATCTGTGTACTTATTGTTATTAAGTTGTGGCGGTTCGCCACGGCGATCTTCGCCAAATTGGGTAGGCGACCAAAACTCGTCGCTGGCTAAGTTGGCCGCTAACTAGCTAGACGACGACGAGCGTATTCCACTGCCCCGAGGCGACCCGGCGAGCAACAGCATCCGGCGTCATGCGGAGGGTTTCTTCCGGCACAGCATCAACAATTTGGCGTTGTAGGTCGTAATGGTGACCCACAGCTTCAAACGCCACTTTTCGAAACGCCACAACATCGGCCGGACATGAGGCATCGGTGTATCCAAACAAAGCGAACGCCAGTTTCAGATCGTGGATCACCGGGGCGCGACTAAACATTGAGGCTCGCTTGAGACCAATGCCAAGGCAGCCAGCCATGGCGTCATGTTCGTCTTCGCCTTCGGTCAAATGCAGCTTGCCATGAAAGGTGTTGGCAAGTTTGATAGCAAAACCTTGGTCAGGGCCTGGGCGACCCATTCGAGCACCGGTGGGTGAACCGCCAGCAAGATCGGCCGGGCGGTCGCTAAGCCACTGTTCTGCTGGCGGCAAGCCCTGCTCAGTGCGAAATGCACCAATGGTGGCAACGGGAACAAACTTTGGTGCACTCATGACCCCATCAGTCTGCCAGACCACCCACACTTTGCCGAGCGGTTGTATATCGAACGTCAGGCGCGCCCTCTTCGTTCTGCGAACCATCACCCAATTCAGCTGCGGACATACCGCGAGATTCGTAAAAACGTCGAGCTTTTTCGTTGACCTGGAATGTCCAGAGGTCAAATCCGTCAGGCAAAGCACGCCGAGCTGCGGCAAACAAGGCAGACCCAATCCCCCGCCCCTGCCATGCCGGATCAACGTACAGTTGGTCAAGGCGACCCGACGACACTGCGACAAATCCAACCACCAGATCTGCCGGGGTAACCGCAACAAAGCACTCGTGTTCCTCTAACAAGAACTCTGAAACCCATCGACGTACCTCGTTGTCGGTATGGGCCAGTCGCACAACGTTGTTTGGGTACGCCGCCCGAAACGATCGCAAGTACACCTCGGCGACCGCGCCACCATGACGTAACGGTGAAGCTGAACGTAGCGAAAACGTCGTCAGCGCACCAACTATTCCAGCAAGCCCGGGTTCAGTAAGCGTAAGGGCTTCCGCCCACGAATACCATCGCACATCTTGACTTTCACCTTCCGGCGGTGAGGGCTCTTCATCTGCCCACATAGCATAGCGAAGGTCGAGATGAAAGTGCCCGCGCGGGCCATCGTGCGCATCTACATGTATCAACTTCGGCGTGTGGGCGTAATGAACTGCACGCATACCAGTCTCTTCGAACGCCTCACGCATCGCGGCATCAGAAGCTAACTCGCCAGGGTCAATATGGCCACCCGGTTGAAGCCATATTCCGAGGCGTTTGTGGCGATGCAAACACAGCCCCTTCGGGCCAACCAAGATCACTGACGCTGTCAGGTGGGTGGTGTCTGCATCTTCATTGCACGGGTCGTTGAGGCGGGCAAGTTCGGTTCGAAACAGATCGCGCGACGCTTGCTCGCGTTCGTTGACCGGCGGGCGTTCGTTGAAGGAAGCCAAAATCGTTGCAACGAGCGAAACTGCGTTAGGCAAGCCGATGCATCCATCCGTGCTCGTCAGCTTCACGGCCGTATTGCACATCGATCAGCTTTTCGCGAATACGCAGTGTCTGCTCACCCGAACCCGAAGAGGCAACCTCGCCATCAGCCCACACCAAACGACCAACCGGGGTAACAACGGCGGCGGTTCCACAGGCAAACACCTCGCGAATCTCACCAGACTCGACGCCGGTCTTCCAATCGTCAAGAGTGACCGGCCGCTCGACTGGCTGCAAGCCGAGTTCTTTAGCCAACTCAAGAATTGACGACCTCGTAATTCCTTCCAGGATGGTTCCGCTTGTTGGGGGTGTCACCAGGGTTCCGTCGGCGTAAACAAAGTAGAGATTCATCCCGCCGAGTTCCTCTATGTACTTACGTTCAGCAGCGTCGAGAAACACAACCTGGTCACAGCCTTGTGCGGAAGCTTCCATTTGAGCGATGAGCCCGGCAGCGTAGTTACCACCACATTTTGCTGCACCGGTACCACCAAGGGCGGCACGGGTGTAGTTAGACGACAGCCAGATACTCACTGGTTTCACCCCACCCGCAAAGTAGGGCCCAACGGGTGAACCAATAACCAGGAAGGTCACCTCTTGAGCGGCACGCACACCAAGAAATGCCTCTGATGCGAACATGAATGGGCGTATATAAAAGCTTTTCTCGCCGCCGCTCGGAACCCACTGCTTATCGACAGTGACAAGTTGTTCAATTGCAGCAACAAAATCTTCTTCCGGCAGTTCGGGAAGTGCCAGCCGCTGCGCCGAACGTTTGAAGCGCGCAGCATTGGCAAACGGCCGAAAGGTCCACACCGAATCGTCGGAATGCCGGTAAGCCTTCATGCCCTCAAAGATCTCTTGCGCGTAATGCAAGACTGCCGCGGCCGGGTCAAGCATCAACGGGCCGTAAGGAACAACCTCTGGCGTATGCCATCCGGTACCGGCAGTCCACGTAATGCGAACCATATGGTCAGAGAAGTGCTTCCCGAAGCCCGGGTCGCTGTGAATCTCGGCAATCCGCTCGGCCGCAGTGGGGTGAGTCGACGGGGTAAAGGTGAAGTCGAGAGCCATAGGTTCAGATTACGACCACTCACCGCCTGATGCGACTCAATTTGAGGCAAACAACAGCCGGGACCGAGCGTGCGCCCACCTCTCATCAATTTCGCGCCCACCTCGAGCCGTTTCGAACTGGAACATGACCGTTTCAAAGCGAAGTGGGCGCGCAACCTTGGCGAAGTGGGCGCGGCCGTCGCCGAATCTAGAGGTTTGCGACGATCCAGTCGCCGATGGCAGCGGTCGGACCGGTTGGCATCGACGAACCGGCCATCCGCGAGGCATCGATTGCAACACGAATCTGGTCGGCCGCCACGCTTTCGCCCAGATAGTCGAGCATGAGTGCTGCGCTGATGATCGCAGCCCGGGGATCAGCCTTGCCGGTTCCGACAATATCGGGGGCCGAACCGTGGACCGGTTCAAACATTGAGGGGCCCGTATGAGCGGGGTTCAGGTTGGCTGAAGATGCCATTCCAACACCCCCGGAAACCGCTCCGGCAAGGTCGGTCAAAATGTCACCGAACAGATTGTCGGTGACGATTACGTCGTAACGATGGGGCGAGTCGACGAAGTAAATGCACGCTGCATCGATATGGTTGTACGCAGTACCAACCTGCGGGTACTCGACTGAAACCTCGTTGAAGGTGCGCTGCCAAAGGTCACCCGAGAACTGCAAGACGTTCGTTTTGTGAACCAGCGTGACGTGCTTACGTTCACGTCCAGATGCCAACTCAAACGCATATCGCACCACACGCTCAACGCCCATGCGGGTATTTACGCTGCCCTGGGTAGCAACTTCGTGGGGTGTTCCTTTACGTAACGTGCCACCTTCGCCTGCATACATACCTTCGGTATTTTCGCGAATCACCACGCAGTCAACGTTGTTCGCCGGAAACAGAAACGGACGCTGGTTCACATACAAATCGAGTTCAAATCGCATCTTCAACAAGAGACCACGCTCAAGCACACCAGGGGGCACAGACGGTGTGCCGATAGCACCAAGAAAAATGGCGTCGTAGCTTCGAAGCTCGGTCAGGGTGGCATCAGACAACACTTCTCCGGTGGCACCGTATCGACGCCCACCCAGGTCGTAATCGGTCGTTTCGAGTTGGATGCCGGTTGCGGCGATCACCTTGAGAGCTTCAGCAACGACCTCAGGTCCAATACCGTCACCACCCAATACTGCAATCTTGTGTTTCATAAAACCTCCGGCGGAAACGATAGGCGATAGCCCGACCGGCAGCCCCCAGCAGTCTTTGGGGGGTTTGGCCGATATCGATGATGCGGCCCGTCTTCGTAGGGTCGCTACGTGAACAACAACGACCTCATCTCCAACAATGCTCCATCAACCGCTTGGCTCTTTCAGGTGAAGGTGGCGTTCGGCATTTCTGCCGCTTCGTTGCTTACCGGTATCGCCTGGCTTCCACTCGACCCGTGGAAACGGGCCTTTCTCGCCATGGGAACCCTCTTCCTCGTGAACGCCACGTTTGCCCTGGCCAAAACCCTACGAGACGAACACGAGTCGAAACGAGTACACACCCGCCTCGATGACGCACGGCTGGGGAAACTCCTCGCCGAGCATGACCCGTTTCGTGACCCGTTGGCGGCCGTCAACCCTGCCCAATGGCAGTCCGGCGTGGCCCACATCCCAACCCTCAACCCGGCCCACATTCCAACGCCAGTTCGCTAACCACTACATTGTTCCCGTGGCTACAAATCTTTCCCGTGATGCGTTTGACCGTCTTCAGGCCGAATTCACTGACTTATCGACACGCGGCAAAATCGAGATTGCCCGCCGAATCGAAGCGGCCCGTGAGCTTGGTGACCTGTCTGAAAACGGCGAATATCACGCAGCGAAAGAAGAGCAGGGCAAGATGGACGCCCGGATGCGTCAAATTCGAGCCCTACTTGACGACGCTCAGATTGTTGAAAAGGTCGACACGTCGAAGGTGACGCCCGGAGTGCTGGTCGAGATTCGTTTCGAGGGCGAAGAAGGTACCGAGACGTACCTTCTTGGATCCATTGAAGAACGTCGCGACAACCTTGAGACTGTCTCTCCACAGTCGCCAATGGGCGAAGCAATGATGGGAAAGAAGGCCGGTCAAACCGCCGAATACAGCGTTAACGGTCGAACATTGCGCGTTGACATCATCTCGATCTCAGCATGACTTCTGCGTGTGTTTCCGCATGACTACACGGTGATCTCCGAGTGATTGGTGGCGGCGACCGCCTCGAACTTTCCCATCGTTCACCCCTCGGCGATCGGCATTCATCCGCACTTACGGGCTGCGATGGAACGATTGATTGGTGGGCCCCTGTCGGCATAGATCAGCCGGCAACTTTTTTCGCACTCATTGATCCGGGTCGCGGTGGGGCACTTGGAATAGCAATCGAGAGTGGGGTTACTCAACCGCCCGCTATCGGCCAGCAGCGTTTCCCGTCCAACGCACCCGTGGTCGACACGTTCATCACCGGAACCGAATCGCTCATCAGAATACGAGACGTCATTGTTGACGGGGTGCTCTACCGCGAAGTCACAGCCCTGCGAGGGCCGGTCAGGATTGAACTCTCGGTGGTTCCCGGCCATCGATTTGGGCCAGCCCGAAAACATTCGACACTCGGTGATGGTTTTTCGTTTGGTCCAACGTCGGTCAGGGGCCTGGCAACTGACCAACCCGCACGCCTTGATACCGGGGAACGCTTGTTGTTGAGTGTTTCGCCAACTGGTCGCGACATGCGCATCACCCTTGACTCGTTTGACAAACGATTACAGACACTTGATCGAACATGGCGATCTGAGCTTGAGTGCAACTACGACGGGCGCTTCCGATACGAAGTTCGCGCAGCCCTTCAGCAGTTGTTGTTGCTCACAAGCCCCACGAATGGGGCACTTTTACGATCGTTTACCACCTCGTTACCGGCTCGCACCGGACACGAGCGCCAGATCGATAGTCGAATGTGCTGGATCGACGACGGGGCGCGTTTCGTTGATATTTGCGAACGCCTTGAACGTTTCGATCACGCACATCCCACGCGAAGCTGGTTGGCGGCTGCTATCGATGACCCAACTATTGGTGCGGCGCTGACCCCGAACGGTGACCCGGTTGCGCCGGTTATCGACCTCGGGTTACCAGGATGGCGCGGCCATCAGCCAGTCGTGAGCGGTCATCGCGGTGCCGGGGTTGTTGATATTGCGGCACTTGCGGCCACGTCGCTGGTGCTCGATGCGAGACAACACCGTCGAACGTTGACGAAGGTCGCTCATTTTCTTGAAGCCCACGCTGAGCAACCTGACGGTGGACGATGGGGTGGCCTTGGTCATAAGCACCGATACGTTTCTGCCGCGATCGCAGCACGCGGTGCCCTGAACGCTGCGGCGAAAACAGAGCGGCGCTTTGATCCACTATCCGAAGATGCAGCGAAATGGCAGGCCGCCGGAAAGCGTTTAGACGCCTGGCTCGCGACGGAGGGGTGCTTCGGCATCGCTGGCCGAAAAGGTTGGCGCCGAACGAATGAAGACGACACATCGGATGCTCAGTTGTTGCGTTGGATCGTTCAGGTAAGTGGCCGTCCCGGGCACCTGCATGTCGAGTTTCCGGGTCTTGTCGACGATGAAAGCGCGGAGTCTCGTCAGCGTTCAGAAATCGCCATTAGCCAGACCCTTGCGCAGTTGAACGACGCAGGTTTGTTGCATCGCCACCTCAACTACGTTGACGATGGATTTGCGCCTGGCCAACCTTGCGATACGGCTGCTTCCTTTGAGATGGTAACCGTGTTGGCTGGCCTCGGACGCTGGGAGGAAGCAAACGAACGAATGGAGCGCGCCATTGGATCAACATGCGGAACTTCGTCAGCCCCAACCGGACCAAACGGAGACCGCCGCTCCGACACCCTTGCATTCGGCGCACCCAGCTTCATCGACGCCCAAAGCGGGTTACATCGCGGCGATCGCCCAAGTGCGCCTGCACTCATTTCGCTCATAGAAGCCGCCATCGCTCTTGATTCAGGACCCGTCTAACGCTCAAGAATCGCTGCGGGCTGGCCGATAGCAATTCATGACAATTCGGTCCGATGGCACAAGCGAACTCAGTCGCCTCGGAACTCCTCACAAAACAGTCGTTCTGCTGATTGACCGCTGCGGCGTCTTACTTGACGTTTTTCCAGGCGCCGAACAATTTTCGCTTCCCGTTGGTGGGCGCACCATGCTTACCGATCTAATCATTCCCGAAGATCGACAGATCGCGACAGATGCGTTCCGTCGAATAGCTGATGGATTTGTTGATCGAATTGCCTGCCGAGTACGAATCAACCTTCCAAGCGGTGACATCCGCGTCATTGATGCAACGATCACTGACCCTGAAGGCCACCTTCCGACTGAGGGTTTGCTGGTCTCGCTGACGGATGTCACGAGGTCTCAATTCACCAGCGCATTTCGGTGGATTTCGCGCAAAATTGCGATTGCAACCATTGAAGAGACCGACCAAGTTCTTGACGAGGTACTGCAACGAACACTTGAGGTAACCAAACTCAGCACCGTTTCGGTGTTCTTTGCCGCAGAGGTGGGTCAAGATTTTGTGCTCACCCTCAGCCGATCGGCGAGCGATCGTGCCTTACCAAACCTTTTCCCCATCGGACCGTTACAACTTTGCTGGCCAATCGTAAAGCAAACTCTCGTTAGCGAAGTGCCCGTCGTCGCGCTACGGGACCACGATCCGCTTTCTTGGGACGAACTCCATCTTGATGATCTTCCTCCACTTCAGAAAGTCATTTTCGTTCCGGCGTTGGCCGGTGATGTTGTTGAAGGGGTCATTTCGTTCGGATGCCAACAGGCCGATTGGGAAATGACTCGTAGTACGAGCGATTTCCTGATGACTGTGGCTGAACTCATTGCAGGTGCCATTGGTCGAAGAAAATCGGCCCTTGCGTTACGAGACCGAGCATTAAAAGACACCCTCACAGGCCTTGCCAATCGACGGCTGTTAGTTGACCGCTTGGAAGATTCACTTGAGAAGATTCGACGAACCGGAACTTGGGTTTCGCTGCTCTTCATCGACTGTGACGGATTCAAAGAGGTGAACGACACGCACGGGCACGAAATAGGCGATGCGCTCTTAGTTGGGATTGCCGAACGCCTACAAACGGTATGTCGAAGCGGCGAACTGATCGCTCGCTTTGGTGGTGACGAATTCGTCATCATGGTTGAATCAGATCTTCCCGAGGCAGCAGTTGTGGCACTTGGGGAACGGATCGTAGAAAATATTAGTGGCACTTACGATTGTGATGGTCATGTCGTTTCGATAACGGTAAGCGTTGGCGTGGCCGTTCATCACGGTGACGACGAACCAATCGATGCGGCAAGTATGTTTCGTCGCGCTGATGTTGCGATGTACCGAGCAAAACGTCTGGGCAAAGACCGCCTCGAGCTATTCACCGAGGAAATGGAAGCTCACACGAAGAATCGATTCGAGTTGGTGAGCGATCTTCGAACCGCAGTTCGTCAACAAACCGAATTGGCCCTTTGGTATCAACCGATCGTCACACTCAGCAGTGGTGAGCTCAGCGGGTACGAAGCGCTAGTTCGCTGGAATCACCCAACTCGCGGTGTGTTGATGCCTGGTGCGTTTATCGAGTTGGCCGAAGAGTCGGGTCTGATCGCCGATCTTGGTTGGACCATGATTGATATGGCACTCAACGACTTGGCGACTTGGCGCAGAGATGCGGTGGTGAGTGAAAATTGCACGGTTGCAATCAACCTCTCGGTGCGACACATCATGGCCGAAGGCTTTCAAGCGAATATACAGTCACTCATTCAGCAGTCGGGGGTTCCGCCTGAACTCATCGAGCTTGAGGTAACCGAAACTGTGTTTGCTGACCGAATCACGGTGGTGCCTCGTTTGGTGCGGCTTCGAGAACTTGGTATCAAATTGTCGATAGATGATTTCGGCACGGGATACTCATCGCTGTCTTACCTTCGCGACCTTCCCGTCGACATCTTGAAAATCGACAAATCGTTCGTTGATGGACTTGGATCCAATCCAAAAGATGGTTCACTTGTAGGCACACTTATTAAGCTTGCTGAACAGCTTGGTCTCGATACGATTGCCGAAGGAATTGAAGAAGCACGCCAGCTCGAGACGCTGAAGTCACTCGGTTGCAGCAGGGGCCAAGGGTATCTTTTGGGCCGGCCAGCTTCTCGTGTCGTGCAGGGCCAAACCTTCAACTACACCAGCTAGTCGTTTCTTTGCTTCGGGCAAAATCAATCCCTCCAGCCCACCGACCGCTCGATTTCTCGTGCACTAGCCATTACTGATTCGGCGTACTTGTTGCCCGGTCGTTTCGTCGTTCGTTCGATCGGGCCAGAGACCGATACCGCCGCCCGAATTCTTCCGGATCGGTCAATAATAGGTGCACTTACCGAGGCGACACCGGCTTGACGTTCGCCAACACTTTCAGCCCAGCCAATTTCTCGGATACCATCCAGGTCGAGCAACACAGCCCCGGCCGACCCCTTCGTGAGTGGCAGCGTTTCACCAAGCGCAACAATGGTACGCAGACCGTGTGGTGATTCGAGACTCGCGACGCACACTCGACTGTCACCATTTCGAACATACAACTGCACGCTTTCTTCGGTTGCGTTTCGCAGTTCGGCCAACGCATGGCCAGCTACGTCTTGAAGCGGAAGGCCGACCGAGGCCCGGTCGCCGAGGGCGACTAGCCGTGCCCCAAGCGACCATCTTGAGCGTTCATCGACCCGCACCAGACCGTGGGTGTGAAGTGAGGTCAGTAACCGGTGAGCGGTCGCTCGATGGATGCCCGTCGATGTTGCTAACTGGGCCAACGAGACCGACGATGTCGATACGGCCAAAGCATCGAGCAGCACGACCGCCTTGTCAAGTACACCTACGTCGCTGATACGCTCGTTCAACACATGAACACCCTATCTCAGAATGTGAGACGTCCGATGGGAAAGACCCTGAGCGAAAAGATTTGGGACCGCCACATTGTGCGGTCTAACCCCGGTGAACCTGACTTGCTGTTCATCGACCTCCACCTTGTTCATGAAGTGACATCGCCACAAGCCTTCGATGGGCTGCGTTTAGCTAATCGCCGCGTCCGGCGCCCAGATCTCACGCTTGCAACCATGGACCACAACGTGCCGACCGACATCGCGGGTTTAGGTATGCACAACATCGAAGAAGTCACCGACGAAATTTCGCGGCAACAGATGACCACGTTGGCTGACAACGCCGAAGCATTCAACATAACGATTTACCCCATGGGTGATGAACGACAAGGCATAGTGCATGTCATCGGGCCAGAGCAGGGTTTGACATTGCCAGGCATGACGATTGTTTGCGGTGATTCGCATACCTCAACACATGGTGCATTCGGGGCACTGGCCTTTGGAATTGGAACCTCAGAAGTCGAGCATGTGCTTGCGACCCAAACGCTTCCGCAAGTTCGCCCAAAAACTATGGCCGTGATCGTCGACGGCGTTGCGCCTGAAGGTGTGACCGCCAAAGACATCGTGCTGGCGATCATCGCCCACATCGGCACCGGTGGCGGAATGGGTTACGTCATTGAATACCGCGGCAGTGCAATTCGAGCGCTTTCGATGGAAGGCCGAATGACGCTGTGCAACATGAGTATCGAAGGCGGCGCAAAAGCTGGCCTCGTCGCACCAGACGAAACAACGTTCGCATACGTTCAAGGACGCAAGCACGCTCCGATCGGTGAAATGTGGGAAGTTGCGGTCGCGGACTGGAAGTCGCTCGTAACCGACGACGACGCAGTTTTCGACAAAGTAGTCACGCTCGACGCGGCACTGCTTGAACCCCAAATATCGTGGGGCACTAATCCCGGCCAAACCATTGCCCTGTCACGCCCGGTGCCCGAACCCGATTCGTTTAAAGACCCGGTCGAACGTAACGCGGCCGGCCGAGCCCTCGAATACATGGGGCTCACTGCTGGTGTGCCACTCACCGAAGTGAAGGTCGACACGGTTTTCATAGGTTCATGTACCAACTCGCGTATCGAAGACTTACGAAGCGCAGCCAACGTGTTGAAGGGTCGAAACATCGCCGATGGAATGCGGATGCTGGTTGTACCCGGTTCATTTGCTGTCAAACGACAGGCGGAAACTGAAGGTTTACACGAGGTGTTTATCGCTGCCGGGGCCGAGTGGCGCGAACCTGGATGTTCGATGTGTCTTGCAATGAACCCCGACAAGCTGCAACCCGGCGAACGGTGCGCTTCGACGAGTAACCGAAACTTTGAGGGTCGCCAAGGTCGAGGCGGCCGAACCCACCTTGTTTCCCCTGAAGTTGCCGCAGCCACAGCTGTTGTAGGGCGTTTTGCAACCCCCGCCCATTTGACAAAAGAAACGGCGAACTAGCCGTGAAACCAGTCCAGGTTATTTCGGGGACCGCGGTGCCCCTGAATCGTTCCGATGTCGACACTGATCAAATAATTCCGTCTGATTGGTTGAAACGAGTCGAGCGAACCGGGTATGGAAAAGGGCTGTTTAGTGAGTGGCGCGACGATCGAAACTTCGTACTGAATCAAGAGCAATACGCCGGTGCCAACATTCTTGTGGCCGGATCAAACTTTGGCACCGGGTCATCGCGTGAGCATGCGGTTTGGGCTATCGAAGACTACGGCTTTAAGGCGGTAGTTTCGCCTCGATTCGGTGACATTTTTAGAAACAACTGCACGAAGGTTGGGGTAGTACCGGTAGAGGTATCAGCCGAGTTTGGTGAACAACTGTTGCGAGCGATTGAGACTGACCCAACACTCGAAATAACGATTGATGTTGAGCGGCGAATTGTCTCGGTACCAGCCCTTGGACTGGAAGAACGCTTCCCTCTCGATGACTTCACGGTTTACCGATTACTCAACGGCTTTGATGATATCGGGCTTACCCTGAGGTACGACAAAGCTATCGAGACATACGAACCAACTCGACCAGCGTGGACGCCAACTGTTCAGTAATACTCACATGCGATGTTCGACGGCAGACGGCACGATTCCCATTACACCACGCAGATACTCCGGGTTCGCTAACTCAAGCCACACAATCAACTCTGGCATCGGAATAGGGCGTGAGAAGAGATATCCCTGGGCCAAGTCAACGCCAAATTCGCCAGCAAGGCGGGCGTCGATGGCCGTTTCGGTACCTTCGATGAGCACCTTCGCACCCAGTTGGCCGGCAAGGTGAACCATGCTGCGAACCAAAGCTTCAGTGCGTGGGTCGTCGGTCAGCCCCTGCACAAAACTACGATCAATCTTAAGTTCACTTACAGCAAGCATTCGTAAGTTGGTAAGTGAACTAAAGCCAACGCCGAAGTCATCCATCGAAACCGAAAACCCAATGGCGCGGAGGGTATCAACCGTTTGAGCTGCCTTCGCTGCGTCATGCAACAGTGATTCTTCGGTAATTTCCACGGTGATATGGGACGGAGACACACCGAAACGATTGGCCATCGACAAGATGTACGAAACAATGCCATCCGAGGAAAGGTCAGCTGCAGAAATGTTGAAGGACATCCCAATGTTGTAACCACGCTTAGCAAGTCGGGCTTGATCACGAATTGCTCGACTAATCACTGCCCTCGTTACCTGCGGCATCATTCCGGTCGATTCGGCTGTGGCGATCACCAGATTCGTTGGTAGAAGATTCGTGCCATCAAATACCCTCAACAAGGCTTCAACACCCTGAACCTTTGGCGTAGGTCCGAGCAGTATTTGAGGCTGGTAGAACAGCTCAAAGCTGTCGTTCTCTAAGGCATTTCTTAGCGCAGCCTGTATTTTGAGAGGCGAAGAGACCGGTGAATCGTCCACGAATCGAACGATGCCCGAGTGGCCCTGCTTGGCCCGATACATCGCCGTGTCAGAAAGTCGAACAAGGTCGCCAGCTTCGGTGGCATCAGTAGGAAATGACGAAATCCCGATACTCACGTCAAGATCGATGCGTTGACCTTCCACAACAATGGGCACGGCTACGAGCCGACGCATTTCCTCGCCGATTGATTCAGCCCGCTGAACCGGTGTCACGATGCAAGCAAATTCGTCGCCCCCAAGACGAAAGAGCCGCAAATCGGCTTCTTCACCTTTCATCACCCGGGTGAATCGTGCCGTAACTACACAGAGCACCTGATCGCCCACGTCGTGACCCATGGTGTCGTTGATTTCCTTGAAACGGTCGAGGTCGAGGATCATCACGCTGAAACGGTTATCGACCCGAATCGCTACAGCCAATGCCTCATTGAAGGCTCGCCGGTTCGGCAGCCCCGTAAGTTCGTCTGTTCGAGCTTCCAGGCGTAACTCGTGTGCCGATGTGACGCTTCGATATGCAACGGTCATTCGAACCATCGCTAAGGCGAAAAGAACTGCTGAGCCGTAGTGGAACGCATAGCCTTCGGAATGAATCAACAACAACGCAACAGCGACGAGCACCGCAAACCAGGTGACGGCAAGCACCCCACGCGGTGGTCGCATATCGGTACCAGGAATGACCCATCGATCTGTCGACCCTGTGGCCATAATAAGCATCCAGTAGGCAGCGGCGGCTAAGCGCACAGAGAGCCCAAAAGTTGTTGGGATCGCCGAAAAGAAGGTTGGAAAGACATCGGATGTCGACACAAAGATCTGGGCAATCACGACCAGCCCTAGTTGCCGCGGGAACCTCCAGTGCAACGACGAGCCAATCAAGATCGTGCCAGACAGCGTGGCCAAACTTAGGAACGGGAAGATGACCCCAACAGCAAAGTCAGGAATCGACTTGACGACAAGAGAGCGAGAGGCCGCCTCGTTGTGGGCTAGGAGAAGCACGGCACAGACGCCACCGATAAGAAAGCCGTCTAACGCCAATCCTTTGATCGAAGCGGTCGTTCGTATACGAACGAGCAAAATCCACGAAGCGAAGGTACACGGGTACGTGAGTAAGAAGAGCAGCAAAACAGCGGGGTGTCGAAGTTCAAGACCCATACTCATCAGCGAATAGGCCGCGGTAGCCATCACTACGCCCAGCCCAACGAACAGCCACGCCTTGGCATCAATTGACCGTCGCCGAATTGCTAGGCCACAACAAACAAGGGTCGCAAAACTCAAAATCGGAAGTAGGACGGTGGATTCACCGTCTAGGTCAGCTCCAAGCGCGCCCGCCAAAAGCGCCCCAATCGCCACAAACTTTGAGCTTCGGGTTCGGTTGGTTCCAGACGCAAGATTCCGAAGAAAATCGGCAGCATTGGTCGCTGCCAAACCTTCAGGGGACATGCCTCAAATCATCGGAAGGTTGCTAGTCGACCTTGAGCGACGATTGCGTTACCGCTCGGTCAAACTGTCAACCCCGGTGATGCCCGGCAACGATCGCAGCTTGGTGAGCAATTGTACGGAAACTTCTTGATCGGTTGCGATGGCCATCAAAGCGGATCCACCTTGCGGGGGTCGACCGAGAGCCATATTCGCGATATTCACAGAATTATCGCCGAGCATTGCGCCAACGACACCAATCATTCCGGGACGGTCGTCATTTCGAACTACCAGTAGATGCTTGGACGGCGGAACCTCAACCGAAAAATCGTCAACGTTCACGATTCGTGGTTCCTTGCGAAGTCCGGCAAGCGTGCCCGACAGCGAATGACCGCATGAAGATCGCAATTCGATGAGGTTTCGGTACTCGTGCGCTTCAGGGCTTTGGTTGACCGTGACGCTACATCCGGCTTGCTCGACGAGCCCCGGCGCATTCACGTAGGTCACCTGTTGATCGGTCGTCGCACCAAGCAAACCCTTGAGCACAGCCAACTTGAGAATGCGGGTGTCGTAGTCGGCGATCTGACCTTCGAACTTCAGGTCAAGTGCCGACGGGATACCATCGCACAAGCCACCCATGAGTCGGCCCATTCGTTCGGCAAGGGGAAGAAACGGACGAACCGTTTCAGACGCTTCTGCCGCACTCACATTTACTGCGAACGGAACAAACTCGCCTCCAAGGGCCAGCTGCACCATTTCAGCAATCGTGTCACCGGCCTTATCTTGGGCCTCGCGGGTAGAAGCGCCAAGGTGGGGCGTAACAACAACGTTCGACAAGCTGAACAGTGGCGAGTCAGTGATGGGTTCTTGGCTGAAAACGTCAATGCCAGCCCCGGCGATAACCCCGTCGCGCAGTGCTTCGAAGAGTACGGTCTCGTCGATGATTCCGCCCCGAGCGGTGTTGATGATTCGTAAATCGGCTTTGGCTGTGTCGAGCAACGCTTTGGTGATCAGGCCGGTTGTTTCTTTCGTTTTCGGAAGATGAATTGACATGAAGTCAGATCGTTTGACCAGATCGGCCAACGACATCAATTCGACGCCCATCGTGCGGGCTCGATCCTCGGTGACGAACGGATCGAAGGCCACCAAACGCATTCCGAAGGCCGCACAACGTTGCGCAACGAGAGCCCCAACCCGACCCAACCCGACGATGCCCATTACTTTGTCGAGCAACTCGACACCTTCCCATTTCGACCGCTCCCACTTACCCCGAACGAGCGCGCTATGGGCCTGGGGAACGTTTCGCGCTGTGGCAAGCAAAAGCGCCATTGCTTGTTCAGCCGCCGACACCACGTTCGACTGGGGTGCGTTGACGACCATCACCCCATTTGCGGTGGCGTGGGCAACGTCGACGTTGTCGAGACCGATACCGGCTCGACCGACGACTACCAGGTCGCGGCCAGCATCGAGCACATCGGCCGTTACCTGGGTTGCCGACCGGATAATGAGAGCGTGTGCACCTTGAATTGCACCCAAGAGACCGGCTTCCGACAAACCCTCTTGCACATCGACCGTATGACCAGCTTTACGAAGCTGCTCAAGGCCTTTTTCGGCGATGGTTTCAGTTACAAGAATGCGAGCCATAAGAGCTTTTAGGCTAGGCCGACTTGAACTTAACGAACCGCAAACTTGGCACCGATCACCCGCAGCGAACAGCGACGTTCGTCACATACTCGACTACGAACTTCTACCGGTGGGAACCCGCATCACCACCGACAATCGCTCGTCACCGAGCAGCATTTCGGTTCCATCCTCGGAGAAGTGCAGACCGCCCTGTTGCAGTTGCGGAATCTTCGATACAGATCCAATTCGTTTCCCGTCGGTCAACGCAAAGATTGCCATGCTTCGTACTTGAGGGTTTGGTCCAATGGGGGCTTGTTCGCCGGAACCATTGGTTGTCTCGGTTCCGGTGCCACAAATCGATCGCTGCTTTGCTCGGTTCGGCGTGACTGGATTCCCGCTATGACAGCTGCAACCATCACTAACCCAATTGCGAGGAAACGACCTCGCCGTGGTCTTCGAATCGAGCCGATGCGATCGCTAGCTTCCACCGCTTCCGAGGCCGGGTCTTGATGCTTCACAGTTTTTTCGACGTCCGTGGCTGTTCCATTGGTTCCCAAATATTCGAGAAAACAAATCAACCAAACCCTTACTACGTAAACCCTGGAAGAATCAATGTTCATGGCAGCGATCACCAGCGTCATTTTTGACTTGGGCAACGTGTTGGTTCGATGGAACCCACGAAACCTTTACCGCCAGCTCTTTCCAGACACCGACGACGGGCGTCTCGCTATGGAATCACTGCTTACCCAAACGCTTCCGATCGATACCTTCAATCGCCGCATCGATCTTGGGGAAGACCGAGCCACGCTGTGCGAAGAGTTTGTTTTTCTGAATCCGCAAGTCGACCCCGACCTCATCCGCGCGTACGCCGTTCGACATCATGAAATGTGGGACGGGTTGATCGCCGAAACCGCCGAGATGCACCGTGCACTTCGGGCAGCCGAAATTCGGCTCTACGCGCTCTCAAATTGGGGTCTTGACTTTTCGATCGCCGAGCAAACGTTTCCGATACTTACCGAATTTGATGGAAGGGTCATCTCACATCACGTTGGTGTCGTGAAACCAGACCCTGAAATTTTTGCAATTTTGCTCAGCAAATTTGATCTGCAAGCAGATGAATGCCTATTCGTGGACGATAGCGCCGCCAATATTTCGGCCGCCGCAGAACTTGGTTTTCACACCCATCTCTTCGTACACCCGATTGGGCTTCGAGCACGACTCGATGAAGTTGGGATTCTTCCCATCGAGATTTCGTCTTCTTGGAAAGTGACTGATCGATCGCTCCGACGCTCGATTCGTTTCGCCAACTTCGCCGAGGCATGGGCATTCATGAACGACGTCGCAGTGGCCGCCGAACAACTCAACCATCATCCGGAATGGTCGAATGTTTACAGCCAAGTACAGATCGAACTCACGACGCACGACCACGGAAACACCGTGACTTCACTCGACCGTGCCCTGGCGTTCGAAATCGACCGAATCGCAGCAGTGCGAACCCAATGAGACCCAAATGAGACCCAAATGAGACCCAGATGAGACTACGGTGCTGTTGACTCGCTCAGTGCTCGATTCGATTGTGGCGAACCAGGTCGATCTTGTGTTTCGACGCTGGCAGAAACCAACCGTCAAGGCCAATGGAAGGTTACGAACATCGGTCGGAGTTCTCGCAATCCTTTCCGTCGACATTGTTGAACCGGAAGATGTCACCGAAAGCGAAGCTGCGCGCGCAGGCTTTTGCTCTCGGCAAACACTGATTGAAGAGTTGTATCGCGAACGAAAACCGCAAACGTCGGGTCGGGGTGCGCGCAGCGATGGGCCCCGTGCTCTATATCGAATCTGCCTCACATTTGATGGGTTGGATGAACGGGTTGCCTTGCGCAACGACGATCAGCTTGACGAGGCAACGGCGAACAGGATCGTTACGAAGCTGGCTGCAATCGACGCTCGAACCGGCGGCGCACCGTGGACTCGCGAGGTACTTCACCTGATCAATCACTGGCCGGGTCGTCGAGCACCCGAGCTAGCTGAACTGCTTGGCAAAGAGACGCTTGCGTTTAAGGCTGACGTTCGAAAACTGAAGGCTCTTGGCCTCACCGAAAGCCTCTCGGTTGGGTACCGCTTGTCGCCTCGCGGGCTTAAGGTGATCGCACGCCTAACCTGATCGGGTGGCAACTCAGCAAATCATCATCCCGACCGACCTCCTTCCCCTCGATGGCCGATTTGGATGCGGACCATCGAAGGTTCGGCCCGAAGCTGTCGAAGCCCTTGCCAGTGTCGGGGCCTCGTATCTCGGAACCTCTCATCGCCAAGACACCGTTAAGTCAATGGTTGGGCGTCTTCGAGGCGGACTACAAGAGTTCTTTTCGTTACCTGATGGCTACGAAGTCATCCTCGGAAACGGCGGATCAACCTTGTTTTGGGATGTCGCCACGTTTGCCCTGATCGAACAACGCAGCCAGCACACTGTCTGCGGCGAGTTCTCCCAAAAGTTCGCTGACGCTTCCGCGGCTGCACCACATCTGGGTGCCCCAACCGTCATTTCAGCAACACCGGGTACGGCCGCGACTCCGGTCGCTGAAGGCGGAATCGATTCGTATTGCCTGGTTCACAACGAAACTTCGACGGGTGTTGCAGTGACACCACGGCGGGTAGCGGGTGCCGACGCTGGAGCCGTGGTCTTGGTTGACGCCACATCGGCCGCAGGTGGCCTGTCGTTTGATCCGTCCGAAACCGACTGTTACTACTTCGCCCCGCAGAAGTGTTTTGCCTCCGATGGTGGACTCTGGATTGCCACAATCTCACCCGTAGCAATTGAGCGAATCGAACGAATCAGCGCATCGAAGCGGTGGATTCCTGCCTCGCTCGATCTAAACATCGCACTCGACAATTCGCGCAAAGACCAGACATACAACACTCCTGCGCTTGCCACCATTTTCTTGATGGTTTACCAGTTGGAATGGATGAATAGTCAAGGCGGGCTTTCATGGGCAGCACAGCGCTGCGCTGACTCGGCGAATATCATGTATTCATGGGCTGAAGCATCATCGTATGCAACCCCGTTCGTCACGAATCCTGATGAGCGTTCGAAGGTAGTTGCGACGATTGATCTTGATGGGGTCGATGCCAACGTCGTTTCGGCCGTGTTGCGGGCGAACGGGATTGTTGACACCGACAGCTACCGAAAACTTGGGCGCAACCAACTGCGCATGTCAATGTTTCCAGCCGTTGACCCAGCCGACATTGCGCAGTTGACTCGAAGCATTGACTACGTAGTTGCTGCGCTCACCGCCTAGGTGTTCAGCGGCAAACAACTCACAATTACTGCGTTCAGGCAATTTTGCCCTCAGGTCACTCGCCGACTCGGCCGATAATAAAGTATGTCCCTTCGGCTTTGGTGCGAGCATGCCTGGCTCGGTGGTCCCTCTGCTTCAGACGGCGTACTGCTCGACATCGATGACGACAGGTTTTCAAGTGTTGAACTAGGAATCACCACTCCGCCACCAGACGCGGTGCGGCTCAACGGGCTTACCCTTCCCGGTTTTGTGAACGCCCACTACTCAACGCTCAATCGAGTGTTGAGGGGCCGCGATCGAGGCTTTCATGCTGCACTTCTTGCCGGTACCTTGGCTCATCTCGACCCCGATTCGTTGTTTATGTTGGCGCGAGCCTGCTACTCGGAACTGGCCATGGCTGGCTACACCACGGTCGGCGAATTCCTGACGCTGCACCACCTACAAGATGGCAGCCCATACGGCGACCCAAACCAGCTTTCGATTGTGCTGATAGAGGCTGCTCAGCAAGCTGGGGTTCGGTTGGGGATCGTCGATGTTTGTGCAGTCGGCAGCCCATCACCTACCACGGAGCAATCGGTTTCGCAGTGGGTAAACAGGCTTGATATGTTCGCAGACGGGTTGCGTACATCGCCGGATGTGAAGATCGTTGCCGGTATTCGTGGAATTGAATCGTTAGACGTTCAGTCGCTACGAGAAATCTCACTCTGGGCTGGTCAATCTGGCCTGGCGCTACACGCAAAGGTCGACGGGCCCCTTCCCGACGGAACGTCCGTTCTTTCACTACTTGCCGAAGCCGGTGTGTTGTCGAACCGCGGAGGATTTGCGGCCGTCGGCACCGATGGCACCACACAGGCCGATATGACAGCTGTGGGTCAGCAGCGTGGCTACGTGGTCATCGATTCCTCTGAGGGCCCAGCACAATTTGCTTACGGTTCGTTCAGAATGGCCGGTGGTCGAACCATTGCAGCCCAGTCAGGTGCAGAGCCACCAGACCCGTTTGCGGCCATGCGAAATGTTGCCATTGCTGCTGCCCAAGACCCCGCCTGCGGAGGGCTAGGTCTTAGTGAATTACTTCGTACGCTTAGTGTCGACGCTGCTGCATCGTTGGGATGGCGCAACAGCGGGCTACTCGCTAGTGGGCAACTCGCTGACCTCGTCACGATCAATCTGTCATCGACGCGTTTGGCAGGCTTGGACCGCAACAATATTCTTTCGGCGGTACTTATCAACGCAGCGCCGTCTGACATCACTCACGTGGCGGTCGGCGGAAAACTTATTGTTGAATCAGGCCGACACATCTTGGGCAACGTTGGGACTGCACTCGACGAAGCGGTGAGCCGGGTTACTGAATTAGTCGATAGGGCACGGCGATAGGGCACGGCCCTCGCTCAGGTCTTGGGCCTCGTTACCGGTTCGCCCTTGCCGGTAATGACAACGGTACCGAGGTACAACAACAAAAGTACCGGCGGAATGGCCCGCGAGAAACCCGGGAACACAGGGCCGTTTCGAGCGGCAAGGTAGGCCGACAAGAGTGGCCCGCCAACACTAAGTATACTGAGTACTGCAGGAAATGCCGTGAGCATGAATGCAGTCTCGGGACTTTGAATCGAAAGTGCAAAATCTGGTGGTCCCATCACGGTGCTCACCCCTCCGCCAACTGCACCACCAGCGGCCCAACAAATCAGCAAAAGACCAGCGGCGGCCAGCCCACTTCCACCGTTCCATTCCAACACCGCGGCGACTGTAGCCCCAGGTAAACCCAGCAGAACCAGTGCTGCGATCGGGGCGATCAGTTGTCGGTTCATGAGTCGACCGCGATGTCGGGGCATACTGGCGGCAAGCGTCGGATGATCGATTTGTTGGCCAATACCTTCGACCACATCGAGACCCGCAACGAAGGCACACAAACCCACAACGGCAAACAAAACGATCCCACCGCGCCAACCACCAACCGCCGCCAAAGCGGAAACCAAACCAAGCACAATGATTCGAAAGAATCGGCTTATTGGCCATCGAGCGATTCCCCTCAACGAACGCACCACCACTGCCCCGGTAAGCCCTGAACGTTTGGGTTGTCGCACCTGAAACCACGGTCGCCGACGGGGTGACTCGCTACTGAGTTGGCGGCGAAGCAACAACACAGTTCTGAGGTCTTGGGTCGAGACCGCAAACCGCAGTTGCCCTACTAGCCGGGCCCGATAGGCGGCTCGCTCCATATCGACTGTGTGTAGACCTTTTGCTGCGACAACGACGGCGGCGCTAAACATCCCCATCATGCCGAAGACACCGACCGCAAGTGGTGCGCCGAGGGGTTCGACGAGTAAGAGGGCTTTACTCGGGCCCCCAACGAACAAACCCCACGCCCAGATTGAAAGCGGGCTTACGATCAGCCGATGCGACGGTGTTGGGTGTGATGCTCGATTGATCAGAAACTCGCCACCAACCACGGCTATCGAGCCCAGTATTGCAGCCCCCATGAATTGACGGGTGCGCCTACGACCAGCAGAACCAATCGCAACTGCCATCCATACGACCCCAGCAACTGCGCCAAGGCCGATACCACGCAATAACCAGCCGACCCGACTCCCCGGAAGTAGTGACGTGACCACCTCACCAAACAGCGCCCCTGCACTGGCACCTACAAATAACCCTCTTCGCAGCACATGCAAGAAGGGCCGCCGCAACACTGCGCCGCGGTCGATCGGGGCCGAAAGCACGTGAATAACATCAGGACCCTCACTTGCGAGCGGGCCACCCCGCGAACCAGACCGGACGGCCCCGAGCAGCAGAACGCCGAGCGTAAGGGCCAGGCCAGTCACCCCGTACTCGTCTATGCGAGCGATGGTGCGAGCGTCAGGAGTTGAACGGCCAAGAATGGTTCCCAGCCACCAAATTCCGACGCACAGCACAATGACAACCACATACAGCCGGTACAGCGTGTCTACCCAATGAAGCTCTTCGAGTCGACGACTTCTTCTGGCTGATCGCAACGCATGAAGCGCTTCGAGAGCATTCGAAGTGGCGGGTGCTGCGTTCATCCGATGAACGGAGCGATATCGGCTTGCGAAAGTGCCCCATCAGCCACCAGTTCGCCATCGCCCAACACGACACACCGATCAGCGACGTCAGCAAAACCGAGCTCATGCGTCGACACAAGCACGCAGGCGCCTTCACTCGCCACTTCAACGAGTAGTTCAACCAGTGCTTCACGGCCGGGCGCATCGAGACCAACAAACGGTTCGTCAACCATCAACAATCCAAACGGGCGGATCAGCCCAATACAGAGCGAAGTCTTCTGTCGCAGCCCGCGGCTAAATTGAACGGGAAGGTCGTCGCGGCGATGGTTGATCCCAAGACGCTCAAGCAGCATGTCAGCTCGTTCTTCCCAATCGTCAACGTCGTGCATTCGGGCAATGAACTCAAGGTGTTCAATCACACTGAGATCGTCGTAGAGAACGGGTTCATCGGGAATGTAACTGGTCAGGCGACGAGCCTCGATGCTTCCGGGAAGATGCTCACCGCCAATGGTGACTGCGCCTGAGGTCAGCGCCGACAGCCCAGCACAGCACCGAAGAAGTGTTGACTTTCCTGCTCCATTGACCCCGAACATTGCGGTTATGGCTTGCGGTTCCACGGTGAGCGAGACCCCATCAAGGGCCACAAAGTTTCCGTAATCTTTTACAACATCATCAACAACAAGCACCCCATAAGCGTCGCACGTCTGCCGCTAAGGTCAGACCATGCCCGCCCCGATCAGTATCGCAACATGGAATGTCGGTTGGCGATTCGGGGAATGGGAGGCGCGCCACGAACCGCTAACGCAGACCCTTTCGGCCATAGCTGCTGACATTCTGTGCCTCCAGGAAACCTGGGGTGATGCTGCGAGCGGCGTGAACCAGGCTGCACTGTTTGCAGAGCGCCTTGGTTTTCATCATGTCGCCTACGGGACGGCCTCGAATGGTCCGGTTTCGTTTAAGAACGCGATCTTGAGTCGGTGGCCGATTGTCGAATCACACAACATCGTGCTGCCTAACGCGGCAGAAAAACCTGGCCATCGACGCGCCGTTCACGCAGTACTTGATTCTCCGAGGGGTCGTCTTCATGTGGTGACGACTCACCTTGATCACCGATTCGATGGGTCAGCGACACGGAGCTCACAGTTGGCGGTTATCTGCGCTCATATTGCATCGCTTGATCGTGACCCAACCACAGATTTTCCGGTTATTCTTTGCGGCGATCTCAATGCCGTACCTGACAGCGATGAAATACGTACGCTTACGGGTCGTCGTCCACCGTTTGTTGTGGGTCAGGTTTTTTCAGATGCCTGGGAAATTGCTGGTGGCGAGACCCCCGGCTACACATGGCGTCGTGACAATCCGCTTCTACATCTCGCCCAGTGGCCGAATCGACGCCTCGATTACATCTTGACGTCGTGGCCCCGCACCTTGGGCCAAGGTACCCCGATCGCTTGCCGTCTATTTGGCCTCGACCCGATCAACGTCGCAGGCCATGAAGTGATGCCGTCCGACCACGCGGGGGTACAAGCGATACTTCGCTAAACACGACCCAAAAGCCCCTCTCACGATCACAGCCTGTAGGAGAAACGCCGCAGCGCTCATTTGGCATTTAGTCCTTGTCTTTTGGTCCGAAGGTTTCTGCGATTGAGTGAATCTCGTCGTTGAGCATTGCTTCGACGTCCCGGCCGCTCCAGCTCAAATGGCCAAATGCTTCGAGAATGACAAGGCCATGTATGCGCGCCCAGCTTCGTAGCGTGGCTTCGATGAGTACTGCGGGCACTTCCTTCAACGAGGGGTCGAAAAAGCTCAAATCGATATTCCGGTCGCGTGCCGACCCGAAAAGTACGAGTTCACCGGCTGCGAATGCCCGGGTCATCATTTGGATCATGGGCAAGCCAAACCTTTTGACGGCGATATCAGTCGGTCCGTCGGGGTTTGGTTTGAATCCAATCACGGGGCTTCCGAGAATGAGCGCAAATTGCTCGGGGTTCTCGCACGCCCACTTCCGATACGAATGGGCAAGGGCGAGGCCTTGGTCTAAAAATCGCGGCCCGGCTAACGCAATCGCTTCGTCGACCACTTCGCCAAATCGCTCGAAACCGTCGGCGATTAAGAGTTCGAGGAGACCGTCGCGACCTTCGACGTATCGGTAGAGCCCCGATGGGCTAATCCCAGCAACTTTTGCTACCTCGCGAAGAGAAAGCTCTGTCGGCCCCGAACGGCGAAGTTCGGCAAGCGCGGCATCGCGAATGGACTGTTCGAGCGTTGCCCTCAAGGTGTCGCGGCGGCCGGTCATCGCTGACGATCATACCCGAACGAAAGATTTGAGAATAGGCATTGCATTGCGAACATCGTTCTGTAATCATGAGAACATGACTCATATCGCGAACGATGTTCTCATATCCAATCAGGGCATGACTGGACTGTCTGTAGTTCTTGGAGCGAGCGGTGGCTTAGGCCGGTCGCTCGTTGAGGCCCTGCATCAACAAGGCGCACGGATACGCGCCGTAAGCAGAAACCGACCCGGATGGGCCAACACCCTTCCGGCCATGGAATGGGTGAAGGCTGACGTCGCAAACCACGATGGCGCAATAAGAGCCTGTGCCGGGGCCACCTCGGTGTTTCACGCGGCGCAACCACCGTATGGGGAATGGCCTGCGCTCTTCCCAGCCATGACCGCAGCCGTGATCGAAGGCGCAGCAGCTGCTGGGGCAAAGCTCATCATGGTCGACAACTTGTACATGTACGGCCCGACCGGTTCGAAACTGCATGAGTCCCTTCCCAGGGCGGCAACCGGACCAAAGGGAACCTCTCGTACGAAAATGGAAGACCAACTGTTGGCGGCACATCGGTCGGGGAAGTTGCGAGTCGCGATTGGGCGACTGTCGGACTACTACGGACCGAACGGACCCGGCACCGCAGTTTCGGCTCTCGTCCTTGACAGGGCTGTTGCCGGCAAAGCAATGCAATGGCCCGGCGTGAGCAATGCACCGCACACACTGCACTTCCTCCCGGATGCGGCTCGCGGCCTCATCGTGTTGGCAAACAGCGACGACGCCGACGGCAAAGTTTGGCATCTCCCCTCATCACCACCAATCACCGGCAGCCAATTCATGGACTTGGTGAACACGAATCTGAACGCACCCGTGAAAGCCAAAACCATCAGTGCACTGATGATGAAGATCGGTGGCGTGTTTTCGAAAGAAGCGAAGGAAACCGTGGAGATTCTCTACCAGTGGACCGAACCGTTCGTCGTCGATTCCTCAGCCTTCACGAAGACGTTCGGCATGCTCACCACCACCCCGCACGATCAAGCGATCCGCCTCACCCTCGAATCAATGAACAACGCGATTAGCAACCCAACCAACAACCACGAAAGCGAGTGAAACCATGAATCAAACAGTGTCACCACGATCCCAACAAACCACTGATCCGTCCAGCAAAATTGTTGGATCGACCATCCTTGCGCTCTCTATTGCAAGCGCTCTTGGCTTTATCATTTTGTCTTCGGTCTTCAGCTTCCCAGACATCCTGCGAGATCCTGCCGCGAGCGCGCTTCCACTTTTCGCCGAAAATGCTTCTACCGTGCGTCCAACGTATTGGATGTTGATGATCACGAGCCTCGCTCTGATTTGCGTTTCCCCTGAACTCGGACGGATCCTGTCTCAGTACGCACCTGGGCCTGCTCGTTTGGTAAGCGGATCAGGAGTCGCTACTGGTGTGTTCTGGACGCTGGGATATTCCCGATGGCCAATCGCTATCCCGAGCGTCTCGAAACTGTACGCATCGGGCGAAACCACCCGCGCCACGGACATGTACGACGTCCTCAACAATTACGCCGGTATGACCGTTGGTGAACACCTCGGATTTCTCATGATGGGCGTGTTCGCCATTGCACTTGCCACCTCGGTGCGCAAAGCTGGAATCGGTCCGAAATGGTTTTACCCTGTCGGAATTTTTGCGGGGCTGTTCATCGCCGTAACTGCCTTTGAGCAATACGACAACAGCGTTGAGATCCTCGGCATTCTGAACGGTCTCGCCAATACCGTCTGGTTTATCTGGTTCGCCTCGATTGGCTGGGTGCTGATCAAGCGTTCCGGCAACCTCACAAAGTCAAAATCATGAGCGACGTCTTTCCGGGTCGCTGGACAGCACATGCCGACTCCGACTTCGTCGTCTTCTTAATAGGCATGCGTATCAATAAGCCGCTTGCATTCAACAAATGGAGACCCGTCGGCGCTGCTATGCCTCGGATGCAACAAGAACTTGCCCGTCAGCCTGAGCTCGGTTGCCTCCACACCGAGAATTGGTTCGGACGCACCACGATCTCTGTGCAGTACTGGCGAGATTTTGAGAGCTTGGCTAGTTACGCACGCAACCAAAACGCGGCACACCTCCCTGCATGGCGTGCATTCAACCAAGCCATCAGAGACAACGGCACGGTTGGCATCTGGCACGAAACGTACCAAGTAAACCGAGGAAACGCTGAAGCGATCTACGGCAACATGCCCCAAATCGGCTTAGCAAAAGCATTCGCTCACGTCCGCGCTTCAACCATTGGCAACAGTGCGTCGAGGCGGATAGGCGTCACCGACCAAGACGACACCGCAGTCGAATCGTATTGAGGATGACATGGCCACCCCAACATTCAACGCAAACCAGTCCGCCCGAGTATCAAATCCCTCGGCACAATCCGGAGCGAGGTCACCCATCTCGTACGGCCGAAAGATGGAACGGGTACTTACGAGTCTCGTATGGCTGTACGTGCCCATCAGCATCGCCCTCATCGTTGCTTGGGCGGTTGATGACACTTCGTTGCTTCGTGAAAACGTGTGGATCAAACCGCTGAAATTCTCGATCTCCATCGGACTAAGCGGTGCCGCATTCGTTTGGATCTTACGACGAGTCCCATCAAATCGAACCATGCGAATCGCCACGTTCGCCTCAGCCGCTGCACTGTTCATCGAACAAGTCTTGATCACCACCCAAGCGGCTCGAGGCGTGCGATCACACTTCAATATGACACCAGGTATCGACTCAACCATCTATTCGGCCATGGGAAACTTTGTGGGGATCGTCTGGGTAGCAACGCTGGTCCTCGCCGTCAGCCTTAGCCGACGAACAATCCACGATCCCGTCCTCAAAATCGTCGCCACATCAGGAGCCTGGCTCGTGCTCCTCGGAGCATCAGTTGGGTTCATTATGGTGGCAGTGAGCAAACATTCCATTGGGGCTGAAGACGGTGGACCCATCCTGGCGCTGGTGGGATGGAATCGCAACGTTGGCGACCTCCGGCCTGCTCATTTCGTTGGACTCCACGGGCTTCAAGCACTCATCGTTGTTGCTTGGGCCGCACGGCAACAAAAGTGGTCAACCCCGCAAACCCTCAGTGCGCTTACTTCTGCTTCGGTCGTCATTGGCATCACTTGTATTGCACTCACCATGCAGGCGCTTAGCAGCCGATCAGTTGCCTCTCCAAGCACACTTCTCGTCGCCCTCCTCGCTGCCGCCGCCGGATTCGCAACCCGGAAAACCTTATGAAGGTCAAACCACTCCAAATCTTCTACGGGTTGCTCGCCCTCGTTGGCCTCTTCGGCACCTTCTACTTCAATACCCAATCCGGCAACTTGAAGGGCGGTTACCTCCAAGGATGGTTCGCGAACTCCGCCTCATCCTCCGCATCGGTTGACCTACTCGTGGTTTTCGCAACACTTTGCGTTTTCATGTTCCTCGAAGGCCGACGCATCGGTATGCGATTCCCCTACCTCTACGGAATACTCGCACTCCCCACGGCCATCGCGTTTACCTTCCCGATATTTCTTCTTGTCCGCGACCGGCGGATCAACAAAACCAAGTAGCGCACAGCACTTGTTTTCACATGCCGCCGAGCAAATTTTCGCTCAACCCGAGCAAAGAATCACCAGTGCACTTCGTTCAAATGTGGGTGCTGCCCGACACCGAGTCGATCGACCCCGGATATGAACAACTCGACATCAGCACCGAACTAGCGAAAAGCGGTCTCGTGCCGATCGCATCCGGACGTGGTCATGATGAGGCGATCTCGATTCGCCAAAAGGGTGCGGTGCTGTGGGGTGGCCGTTTACAACCCAACGAAAAGGTGTCGATTCCCGACGATCGATTCGTGCACTTGTACGTACCGAGGGCTCCGCGTGGATTGAAGGCGAAGCCGCCCTGCTCGCCAGTGGCGACGCGTCACGATTCACGAGGAAGCAATTTTTCAGCTCACGAATCGCTAGTTTCTGTCACGAGTCGACAAATGTACGCAGTGCCGTGCGGAGTTTAGGCAAACGCTTGTTGGCTTCGAGCTCCGCACCGGCAACTTCGATAGTCGCGGCCACGAGCAGTCGAGCGGTTTGCGGCTCATGTCCAGTGGGGTTACCATGACGGAGCTCAGCCGTTAGCAACAACGCTGCTTCACGGTTCCGACGCTCAACCTGGACCCGAATATCTTGCTCATGTCGGGATTGCAACAGTAGCGATCGCACACCCGGCTTCCGTAAGCACCCCTCAAGAAAGGCTTCTATCCGGGCAGCAGCGCGAGGCGCCCCCGGCTGAAGGTGTGAGGTGGCAGCCACTACGTCGGCGAACAGTTGGTCATGGAACTTCGTATGTATTGCAACAATTAGTGCCGTTCGATCAGCGAAGTGCACATAGAACGTGCCCTTCGCAAGGCCTGCCTGTTTGGTTACGCCGCTGACCGACATCGCTGCTAGGCCGTCGCGGTCAGCAACAAGGGCGCCGGCCGCCATCAACTGCAAATAGGTTGGATGCGACGAATCGGCTCTACTTCCCGGACCGCGACGCCGAACGGCTCCAGATTCTTGCGATATTTCCGGTGATTTCTTCTGTTGATTCACGAGCTAAGGAGCCTGTGCGTTTCGGTGAACACCGAAACCTGTTCAAGGAATTCATCGGGCATCTCAGCGAAGGCTTGGTGTCCGCACTGGAAGAGCACTAGTTGTGCGTTCGGGAGAGCTTTTCGAGCCCGACGCCCGTCGATCAGCCAGGGAAGAATCGGATCACGAGTACCCCACACGAGGAGCGTTGGAACCTTCACACGTGCAGCAAATACTCGGGAGTCATGGCGTCGATCCGCAAAACTTCTCCAGACGGCGGCAAATGTTGTGACGAGCTCCGGTCGAAACGCCGAGCCAACTGCCCGCTTTTGTATGGCCGAAACCGTATCGGTCTGTTTTCGCAAATAGATCCGTGGAAACGCTCGCATTGCCCACGGGCTGACTCGCGACGAACCCACGAATCGGCAAGCCAGCAGCGCAAGGGGTGATCGCGGTGTGAAACCGCCCGGCTGAATCAACACAAGTGCTTTTACCAGTTCCGGATGCCGCGACGCCATCGCAATCGCCGCAAACCCACCAACCGAGTTGCCCATTATGACTACCGGCCCTTCGGAAATCTTTGCCAATACAGCAGGGAGTTGTTCGGCAAAACCGTAAGCGGACGGATCTTCAACGGCTGTACTTCTGCCGCAACCGGGCCAGTCGACCCGAAGTACGCGCCACGATTTCTCCAGCGTGTGGACAATGGCGTCAAAGTCACGATGATCACCACCATTCGCGTGCAGCAACACCAGGTCTGGCCCTGAGCCCGTGATGTGAATCGCAACATCATCGACGAGTTTAAATTCAACGTTGGGCAATTCACCACGCATGAGGCCACAGTACATGACCGACCGGTCATCTACTGTTCGAGCTACAGATGTCCAGATCGCGAACTGTTAGAACCCACCATCAACCCAGGCTCGTATCCTCGTTCGACGTGAGCTCCGATGCACCTCATATGCCCATGCAGGCTGCTAACGAACTCGGAGCCCTTTCACCATAGTGACGACTAAGAAGCGAGCGCCCTCGTCGGCCATCGATCAACACCACAATCGATCCCGGTACAGCTGGGAGATTCGCAAAAGGAAACGGCTCCTCCTCGTCGGCCTCGACATTGTCACTTTGGCAGAGAACGGCCTACTCCAAAGAATTGATGGATTCTTCGGGTCGCTTAGCCCCATCCCTGCCGAGATGATCTAGACGCATCGCGCCTAGATCAACCGCACTTGAGCGAGCACCGAAAGGGCGATACCTGCGCCTACGGCCCTTCCGTTGGCTCTCGGTATTCGAAAAGACGTTATCTTCGAACGAGCGTTCGGATTGCTCCTACCCGCAGGCTCACCGCACTTCTCTAGCAATAGCTCTGGTGCGTTTTAAAAGTGGCTCAGCATCGCGAGTACTTCATCAAACTTTCCGTTGGCTTCGGCGAAACGTAAAGACTTGACCCGCTCAACGAGGATCTCGGTTGCGTCAGGCTGGGTTTCCAAAATCGTCATTACTTCATCGAGATATTCCGCCAAGGGCATGGATGTTGGCGAGTTCTCCTGATTGAGTAGCGCCGTCTGCACGGCTGGCGGAATTAACTCCACTACCTTTATCCTCGTGTTGGCAAACTGCACACGTAAGGCGACGGAGAGGGAATGGATTGCAGCCTTTGTTGCGTTGTAGGTCGGGGTGACGGGAAGCGGGACAAACGCTAACCCGGAGGAAACGTTCATGATCGTTGCCTCAGACTTTGCGGCAAGGAACTCAGAGAATGCAGCAATGAGCCGGATAGGGCCAAGCAGGTTCGTGGTGATGGTTTGCTCGGCAACAGAAAGAAAGTCTGCAGACGTATAGTCTTCCGTGAGCATCATCCCCGCCATATTAATCAGTACGTTCGTTTTGGGGAACTGTGATGTGACGGCCTCGGCAGCGTTGCGAATTGAATCAGCATGGGACGTGTCGATAGCGATTGCTTCCATGCCGGGGTGCTCAGCAACAATGCTGTCGAGCAGTGCTTTGCGGCGTCCACCGATGATTACCTTGTTGCCAAGTGCGTGAAATCTCTGCGCTAAACCAAGGCCGATGCCTGAGGTTGCGCCGGGAATGAAGATGGTGTTTCCGGTGGTTTTCATAGTGTTCGTTTCGCTTGAGGTTGGCTCTGGTTGAGAGGCAGGTCTTGGGGTCATCTGAACGCGTCGTTGGTGAGTTAGTGCGTTGCTTCCGCTTTATCTCACCGCATGGCAGGGCGGGCGGACCAGTGCCTATTGATCCACTGATCGACAGTCAGAGGATACGGTTTGCGAAACCTAGAACAATAGGGAAGGTCTATCAGTAAGTTCCCAGAGAGAAGCCCGTGAACCATACAGAGCTAGCCGACTTCCTTCGCAAACGCCGGGAAGCACTGCAACCAGAAGATGTTGGACTACTACGCGGAGCCAGAAGACGGACCACAGGTCTTCGACGAGAAGAAGTCGCTGAGCTAATTGGTATGTCCACTGATTACTACAGCCGACTCGAACGTGGCAGTAGCCCTAAACCGTCGAATCAAATGACTGCTGCGATCGCTCGCGGCCTTCGCCTTTCACTGGCAGATCGAGATCACCTGTTTTTGTTGATTGGTCACAAGACCCCGCCAACCTCGGTTCGAAGCGATCATGTAAGCCCCGGCCTCATGCGTATCCTTGATCGCCTCGAAGACACTCCAGCACAGATCATGGGCAGCACCGGGGAAACCCTGGCGCAAACCCGACTCGCCCGCGCGCTCTATGGTGATCAAACCAAGTTCACCGGTCTATCCCGAGCAATTGCGTTTCGATGGTTCACCGATCCCTCGTCTCGGAGCATTTATCTTGAAGACGACCACCCCGCACACGGTCGCTATTTCACTGCAGCACTTCGAAACTCCTTCACCCGCCAAGGACCAGGCTCGTTTGCCGCAAACGTGGTTGACGAACTCACCAAAATCAGCGACGAATTCGTAGCGCTTTGGGGCGAACACGAAGTAGAGGTGAAGCCAATTGAACCAAAGCGGATGCAACACGGCGCAGTGGGGAGAATGGATCTCCACTGCCAGGTTCTGCACGACCCAGACCAGGCACATGTGTTGCTCGTATTCACGGCAACGCCCGGGTCATCAAGTACTGAAAACCTTCGCCTCTTGTCGGTAATCGGCCACCACGAACTCCACGCATCGCAGTAGTACTTACAACCGCGAAACGACCAACTATCTATTTGTTCGCAACTGGCTGACTTGCCTTATCCGTTGATGAGCGATTGCAAGGCCGCTCCTAAGTGTTTGATAAGCGCGCGTTGCTTTGCGTCACGGAGGCTGCGTTGTCCAAGTATGGTCGTGGAAACTGCAATACCGTTTAGGATGCTCACGATGAGGCCCGCGCGAACAGGTGCATCACGACCTCCCAACCATTGGGCAAGGCCGACGATAAAACGATCATGAAGCTCCACCTCGTAACGTTCAGCAACCGCAGGATTACCCAAACTCCGCATCACCGTTTCGATGCCAGGAGAAGTCTTTTTCGTAGCGAGCCGCTCAGCCATTCGGAATCCAACCGTTGCCCGATCCCCCGTCAGCAAATCTGCAAGTGATTCATCAGCGAGTGTGATCTCCGTAAACAGCCCTTCCTTCGACCCAAAGTACCGCTTGATTAGGGCCGCATCGACACCGGCATCAGACGCAATGTCACGAACCGTCGTGCCATCGAAGCCATGGTCCTGAAAGCGAGTCCGCGCAGAATTCAACAGTTTGGTTCTTGTTGCAGAACGAGATCGAGCAACAGGTGCCGAAACTCGGGACAAGTCTTGAGAAGTCATCAACCGTTGACAGTAACGCAGCGAGCCTTGTAACGTGCAAGTCAACAACCGATGACTTAAGGGGTATAATTATGAGCGCAAAGTGGACAACCGCCGATATCGGCGACCAAACAGAAAAAGTCGCATTGGTTACTGGCGCAAATTCGGGGCTTGGGTTCGTGATTGCCTCAGTGCTAGCAAAAGCCGGGGCAACAGTAATTCTTGGATGCCGAAACCCACAAAAGGCCGCGATGGCAGCCGCCCAGATCACAAGTCTTGGGGTGAACGAACCAGTTGAGATTCTCCCTCTTGACCTTAGCGACCTCGCGTCGGTAGGCCTCGCAGCGCAAACCTTTCGGGCCACCGGCCGCCCGTTACACCTACTGATTAACAATGCTGGACTCATGGCAGTCGACAAAGCCAAAACTGCCGATGGATTTGAGATGCAGTTTGGCGTGAACCATCTTGGCCATTTTGCATTCACCGCAGATCTTCTTCCAGTACTCCTCAACACACCCGGGTCTCGCGTAGTGTCCATGTCAAGCATGGGGCACCGAATGGGAAGCATGCATTTTGACGACGTCATGTTCGAGAAAACCTACGACCGTTGGAAGCCGTACTTTCAAAGCAAACTCGCCAACCTCCTCTTCACGGCGGAACTCCATACACGCCTCAAATCCGCTCGGCTCTCGACCATGGCGCTCACCGCACACCCCGGCGGTTCGCATACCGATCTGGGTACCGAAGGCAAGGGACTTACCAACAAGCTCGTGAGATCCATCGTGCCGATCATCACCCAGTCCGCCGAGATGGGAGCACAACCCGCACTTCGCGCAGCTACCGACCCAGCAGCACTGAGCGGAGAATTCTACGGCCCACGATGGATTGGCCTAGGCCATGCCGTCCTAGAAAACCCAAGCCGAAGAGCGCGAAACGCCTCCGACGCAAAACAATTGTGGGACCTGTCGGAAAAACTCACAAAGCGAACAGTGCTCTAACTCCTTCTAGGATCACCAGTGCTGGATTTTGGCCGTGCCGTGTTAAGAAGGGCCGTTACAACGATCAACGGTCAGGAAGCAAGGCAACAGCACCGGTCCCCGACAACGCCTCGCACCGAGAAATCACGCTACTCTCGGCTGGTGGCGACCGATCGTGAAGCAACCTTTTCATTCGCTTACTACCTTCCGCAGTTTCACCCGACCCCGCTGAATGACGAATGGTGGGGTGAGGGATTCACTGAATGGAACTCGCTGTTGGCTATGCACCGAGGGGTCCGCACCCCGAGGTCGTCACAGTTGACCCCCGGTGAGCTTGGGTTCTACGACCTCCTCAGTCAAGACACTCGCGATAAACAGGCTGAACTAGCAAAGCTCGCCGGGGTGAGTGCCTTTGGTATCTACCATTACTATTCTCAAGGCAACCGACCGATGCCACTCGTCGTTGACTCGATGCTCGCTGACGGCTCACCCGACCATCCCTTTTTCTTCTGTTGGGCCAACCACGACTGGACCCTCGCCTGGAAAGGTGAGCCAGATTCGGTGACATGGAAACAGCAATACGACGATCCATCCGATGATCGACATATTGATTATCTACTTGCAGCCTTTGCCGACCCCCGATATGTGGCAATCGACAACCATCCCGTTCTGATGATTTATGCCCCGGCTGCGATTCCTAATGTCAAACAACAACTCACCAGATGGCGCGAACGAGCCAGGTTGGCCGGGTATGACGGTCTGTTCATCATTGGCAACAACTCGTCGTATTCCTTGGGTGCCCCGCAAGAGCTTGGTCTCGATGCGTGGATTCAAACTCAAGGCATGGTGATTAAGCGGCTCGGGTTCCGACGAACGATTTTCCACTCGATGACTTCCCCAATGAGGGCAGCAAGGTTTTTACGTTTTCGAGACCGGGCTATTCGCTCTAGTGACTATCTGGCAGCGTCACTCAGCGACCACGAACATCAACCTCGTGACACTGTTCCTTTGGTGTTAGTTGGTTGGAACAATACCGGCCGTAGAAAGTTTCAGGCTTGGTATTTGCGAGATAACACGGTTCAGCATTACTCGCAGCGTCTTGAGGCAGCAAAAGCGATTGCACCAAATATTGGGCCAACCGAACGCAGCAAAAGGCCTTGGATTGCGCTCAACGCGTGGAATGAATGGGGCGAAGGCATGGCACTCGAACCGTCAGTTGAGTTTTCCCGTTCGTTTCTCGAAGCCACTCGCCAATCGCTCGGTTCGGAAGGTGGCTACCAAGTGCCGCGATGAACGAACGATTCGAACGGCACCCGTTGACGCTTACCTGCTGAACCCTCCCGTTTCTCGTACGCTTCAGGTGCTGGATGACCGAGCGTTACCGCACCTAACGGCCGAATCCCTTCGGGAATACCAAGAGCACTTACGAGTGCCTTTTCTTCTCGGAATATGCCAAAATAGAGGGCTCCGAGCCCCTCGTTTGTTGCTGATAACAGCAGGTTCTGCACTGCCATTGCAGTATCACCCCACCAGAACGGAACCGGCCATGCATCGGTCGATTCGCCCAAACCCGTTTTTGCTTTATCAGCCTCGGAATATCTGCGCACATACGCATCTGCATCGGCAAGCGGCAAGACGATGACCGGGGCCTTTAGAAGAGTCGGCCACGGGAATGCAGGGCGATCGGAAGCGGGAAGGGTGTGGTCCCAAAAGACCGCTGTCTGCTCGGGTCCTTCCAACACAAGAAAATGAAACCCCTGCGAAAACCCGGCCGATGGCACCCGACGAGCATGATCGAGCACACGGTCTAACTGAGCCTTTTCGATTGGCGTTTCGAGATACTTTCGACACATCCTGCGAGCACGAACTACAGATTCAAATTCCATATGTTATGCCTGCTTACTACTTAAGTGTTGAAGGTGGTTGGAGGAACAGAGAATCGTGGAGGCTCAAGCACGACCAGTCGAATAACAAACACCAGGGTTTCATTCGGCCCGACTGATGGCGGTGACCCAGCAGCGCCGTAAGCAAGATCGGAAGGAACCGTGAGTTTTCGAAGGCCACCAACTTTCATTCCAACAATACCGTTGTCGAAGCCTTCGATAACCGCGCCACGCCCCAGTGGAAACGACAACAAACCATCGCCTGCCCAGTTCGTATCAATTGTCTTCCCGTCAGTGTTGACTAATAAATACTTAAGACCGACTTTGTCCCGCAGCCCCGCTGGGTCGCCGGTTCCTGGTTCAAGATCTTCGATGACCAGCTTTGTGGGCTTCGAGATAGGTGCCTTGACCGTGGGTTCAGGCCCGATGAGCGCCTTTCGCGCTTCGTTAAGCGTGTAGTTGGGTAACGCATCTAGCGGTGAGTCAAGGTCAGCAACAGAATCAGGCGGTGGCACCTTTTCATCTTTCGGGCCGAAGGCAAACACCAAGATTTGGTTCGGAGCGAAGCGAAGCTCAAGTGGATTCTTTACCTCTTTGACGGTACCGAGGGCGTCCCCGGAATACTCGAGCACTCGCACTACCCCTTTGCGACCATCTGGGCACTTATCACCGTTTTTCACATTCACCGGTGGTGAAGCTATCGATAACTTCATCGAAGTTTTGGTGAGGGCCATTCCGAGAACGTCGGTGAAGCGTTTCAAAACAGCATTCGCACCCGAGGCCCGTTCCGTAAACGGATGTATATGTATCAACCCGTCATCATGGGTGTGGATGCCGTCGGGGTCAGGAAGAGACGACCCATCGATGACGGGAAGAAATTTCCCGCACACGAAGACCCCGTATGCACCGTGCCAATGGTCTGCAGACATGGCGGGGCCGCCAGAGTCGACGTTCTGACCGGTGATGGTGGGGACGCTTGCGACGCTGGTTGGCGGAACCACTGCACCCGAATTGCATCCAATCAAGACAACTGAACACACCGAGGCTGCAACCGAAAGGAACCGTAAAGACAACACCCCCCAATCATTGCCTACGAACGGGTGCGCGCGGTTTCCGGCTGGCTAACTTTCGCCAGCCAGAACCCTCCGCATACTTAGTTAGAGCCGCCTGCTGCGTCTTCAACCTTTTGTTTACCAGCTGAAATCCACGGCATCATCGCTCGAAGCTCAGCACCCGTCTTTTCGATTGGATGTGCTTTTCCGGCGGCTCGCAGTGCGTTGAAACTTGGTGATCCGGCCTTGTAATCGGCAATGAATTCCTTCGCAAATTCACCGCTGGTGATTTCGCCCAGAATTTTCCGCATTTCATCTTTCGTACCGTCAGTAATGATTCGCGGGCCACGGGTAAGGTCGCCGTACTCAGCGGTTGTCGAGATGGAATACCGCATTCCAGAGATACCCTGTTCGTACATCAGGTCGACGATGAGCTTCACTTCATGGAGGCACTCGAAATACGCCATTTCTGGCTGGTATCCAGCTTCCACGAGGGTTTCGAAACCCATTTGGACGAGACGGGTCAGGCCACCACACAGCACAACCTGCTCACCAAACAGATCGGTTTCGGTTTCTTCTGCGAACGTGGTTTCGATGACGCCGGCGCGAGCGCCGCCTACCCCGTATGCATACGAAAGCGCGAGCGACTTTGCTTTTCCGCTGGCGTCTTGGTGCACTGCAATAAGGGCTGGTACGCCGCCGCCTTCCGTGTACGTTCGACGAACGAGATGTCCTGGGCCCTTCGGGGCAATCATGATGACATCGATGTCGGCGGCTGGCTTCACGAGTTCAAAGCGAACGTTCAAACCGTGAGCAAACGCGACGGCTTGACCGGCAGAGAGGTTCGGGGCAACGTCACGGTCAAATACTTCGGCAATATCGGTATCGGGAAGTGTGATCATCACGAGGTCGGCCCATGCAGAAGCCTCTGGCATTGACAACACCTTGAGACCGGCTGCTTCAGCCTTGGCCTTCGATGACGAACCTTCGCGTAGGCCAACGACCACGTCGACGCCTGATTCCTTCAGATTGAGTGCGTGGGCATGTCCTTGCGAGCCGTAGCCAAGGATGGCCACTTTTGTTCCCAAAATGATTGACGGGTCAGCATCTTTTTCGTAATAAACGGTAGCCATGATCGTGCTCCTTGTTGAGGTTTGCAACCATTCTGACCTATTCGCAATGATGCGTACAGCGCAGTTTTAGGGCCTAGTTGATGCGTAAACCGGATCAGCAGCATTCGTTAACCGTGCGATGCTTGACTTATGCCAGAGCTTGACGACATGCGACTCACCATCGCAGCTGCTGAAGTCACCACGTTTGGGGCCGTCGCTCGAACCTTTCACGTGAGCCAATCGACGGTCTCGCGGGCTGTACAGCGGGTCGAGATTTCGCTCGGACGTACTCTGTTTACGCGCAGCGGACGCTCCGTTGAGCTTCAAGGTGATGCTGTCGCGGTAGTCGAAGGACTACGCGACGTGGTACATCAGTGGGATCAACTCGTAGCCACCTCACAAGCTCTTATAGGAAGTGAACTGACGATTTTTTGTACGGTAACGGCGAGTCAACTCATTGCTCCGCCGCTACTCGAAGCGTTTCGCCGTCGGCGCCCAGACGTTCACCTCGACCTTCGAACCGGGCCAGCAGGTGCTGCGGTTGACGCCGTGGCCTCGGGCGTTGTAGCGACCGCCATTGCCCCGTTGCCGAACCGGCTTCCATCAGGGCTCATTGGTGCCGCCATCGAGACCAGCCCGTTCGTTGCTGTCGCACCGGTTGACGTCAAGTCGTTCAATGGACAAACCGTAATTGTGTCGCGTCAGGGTCTTATACGAGACCTTGCAGAACGGTGGGTTCGAGCAGCCCTTCCTCGGGGCACCAACATGCGTGACGCCGAAACAAACGAAGAGGTTCTCGCGTTGGCAGCACTTGGTTCAGGCATTGCGATCATCCCTGAGTTAGTGCTGCGAGCTAGCCCGCTTAAACAGCGGGTGCGGGTACTTACCCCGACGTTGCCGCTGCCCTCGGTAACCGTTGGTCTCGTTGCCCGTCGCCGAGACGTCACAACTCAACCGCTCGCCGACCTGTGGGATCTCGTCAATTCGTGAGCCGGTTGGAATAGCCACTTACATCTCGAATCTGCTGAGCGAACGACCACTCGATTGCGATCCTGACTAGTTGCGATTTTGTGTGCGTTGACGGGCACTCACGAGCAGCACCAAGCCGCTGAGCGATAGCAACAGAGCAATCAGGACCAAGGTCTCGGAATTGGTGCCGGTGAGCGGAATTCGACTCGGTGCTGGCCTATAGGGGAAGCGAATATTTACTGATTCAGCACCCGACACAGTGACCCGAATGCCGCGACTATTGATTGATGGTGCCAACTCTGGCGGAACCGTCGTTGGATCAACCTCGATCGTGTAATCACCATCGGCGAGCTTAGTAAATTCGAAGTCCGGCCCCGCGGTTGTTGTAGCGACCACCACACCGTTTCGCAGTAGGCGCACCTTTACGCCGCTGATCGCTTTTTCGCCTGGGTCGAGTAGGCCGTTCCCGTTGATATCGATCCATACTGTTCCAGAGATCTTTCCGGTGGACGCTGGCTCGACCGGTGGTGGCGACACAGGTGCACCTGGTACCGGCGGAATCGTTGCCGTTGTCGTTGTCTGGTTTTGGACGGTAGTTGCCACTCGGGCCGGTTCACTGACACCAATCGAGGACGTGCCGTTAGGGTTGATCGTCGTCGGGATCGTTGGTGTTTCAGTTGTCGGGGTCGTCCCGATGGTTGGCGGAACAGTCGTGGTCGTCGGCGGAACAGTCGTGGTCGTCGACGGAACAGTCGTGGTCGTCGGCGGAACCGTTGTCGTGGTTGTGGTTGTGGTTGTGGTCGGCACTATGCGCACGACAGGGGTGGTAACCCGCGAGGTTAACGAGGTAACCGTGGCCGCGTTCGGTCCCACACCCGACGCGCGTGCGGTATTCACGATCGAACCGGTGTCGGCGTCGGTTGACTTGACCAGGTAGGTCGCAGTGCACGTCGCCGTCGCCCTTGGAGCAAGCGGTCCGGTCGGACACGTGACGGCCGAGAGGCCAACCAAAGCATCATCGACACTTACCGATTGCAACGTCACGTTGCCGCTGTTCGTCACAGCAAAGCGATACGTCAACGTGTCACCGATGGTCACCGTCGAAGAGCCATCAGCGTCGTTGTTGCTGGCAAGTGACTTGACCAGCGAGATTCGTGGGCCCTGGGGCGTCACCGTGGTTACTGTCGAAGGCACCGACAGCACTGTTGCTCCACCAGACGTTGTTCCCTGAGCAGTTGCGGTGTTAACGATTGAACCGGCGTCAACATCGAGTTGCGTAACCACGTATGCGGCCGAGCAGTTCACCGTTACCCCCGGTGCAAGCGACCCGCCAGGGCATGTCACTGCCGACAACCCAACCATTGGATCGTTTACGCCAACCGAAGCAAGCGTGACGTTACCGGTGTTGGTGATCGCAAATTGGTAAGTCAACGTATCGCCGAAGCTGACCGTCGTCGAAGCATCAGCATCGTTGTTGGCGCCCAACGATTTGGTGAGCGACACGACCGGATTGCGAGGAGGCGACACCGTTACCGTCGAAGGGGCTGAAGTCAGTACTACTCCGACTGGGGTCGTACCCTGCGCCCTTGCTGTATTTGAAAGCGTGCCAGCATCAATATCTGCTTGGCTAACAAGGTAAGTACCTGTACAGATCGTTGTTGCTCCGGGCGAGATCGACTGAGCTGTGCACAGAGTAAGCGTGAGACCCGGCTTCGGGTCAACAATTCCAACAAATGACAGGGTTACTTGGCCGGTATTTTGGACATTGAAGGTGTACGTCAGCGTGTCACCCGCCGTTACCGTACCGCTGCCATCGCGGTCATCGTTATTCGACAAACTCTTCAGAACCGTTAAAACAGCAACAGTCGGAACCGACGTTTCGACAGTTGCTAGCAGTGAGGTTACCGGTACACCTGTAGTTGTTACCCCCGAAGCGGTGGCACTGTTGTCGACGCTTCCGACATCGGCATCGGCTTGCGTGACTACATAGGTTGCCGTGCAGGTCGTCGACACGTTCGGCGCGAGGGTCGTTGCCGCACAGTTCACTGTTGAAACACCCGGCATCGAATCGTTGACCACTAAGTTCGAAACAGTTACGTTGCCGGTATTCGACACCGAGAACGTGTAGTTAAGCGTGTCGCCCACGCTCACTTTGTTGTTTCCGTCACTATCAACGGTTGAACTGACCGATTTGGTGGTGGCCAGTTGACGAGATTGCGGCACCAGAGTTGTAACCGACGAGTTCGGCGTAGTGAGTGCCGGGCCTGACGGCGGACGAGCGGTCGCCCGTGCGGCGTTAACGATCCGGCCTGCGTCGACGTCGGCCTGGGTCACAACGTAGGTCGCGGTACACAGCACCGTTGAACCAGGAGTTAACGTCGTGGACGGACAAGCAATCGGTGACAACCCAACAAGCGGGTCGGTAACGACCAGCGAGTTCAGTGAGACGTTTCCGGCATTTGACACTGCGAATTGATATGTCAACGTGTCGTTAATGCTTACCGTAGTGCTGTTATCGGCATCGACCGACAAGTTCATCGTTTTGACAATCCGCAGATCACCGGTCTGAGGAACCGCTATAGCGAACAACGACTGGTTCGACTGAACCGTGGTACTGCTCGGTGTCGTCGCCAAGGCCTGGGCTGTGTTGTTAACCGTTCCAAGATCCACGTCGGCTTGGGTAACTACATAAGTCGCGCTGCAACTGACTGTCACTCCCGGGTTAACAGAACCAGCAGGGCAAACGATTGGCGACAGCCCAACGTGCGGGTCAGAGATGCTCAGCGCACTGAGGGTTACATTTCCGGTATTCGAGACCGCAAACTGATACGTGAAGGTATCGCCCTTGGTAACCGTGGTTGTTGAGTCGGCATCGACAGTCAGCGAGCCGGTCTTTGTCAACGACAAGCTGGCCGACTGCGCAACGGCGACCGTGGTGCTTGCCGGAATCGAAATCGCTGTTCCTGAAGGTGGTGTTGCGGTCGCTGTTGCTGAGTTAGTGATCGAACCAGCATCGATGTCGGCCTGTTTGACCACATACGTTGCCGTACAGGTCAACGTGGAGGAAGGTGCAAGGGCAGGGGCGGGGCACACGACCGCCGATGCACCGATCAGCAGATCACTCACCGAGATCAGCGTGAGGGTGACGTTGCCCGTGTTGACCAGCTTGAAGCTGAAGGTCAGCGTGTCGTTTACCGAGATGGTCGCATTGTTGTCTTCATCAGCGTTGGCAGTAAACGTCTTGGCGTGCGTCATCGAAGCGCTTTGCGGAACCGGCATTGTCGCTGTGGATGTGGGCGACGAGATGACTGCACCGGAAGGAGTTGTGGCCAATGCCGATGCCACGTTGACGATTGCGCCTTGGTCGACGTCGGATTGTGTGACCACATATGTTGCTGTGCAGGTTGCAGATGCCCCCGGATTCAGCGGGGAAACCGGGCAATTGATGGCTGACAGCCCAGGTTTGGGATCGGTGATGGCAATATTTCGGAGCGTGACCGAACCGGTATTCGTTACGTTAAAGGAATAGGTGATCGTATCCCCCAACGACACCGTGGTGCTGGTGTCGGCGTCATTCGTGAGGTTGACTGACTTGATCAACTCGACTCGCCTCACCTGCGGAACTGGTCGAACCACGGTGTCATCGGGCGAAGCCACCGGCCTTAAGGATGGGTTGACGGCGATGGCGTGAGCGGTGTTAGTGATCGATCCGGCATCGGCGTCAGCCTGGGTCACGATGTAGTTGGCACTGCACGAAGTTGTCGCATTTGGTGCCAGGGTTGCGAGCAAACACGTGAGAGGAGAAAGCCCTACGTGGGGGTCGATAATCGCCAGCGCGCTGATGGTTACATTTCCAGTATTGGTTACGGCGAAGTTGTAGGTGAGCGTGTCACCCTTCGAAACGGTGGCGCTGCTGTCAGCATCAATACCAATCGAGACTGACTTCACCATCTGTAGCGAAGTCGTTTGCATGATGGGGGTCGTCGCCGTCGAATTCGGTGAACTGACCATGGTACCGATGGGCGCGGTAGCCGTGGCTGCTGCGGTGTTGACGATCGAGCCTGCGTCAACATCAACTTGTGTAACTACGTACGTAGCGGTGCATACGGTGGTTGCACCTGGGGCGATCGATGTGACAGGGCAGCCAATGCTCGACAGGCCAACCATTGGGTCTGCGACTGAAATCGACCCGAGCGCGACATTGCCAGTATTGGAAACAGCGAAACGGTAAGTAAGCGTATCTCCCCTGGTGACGCCTGCGCTACCGTCGACGTCGTTATTCGAGCCAAGTGTTTTAGTCAGGGTGACTGACGGTATCTGCGGTACCGACGTTGTTGATGTACCAGTCGCGTTCACTGTAACGGCGTTCGGTGCGGCTGCTGTAGCTGTTGCGGTATTCGCAATGGTGCCTGCGTCAACGTCAGCCTGGGTGACCACATAGGTGGCGGTGCAGTTCGTGGCCGCGTCCGGGGGCAACGTCGATACCGGACAGATAACGGCACTCAAACCAACCATTGGATCATTAACACCGACCGACGCAAGGGAGACGTTGCCGGTGTTACGCACCACAAAGGTGTACGTGAGCGTGTCGCCACGAGAGATCGAGGTGCTTGCATCTGCATCGATAGTCAGGGCCGACGACTTGGCCAGCGTGATCGATGCTGACCGGGTGAGAGGTGTCGTTACCGTGGCGTTCGGTGAACTTATTGCAACCCCGGTCGGTGGGATGGCTGAGGCACGGGCAGTGTTGTTGATTGACCCGGCATCAACGTCGAGTTGAGTAACTACGTAGGCGGCGGTGCACTGCGTCGACGCACCGATGGCAAGCGTGGTTACGGTACAGGAAATGGTACCGAGGCCCGGCAACGGATCAATAATGCTAAGCGCGCTAAGCGTAACATTGCCGCTATTGCTAACCGAGAACGTGTACGTAAGGGTGTCACCCTTCGAAAATGCCCCGTTGTTGTCAGCATCGTTGAACAGGGTCACGGCTTTCGCTAGTGAAAGTGAGGGGGCTTGACTAATCGGAGTGGTTGTCGACGAGTTGTTTGACGTAACGGTCGAACCACTCGGAGCAACACCGCTGGCGTTAGCCGTATTGACAATCGAGCCAGCGTTGACATCGGCCTGGGTGATCGTGCGAGTCGCCGAGCAAGTCGCAGTTAGGCCAGGGGCCAGTGTCGTCGGCAGACAAGTGACAACCGACAAACCGACCAGAGGATCGCTGACACTCAGCCCGCTTAGCGAGACGTTTCCGGTGTTGGTTAGTCCAAACGAGAATGTCTGCACATCACCCAACGATGCACCTGTCGGGGCGGCATCTGTTGTGATCGCTACCGACTTGACCAATGACAAAGCTGAGTTCTGAGCGATCGGTGTAGTCGTCGACGAATTGTTTGACGTGACTGGTGGTCCGGTCGGTGGTGTCGCCGTAGCCGAAGCACTGTTGATGATTGATCCGGCATTCACGTCGTCCTGGGTGATGACACTCGTCGCCGTACAGGTGATGGTTGTACCGGGGGCCAAGGTGGTCGACGGACATAATATCGACGAGAGACCCGGCAATGCATCGCTCACACTCAACAAACTCAGTGTCACATTTCCCGTATTGGTGGCAGCAAACGAGAACGTCAGTACGTCGTTCAATGATGCCCCCGTTGGCCCCGTGTCGGTAGTGATGGCGACCGATTTGACCAACGACAGCACTGGTGCCTGCGTGATCGCTGTGCTGGTCGACGATGGACTCGACGTGACGTTCGCACCACTCGGAGGCGTTCCGCTTGCGGTAGCCGTGTTGTTGATTGACCCAGCGTTCATGTCAGCCTGCGTTATGGTTCGCGTCGCCGTACAGGTCGTTGAAACGTTCGGCGCGAGCGTCGTAGCGGGGCAGCTGACAGCAGACAAACCAGCCAGTGGGTCGGTGACGCCGACCGCACTCAATGTCACGTTTCCAATATTCGTCACGAGGAACGAGAACGTCTGCACGTCACCCAAAGACGCACCCGATGGGGCTGCGTCAGTGGTGATCGCCACGCTCTTTACTAACGTGATCGATGAGGCCTGAGAGATCGCCGTAGTGGTCGACGAGTTGTTCGACGTGATTCTGAGACCACTCGGAGGGTTGGCGCTGGCTGATGCGGTGTTGATGATCGACCCAGAATCGACGTCGACCTGGGTGATAGTTCGAGTAGCGGTGCAGTTCATCGATGTACCCGGGGCGAGCGTCGTCGCTGCACAGTTGATAGCGGAAAGACCAACTAATGGGTCAGTAATTCCAACTGACGTTAGGGTCACGTTTCCGGTATTCATCACTGCGAACAAGAAGGTTTGTGTGTCGCCCAACGATGCGCCCGAAGGTGTTGCGTCGGTAGTGATCGACACACTCTTGGTCAGCGTGATCGTCTTGATCTGAGCAACGGGGGTGGTTGTTGACGAGGGTGGCGAAGTAACCGTGGTGCCTGATGGACTAACACCGCTGGCAGTCGCAGTGTTACTGATCGACCCTGCGTCGACGTCGGCCTGGGTAATCGTGCGTGTTGCGGTGCAGGTCATCGATGCGGCGGGGCCGAGCGTGGTGACCGGACAGGTGACGGCGAAAGTTCCGGGTAGCGGGTCGGCCACGGCGACGGCGGTCAATGTCACGCTGCCATTGTTCGTAACGAGGAAGGAGAACGTCTGGGTGTCAGCTAACGATGCACCAATCGGAGCGACGTCGTTGGTAATGGAGGCTGACTTGATGACCGAAATGGTGGTGGTCTGGGCGATTGGTGTTGTTGTCGACGAAGTATTCGACGTGATCGCCGAACCAGTAAGTGGTAAGCCCGTGGCAGACGCGGTGTTGATGACCGACCCGGCGTCCACATCGGCCTGCGTGATGGTCCGCGTCGCCGTACACGTAGTCGAACCACCCGGAGCAAGCGTTGACAACGGACAGGTGATCGCCGATAGACCTGGCAACGCATCGGTGACAACCACAGCCGACAAGGTGACGTTGCCCGTGTTAATAACGGCAAACGAGAAGGTTTGCGTGTCGCCAAACGAAGCACCGGTTGGTGCGACATCCGTGGTCAGAGCCGCTGATTTAGTCAACGACAATGTCGGGTTCTGAGCAATCGGGGTTGATGTCAATGACGGTGCCGAAGTGATAGCCGCATCGCTCGGTGGCGTGCCACTGGCGGTTGCAGTGTTATCGATAGTTCCAGCATTCACATCGGCCTGAGTGATGGTTCGTGTGGCTGAGCATGTCGTCGACCCGGCCGGGGCGAGAGTAGTTAGCGGGCATGTAATTGCTGACAGACCGGCCAACGGATCGTTGACGGTGACGGCAGTGAAGGTGACGTTGCCTGTATTCGTGACAGCGAACAAGAACGTCTGCGTGTCGCCCAACGACGGGCCAGTTGGTGCAGTGTCGTTGCTCAGCACCACACTCTTCACCAACGTGATCACCTTCGACTGATTGATCGGCGTGGTTGTTGACGAGTTGTTCGACGTGACTGCCGCACCGCTCGGTGGCGCACCACTTACTGTTGCGGTATTGAGAATCGACCCGGCGTTTACATCAGCTTGTGTGATGGTTCGAGTCGCCGAACATGTCGTCGTCGCCCCGGGTGCCAAAGTGGTAAGCGGGCAGTTGATTGCGGACAAACCGACCAACGGATCAGACACGCCGACGCTCGTCAGCGTCACATTGCCCGTATTAGCCACCAAGAAGGAGAACGTCTGCGTGTCGCCCAACGACGGGCCAGTTGGTGCAGTGTCGTTGCTCAGCACCACACTCTTCACCAACGTGATCACCTTCGACTGATTGATCGGCGTGGTTGTAGACGAACTATTCGAGGTGACCAACGCCCCGCTCGGTGGGGTGCCACTGGCAGTCGCAGTGTTGTCAATGGTTCCAGCGTTTACATCAGCTTGTGTGATGGTTCGTGTGGCTGAGCATGTCGTCGACCCGCCCGGGGCCAGGGTGATCGACGGACACGAGATCGCTGACAATCCAGCCAGCGGATCAGCAACGCTGCCACTCGTTAGCGTCACGTTTCCAGTGTTTGTTACCAAGAACGAGAACGTCTGCACATCACCCAACGACGCACCGGTAGGTGCGGTGTCGGAAGTAATCGCAACACTCTTACTCAGGGTGATGGTCTTAGTTTGCGCAATAGGGGTCGTGGTTGACGAGTTATTCGATGTGATCGTCGTCCCGCTTGGCGATTCGCCACTCACCGAGGCTGTATTTAGGATCGACCCAGCGTTCACGTCAGCCTGAGTGATAGTTCGCGTTCCCGAACACGTCGTCGAAGCACCCGGCGCCAGAGTAGTAAGCGGGCAGGTGATCGCTGACAATCCAGCCAGCGGATCAGCAACGCTGACACTCGTTAGCGTCACGTTTCCAGTGTTTGTTACCAAGAACGAGAACGTCTGCACATCACCCAACGACGCACCAACTGGCGATACATCTGTTGTAATCGCTACCGATTTCGTCAACGTCAGGTTCTTTGTCTGGGCGATCGGCGTCGAAGTTGACGATGATGCCGATGTCACGACCGCTCCACTCGGAGGCCTGCCGCTGACTGTTGCTGTGTTGGTCACCATACCTGCGTTTACGTTGGCCTGCGAGATCACGCGAGTAGCAGTGCAGGTCGTTGATGCATTTGGAACCAGTGAGGTTGCTGGACACGACACGCTTGAGAGACCAGGGAGGAGGTCGTTAACCGTAATGGTACTTAGGGTCACATTCCCAGTATTCGTCACCAAGAACGAGAACGTCTGTACATCACCCAACGACGCACCCGTAGGTGCAGCGTCAGTAGTGATCGCCACGGTCTTTGTGAGGCTGATCGACTGCGATTGGTTAATTGGCGTGGTGGTTGAAGAGTTGTTCGAGCTGAACGGCACGCCACTCGGCGGAGTCGCACTAGCCGAGGCCGTATTGACAATCGACCCAGCATTCACGTCAGCCTGAGTAATGGTTCGAGTGGCCGTACAGTTCGTCGAGCCACCAATCGCCAACGTCGTCGCGGCACAGGTCACTGCCGAAAGGCCAGCTAGCGGATCGGAGACTGAAACCGCAGTCAGGCTGACGTTGCCAGTGTTGACAACGGCGAACGAAAAGGTCTGTAAATCACCCAAGGACGCGCTGCTCGGTGAAATGTCGGTGGTCAATGCCACTGACTTGGTCAGCGAGAGTGTCTTAATCTGGTTGATCGGGGTTGTGGTCGACGAACTGTTCGACGTGACGGCTGCACCAAACGGCGGATTTCCCGATGCCAACGCAGTGTTAGTAACCACGCCAGCGTTGACATCGGCCTGAGTGATCACTCGGGCGGCTGAACATGTTGTCGACCCGCTTGGGGCCAAACTGGTGAGCAGGCAGCTGATCGATGAGAGCCCTGGCAACGGGTCGGCAATGCTCAGCGCCGTAAGGGTCACGTTGCCGGTATTCGTGACCACAAACGAGAAGCTCTGAGTGTCGCCCAAGGATGCACCCGTTGGTGCCGTGTCGGCAGTTAAGGTAACGGATTTGGTCAGGGTGAGCGTTTTCGCTTGACCGATAGTGGTTGACGTCGTCGAGCTGTTCGATGTAACTGGCGAACCTGACGGCGGCGTGCCGCTGGCGTTTGCGGTGTTGCTAACCGACCCTGCATTCACGTCCGCCTGGCTGATGATTCGAGTTGCTGTACACGTCGTCGACGCGCCAGGGGTCAGAATCGTAAGCGAGCAACTGATCGATGACAGGCCAGGTAACGGATCGACTATGGCGATCGCTGTCAGCATCACGTTGCCGGTGTTGGTCACCAAGAACGAGAAGGTCTGCGTATCACCTAGTGACGGGCCGGTCGGAGTTGTGTCAGTGGTCAGCGTTACTGACTTAGACAGCGAAAGCGTTTTGATCTGGTTGATCGGTGTGGCGGTCGATGATGGATTCGATGTAGTGGCCAATCCATTTGGCGGGTTAGCGCTCGCTGTTGCCGTGTTGTCAACTGACCCGGCGTTGACATCGGCCTGGGTGATTGTCCGAGTTGCGGAACACGTCGTCGAGCGGCCCGGGGCCAGAATGGTAAGTGGACAGTTGATCGATGACATGCCGGTCAACGGATCGGTGACAGCCACCGCGCTCACCGTCACGTTACCGGTGTTAGTCACCAAGAACGAGAAGGTCTGCGTATCGCCAAGTGACGCTCCGACTGGTGCCGTGTCAGTGGTAAGAGCGACGCTTTTAGTCAACGTGATCGTCTTGGTCTGAGCGATTGGTGTGCTGGTTGACGACGAAGCTGACGTCACGGGTGCACCGGATGGCGGAGTGCCGGTAGCCGTTGCAGTGTTGTCGATGGTTCCGGCGTTCACGTCGGCCTGCGCAATAGTTCGAGTCGCCGAACATGTTGTCGAGCCACCCGGAACCAACGACAACGACGCACACGTGATCGACGACAAACCGATGAGGGGATCACTGATCGCTACACCGCTGAACGTCACGTTGCCAGTGTTCGTCACCAAGAACGAGAAGGTCTGGGTATCACCCAACGATGCGCCCGACGGGCTTGTGTCAGTCGAAATTGCAACGGTCTTGACCAGGTTAATCGACTTCGTCTGAACGATCGGCGTGCTGGTTGATGACGACGCTGAAGTCACTGCGGTTCCACTCGGAGGTATGCCGCTAGCGGTCGCAGTGTTGGTCACCACGCCAGCGTTCACATCAGCCTGAGTAATCGTTCGCGTTGCTGTGCACGTGGTCGACCCGCTCGGAGCCAACGTGGTCACAGGGCACGTAACCGCCGACAAACCGGCCAGCGGATCGGTCACACCGATCGCGGTCAACGTCACATTGCCCGTGTTGGTCACCGCAAACGAGAACGTCTGCACATCACCCAACGACACACCAACCGGCGCAGCGTCGGTGGTGAGTGCCACCGACTTAACCAGACTGATCGATTTTGTTTGGTTGATCGGCGTGGTTGTTGATGAGTTGTTCGATGTGATCGCCGCACCCGACGGCGGGGTGCCAGTCGCCGAAGCGGTATTGATAATCGATCCCGCATTCACATCGGCCTGCGTGATCGTCCGTGTTGCCGAGCACGTGGTCGACCCGCTGGGAGCCAACGTGGTCACAGGACAGGTAACCGCCGACAAACCCGTCAGCGGGTCGACGATGGTCACCGAAGTTAACGTCACGTTGCCGGTATTGGCAACCAAGAACGAGAACGTCTGGACATCACCCAACGACACACCCGATGGAGAGATGTCAGTAGTGAGGGCAACACTCTTGGTTAGCGACATGGACTTTGTCTGCACAATCGGCGTCGACGTCGACGAACTATTCGAGCTAATCGCAGCACCCGACGGCGGCGTACCCGACGCTGTCGCGGTATTCGAGATCGATCCAGCATTTACATCAGACTGAGTAATCAAGCGGGTCGCCGTGCAGGTTGTCGACCCATCCGGTGCCAAAACAGTAAGCGGACAGGTAATAGACGACAAACCGGCCAACGGATCACTTACACCGATCGCGGTCAACGTCACATTGCCCATGTTGGTCACCGCAAACGAGAACGTCTGCACATCACCCAACGACGCACCGGTCGGCGAAGTATCAGTGGTGACAGCAACACTCTTGACAAGCGAAATACTCTTCGTTTGATTGATCGGCGTTGTAGTCGACGAATTGTTAGACGTAATCGCCGCACCCGACGGCGGTGCACCCGACGCCGAAGCGGTATTGATAATCGACCCGGCATTCACATCGGCCTGCGTGATCGTGCGTGTTGCGGAACACGTCGTCGACCCGGTCGGAGCCAACGTGGTCACAGGGCACGTAACCGACGACAAACCAGACAACGGGTCAGACACCGACACCGAGGTCAACGTCACGTTCCCAGTATTCGTCACCAAAAACGAGAACGTCTGCACATCACCCAACGACACACCAGAAGGCGCAACATCTGTCGTCAACGCAACACTCTTCAACAACGACAACGTCTTCGTCTGCGCGATCGGGGTTGTTACAGTCGACTGCGCGCTTACCGTCGATCCCGAAGGAACCCTTCCCGTAGCAGTAGCGGTATTGACGATTGACCCCGAGTTGACGTCAGCCTGAGTGATCAGACGAGTGGCCGTACAGGTGAACGATGCGGCAACAGCCAACGTGGTTCCAGGGCAACTGATCGCTGACAGGCCGGTCAACGGGTCGGTAACCCCAACGGTATTTAACGCAACAGATCCGATATTCGTCACCAAGAACGAGTAGGTAACAGTATCGCCCAATGATGCACCCGTTGGTGTTACGTCGTTGGTGACAGCCGCTGATTTTGTCAGCGACAATGCCAACCGCACGGTGTCGGAGTCGGTTGCCGAGTTGTTAGAGGTATCCGTATCGGTCGAACCGGCCGGGGCGGCAACCGTTGCCGTATTGGCGATGGTGCTGAGAAGCGTGGCAGAGGGGCTGACCGTGGCGGTAATCACATAGGTCGCTGATGTTCCCGTCGGAAGTGTGACGGTCGTCGCGATCGCATTTCCGGTTCCGTTTGATACACCACAACTGGCTCCGACGCCCGCTGGTGTGCACGTCCAACTCACGCCGGTCAGCGCCGCAGGGACGGTATCGGTAATGACTGCAGCCGTCGCTGTTGACGGTCCCGCGTTCGCGACCACCACTGAATACGACAACGCTGTTCCGGGAACAGCATCGACCAGGCCGTCGCTTTTTGTAATCGACAAATCAACCCTGGGCGTGACGTTGTCGGTGTCCGTTGCTGTGTTGTTACCTGGTGTTGGGTCAGTTGTTCCCGATACTGGCGTGACAGTTGCGGTGTTGGCCAGAGTGCCCGTTCCGGATGCAGTCGCGGGGTTAAGAGTCCCGGTAACTACGAACGTGGCGACGCCGTTTTTGTCAAGAGTGAGTGTGGTATTGATCGTGTTACCCGAGCCGGTCGCTGCCGTGCACGATGATCCTGCCGTTTCCGAACAGGTCCAGTTGACCCCGGTCAGCGCAGCGGGAACGGTATCCGCAAAGTTCACCAACCCGCCAGAAGTCGACGGGCCGTCGTTGGTAACCACAACTGTATAACTCAGTGCAGTTCCGGGAACAGCGTTGGTGATTCCATCGGATTTGCTGACCACCAGGTCAGCCTTACGGTCAACGTTGTTGACGTCGGTGGCCGAATTGTTCGCTGTATTGGTGTCGGTGACCCCGGTGGCTGCGGCAACCGTGACGGTGTTCGTCAACGTACCTGTGCCAGAAGGTGTCGTCGGAAGAATGGGGGCTGTCACCACATAGGTCGCAGTGTCGTTCACCCCAAGATCGACCGTGGTTGCGATGTTCCCAGAACCCGATAGAGCACCGCAAGCGGCCGCGACCGATTGCCCTGCTACCGAGCAAGTCCACGTTGCCCCACTGATCGCGGCCGAAAGATTGTCAGTGACAGTTGCGTTGATGGCCGCCTGCGGACCGGTATTGCTAACCAGCATCGTGTACGTAGTCGTGTTTCCGGCGGTGACCAGGGTGACGCCATCACTTTTCGTAACACCTAAATTCACCCGGGTAGCGACCGGGGTAGTAGTTGCACTTACGACTGGGCTAAGTACCTGCAGCGGGATCGTTGCACCCCGATAGGTAATGGTGACCTGGTTGGTGAACGTGGTACCACCAGTCGTCGCTGGGTCAACCGTGGCCCGAAGCTTGACGGTTGACGATGCCCCCGGCGCGAGGGTACCGCCAGCGGTCGAGGATGCACCAACACCAACGTAAAAGGTGCTCGTCGACGCTGTCAGCGGACCTGACGCATTTCCGACATCGGCATCGGCCGAAGAGTCTGTAAGTGTGCCTACGTATCCGGGGCCGGTGGCAACTGACATCGAATTTGAGATGTAGATAAGGCCGGATGGCAGAGGGTCGACAACCTTTACCTGGGTGGCGATGTCGTCGCCAACGTTGGTCATCGAAATCGAGTACTCGACGATGTCACCGGGGTCGAGGTTTCCGCCATTCAGGTCGTTCGCAGTTTTGGTAGCTACGATTCTGGGCTGAGGTAGCTCGATCGAGAATGTCACTGCGTCGAGGTAGTAGGTGTCGCCGGTTGTTCCGATGCGCAAACACCCTGATGTTGAGCCGTTCGTAAGGTAGTTGTTCGCTTGAACGATATCGGCGTCGTAACCCCATGTGACCGCTGCAGCCGGATTACGGGTGGCGACGTTTGCTGCACCGTTAGTAATGCTCGAGTTGAAAAGGTTCGTACCCGGATTTACGGCGTCGGAAAGGGCCGGCGGTGAGCCCGTCGCCGATGAGCAGTTCGCTGCAGTACCCGATGTCAGGGTCGCAAAGTCATTGGTGATTCCGGGGTCACCGTCCTGGGCAACTAGGCCAATCTTCGCGTTGATGTTGCCGATCGCAGGCGTCACGAATGGACCAAGGATGATGTCGGTGCTCGAAGCAGCGGTAGCACCGAAGACCCGGTTGAAACCGTTGTAAACATTGAGATGTCGCAACGGTTGTGAAGGGTTGGAATACGCGACGACCAACGTCCAGCCAGACCAGTCACCGAGGCCAGATGAGCCGGTACCAGACTGAATGTTTGCTGCACCGTAGGTTCCGGCACCACCACCCGGAACTGCCTGCACAATTGTCGTCACATCAAGAAACGAGTGATACACCGGGGCGGTCGTGCTGGAGTTGGTATCGATATCGGTGCTCGTCGCGGTGAGCTGTTGGTAGCCAGTCATCGCAGGTGTTCGGAAATAAATCTTGTCGCGGTCGGTGATCGTCGGAGCATCTGCGCCGCCCGCACCGCCGAGCGTGTTGCCTCCCCAGAACAGGCCAGCAAAGAGCACCGAAGAACCCGTAGGCACGACCACATCAGCGGTGGTGGAGTTGAACGTAACTATTGTGCCGCCACCCTGCACCGGGCTGGCCGCAACACCATCTATGTCCACATACGACATCACGTCGCTATTCGCTACTGTGCAACCAGACAAACAGGTCATGTTCGAGTTGGCAGCCATGACGATGTCGCCTTGAATGTTCGTAGTAAATACCGAGCCAAATGCAGTGATTGCTTCCGCCGGTTGCGACAACGTAAGCGAGAGGGTTACAAACGCGCTGGTAAGGATGACGAGCGCCGAGAACGCCGAAAGGAAGCGACGTGTTCGGTTTCCGATATAGCTTCGCCTCGAAACTGGTAACCCAGTCTGTTTGTCGCCAATTCGGTTATCGAAGGTGCGAAGGGTGCGGTTCATAATGACGGTTCCAGTGGGTTCGAATTCCCGGACTGCCAATCAGGCAAAGAATTTGGCTGACCTCAGGCGTCGCCGCGGGTGACGCGCATGATGCACTGCAGGCCTTCACTGACAGTCGTCAGGGCCGCAACAACCCAGTCACGAGACGACCCTGCCTTCACTCGGTTGACCTGGCTAAAGCCCAAACCAACCGTGGTTCCCTGCGCATCGAGGAACGCCGTTGTGATCACATACGAAGCCGCTGACTTGGTGCTGTTCGTGACAGTACCTGCTGATTTCCACTCGGAATCGCTACGGCCAGATGCTTTGACACACGATTTGACGGTCACATCGGCCAACGCACCCACTTCGTTGTTGAGCTTCGGAATGGTGTTCGCATCGACATCGGGATTGCTACGCGCTGCGGTCGGTGTCGGCACGGCAGCAGCCTTGACCGTCGCCGTTTTGATGGTCGTCGCACTGGACGAGCTGGCTGCTGGTGCCGGAACCGTGCTGTCCGACGAGCTTCCCGTTGCCCGACCGGCAGTCTGAGGGGCAGTACCAAGTTCCGTTGCCCGACCGGGGGTCTGAGGGGCGACCGCTGCCAACTCAGTCGGAGTACTGTCGGCCGATACTGCGGTGTCGCTACCCTTGCTGGAGCAGGCGTTGAGCATGAGTGGAACGATCGCGAAAGCGATGTAAGCAACAAATCGATAGGTCGTGTTGACACGTGGAACGTTGGATTGCTTCACGGGTACTCCTTGGAACAATGTGGTGTCGTGGACCTGGGGGGTCACACAGACGCGTGGTTGTTCTCTCCATCGGCTATTTCGCAATGAATCTGAAGGATTACCGGCGCTGACCAGGCAGGATTGCCTTCGAGTCGGCTAAAAACCACCCAGCGTGAGGGAAAGGTTATGACGCCCGGTCGGCTCGGCTCGTGAGCCAGGCACCGACCAGTAGCACGGCACAGCCCAACACCTCAAGAGTGACCACGGTTTCGTTGGCAATCACCACCCCGATGATCAGCGCGAATACGGCCTCGAGGTAGGTAAGCGAGGCAGAACGTGTGCTTCCGACCCGGGCCCCCAGAGCGGTCATCATCAGGAACGCAATGCAGGTACCAAGTACCCCCAGCGCCAACAGCGCAACCCCAGATCGCATATTCCACTCGCTTCTGCCCCCCGTCAGGCCGTACAGACCAAAGGGGGTAGTCAACGCAATTGCGATTGCCTGAGCCCTCCAAAACACAGCCACACTGCCGTACTTCTGCGTCAGTGGCACTGCAATATTCGTCGCAACCCCGTACGAACAGCAGGCAACAATTACCAGCAACACTCCGACAGCACTCGACGAACCCTTCCCGATCGAGGGTATACCGAGTAGCGCGACACCGGCCGCACCAACGCCAAGCCCGAAGAGCTGTGACCTTCCCGGCAGCCGACGTAACAAAATTGTCGCAACGATGGCTGTAAACACGGTGATGGAACCGTTCAGCATGCCAGCCAGGCCAGACGAAATCTTTTGTTGCGCCAGCGGAAAGAGGGTCATTGGAAATGCCAGCCACGAAACGCTCATCGCTACGATCCGCTTCCGGTCGGAAGGCTCAATTGTTGCCGACCGAGCCTTACGAGAAAACGCCAACGCGATGAACCCGAAACTCATTCGACCAAGCGTGACAACGCCTGGATGAAAGTGTTTCAGGCTCTCGGCAATAAATAGAAACGAGGTTCCCCAGATGAGCCCCGGACTGATAAACAACAACCAGTCAAGGGGTTCAAATGCGTCACGGTTGGTTCCTTCGGCCGTCAGTGAAGCCCGCCTGCTGGGGGCCACAACCGAAGGTTCACTAGCCGGCAATGCCATCAACCGCCCGTAGACCAGGGCTATGTCGATTCAGTTTTGGCAAAGCGACCTGGCCGGTACGCTGCACTTCAACAATTCCGTATGGGCGCAGAAGGTCTTCGAAATCATCGAGCTTTTCTGGCGGGTCCGCCAACATGATCGTCATTTGATCAAAACCAACATTGACAATTTTACCGTCAAAGATGTTAACTAACTCGGCAACCTCTGCGCGCTTATCAGCCGGGGTTTGCACCGAAATGAGTAGCAATTCGCGAGCAACCGATTCGTCGGGAGTGAGCTCGCGAATTTCGAGCACGTTGATCAGCTTATTGAGCTGTTTGACGATTTGTTCCATTGGTGTTTCGTCAGCGTCGACAACGATGGTGATTCGTGACTTACGTTCATCGTCGGTCGGGGCTACAGCAAGTGACTGGATGTTGTAGCCGCGTCGAGAAATCAAAGATGCAACACGAGCCAGTACGCCGAACTTGTTTTCGACGAGTACCGACAGAGTGTGATGGGATGCCATTTTAGTGTCCTAGTTCGTTTCTGTCGGTGTGCTTAGCGGTTGCCGCTGATCCAGCGGGCTCGTTCAATAGCAAGTCGATCTCGAAGCGAGGCTTCAACTTCGAGTTCGTCATTTGTCATTCCGGCCGGAACCATTGGGAAAACCTTTTCGCTCTCGTCGGTACGGAAGTCGATGACCACAGGACGATCATTGATCGCGTTGGCCTTTTCGATGGTGCTATCGACTTCGTCTGGATCATCGACCCGGAACGCCGCGCAACCCATTGCTTCTGCGAGCATCACAAAGTTCGGCAGTTCTGGCGAGAGGTATACCTCGGAGTAGCGTTCGTCGTAGAACATTTCCTGCCATTGGCGAACCATGCCAAGGTACGAGTTGTTCAAAATAGCGATTTTGACCGGAATTCGTTCGATCGAGGCGGTAACCAATTCTTGGTTGGTCATCTGGAAGCACCCGTCGCCATCGACTGCCCAAACCGTTTTGTCGGGTCGCCCCACTTTGGCACCAATCGCGGCAGGCACAGAGAAGCCCATCGTGCCAAGGCCCCCAGAATTCACCCAGGTGTAGGGCTCTTCGAACTTCCAATACTGTGACGCCCACATTTGATGCTGTCCAACGCCCGAGGCCAAAATGGTGCCGTCAGGGGCTTGGTCACGAAGGCGTTCCATCACCATCTGTGGTTTCAAGGCATCACCAGCGACATGGGCCGGGTAGGCCAACGGAAAGTTTTCTTGCCATCCGCTGAGGGTCTGCTTCCATGCACTGCGGTCAGGGAACGAAGCACCGCCGTTTATGAGGTCTTTAAGCGCACGTACGAGTTCTTCAATGACTCGCTTCGCATCACCAACAAGCGAAACATCGGGACGACGAACCTTGCCAAGCTCTGCCGGGTCAATGTCGGCGTGGATGATTTTCGCGTCAGGTGCAAAGCCTGACAACTTGCCAGTGATGCGGTCGTCGAACCGTGCACCTAGGTTGATCAGTAGGTCAGACTTTTGCATCGCCTGGATAGCAGTGAAGTTGCCATGCATGCCCGGCATACCCAAGGCGAGCTTATGACTATCGGGAAATGCACCGCGAGCCATAAGCGTAGTTACTACATGAATGTCGCTGAGTTCAGCGAGCTCTTTCAGTATCTCGGCGGCACGAGCCTTCAAGACACCACCCCCGACGTACAAGACCGGCTGGTGCGAGGCAAGAATCATTTCAGCTGCACGCCGGATACTGATCGGGTCAGGTTCGCTCACCGGATGGTATCCGGGCAGATCTACATCGTCTGGCCAGTACCAATCCATCTCGGTTTGTAACACGTCTTTAGGAACGTCAAGCAGTACCGGCCCGGGTCGACCCGAGGTTGCGAGATAGAAGGCTTCACGGACAAGCCGAGGAATGTCTTGCGGGTCCATAATGAGTTCGTTGTGCTTTGTCACCGAACGCGTAATACCAACGGTGTCGCATTCCTGAAACGCATCGGTTCCAATGGCTGCGCGGCTGACCTGGCCAGTGATGCACACCATTGGAATCGAGTCCATATAGGCATCACAGAGTGGGGTCACCATGTTCGTTGCCGCCGGACCGGAAGTCACCATTGCGACACCAGCCTTTCCGGTGACGTGGGCATAGCCCTCGGCCATATGCCCAGCACCCTGTTCGTGGCGGACGAGGATATGTCGAATAGTCGATTCAAGCAGTGGGTCGTAGGCAGGAAGAATGCATCCTCCTGGCAAGCCGAAAATGACTTCAGTACCGCACATTTCGAGGCTCTTAACGAGGGCCTGGGCGCCAGTCATTCGGTCTGAGGGTCTCATGATGATCCTTGTATTTTGGTTGGATTGGGGGTTCGATGGGGAAGTGAAAAACTTGTTGGAAAACAAAAAACCCCCGGTCGAAACCGGAGGTCGTGGCGCAGCGGCGTGGGAAGCAGCGTGCGCTAGCTGAGAATTACTACAGAAAGGAAGGTGAAGAGGCCTGTCTGCATGCCCGACAGTTTGTCAGAAGTCGGCAGCTAAACGCAACCCCCAAATTCGGGGCCTAGTTGACGAACAAGTTCCGGCAGAATCACGCTGTGATTAATCCAGAATTTCAGTTCGGCCAGATCGATGTTGGCAAGGCATACCGAGATGTACGGGAGCGAATCACAGCCATGGTTCACGGGTTGAGCCCGGACGAATGGGAAGCAAAGGTTCCTCATTGCCCAGAATGGTCTATCCGCGAGACGATTGCTCACCTGGCTGGTGTTGTGGATGATGCGATCAACGCAAACTTGGGTGGTGTCGGCACTGATCCGTGGACTGCGATCCAAGTCGAAAAACGATCGACAGTGAGCGGGACCGAGATCCTCAACGAATGGAACTCCTACGCTCCATTCGTTGAGGCCCGTTTTACAGACATCGGACTTGGCGGGTCACAGGGTGTGTTTGACATTGTGACCCACGAGCACGACCTGCGATTTGCACTCGGTCAGGCTGGAGCCCGCCAAAGCGATGCACTTCGGGTTGGGTTGTATTTCATAGCTAGCCGATTCGAAAACAGAACAGACGCACAATTTATCGTGGATGGGATAGAGCTCTTCGTTGGCAATGACCGACCCACTGCTGGCTCAGCCGCCTCGGCCACGCGTCCAACATTTACTCTACGCGCATCACTGTTTGACGTGATACGGGCAAGTTCATCTCGACGTTCGGTCGACGAAATACGGGCCCTTGATCTTGAGGGAGATTTCGAAGCCTTCCTGGGTTTAGCTCCTTTTGGCTTCCCAGAAACTTCGTTTGGTGAGTGACGTTTGACTGAAATCATGCCGAGACCTCAACCAGATCTCGAACGGCCTCGGTCATCGCCGGACGACGAACTCGCGGGCACGGGGTCACTGAACCATCGAGGCGTTGCAGGCTAGCCCCGAAGGGAAGTTCGACACCGGCACGTTCAAGAATCGTACGTTGAACCGCCAGCGCAGTAAGGGCCAGTTCGTCGAGCGGGCGATGTCGATGCTCGATTTCGCCAATGGCAACCTCGACCACCGACCTGGATCCAAACCGCTGTGCCAAGTCGATAACCAGACCAATGTCGACCCCATAATCTGACTCAAAAGGAACCTGTTCTGCGGCGCAACGTCGAATGGCACACATCCCGCTCAGTGGTTGCTTGAGATGAGCAACTTCGGGGAAGAACAGCGAGAGCAAGGGTCGGGCGACAAGCTCGGTTACCCGTCCGCCGGACTCTACGTTTGCCCCATCTCGTGGAAAGTGTCCCTTCGAAAGCACAATGTTGTCATCGATCAAAAGAGGCCAAGCCAATGCAGCAATCCCGAGCGGGTCAACCGTCGAAAGATCGGCGTCGCACCAAATGACAATGTCACCGCTTGCGACAGAAAGGGATCGCCAAAGGGCGTCACCCTTTCCGCGACTTTCACCGTATGCACGCATACATGAGTTCGTTGAAACTACCGTGGCGCCAGCGCGACGAGCGTGTCGAGCTGTTGCATCGGTAGACCGATCATCGATCACAATGACCTCATCGATCACATTATCTGTACACAGAGGATGTGTGGTGAATTGCGATACGGCCGCATAAATCGTGTCAGCCTCATTTCGTGCTGGGAAACACAGACTGATTCGTCTGCCGTTCTTTGCACGGGCAAGCAATGCTGGGTAGAGCGTGGACATGTTGACCTCCTGCCGACACCACTTACGAGGTATCGAGGAAAGAACGTGACGCAAGGTAGCGACACGAGGGATTCGAAAAGATCAGTGCCGGGTGGCATCAATTTTCCGGTGTTCCGAGGTCCGCCCCAGTAGGCGGAGTTCAAGAGCGGCTGCGTTACCACCACCGGATCTTTCGGTGAGGCAGGCAACTGCTGATCGACACTTCAACCGTACAGACCGAATCAAGTGTTGGGAACCCCTTTGGGCAAGAACGCGCCAAAAACGCGCTCATTCACAACACCGGGCTCACTGAACGTGAGTTCAGTTTCAGTTCGAACAGAACCGCAACACAAGTTTCCCGCGTTCACCCTCGGATGGTAAGCGACGCGCCAACTGCCTTGACTTCTTCCAAGATTTCAGCCGGGCTCGCGTTACCGTCGAGGCGTTTTAGCGAAACGTCCCGGGCCGAGCCTGAGAGTAATCGCTGCCAGTCAGCCCAACCGGGCCAGAGGTGTTCTGCGCCATTGGCCAGCACGAATGCTGGAGGTTCATGGAGGAATTCTGCAAACGTACCTCGCACCGAGGCACTGGGATGGGAGCAGTTTCGGAGCGGCGGGTCGGGCGGGCCGCTTTCGCCAACCTCGCCGTCACCAACAACCAAAAACACTGACCAGATGCCTGAAATTCGGGGATGAAACATTGCCTCGCAGGCTGGACGGCGCCCAGAGAGCCAAAGTAAGCCATCGGCCTGAAAGGCCTGAATAACGCCGAGTTCGAGGGCAGTGCACTCAGAACCAAACATGGCAAACACATTCACCTGTTCAACATCGGCCAATTTCGACGCGATGTTGAGACGAAGTTAACGAGCCTTTAGCGCCTCGATGAGTCGCGGAAGCACCTTGTGTACATCGCCAACAATGCCCAAGTCGGCAATTCCGAAGATTGGCGCCTCTTTGTCTTTGTTGATCGCAATGATGGTTTTGGCGCCCTTCATGCCAACCATGTGCTGCGTGGCCCCAGAAATACCAGCGGCAATGTACACAGCTGGTTTGACTGTCTTACCGGTTTGACCCACCTGGTAGGCGTACGGCACCCACCCTGCATCGACAATCGCCCGAGAAGCACCAGGGGCACCTTTGAGTAGTTTCGCCAGGTCTTCGATCATCACGTACTTTTCGGCTTCACCGAGGCCGCGGCCACCAGAGACAACAACGGCAGCCTCATCGAGCGAGGGGCCGGTACGTTCTTCCACATGGCGTTCGGTGATTTTTGCGGCACCCGCTGCTCCTGTTTCGGGAACTGCGACTACCTCGACCGAAGCAGCCGCCCCATTCGCAGACTCGGCCACGAACGATTTCGGTCGGATCATAACCAGGAACGGTCCGGCGCCGGTAAAGCTTGCCGTCATCGTCTTTGAACCACCGAAAACAGCGTGCTCAACATTGAGGATGTCGCCATCGACTGCAAAGCCGATTCCGTTGGTTAACACGGTTTTGTCGAGCTTTGCCGACAATCGACCTGCAGTGTCTCGCCCGTCATAGGACTGGGCCAGCAATATGACGTCGGGGCTGTTTCCTGAGGCAACAAGCCCAGCAATAGCTGAAGCAACCGGAACACCAACCAGCGCGCCCCCAAGATCACCCGTTGCGTACACCTTTGAGGCACCGTAGGCACCTAGTTCGGCCGCAACACTTGCACCGTCACCAGCCACAACAGCTTCAACGGTTGCGCCGGTGGCGCGCGCTGCAGTCAGCAGTTCAAGCGAGGCGGTAGTTACCTTGCCACCATCAGCTTCAGCGAATACCCAAATTTTTGAGATTGACATGTCGTAAAGGTTCTTTCGTTCTCGGTGAATCAGATGACTTTGAGTTGATCTAGAAAATTGATGATCTTGTTGAAGGATTCGCCGTCGTCTTCAACAATTTCGCCCGAAGCACGGCTTTCGGCATCAACAACCGACACCACTTTTTGGCCTGACCCAGCCCAACCAACAGTGAGAGCATCAATACCTAAGTCGGCAACCTTCAGTTCTTCAAGTGGCTTGCCTTTGGCAGCCATGATCCCTTTGAACGATGGATAACGAACTTCGACCACGCCTGCCGTCACTGAAATGAGGGCCGGAAGCGGTGACGTAACGTCGTCGTAGCCAGCTTCGGTTTGACGCTGCACGGTGACAACCGAGCCCTCAACGGTTACCTTTTTGGCGAACGTAACGCTTGGCATACCAAGTAGCTCGGCGATTTGAACCGGTGTGGTTCCCGTATAGCCATCGGTTGACTCGGTTGCTGTAATTACTAGGTCGGGGTTTGCCCGCTTTATTGCAGCAGCAAGTACCTTGGCCGTACTCAGGGCATCTGAGCCTTTTAGGGCCGGATCGCTGACCAGAATGGCCTTATGGGCACCCATGGCGAGGCCGGTACGCAGACCAGACTGTTCAGAATTTGGGGCCATCGACACCAGCGTTACTTCGCCACCGCCTGCAGCTTCAACCAACCGGAGAGCCATTTCGACGCCGTAAGCGTCGGAGTCGTCGAGGATAAGTTTTCCCTCTCGAACAAGGGTATGGTCGGCTGGAGAGAGTGAACCCGGGGTTGCAGGGTCTGGAATCTGCTTGACGCAGACGGCGACATTCATAGGCATGCCATACAGTCTGACCGCTATTAGCTACTTCGAGAAATCCAGAACGAGTTAAACCGCAAAACATGACCAACGTCACACGCCAACCGACATCTACGTCCACCCCGCCATTTGCGCGGGTCGGAAGCGCGAGCAACCGACGAAACATCCTTTTGGTGGTCAATCCCTCGGCCTCTGGCGTGACTGCTCGTAATCGAGTGGTCATTCAAAACGCTCTTGCTGCCGAGCACACCCTTGAAGTTGCCGAAACTCATCGACGCGGTCATGCCACCCGCCTTGCTCAGGGTGCAGCAGCGCGCGGCGTGGACCTGGTCATTTCGCTCGGCGGCGACGGCACCGTGAACGAAGTAGCGAACGGGCTCGTTGGGAGCACCACCGCTCTTGGCGTACTTCCTGGCGGGTCAACCAACGTTTTTGCACGCCAGCTTGGCTACACGAATGACCCGGAACTGGCCACCGAAGAACTGCTGAGTGGCCTTCGCTGTCAGCGGGTTCGATGTATCGGGCTTGGCAACGTTAACGGGCGTTACTTTTGCTTTCACGTAGGTATGGGTTTCGATGCTGCGGTTGTTGCAAAAGTGGAACGATTTGGAACATTGAAACGGTGGCTCGGTCATCCGCTTTTCGCCTATGCTGGAATCTCGACGTGGATCAAAGGATATGACCGTAAGCACGCAGTGTTTAGCGTTGAAGTTGCCGGACGTCCGAGCACCCCGCACCTCGCAAGCGTTAAGGAAGACCCGACCGACCGGCTAGTTACGCGATCAGCGAAGGCAGCAACCAAAGTCATACGTACATATATCGGTGCGCAAGCCCCGTCGATTCCGATCGCAGTAACTGATGGATTCTTCGCGGTGGCGCTAAATCTTGATCCGTATACGTACATTGGTTCACGTCCATTGACCCTCACGAAAGCGGCAACGATAGATCGACCCCTGTGCTTGGTGACGCTCAAAACAATGAAGCTGATGCCAACGCTTCGAATGCTTCGCCAGGCCATCAGTGGAAAAGGTGTCGATCAGCTAGAAGGTGTAGAAGTGAGAACCGACCTTCACGGTTTTACGGTTCGAGGGCATCGACCGTTTCCCTGGCAGGTTGACGGCGATCATCTTGGCGAAACCGACCTGCTCGAATTTTCATATGCGCCCGAAGCAATCAGTTTGGTTATGCCCGGCCCCATGGCACCACCACCGAGGTAGGGTCGGTCGGGGTGGTTTGTGATCTGAGGTGTCGTTAAAGGCACTTGAGATACCAAACCACGACTCAGCGTCTAGCGCTTCATTCCCTCAGGGGCCCGCACATGCAGATCGAGCCACTCCGTGAGCGGTTGCGCCGTCACCCACACCGCTTGAACTTCTGTCGCCAACTTCGCAGTGTGAATCCACGCTGCTGATCCGAAAGCTCGGGTCGCAATAGCCCCCTTCCAACAAAGCAATTCGATTCGTGGATGATCGGCAGCAAACCCCCGGGGCCGGGTTTTCAGTGGAGGCTCCATCCCCGGCCCAACCGTCAAACCCCGCGACTCAAGGTCAGCCACGATCGCTACGAGCTCAGGCCCGTACACATCATGAGCTACGGCCTGACGAAACCTGATTACCTGATCGCGTTCCATCATGTAGATCCCAGCCGCAGCGAACATTCCCCCAGCATCTAGGTGCACATAGGTAATTGACCCGCCTTCGGTCTCACCAGACATCCCGATATTCGTTTTATATGGGGACTTATCAGCAGCGAACCTCACATCGCGATTCGGCCTAAATACCTTCAGCGGATGGAACTGCGAATCGATTGCTTCGCCCAAACCCTGCATGCTCGATTTGATCAGGTCGTAGCGATGCTTGTTGTCAACCCAAAACCGTTTGGAGTTATCGGCAGCCAACTCATCGAAGAAATCAAGCGCATCAAGCGGGATACCGGCAAACGAAGTCATCGGTCAACACGCTAGGTCCTACCGGGACTGGCGGAATTACGGGTTCGGTCGGAGGCGGAGGCCAGACATTCCGCCGTCAACGGCAAGAATTGAACCGGTGGTCGAACCGGCCAGCGGGCTTGCGAGATAGCAAACAGCGGCCGCGACCTCGTCGGCGGTTACGAGGCGACCCATTGGCTGTCGGGCTGCAAGGGCTTCGCGTTCCACCCCAGGGTCGTCGGCTTTGGCGAGTAGCCGACTAATCCACGGGGTATCTGCGGTGCCAGGGGCCACGGCATTGACGCGGATTCCATCGTGGACGTGGTCGGCTGCCATCGCCAACGTGAGTGCATGGACGGCACCCTTTGTTGCGCTGTAGAGAGCCCGTTGCGGGATGCCAGCCCACCCAGCGATTGAACCGGTATTGACGACTGAGGCATTGCCTGAGCGCTTCAGATGAGGGAGTGCAGCCCGGGTGACCCGGACAATTCCAAACACATTCACATCGAACACTTTGGACCATTCGGTGTCGTCGTTGTCCGCCACCGAGCCCTGCGCACCGATGCCCGCGTTGTTGATGACAATATCGAGTTGGCCAAACCGAGCGATGACGGCTTCGATGGCTTCCTTCACTGACCCGTCGTCGCAAATGTCGCATCGAATTCCCATGAGCACCGGCTGGTCGACTGGCGTGAGATCTAGTGCGGTGAGGTCCAGTGCGGTGAGGTCGAAGGCGACAACATTTGCTCCTCCGGCCGCGAGCATGTTGGCAGTCGCCAAGCCAATACCGGAAGCGCCACCGGTAACAACGGCAGTGAGCCCAGAAAATGGTGAGCCGGTCATGAGGTCTCCGTGGTGCGGTAAGGAAATCGGAACTGTTCGACGGACGCCGGATACATTTCGGAGCTGAACCCGGGGCGATGCGGGGCAACGTAACTGCCGTTACTCACGATCGCCGGGTCGGTGAAATGCTCGTGGAGGTGGTCAACCCATTCGATCATGCGACCTTCCTGCGACATCGATACAGCGACATAGTCAAAGAACGCCAGGTGCCTGACCATCTCGCAGAGCCCTACCCCACCCGCGTGCGGACACACACGCACCCCGAACTTGGCGGCCAGAGCGAGGATTGCGATGTTCTCGTTGATCCCGGCGACGCGAACAGCATCGATCTGCACGACCTGAGCACCGCCAAGCTGCAACAGCTGCTTAAACATCACCCGGTTGTGGCATTGTTCGCCCGTCGCAACGGGAATCGGGCTGACCCCGCGAGCGATCGCCGCATGGGCAACGAAGTCATCGGGGCTGGTGGGCTCTTCTATCCAGGCCAAATCGAATTCGGCGAGTGCGTTCACCCAGTCGATCGCTGTCGCAACGTCCCATCGCTGGTTCGCGTCGATCGCCAAGGCGATATTGGGCCCTACGGCATTACGGGCCAGCGCTAGACGACGACGGTCGTCGTTGAGGTTGCCGCCGACTTTCAGCTTGATCAATGCAAAGCCATCGACGACTGCTTGCTTGCTCAGGGTGACCAGTTGCTCGTCGGTATAACCCAGCCACCCGGGCGTGGTGGTGTAGGCCCGGTAACCGTCGGTCTCGAGTTCCAAGATGCGATCAGTTTTGCCCGATTCGGCTGCCTCGAACATGGCAAGCGCTTCTGCTGGTGTTAAGGCGTCAGTCAGGTAACGAAAATCGATGCAGTCCACCAATTGTGTAGGCGTCATTGCGCTAAGAAATTTCCACATCGGAAGTCCGGCACGCCGGGCGAGGAGATCCCATCCGGCGTTGACCACCGCACCGATGGCCATGTGGATGACACCCTTTTCGGGGCCGAGCCATCGAAAGTGACTGTCATTCAACAGGGTTCGCGAGAGCAGGCCAGGGTCTGCGGCGAGTTCTTCGATGGCCATACCAACGACGAGCGGCGCCAAAGCTTCGATGGCAGCACACTGCACGTCGTTTCCGCGCCCGATCGTGAACACCAGCGCAGTACCGGTCGAACCGTCACTGCAATGCAATGTCAGATAGGCCGCCGAGTAGTCGGGGTTGAGGTTCATTGCATCAGACCCGTGCTGCTCGAGCGACGTGGGAAACCGCACGTCGTTAACCTCGAGCCATTCGATGACATTTACCGTCGAGGGCGCTTTCATGCTGCACCAATCGTCTGCTCTTGTTCGCCGAGACCGGCAATACTCAGCCGTACCTTGTCGCCGGCTCTGAGGTACGGGTTGCCAGGTAACCCGAGCGCGACCCCGGCAGGTGTTCCGGTATTGATGATGTCGCCTGGTTCAAGGACCATGAATTGGCTGATGTACCAAACAAGGTAATTGACACCAAAGATCATGTCTGCGGTGTTGGATGACTGACGCAATTCGCCGTTGACCCACAATCTCATTTCGAGGTTCTGTGGGTCGACCGCAGACGCTGGCACCAGGAACGGTCCGAGCGGGTTGAACGTGTCACACGACTTGCCCTTTACCCATTGACCTCCGCGTTCGAGTTGAAATGCACGTTCGCTTACGTCATGCGAAATCGCGTAACCAGCGATGTGTGCCGGTGCATCGTCGGGCGAATCGAGGTAATGCGCTGTCGCGCCGATGACGACGGCGAGTTCGACTTCCCAATCGGTTTTTGTAGAGGTTCGAGGTATGAGCACGGCGTCGTTCGGACCGATCACACATCGAGTCGCCTTCATGAACAAAATCGGCTCGGCGGGGATCTCGGCGCCGGTCTCAACGGCATGGCGCCGGTAGTTCAGACCGATACACATCAACATGCCCGGCCGAGCTACAGGGCTACCTAACCTCTCGCCCGAAATGGAAACAACAGGAAGCTGGTTCGCCGAGAGGGCAGACCGAGCGCGATCGATACCGCCCGCTGCTAGGAACGAGCCATCAATATTGTCAGTTATCCCGCCAAGATCGTAGGCAGTTCCGTCATCGGTGATGGCAACGGGGCGTTCAAATCCGGGTTGTCCGATTCGGGCAATTTTCATGAGTGATCCGTACGCATAGCGTTGCGTCCTGTTGTTTGAGGTTTAATGAAATTTCCTGCGGCGTTGAAGTCGGGTAACAAACGAGCGAGCGAGGCTTCGAGGTGCGCACGCATCGCGGCTTCAGCCGCATCCGGGTCACCAGCGACTAGCGCAGCGCCGATCTTTTGATGCTCTTCGATGGTGCTGACCCCCACCTGTTGGCGGTAGTTCAACCGAAAAAGGTGGAGATGAATATGTAGGCCTTCGTACACCTCGACGACGCGCTGGTTGTTGGCAGCCTTTGCCACCAGTCGATGGAATCGCTCGTCGTGTGCTGTGAAGCCTCGGTACTCGCCGTACTCCCTACTGAGCGGAGCATCGGTTGTGCCATCAAGTTCTGCCACCAAGGAAGCACGCCCCTCAGGGCTAAGTGACCGGGCCGCCTTTGCCGCCGCCCACGGTTCGATCAGCATGCGTAACTCGAACAGTTCGATTGCTTCGATCCGATTCAGCAGTTTTGTGGACGTGTACCCCTTCATGGGTTCCTTGATGACGAGGTGCTCTGCTTCCAGGCGGGCAAGCGCTTCACGAACCGGGCTAGGTGACACCGCCAACTCTTTAGCCAGCCGTCCAATGTTGACGCGTTCGCCAGGCGCAATGACGTGGTCCATAAGGCTCGATTTGATCGCCTCGTAGACGTCATCAACGAGCACGGTTCGCTCAAGCTTGGCGTGGGCGAATCGATGGCTGAGATCAGGTTCTTCAACGTTCAATTTGGGGCCTCTCATGAGCGGGCAAATCGGCAACGGGCCTGTCGTGAAGATAGCTCCGGGTGGTGGACAGTCTGACCGTTGCAAGCAACCCGGCCGCCACGAGCGAGTCCCAAAGTTCTGGAGGAACTTCGGTGTCGAAGAGCAAGCAATTCTGGCGCACTTGGTTCGCCGTATTAGCCCCAAAAGCGGTGCTGACAACCGCCGGGTGCGACCGGCCGAATTGGAGAGCCGCTGCTGGAAGCGACGTTCCGAAGCGTTCACAGATGGTCGCGATTGCGCTGGCTCGGGCGATCAGGTTTGCGGGCGCTTGCTCATAGTCATACGGCATTCCCGACTGTGGATGTTGCGTAGCAAGCAACCCCGAATTAAACACACCAACGTTCAGCACGGCAACGCCTCGCTCTACACACGACGGCAACACGTCGTGGAATGCACTCTGATCGAGCAGCGTGTAGCGGCCCGCAAGCATGACGATGTCGACGTCGGTTTCGCGCACGAACCTGTCCAACATCGCGCTCTGGTTCATGCCAACGCCGATCGCCCGAACCATCCCTTGGGCGCGCATCTCGGCTAGGGCTGGGAACGCTGACCCGACCGCCTCAGCCCAATGATCGTCAGGATCGTGAAGGTAGAGAATGTCGATGCGGTCGAGGCCGAGTCGCTCAAGACTCTCATCAACAGATCGACGAACCCCGTCAGCGGAAAAGTCCCACAATCGGCGGTGCGTTGCCGGCACAACGAAGTGAGGGTCCAAACCGTTCGGCTCATCGATGGGAACGAGCAAGCGACCAACTTTTGTCGAGACCACGTAGTCTTCCCGTCGGCGCCCAGCCAGCACCTTGCCCATGCGGCGTTCAGCCAGCCCGAGCCCGTAATGGGGGGCAGTATCGAACGATCTGATTCCCGCAACCCATGCCGCTTCAACAGCCGCTTCGGCGTCTTCATCGGTGATGGGGGTATACAGATTTCCGAGGGCAGCCCCGCCGAGAGTGAGTTCGGTGAGGTTGACCCCGGTGGATCGAACAGGGTTGGTCTTCATCGCGCCCCGAGCCCGTAAACGCGACGTGCGGTGCCACCGAAGATCGCGTCGCGGTCGGCTGAGGACGTTTCAGCAAGCAGTTCCTCTGCCGTCGCGACCCAATACTGATAATCACTAGCTAATAGGCACACCGGCCAGTCAGAGCCAAACATCAACCGATTCGGTCCGAAGGTTTGCAATGCAAGTTCAACGGCTGGGCGCAAGTCGTCGAGCGTCCACGTCTTCCAAGATGCCTCGGTCACGAGACCTGACAACTTCGCCGAAACGTTGTCGTAGTCGGCGACGGCGCGCATCGTGGTTTCCCAGTGGCTGAGGTCTGCACCTTTAGTGAGCGTCGGCTTTCCTAAGTGGTCGAGTACAAACTGCAACGAGGGAAAATCGCGCACCACGCGAACAGCGGCATCCCAATGTGGCCGGGTGATCAGCAGGTCGAACACCAGCCCAGCATCAGACACCATGCCAAGGTTGCGCCGCACCGACGGTCGATCAAGAAAAGTAGGATCGACCTCGCCCTGCACCCCGAAACGCAGACCGACGAGGTGGCTGCCACCGGGTCGATTGCGATACGACGCAATCGTCGCATCGATTGCCTGACCGGAGGTCGCTTCGAGCGCCGGATGTTCCAGGTCGGCCCATCCGACCACCCCTGCGATCAGGTGCTCTTGCGCTGCGAGATCGAGAAAATGCTGGGTCTCGCTGACATTTGCGACCGTCTGTACGAGCACCGTCTGGGCAATTCCGGCTTTCGTTGTTTCCTGTTTGAGTTCAACGATGCCGAAGTCGCCACTAATCGCGCCCATCGTTTCGTCGATCCAAGTTTGAGGGAAGCGCTTCTGTTCGAAGACGTGGTGATGGGCGTCAACGCGACCAAACCGCGGCGAATCAGTCATAGTGCCAGACTTCGCGTGCCGTCGCCCACTGCTCACCATCGGGTGTGCCGTCGAGTCGTTCTTGGCACGGATCGGTAAGCTCCCACCATCGCCGGGTGACCGGGTCAGTTGCCATGGTTGCCATGTCGGCACCATGGTCATCACCTAAGTACTCGTAGTAACCAATCAGCAAATCGTTTTGGAGGAAAATCGAGTAATTGGTGATGTGTGCAGCGCTGATCGCGGCGGTGACCTCGGGCCACACCTCGGCGTGAAGTTTGAGGTATTCCTCGCGGTGCTCGGGACGGAGCCTGACGACGGTCGCGAAGCGCTGGGGGCGTGACGTGCTCGGCATGTTGCTATTCCTGTTCCCCGCTTGAGACACGCGAAAGGGCGAGTGCGAGGAGAATAATCGCCCCGTACACAGCGTCAATCCAGGCAGCCTTAACTTGCTCGAGCACCAGCAGGTTGCGGATCACGCCGAGCATCAACACCCCGGTCAACGCACCGAATAGTGTGCCCCGGCCGCCCTTCAGGCTGATCCCACCAATGACGGTCGCTGCCATCACGGTAAAGATGAGATCCTTGCCGTGGTTGGCGGGAACGCCGCCGAAACGGCCCACTTCGCTGAGGCCCGCGATTGCGGCGACGAGGCCGGCGAACATGAACAGCAGCGCGTTCACACGGTCAACCTTGATACCCGCAGTTCGTGCCGCCTCAGGGTTTCCACCAATTGCGTACACCGATCGGCCAAGTTTGTGGTTTCGCATAAACAGCCCGAAGGCGAGATACATGACGCCCGCGACCCAAACGACGAGGGGCATACCAAGGGGACGGGATTCGCCGATGTACGTGAAGGTTCTGGGTACGCCGTTGATGGTTTGGCCGTTACTCATACCTACCGTGATGCCGCGTAACAAGATAAGCATACCTAGGGTCACCACGAAAGCGTTTAGCCGAAGTTTCACAATGAACACGGCGTTGATCGCGCCGATCACCAGCCCAAGCAGAAGCGCGGCAACGAAGCCGAGCCAGGCAGGCCATTCAAGCCCCGATCCACCGGCGGCCGCAGGCATGACCAGCCACGCCCCAGTCATTGCGGTGAGCCCGAACGTCGACTCCAACGAAAGATCAAATTTTCCGGCTAACACGATGAGCGCCTCTGCTAGAACGAGCATCGCAAGCACACCGGATTGTTGAAGCACGTTGACCAGATTGTTCTTCGTGAAAAAGAAGTCATTGATGGTTGCGCCGATCGCAACAGTGGCCAACAACGCCGGCAAAAGCGCAGCCTCTCGCACGAACCTTGACCGTTTTGAAGCCGACTTTTTCTTGATGGTCGACGTTTCTGCTGTCGTCAAAACAGGAACGATCTCACTGGTCATGGTCAACACCCTCCATTATCGAAATGAGGTCGGCGTCTCGCCAACCGGCTGGAATTTCGCCACGCGACTGGCCTCGAAACATCACCAGCACGCGATCGCATGCCCGCAGATCATCGAGGTCGTCAGACACGACGATTACCGCAGCACCTGCTTGCGCTTTGGCCTCGATGACATCAAACAGGGCGTCTTTGGATCGAACGTCGACCCCGGCGGTGGGCTGAACCAGCACGAGCAGTTCCGGATTCGTGCCGAGCGCCCGGCCAAGCAGCACCTTCTGCTGGTTTCCACCACTCAGTGCCCCGACTTCGGTTTCTGCTGACGGTGTCACTATTCCGAGGTCATCAACCATCTGGGTTCCGACGTCGCCCTGGCGGCGACGCGAGAGGAAACCGAAGCGTCCAAGACGACCGAGCGACGTGAGCGTCCCATTTTCGGCCACGCTCATGATGTTGACCAGACCGAGCCGCTGCCGATCTTCAGGAACAAAGCCGACACCACTCTCGATCGCATCATTAACAAAACCCTTGCCGAGCGGCTTCCCGGACAACGAAACCGACCCCTCGGTTGCTTGGGCCATGCCAACCAAGACGTGGGCAACCCCAAGTTTTCCCCCGCCCTCCAGGCCAGCAATGCCCACGATTTCGCCCGCTGCAACATCAAGGTCGAGCCCGGCGAAGCGCTCGTAGGCCGTATCAGAACCGAGCCCCCTGGCCACGAGCAGCGAAGGGTTCTGAGCGCTGCCATGTTCAGTATGAGCGTGAGATGCGCGACGCAGAGAAGCGCGCTGCGATCGTTGAAGATCTTCAGCGAGCGTTTCGCCTGCCATGTACTCAACCACTTTGTGGATTGGCGTTGCGGCAACCTCGGCGGTGACCACGTGACGACCGTCGCGCAGCACCGTGAGATCTTGGGCCACTTCGTAAATCTCGTCGATGTGATGGGAAATGTACAGAAACGTGACGCCAACCGCCTGCATCCGTGCGATGTGTCCGAACAAGATGTGAGAATCTTTGCGGTCGAGCTTTGCTGTTGGTTCGTCAAGGATGACAAAACGAGTGCCGCTCGACAGGGCACGGGCAACTTCGACAAGCTGACGCGAACCAACCGGAAGATCATCGACCGATGACCGAGCGTCGACCGGTACGCCCCACTCATCGAGCAAATCCTGCGCCTGGACAAACAGCTTCTTCCAATTGATTCGACCCCCGGCCGCAACCGGATGGCGATTCAGGTACAGGTTCTCGGCAACCGTAAGCGTCGATACGACCGTCGAGCGTTGATACAGGCATGCGACCCTTTCCTGCCACGCCATCACATCAGACTTCGCCGGGGCTGGCTCACCATCGAACTTGACCTGACCGGAATCAGGCTGGTGAAGCCCGGTGATGATCGATACAGCAGTTGACTTGCCAGCACCGTTACGCCCGAGCAGTGCGTGCGAGCGGCCTGGGGTAACAGCGAACGACACGTCGAAGAGCACCTGGTTCGGCCCGAATGACATGTTGATATTCGACAACGCCACAACTGGGGTGAGGCCCCCGAGCGTCACCGCTGCGGACTTAATGGAATCTTGGTCGGTCGCGATCATTTTTTCTTTCTCAATCTGGCCGGATGTTCGCTAGTGCCGATACCGATACCAATACCAATACCGATTACAGGCACCAGCGAACGTTCCGTCGGCACGTACTACTTCAGAAATTCCGCCACGTTCGCGGCCGAAACCAACACCGGCTGAAGCGCATCTTGCAGGTTGCCTGCCGAATCTCTGACGATCACGGTGCCATGATCAGTTGGGCCTTCAGCAAGTACTTTGCCAGAAAGCACCTGTTGCAAGTAATCAACGCCGTACTTTCCGTAGAGATCTACCGGCTGGGCAATCACAAAGTCGGCATTTCCATCACGAACGGCTTCGAATTCGATCTTGATTCCATCGATCGTGGCAATGTAGATATGGCCAGGATCACCAGCAGGCTTGAGTTTGCCTTTAGCTTTTAGTGCCACCAGCGTTGGTTCGAGGAAGGCGCCCCCGGCATGCATGTATACGCCCATCACATCTGGTGTTGAGTCGAGCAACGCAGGAAGCGCGTTTGCTACCTCGCTAGCGGCCCAGCCAGCTGCATCGATGCGGACCATCTTGACGTTCGGAGCCTTCTTCACCATGCAATCGTCAAACCCTTTAGCTCGCTCTTGAGCGGCAACATTGGTTGGGTCACCCGCAATGTGGATGATCGAGCCCTTGGTAATCACTTTGGACATGGCGTCGCAGGCCAAGAGGCCGTAATCCAAGTTGTTGGCTCGAACAACGATTTCGACCGGTGCGGTCACACCGTCATTCACGACGACGACCTTGATGCCCTTCGAAGCGAGTTCCTTCAGCTTGGCGGTGATCGCACCGCTATCGACCGGGCTCACGACGATTCCCCTAGCGCCTTGAGATACCAGGGCGTCGATGTCGGCGAGTTGTTGCGCCGCATCGCCACCTGCGTTGACTATTTCCAACGCGTCGAGGCCAAGCGTTTTGATCTCTGCCTCAGTTGAGGCATTGAAGACACGCCAAAAGTCGGTGGTGAGCAGCGGAATCGAGACTCCGATTTTGCCGACACTCGCCGCGACGGCGGTCGTTTCGGCCGGTGCCGCGATGGTCTCGGCAGTCGTTTCGGCCGGTGCATCGGCAGTGGTTTCAGCCGGTGCTTCAGCAGTCGTTTCGGCTGGTGCTTCAGCAATCGTTTCTGCGGTTGGGCTTGAGCTGCCACAGCCTGTCGCAAATAGTGCGGCGGTCAGTATGACTGCTAGCGGATGGATTAATCGTGTTTTCATTGGTTCTCCTCCTGTTGTAAGTCGACGGAAACGACGTCTCCGCTAGGTGTAGCAATTCCGAGACGGTGACCGGTGACGGATCCCAGCTCGTAGTGAACGGTGCTCATCTCGTTGATGGCGGCCCAGTCCCAATCGATTCCCAGACCGACCTGGTTCGATGGGTAGGCGCGGCCGTCGCATACCACGAGCGAGGTTGTGGTGATCGGATCCAGTTGCGGGATGTACTCAACCCACATCCCGTTCTGTACCGAGCATGCGAGTTGAGTATGCAACTCCATCAAGAAGTGGGGTGCGACGCCAACATTGAATGATTCGGCGAGGTGCGCGACTTTCATCCAAGGGGTGATTCCACCAATCCTGGCAACGTCAACCTGAACAATCGAACAGGCCCCGTGCTGGAGGTACTCGCGAAACTGAGCGAGGCTGTACAGCGATTCCCCCACAGCGATTGGCACGGAGGTCGCTGCTGCTAAACGGGCGTGTCCGCTGACATCATCGGCTGGAAGTGGCTCTTCTAGCCATCCGAGGTCGAGTCCTTCCAGCATGGTTGCCCGACGCCTCGCATTGTCGCTCCGAAACCCCTGGTTGGCATCGACCATGATCTCAAAGCGGTCGCCAACCGCGGCGCGAACCGCCGAAACTCGCTCGACGTCCTCACGGGCATCGGGCTTACCGATTTTGATCTTGGCTCCAGCGAAGCCCAACGCCAGCATTGCTTTGGCGTCACGAACGAGTTCTTCGGTGGAAAGGTGCAGCCAACCGCCCTCGGTTGTGTACACCGGAAGTGACTCATGGGCACCTCCGAGTAGCTGATTGATCGGAAGGCCGACTCGACGGGCTCGCAAATCCCAAAGAGCGGTATCGATGGCCGCCATCGACAACGAGAGGACCGGCCCAACGCCGAGAGCATGTGCTGAGTAAAGAAGGTCGTGCCAAATGCTTTCTATCCGCTCGGCCTCTCGACCGATGATGAGCGGAAGTAAATGATCACGTAAAAGTGCCACGATCGAGCTTCCGCCGACACCGATCGTGTAGCTGTAGCCGGTACCGGTGACCCCATCACTGTCGGTGAGCGTCAGGATCGGGGTCTCTTGACTCACAAACGACTGGATCGCATCCGTTCGCGGAACTGCTGGGTGCAGATCGACGAGGCGCAGTTCAACGGAAACAACTCTGGCCACTCAGGTTCCCCTCTCTCATCTCGTAGATCATAGATTATAGATAATCGATGATTTGGAGGATACGGGTTTCTGAAAGCTTTGTCAAATAGGCCCAGTCCTCCCGAAGCTGGCCCTGCCCGCAAAGTAACCTCAGGATGCGGAGCTGGTTGCTTCCCGCGATTTCGATCACGGAGATGGGCCATTCCCGGGTAGTTCCGCGTGTTCCTGCGAAGTTCTGCAGAGTTCTATGTACCTTTATCGAGCACGGCTCGACTGTTGCGAAAATCGTGATCGTGCCGATGCGGTTCTACAGGGATCTCCAGCCAGCGAACGAGCGAATCGGTCTCACACAACGGCCTGATGGGAACACCGGGCATCGTAGAAGCATCGGTAGCGTTGTCAAACAATGAGCATTCCCCGAGGATCGATGGTTCCAACATAAGTTCCTCGGACTAGAACTACCTGAACCCTGGCGTTCTATCCATCCGACGCAGGTTCACGATTCGTCGTCCCGGTCGGCCGACCTGGATGGCGCACATGATCGACGAGACGGCTCACCATTCGGGGCACATTGACCTGATTCGCGATGCACTTGGACGACCTCCGGTGCGCTGACTCGGACGCAGGGTTCCGGTAGGCACAAAGGTTCGATTTGAACTGACGTCAAACTGAGCCAGATTCGGCGTTGCGCTCGATGCGACCGTTCGTGGTGAGACGCAGTTTTCGTGCACAGTTCCTGGAACACGGTTTCTGCCCTCGAATCCGCCGAAGCCGAGGGATCTCAGAAATGTTCGTTTTTGAGACACTCGGTAATCGAGAATATGCCGGTGATACTTCGCGCGAAGTATGGGCCATTACCGGGCGATGGAGAGGTGCTGTTCATCAGGATATCGGGTGTCGTTATGCGTGGACGGGAAGCGTGTCGTGTGTGGGTGTGTGGAACGATGCGGCATGGGATCGGGTACCGACGGTGCGAGGCGGTCGGGGACGGTCACGTTCTCTTCACTGACATCGAGGGCTCAACTCGTCGGTGGGAGGCGGATGCCGACGCGATGCGGCGGTATTACCTGTTCCCGACCCACTGCCGGATCTCGTCAACCAATTGCTCGAGAACGCCTGTCGTCCCGGCGGGCAGCGGATCCGGAAACCGTTGCTCGGGATACGCGAACGTTCCCCCCAGATGGACCGGCTGGACGCAGGGCATCTGGTGCTGTTCGAAAAACTTGATCATGTTGTCCGCGCATTGGCGCACACTCGGATCGTCCGCGGGATCGGTGGCGCCGTTGACGATGACCGCTCCGAGTTTTCCTTTGAGTTGTTGTCCGTCGCGCCACAGGGGATCCGATCTGTCGAGCAAGACGACGCCCGGGGCCGGCGGCATTCCGAAACAGGTGGGAGTAGCCATCAGAATCACGTCCGACTCCTTCATGAGTGACAGAACACGATCGATCCCGTCGCCGTGGTATCCGAACGTTTGATAACACTGCTCGCACCCGAGACAGTCGATACGCTCATCGGCCAGACGCACCTGTTCCACGACCTTCACCCGCCGATCTCTCTCGAGCGAGCGAAGAACCTCGCCGAGCATCCGCCCTGAGTTACTCGACGCGCGTGGGCTGCAGTCGATTCCAATGACGGTCGTCGCTTTGTCCATGTGAGGAACCCTAGTAAGGGTCCGCCGCAGGATAAGGCGCGCGTCTATGGCGAGGACCAGGCGTTCGTGGCAAGGACGCACAACGCAGCGCCTGTCTTGGCCAACCGCAAGGCGGAGGACGCCGCCACGGACGTCTGGAACCGTTAGAAACGCCGCATTTATCCTGCGGCGGACCCTAGGGCGTGAAGCTCGATACCGAATGGCACGGGGCGGAGCTTTGAGTATTCGAAGTCAGCGCAATATTTTGACCTGCCCGATATTTGTACCAGTCGCAGTTTGCAGGAGCAGCTATGGACATCGCAGAAGCCGTCCGCTACGCCCGCACCCAGATCGAGGCGGTCCGATTCGAACCGGTCGCGTCGTCGCAAACGGCCCACCGGCCGCCACGAACTCGCCCCCTCAGGGCCGCACACTTCACTCACTCTGAAGACAACGCCGACCCGCTGAATAACCGGCGTAGCGCAGTGGTTTGTGTGCTCGGTACTGTTCGGCGGTTCAGACGGTGGCTTCTTTGCCGAGGTGTACGGGAACGCGTCGATCTTCGTCGTCGAACACAGCAACGAGTTCAAGTCGAGCACCAAGTGCTTCGAGGTATTGGCGAAGCGTTGATACCCGGACGTCGTCAGAATGCTCAAGTTTAGAGATCGCTCCTTGGGTGACATCGAGTCGACCGGCGAGTTCTGCCTGGCTGATCGCTTCGCCATGACGCAGTTCGTACAGCCGGATCTCTTCGAGCGTGTCGAGACGCAGCGATGCAAGACGTTCGGTGGCACCAGGACGCTCGACGACTTGGTTGCGTAGTTCGGAGAATCTTGTTCTGGCCATCAGATCAGCCCTTCGGTTCGGAGTTCGTCAAGGTATGCGTCGAAAAGGTCATCGGCGAGAGGAACAGCCCACTCGTACCAGTCGTTCCATTCGCCGGTTTTGTCGCCGCCAAACAGCAGGATCGCTTGGCGACGTGGATCGAAGCTGAACAGGACACGCAGGACACCGCCCTTGGCCGCTCTCAGTTCTTTCATCGATTGGTGCCGTGAAGCATGAATTCTGTCGACAATTGGTCGACCGAGATCCGGTCCGCGTTCTGCAAGTACGTCGATCCGATCGGTGACGGCTTCCTGTTGCTCGATGGTCAGTGTCGACCACCACTCACGGAACTCGTCGGTGATCTCAACTTCCCACACCATGACATTATGAGTCGTAGCTCATCATGAGTCAAGCCTCATGTTTACCCGCACACTTCGTTCAAGCAAATCGAATCGAGAACCACACACTCCCGGCGATAGTCCGCGCGCTTAGTACTCGATATTGTTCGCTCGGCAAATGCAATGTGTGCTTGACAATTGCCCGGGCATTCCTGGTGAACGGCTCGGGCCAGATTGCAATGCCTGCTATTGATCGCAAAGAACGCCCGGCCGCCGTTCCGCCATGTGCCACAACGCCCCGGCCGGGTCGACCACGTAGGCGATACGAAGGCTTTCCGGGCGGACTATGTTCGGTTGGGTGATCGAGTCCGCCGTCGAACGGTTAGAAGAACTCGCTGCCGAGTACGCAGATGACTACTGGGGTGCACCGATGCTTCCTGCGGCGTCCGAGACCGACATTGCACAGATCGAGGCGCTCGTATGGCCATCCCGTATTCCTGAAGAGGTCCTGCGGTTTTGGCGGTTTCGATCCGGTGGTCCAATATCCGATGTGTTGTGTGGCATCGAGTTACAAGGACCGCGTGAGTGCGGGGAGAACTACATCGTGCTTGGCGACGAACCGTTTCGTCACCCGAAGGTGTTGCTGCCCCTCGGTTACGGCTATCAACTTTGGCTGTGTGTGGAACTTGCAACGAACGGATGCGACGGTGGGGCGCTTTGGCGCGTTGTGAACGATGACTCTGGAATGTGCGAGATCTATCCGTCCTTAGGGTGTGCGTTGGAGTTTGCGGTCGCCGAAATGAAACGTCTTGGTCGGCGCCCAGAGTTCGAAGAGAACGTCGAGCGTTACCTCGGCAGTCGAACCTTTGCGGTGGAAGGACTCGATCAATACATGCCGCTTGCGTGGCCGCTGCACTGGCGAGAGTTGCAGGGTGTTTCGCCGGCCGACATGCGACCGGTCGGTGCGACGACAACCGTATCCGGCGTCATTGCGGGTACGGCGACAGAGCCGTGGATTATCACGGGGACCGTCAAGATGCTCGGCGGAAGTGGTGCGGGCAACGTTGGAGTCCTTCAGGACAGCACTGGACAGATCGAGTTCGTTGCGACAGGCAAGGCGGATCCTGCGTGTGTTCTTCTTGGTAAAGACCCGGTCGAAATCGAGTTGCGCCGCCGCGACCCGAGCCAGCCGACCATGACTACCGACGAGGCCGAAGCAGCGAACGACTACGCCCGGGATATCGCCATTAGAGCCGGACTTCCCGCTGGAGTTGTGGGTGACTTCGCCGCTAATCTTGCCCGTGCAGCGGGAGGTTCAGCGTACTTTGAGGCAGTACGGGTCCGACCGACCTCCAACAGGTGAACCGTTCCCACTTGCGAGCTCACCGCATGAAACCCGGACGCATTTTTATGAAAGCCAGCTTCATTGATTGCCCATTCCCACGCAATTGACTGCACGCAAACTCCGGTCGCTGAACCCACTCGATAACGAGCGCAAAGGTCGTTGCCCAAACCGATCGATAACCGGCGCGAAAGGGCGATACCGGTGCACGGTATCGCCCCAGCATCGGTGTTCAGCCGGCTCGTGCTGCTCCGGCGACGAATGCTGCGACGATGTAGGTGGCGTGTCGGTCGAGGGATTGGCGTGCGCGGTCGTATCGCATTGTGGTTCGCGGGTCGGCATGGCTTGCTGCTTCTTGCACGTCACGCAGTGGTACTCCGGCGTCGAGGGCTGCGGTGATGAAGGAGTGGCGAAGGCTGTGTGGTGAGATTCGCTTGTTCACCCCAGCACGTTTCGATAACCGTTTGACCATCCGATCCGCCGCGTAACGATCCATACGTCCACCTTTGGCCCCAACAAAGATCGGACCGGTTGTTCGTTCACCGATGTACAGATCCAGACTTCTTCCGGTTCGTGGAGCGAGCGGAATGACCACATGCTTGCCTCCCTTGCGAACGATCCGCAACGTGCGGTGGCCACGGTCCATGTCGAGTGCTTCGATGTCTGCGTTCAGTGCTTCGCTGATCCGCAAACCGTTGAGTGCGACGAGTGAGATGAGCGCGTGTTCACGCGGGGTTCCGAGTCCGGCTTGGACGAGGAGACCGCCAAGCTCGTTGCGATCCAAACCGAGTGTTCTCGATTCGTGATCAACCTTCGGTCGTCGAACATTCGCTGCAGGGTTCCGGTCAAGGAGTCCTTCGTCGTGGCAGTACTTGAAGAACCCCCCAATAGTTGACATACGTCGCGCAACAGTTGATCGCATCTTGCCTGCCGATTCCATCTCCCGCCCGAAGATCTCGATGTGAGCACGTTTCGCTTCGAGAACAGCGATCCGATTATCGGTGCACCATTCAGCGAAGATCCGTAGATCGGTCCGGTAGCTACGAAGTGTCGCGCCGCCATACCCGGCAAGAAACCCAGCGATCGCACCCTTCGTCTTGGCGTCGAACGGATCGTCAGGCTGGAACAGTACAAGTGATGTTGATGTTGAGACGGCCATGATGGCCTCCTAGTGACCCTGCCCCTCTGAAGGGCGGGAACACAACATCGACACCGCAAGCCAGAACAGAAACCGTGATTACTATGCGCGCAGATAAGGGCCAGAGTGCAGTGGGTAAGTGCGGCTTGAACTTGAAGTTATTCCGCGTTGTTATGGAGTGGATCTGTTGCCTTTGGTCAGTTGCAAAACGTGGTTCTCGATTTATTGACCGGCGAACGCTTTGCTGATTGGGGTCATCCAGGACTCGGCTTCGGCGCTGTCGCCGATTACGCTCACCCGATCGCGAGCCCGACCCCATAATTCAGCGAGTAGCGCAGTTCCTTCACCACCAATCCCGGCAGTTATCTTCCGGGGGCCGAGGACAATCCACTGTACGCTTAACAATGTGGTGAGTGATCTCGTGGGCAAGAATGGGCCAAAGGTGGAGCGCTATCTGCCGGGCCGGAGCTCGTGGATACTGGGCTGCGGTTATGTTCGGGTTCGGTCGTGCGAGATTTCTCTGCGTCTATGGTGCGAAGACTTGGGCAGGAGTCCATCCCAAGACTTCGTCGACATTTCGGGGCTGGATCGAGCGGCTCGTGATGCGAGCAGACTTGATGCGATCTAGGCGAAAGATCCGCCCTGCACCCCGCAGCTCACACCACGCGTTCAAGTACCAACCATCTCCTCGGTAGAAACCGATCGCTTCGACACTTCGTTCGGTCAGCCTGGATTCCGCGTCGACATAAGAGATATTCACTACTTTTCCTCGACGGACCGCTTCTTCGGTAGTCCGTCGAATTCGAACACTGACCGTTGCGGGGACGATCGAAGTACGGATGCGGTTTCTGAGTTCGACAACACTGGCTCGCGTGCTCGGAGCGAGACTCTGGAGCAGCAGATCAGCTCCGGCGCGAGCATCGTCTGAAAATGGTGCATCTACTCCAGCTGACGCAACGGCAATCAGCAGTGCTGTGACCTGTGGGGACGAGAGTGCCACCACGGAGGTGGCGGCGGCATCGAGGCTCACAGCTCCACCGTTTCGCCCCGGTTCGCTGATCAACGGTGCGCCCGCTTCACGCAGACTTGCAAGGTCACGTTCGATTGTCCGTCGCGACACGTCAAAACGGTCAGCGAGCCGCATCGCCGTGACCGGTCGGCCGCCAGATTGGCGAATCACCTCACTGATCGCAAAGAGTCGTTCCAACCGGTTCACCATCCGAGCTAACACCGTTCAGAACCCGCCGTCAAGAAATCCGACAAAATCCGACATAATCCGACATAGGGCTGTCGCCGGAGTTTCCTACGATGTTCTCTTTTCGACAGCAAAGGAATTTCTGATGACAAAGGTTTCGCTCGGCTACACAATCTTTTACGTCAACGATGTCGCTGCGACCATCAGCTTCTTCGAGGCAGCGTTCGATCTGCAACGACGCATCGTCACTCCGGAAAACGACTATGGCGAACTCGACACGGGCGCAACGACGCTCGCGTTTGTTTCCATCGAGCTCGCCAAGGCAAACCTTGACGTGGCTGGCGGATTCATTTTTCCCCATGAGACACTGCCGGCGCCGGCAACGATCACGCTGACCACAACAGACATCAAAGCAACTGTTGCCGCCGCGCTCGCCGCTGGTGGGCGCAACTACACCGACCCGGTCGACAAACCGTGGGGCCAAACAGTTGCCTACTTGCTCGGTCCCAGCAACATACTTATCGAGATCGCAACCCCGATGGCTGCATCGTGACAACTCACACCAGCAAAAGCGTCACAGCACTCTGCTTAGGGTTTCCGGGGACCACAGTCGACAACACCTTCGGCGATGACGTCAACGTTCACCGCGTCGGCAATAAGATGTTCGCGCTTATTAATATTCGGGGAGGTGAAATCGTTACTCTCAAGGCCACCACAGAGGAGGTGGTCGCCCTCGTTTCCGAGCACGATTTCGTGACACCCGGCTACTACATGAACAAGAAACACTGGATCACAATCAACCTATCCGAAGCATTCGACGCAATAGAGCTCGAAGAACTCCTAACCGGATCGTACCGACTGGTTCTTGAATCCCTCCCCAAACGCCTACAACATGAAATACAAGCCGACACCTGAACCCCGAGCGTTGTATTCCGTAACTCGTCCGATATCGCCGATAAATACGACCTGAACACCCGACCGGTATCCGGCGTTTCCGAGTGTGCGGATCACCGCCATACGCACGTAATGCGACTGATGCTGCCGTTTTGCCATGCCGGAAGGTCCGGGAGGCTTGCCGAGTCCCCGGGAGGCTTGCCGAGTCCCCTGAAGTCCGGCGCTACCACCGAAACCCTCCCTTGTCGAGCCCGCAAGTATCCCTCAAACCCTCCCCCTTTGAGCCCGCACGATGTAGAGTCGAGGAGTGCGTGACGACCTGATTCGACGAAGACTTGCCGAGGCAAATCCGTGGTGGTCCACCGGATCGCCCGCAAATGAGTCTTCCGCGTGGGTGCGGCACGACCTACTCCTGGCAGCGCGCAGCAACTTCGACATCGGGTATCGGTCCGACATCCTCGCCGACATTGCCACGGCACCTATCGGCGATTCGCTCACGGTACTTCAAGGCCCCCGGCGAGTCGGCAAGTCCGTCGTCGTACGCGAGTTGGCTGCGGCACTGTGCGCACGCCCTGACGTGGATGCACGCCAAATCGTGAGTCTTGCTTGCGATGGCATGACGGCCCAGGACATCACACAAGCAATCAAGCTCGGGCGCGAGCTAACGCGCTCGATCGATCAGCCCCACGAGCGTCGACGCGTATGGCTCCTCGACGAGATCACGCCAATCAAAGGATGGGCCACCGCCGTCAAACACGCGCGCGACAACAGCGCGTTCGGTCTCGACACGGTCGTTGCTACGGGGTCGTCATGGCGGGCAGAAGAAGACGTCGAGGGAAACCTTTTTGCAGGACGATCAGGCACGACCGGTCTTCGTCGCCTTCGGCATCTCATGCCGTTGTCGTTCCGCGACTATGTCGTCACCGTCCGACGCTCGTTGCCCGTTCCTGATGCCATCCACCCGTCCCTCCTCCAATCGCCACAAGCGCGTCTCTCGTTCGAGACCATGCGATTCGCGATCGACGACTTCGACCTGGCGTGGCAGGCCTACCTGGCATCTGGCGGCTTCCCACGAGCTATCCACGCAGTGGAAACAACCGGCGCTCACGACCGCGGTTACCTCGAAGACCTTCACGCCTGGCTCCGACGCGACGTCGACCCGGACGGCCCGCAAGAATCGATCCTGCTGCTCCTCGACGCGATCGCTACGCGATCGTCGAGTCCATTCGATCGGGCCGGCACCGCCGAAACGCTCGGCTACGCAAGCAAGAACACCTTCGACCGCAGACTCGCCCGTCTCGTTGCTTCCTACGGCGCGCTGTGGTGCCCCCAACGCAACGACAAGGGCCGCACCATTCCAAGCACACAAGCAAAGCTCTACCTCACCGACCCCGTACTCGCCTGGATACCGAACCTTCTCCGCGCCGGTGCTGAACCACCAGACTTCACGCGGCTCACCGAGCAAACAATCGGCGTCGGTCTCGCCCGTTCCATCGATGACCACGAATCCGGGCGATGGATCGCCGCCGACACAATCGGCTACACGCGTACAAGCACCGGCAACGAAGTTGATCTCGCACCAGTCAACGTCGCCACGCCCGGCGGGCCTCGATCAACGACACCAATCGAGTCGAAATGGGTCGACCACGGCTGGCGCCGCGAAGCACTCAAAATCGAGGGCAAATTCGCTCGCGGCATCGTCGCGACAAAGACCATTCTCGACTTCGAATCACCATCCTGGGCCATCCCAGCACCCCTTCTCATGATGCTCATAGGCCCATAGAAATCCAGGAGCCTGACCAGACAACTTGGTGCGCGATATCACTCAGCCCAGAGATTGCCGAAGCCGACCGGTATCCGGCGATACCATGCGCGCTTAGTACTCGGTATCGCGCCTTCCTCGGATCCACGCGCTTTTAACAAGCGTGATGGGTTCAGTGAAGCGAGTCGCCGCGTTCCAAGATTGCGACGTATTCCCCGATTTTGCGTGCGCGGGTTTCGGCACGTTTGACGTTGCCAAGTCGAAACACGAACGAAAATCGGTTCTGCTTCGACAACCCGGCGAACGCCGCCGCAGCAGCCGGGTTCGCGTCAAGCGCAGCCTGAAAGTCCTCGGGCACTTGATCGTCGCTTTGCCGGTACGCATTGTCCCACCGGCCATCTCTCCGTGCACGATCGACCTCGGCTTGACCGCCTGGGCGCATGCGCCCCTCGCCGATCAGTCTTGCGACATGTTCACGATTGACCTTGGACCATGGGCTCCGGGATCGACGCGGCGTGAACGCCTGCAGAAAATAGTCCTCACTGTCCGATTGCTTCTGCCCATCGATCCACCCGTGACAGAGTGCTACATCGAGCGCCTCGGCGTAGGTGATACCCGGGAGCGTCGACGATTTCTTTCGGAGCCGCAAGCGAAGCCCCGCGACGTCACTTGCGTCCTCGATCCATCGTTCCCACTCCGCAGAGTTCGTGAAGAGCACGATCGGTTTATCCTCATGTGCAACCACGCTTGCGAGGATAACGGTTGACAGTCAGTTTCGGCGAGTTCGCGACAAGATCTTGAACAACATCGACCCCATTTGCTGACCAGACCGCAAAGGAATGTCACTCCTTCGGTGTTCGGCCGAGGTGATCTTTTCGGACCGACGCGTCCAGAATGATGCACCGGAGACGTGGTCCAGATATGCACTTAGGTCGGGACGAAGCTGCCTAGACTGATCGAGTGAATGATGAACCACACGTCGCACTCGGCCAATTCACTATTGCGATGTCGCCTAGCGATCCGCTTTTGGACTCAACTGCCAGATTCGATTTCACCAAGACTTGGACCGGCGCGGTAAGCGGCACAAGCACCGGTGTAATGCTCTCGGGCGGCGACCCAGGAACTGGCAACGCAGGCTACGTGGCGCTCGAAGTCTTCGACGGACAAATCGACGCGCATCGGGGTCGTGTCATCTTCCAACAGTTCGGCACGATGAACGCTGGCGACTACGTTCTGCGCTACCAAATCGTTCCCGGCTCAGGTACGGACGGTCTGTCTGGCATTACAGGCGTTCTTGACCTTCTCATCGAAGAGGGCAGTCACAACGTCACTCTTCGCTACGTAGTCTGACCAAGTATCGACCCACGCAGCGCTCAGTTGGCGCCGCGAAGCACTCACAACCGAGGGTAAATTCGCTTCCTGCATAGTCGCGACAAAGACCATTCTCGACTTCGAATCACCATCTTCGACCATCCCAGCACCGCTCCTCATAATGCTCATAGGCCCATAGAAATCCACGACCTCACCTGACAACTTGGTGCGCGATATCAACTCAGCCAAGATTGCCCGAAGCCGCTCGGTATCCGGCGTTCCCACGCGCACTTAGCGCTCGATATTGCCCGGCTTTGACATGCACTGTGCGCTCAGCAGTTCGGTGAGTGGTCCAGCGTGCATGGCTTAGGGCCAGAGTCGGGCGGGTCGCTTTGGTCCATGTTCGTCGTTATGGCAGGCTGTTATAGGGTGGTCTGGGAGCGTCGACGGTAGGCATCTTTGTCGGAGATTTTTCCGTCAGTGAATGTGAATATGTCGACTCCGTGTTCCGTGGGGCGGCCGATAAATGTGTATGTCCAGGTTCGTGTGATGGTGTTGCCAGATCGTAGGTAGGGGCCAAGTTCAACGGCAGCGTTGTCGTCGTGTTGCCACATGGTTTTGATGCCGGCGATCACGTTGTCGCGACCGATGAATGGTGCTTCGGGGACGTCGACTGATGGTGTGTACCGTGCATGAGGGTGAAGGCATGATGCGAGTACGTCGACATCACGATCAGCCCAAGCATTAGTAAACACTTTGAGGACTTCGATGTTTGACGTGTGATCGTTCGCCTGCCCGATCGCAAGTTTGAATCGGGTCTTGTTTGTTGCGGTGGCCCCGACCCGTTCGTAGAAGCGCACCGCTTCGGTATTCCAGTCGGGCGTTTGCCATTGCACTTCGCTCAACCCAAGTTGTGTCGCGTGAGTAGTGACCGCATGCATGAGAAGTCGCCCGACCCCATGGTTGCGGTAAGCGTGGTCGACATACAACGTGTCCATGTGGAGGTATTCATTCGCTGACCACGTCGCGAATTCTGTGGTGCACGTTGCGTAACCAATCACGTAGGAAGGTGAGGTGCCAATTTCGGAGACGAAACATGAGGCTCGTGCTTGTGGCTCTATCAGCGATTCGGCGAGTCGTGCCGCGAGTCCGGTAACGACTATGGCGGAGTTCTCGTATTCAGCGTGCGCCGCGATCAGTTCTACTAGTCGCGGCAGATCTTCAGCCGTTGCTCGCCGAACAGCGACGGACGCAGACACAGCCAATGAAGTGGAAGGAAACGTCACGACGCGACGAACGAGAAGCCTTCGTCCAACCAACCTGTTTTTCCACCGATCATCTTTTTCACTCGGCGTCCATTACGGGCCAGGTTTGCTGCACCGCGGTCTGCTCCGTTGCAGTGCGGGCCCGCGCAGTAGACAACGAACAACGTATCTTGGGGCCATTGCGCCAGAGTTGTCTCGTTGATGTTCGAATGGTGCAGGTGGATTGCTCCATCGATATGTTCCTTCGCGAAGGACTCAGCAGTCGCCGACGTTTGCAGCAGAACAAAGTCTTGTGGGCCGTTGGTCAACGCATCATGAACATCCCAGCAATCGGTTTCGATTGACAGGAGGTGTGAGAAATGAGCCAGTGCCTGAGCAGGATTAGCGGCGTTGATCGCGGCAACGCCTGATGTTTTGATTGTCGTTTCCATACGTCAATGATCCACTGAGCCAACGGATTCTGGAAGTGGCTGTACGGCCAAGGTACGTTAAGATACGGCCATGCTTGAAAACCGAAAAGTTGTAGCGGTTGCCTACGACGGTCTCTGCGCGTTCGAGTTCGGTATCGCGACCGAACTGTTCGGGCTGGACAGACCGGAACTCGCAGTGCCCTGGTACGAATACAAGGTCATCGCTGCCACAGCTGAACCGATTCGCGCAACTGGTGGGATCACGATCCACGCGTCGCATGACCTTCGACATGTTCGCCAAGCCGGAACAATTGTTCTGCCCGGATGGAAGAACAAAGACATTGAGCCGCCAGTCGAGTTGCTACGCGCGATTCGCTCGGCTCACGCAAAGGGCGCGCGCATCATGTCCATCTGCTCAGGCGTCTATGTTTTAGCAGCTAGCGGTCTGCTCAATGACCAACCGGCCACCACCCATTGGCGGTACGTCGAACACCTCGCAGAAAAATATCCGAGGATCGACGTTCGGCCGAACGTGCTGTACGTCGACAACGGTCAAACACTTACCTCCGCGGGAAGTGCTGCTGGAATCGATCTTGGCCTACATCTCATCCGGCGCGACTTCGGATCATCGATTGCCGGAGAAGTCGCCCGTCGCTTAGTGATGCCACCACAACGCGAAGGAGGACAAGCGCAATTCATTCGCTACCCATCTATCACGAACGACGCTTCCGAAGGACCAATCACCTCTTCACTGACCTGGGCGCTTGCGAACCTCGACAGAGAGCTCACTGTTGCGGGCTTAGCTAAGAAGGCGCACATGGCCCCGCGAACGTTCGCCCGAAAGTTCGTCGAAGAAACCGGCGCAACCCCACTCGCATGGGTCCTGACGCAACGTCTTCGCCACGCGCAAAACCTCCTCGAAACGACACCAAAGTCCTACGAACAAATCGCTAGCGAAGCAGGATTCTCGAGCATCGAAACAATGCGCCACCATTTCCGACAAGCGCTCGGGACGTCACCCTCACGGTATCGGAAAACCTTCGCCGTCTAGAAACCACACAGCACATAACACCGAGCACAACGCCCAAGAAGGCCGCTCGGCTTCCGGCGTTTCTACGCGCACTCAGTACTCGATAATGCTCGCCTATTCACATGTACTGCACACTTAGCATTCTGGAGTGATCTCGTGCGTTCGACGGGGGCCAGAGTTGTGCGGGTTCGAAACGGTTTGAACTTGACTTATCGAGCGTCGTCATGGAGTGCCCCTGATCGGCCCTTATGCCGCAGCAGCACAAAGACCGATGCTCACGAGGGGCGCGAATGGACGGACGGATTGTCAGACCAGTAGAGGTTCCAAACATTGCCTGCATCGTTGACGAACGTCCTCATCGAGTCATGCACGCTTCCCGCGACCCGCATCGAAGCGTGGTTCCGCGGATCGACGATCGAGCAGAGCTTCTCGACGCGCATGTGGTCGAGAGCAAAGGCAGCGCACGCTTTGGCTACTTCGAGCGCAAAGCCATTTCCACGATGTCTCAGCTGGAGGTGATATCCCAGTTCGATCATCGACTCGCCTTCAACGCCTTGAAACGTGAGGCCGCAATCGCCCAGAAACAACCGTGTCACTCGATCCTCAACGACCCACAGTCCAAAGCCGTGATCATCGTAGTTAGTCAGGTTCCACTCGATCCAACGGATTGCTTCATCGCGGCGGCTCTTCGTTGGGTACCAGCGCATAGCTTCTTCGTCGTCGAACATCTCCATGACCGATTCGACGTCGTCAAGTCGATACGACCGGAAACGGAGGCGACTTGTTTCCGGCGGTACCCGCAGTTCGGTCATACGTAATCGTAGCGTCACGCACTAAAGGGTTCCACCAGCCCCCGATCGCCGGCTTAGGGGCGCACACTTCGCCCGGGCCGATAGCCATAGAACACGCACGCGTTCCGGCGGATTGCGTGTATCGACTACTCGGTAACGCTCTGCGATTCGAGTTCACTGCGCGCTTACTATTTCAAGAGTTCGACTCAAACCTCACACAAGATAGGAAACCCCTCTCTTTGCTTCTCGTTATGCGACTTCGAGATAGCGTCGAAGTGCTTCGCGAATGATTTCGCTTGTCGTCGTGTGATCTGAGTTGGCTCGTGCTTCGATGGCAGCCCGAAGATTCGCGTCGAGTCGAACGGGAACCACTTCCGCTGCTCCTGCCGCAAGCGGAGGACGGCCCCGGCGACGCGACTTCAATACCTCAACATCAATGTCGCCTGTCAACTCCGAGGCGATCGACTCGATGTCAGCATCATCGAGTGTGCGACCAGTTCGGGTAACAAACGGCTTTCCTTTAGTACTCATGAGTGTCAGTCTCCTCTCGGGAGCAGTTCGAAAAAAGTTGGTCGGAGCGTCATAGCGTGAATCACCAGTTCACGGTCCTCGGCAAGCACGAGGAAGATGACTTCGAGGAGTTGGCCGTCGAGACCCGGACCGATCACCAGAACTTTCGGTGGATCTGCATCTGGGTCCATGTCGACGATGACTAAAGAATGGGTACAAGCGTGGATCACGTCGGCCTGGTCGACGTTGTGTCGACTCGCAGATCGATGAAACTCCACGAATTAACCGTAATACGAATAATCTGTTCTGTCAACCATTCAAGCGACCGATAACAATCCATACAGACTGGGTCATAACCGCACACTCCCGGCGAACTCCCGTGTGAGCTCCGCCCGGTATTGCAAGGCGATTCGAATCCGCTGCGCGCTTAGCAAGAAGGTAGGTGCTCGCGTGGGCCGACGGGGGCATGCAGGTGCGGATGATCTCGCTCTGAGTTGTTGGCAGTTTTGGGTGGAGTTTTATAGGTGTCGTGAACCGTGGGTGGGCATTGGGATCACAGTAAACACGACCAAGCCGGAGCGACGAACTGGCCTTGAACATCGCCCCAGCCATAGTCCCACCGGTCGTTCGGCATCCAAGGCGCCGTCACCGGTCCAGGTCCCATTCGATGTGTGGAGAAACGAAACATCGATTTCCTGTTGCAAAGCGGAGTAGTGACAACTAAGGTTGTCGGAGTGAAAGGAACGCGTATTCACGCGGGGTTCCTAAACCGGCTTGGACGAGTAGCCCGCCAAGCTCGTTACGATCCAAACCGAGCGTTCTTGATTCGTGATCGACTTTGGGTGGGCGAACATTCGCTGCTGGGTTGCGGTCGAGAAGTCCTTCATCGTGGCAGTACTTGAAGAACCCGGCAATGGTTGACAGTCGTCGTGCGATAGTTGAGCGCATCTTGCCTGCCGATTCCATCTCCCGCCCGAAGATCTCGATGTGCGCACGTTTCGCTTCGAGCACCGCAATCCGGTTCGAAACGCACCATTCGGCGAAGATTCGAAGATCGGTCGTGTAGCTACGAAGCGTCGCACCGCCGTACCCGGCAAGAAACGCGGCGATCGTACCTTTCGTCTTATCGTCGAACAGATCGTCAGGCTGGAACAGTACGACTGATGTTGATATTGAGACGGCCATCATGGCCTCCTAGTGACCCTGCCCCTCTGAAGGGCGGGAACACACCATCGACACTGCAAGCAGAAACAGAAACCGTAATTACTATGCGCGCAGATAAGGGCCAGACTCATGCGGGGAGTTAGGCGACTTTCCCGGAATTATCACTCGTTCTTATCGTGCGGATAGGTTTTTTGTTTCGTGTGGTTATCGAGGGTTGGCGACGGTGTGGATTGCCATGTCGATGAGTTCGTTGACGAGGTCTCGGGAGAGACGGTCGACGTGCAGCGTCGTCCATCCGTGGTGTCCCCATCCGTTGGGGAGGTGAACATCGTTTGGGAACGCTTGGAGAAGGACTTGTTGCTCGTCGAGTGGCAATTTGATCGTGATGGCATCATCGGCTTCGAGGTTCACAACGATCTTGCCGTTGAGACGAAGATCGATTCGTCCATGATGTGATCCTTGGATCAGTCCTTTCGCCTCGCAGGTGTTGATGACCCAGTCGTGAGCAGCGGGCCGTTCAGGGCTAGTCACGTGGGTCCGCTGTGTCGGACTGGATCGATTCACCGGGGGTGTAGTACAGCTCAATGAGGTTTTTGATATCGAGGTGACGGTGCCACACACCACGCGGGACCACGACGAACGTTCCTGCAGTTAGGTCGTGACGCTCGCTCGATCCCGGTGCGAGGATCTCGACGGTGACCGATCCCTGGATGACGAATAGGAACTCGTCGGTGTCGGGATGCAGTTCCCAATCTGACTTGTCGACGCCATCACCGCGGAACACAGCGAACGACGCGGAGTTGAACGGGGCGAACTCGTGAAAGTCGAACGGGTCAAGACCGCGGGCAACGGCTGCTGGATCGTAGAAAGGCATGAGGTCAGTGTGCACCGATCGTCATGCCGCCGTCTTGTATCGATGTCGCGTCTCGTGCCGCGACGAGCTGGCCGGGACTGGTGTGAGCGAATCGGATGACATCACGGTGTAGGTGTGACTGGTCTGCGTATCCCGCCGTGGCAGCGACACGCGCGATTGGGAGTCCAGCATCGAGCAAGCTGGCCGCGTACTCAAAACGGCGGAGCATGAGATACCGCTGAGGACTCATACCCAATGCCGTGCGAGCCAGTCGCCAGACACCACTTCGTGAACTCCCCAGCTCGCCAGCAAGACTGCTGACACCCACACCTAAACCCACATGTTCGAGATGCTCGACCACCTCAACCGCCCGGGTAGTTCGGGCCCGGGCCAGAACCGAATGAAACGTCCCGCGGACTATGGCTTCTCGGTCACTCCGATCGGCGCAAAACAGACGGTCAACCAGGACATCGGCATTTCGTCCTAACAGCGTTTCGGTCGACACAACCGAGTTCTGGAGATCGCCAGGGGAAACTCCAAGTCGCAACGCCGTTGAGGGCGACAAGCGAACCTCAACGCAATCCGTCACACCCACCTGCTCGAAACTCAGCGGTCCATTTTGCAAACCAGCAACCGCGGATCGGCTGCTGAGACCTGCAACCACCGTCGAGCCGCTACCCAATTCGATGACCATCGTCAAACTCGCATGCGGAAGCGCAACCGCAGCGACCGGCGCCTCGAAGATTCCGTCCCAGCACGACACCTTCAGCGACTGGACCGGCAACATCAACCCAGTGAACACCCAGCCAGTATGGCACTCAAGGTCCTCCGACCCCGCTGCACCGGGGACGGGCCCCAAATAACCGCAAGTCACATAACAATCACTCAATCTTCGTCCGGCCCGCACGAAGTTCCGGCGAGGCGCAGTGGACCAAGTGCACGATATTGGTCGCAGGTTAAACTGTTTCGATATTTAGTCGAGCGTGAACTGCATCCGCGATCGTGACGATATGGGTGAGGTTTGACGTCACGACAGCATCTCGGCGACGGAGTGCGCCTTCGACAACAGTGACATCCACAATATCGTCGTGCCCGGCCTTACCAGCAAGAACCCCAACCGCTCGAGATTGAACATAGGACAGTTCTTCTATCTCGCACGCAGCCAGCAAACGGGAGAGGTTTGCTTGTCGACTGCCGCCTCGCCACGCCTCCGCGACCACCGGCGACGGAACAGTCACGACAACTTCTTCGGCAAGAAAACCGGCATGGAGTGCCCACATTGCCCGATCATTGCGGTCACCAGCGATCAACGCTCCGGTGTCGTAAGTAACTCCGTTCATGACGCACGTCGCCGAACGGGTTTACTACGGCCGAGCAGTGCACGAGCGCGGACTAAACCGTCGGCAAGTTCATCAGAAGTGAGCGCACCATTTCCTTGCTCCCATTCGGCGATTCCTCGCCGACCAGCGTCGAGCCGGAGGCGATGCGCAGCAGTTGCGGCGATCCAGGCACTTACCGATTTACCTTCAGCTTCCGCCGCAGCATCAATTGCAGCAGCCAGACCAGGCGCAAGGGATATCGATCGCTTTTCTCGAATAGCCATTCCCTCACAGTAGTACAGAAGGTAGGACAGCGTCAAGATCCGTTCCGGATGGCCCGGTCCGCCAACCCAATAAGGCTCCGCACAAACGGGAACCCGCCCGACTGATACTCGGCGAATCCATGCGCGCTTAGCACTCAGTATTGTTCGCGGGTTGAATTCAGTGAGCGCTGGGTAAACGCTATGAGCGTGCCGGGTTTGGATCACAATGAATGGCGCAGCCGTATTTCGACCGGGTACTAATCGGTGTTCCCGAGCGCTATGGCGCATTCGCCGGGGGTTGCGCAACTACAGCCTGACGCTCCGGCATTGATGATGTCTCGGAGCGCGGTGGCTTCGACGATGATGCTCTCGAGTGCGTTAAGGCGTGTGGCTTGGAGAGCTTTCCAGGCGGTCGGAGCATCCAATCCTCCATCGGTTGCCTGCAGAAGCTGGCGAACATCGCCAAGTGAACAACCAACTCGCTGTGCGAGTTTGATGACCGCGACACGCTCGACGTAGGAAGAATCATACGTACGCTTTCCATTGTGTCTGTTCGGCAATGGAAGCAAGTCTGCGCTTCCCAGTAGCGCAGCGTTGTGATCGGAACGCTGGCGGTGCGTGAGAGTTCTCCAATGGTCATCGACGTGATGAACTTGGAAGTGTATGCGTTGGACGCTTCAGGAGCGTACTGGAGACTCGGTATCAACGGGGCGACGAGAAGTTCGGGGAGGCACTTGACGATGCCGAACACACCTACGCCGGAGAACAGCGTGCCCACGGTTTACGCGATTTAGCGAACGCGCGGACATCGACAGCAGAACACCGCCAACAACGAAGAACATGGCGAGCCCGACGCAATCACTTCTGGTCGACGGTCCGCGCTCAAGCGGTTTCGACATGAGGCTGGGCGATCAGGGATTCGAAGAAAAGGTGGATCGTTGCCACGCCTTCGTTTTGATCGCTGCGAACTTCGACCACGACGCCTTGGTTCGATACCTCAACGGACCACGTTGCCTACGCGCAGCATTGCCTCTCTCGCTCAACAAGCGCGGCAACCGTTCCGAAACGCTGTTGCGGCAACACCACCCGCACGCCGTCGACTAAACGCTCGCTGGCAAGGGCTTCGTCCATTAGCGATTCCCACTGCCCTAGTTGGATGCCCTGCGCCTCGGAACTGGTGCTACACGCAACTGGAATCAAAGTCATAACATCAGTGTCGGACCTCTACCTGGGTAGATGTCAAGCATCAGCACCTGGTTGGGCCCTGACGGCCTCGGGCTTCGCGGGCCACGGACATCATTGCTGGAAGCGTTGTGACAATTGCTTGGCAGCGAGCGAAAGATATATTGACATGCAAACCCGGTAACTGCGGTCCTCTGTCTGCGCTCTCCGACCTTTGAGTTTCCCGCACGATAATGCTCAACCGTTAAGCCTCCCAAACCGCTCATATCCGGCGCGAAAGGGCGATACCGGTGCACGGTATCGCCCTCCATTGGCGCTCAGCCGGCTCGGCTGCTCCGGCGACGAATGCTGCGACGATGTAGGTGGCGTGTCGGTCGAGGGATTGGCGTGCTCGGTCGTATCGCATTGTGGTTCTTGGGTCGGCGTGGCTTGCTGCTTCTTGAACGTCACGCAACGGGACTCCGGCGTCAAGGGCTGCGGTGATGAACGAGTGGCGAAGACTATGCGGCGAGATTCGCTTGTTCACACCGGCTCGTTTCGATAACCGTTTGACCATCCGATCCGCTGCGTAACGATCCATACGTCCACCTTACGCACCAACGAAAATCGGACCTGTTGTCCGTTCGCCGATGTACAGATCCAGGCTTCTTCCTGTCCGGGGAGCGAGAGGAATGATCACATGTTTCCCGCCTTTGCGAACGATTCGCAGCGTGCGGTGGCCGCGGTCCACGTCGAGTGCTTCGATGTCGGCGTTCAACGCTTCGCTAATTCGTAACCCGTTGAGTGCGAGGAGCGAGATGAGTGCGTGTTCACGCGGGGTTCCGAGTCCGGCTTGGACGAGTAGCCCGCCAAGCTCGTTGCGATCCAAACCGAGCGTTCTTGATTCATGATCGACTTTCGGTCGGCGAACATTCGCTGCAGAGTTGCGGTCGAGAAGTCCTTCATCGTGGCAATACTTGAAGAACCCCGCAATTGTTGACATACGTCGTGCGACAGTTGAGCGCATCTTGCCGGCCGATTCCATCTCCCGCCCGAAGATCTCGATGTGCGCGCGTTTCGCTTCGAGCACTGCTACCCAATTATCGGTGCACCATTCGGCGAAGATCCGAAGATCGGTCGTGTAGCTACGAAGTGTCGCGCCGCCGTACCCGGCAAGAAACGCAGCGATCGCACCCTTCGTCTTGGCGTCGAACGGATCGTCAGGCTGGAAGAGCACGAGTGATGTTGATGTTGAGTTAGCCATAATGGCCCCCTAGTGACCCTGCCCTTCTGAAGGGCGGGAACACAACATCGGCAATCTGTATGCTGACGGTAAGAATTGTCTGTTACCGTCATACTATGAACAGCAACATGACAATCCGATCAGCAACCCTGGAAGACTCGCCACAAGTTCGAGAGATCGCGATAGCAACGGGTCTTTTTGATGCCGACAGTTGGCCCGAAGTTGCATCCGTGATGTCAGAAAGCGTTGAAGCAGTACAGACCGATCATGTTTGGATCGTGCTCGAAACCGGCGGTGCGGTGATCGGTGCCGCGTACTATGCGCCCGAGCCGTTCGCACACCGGATGTGGAACATGTACTTCCTTGGAGTTCTGCCCGGCCATCAAGGGTCTGGCGCGGGACGCGCGCTGGTTGCTCACGTCGAACAGGTACTGCGCGAAAAGGGCGAACTAGTACTCATCATCGAAACCTCGGGCTTAGAGAGTTTCGAAGCAACTCGCACCTTCTATGTCCGTAATGGTTACGACGAAGAAGCCCGCATCCGCGATTTCTACGGACCTGGAGATAACAAAGTCGTGTTCTGGAAATCACTCCAAACGACCGGCGACGTGCCAACCGTATGAGCGTTGCGATCGATCTCGACATGATGCCGCTGATCGGTGAGCCGCTCACTGTCGAACTCGCCAACACGGCATATCTTCGTCCCGGTTCGCCGATCGATTTCCTCTCAACGAGTGAAGGAATCAGCCGCTGGTTTCACATCGCAGCCCCCGACTGCCCGTCCCCGATACCGCGGCATCTCAGTGTGGATCGTTGTGACTCGGTTCGCATAATTCGCGATGCCACACGAGACGTCCTCCACGCGGCAACACAACGCGACCCAATCCCGAACGGAGCGTTGACGAAACTGAATCGTTTTCTGGAATCTTCGCCATGTCGTGTTCTTATTGGCTACTCCGACGGCCAACCAACAATTCAAACGCTGCCGACCCGACGCGGTTTTGACGGTGCTCTGGCATACCTGGCAATCGAGTGCGCAACGTTCATTGCATCACCACAACTCAGTTCCGTTCGTCGATGCGACGGACCTGACTGCCCAATGTTTTTCGCGCAACACCACCACAAACGACGCTTCTGCCACGAGGACTGCGCGCATCGCGCCCGCCAAAACCGCTACTACCGAAACCATCGCCACAAGGAAACCAGAACATGAAACTACCCCCGATTTTTCGATCCACCCGCATGTACTGGACGGTCACTGTGGCCATGTGCCTGTTCATGGGCGGCGGAGCACTATTCGATATCGCGAAGACGAACGACGCAGTCAAACTCATCACCCAACTCGGGTACCCCGAATACTTCATACGGTTCATCGGAGTCATGAAACTCCTCGGCGTCGCAGCAATCCTCACCCCGAAAATCCCGCGACTCAAACAATGGGCCTACGCAGGCTTAGTTTTCGATACTGGTGGCGCACTGTTCTCACACCTCAACGTCCACAACCCCCCAGGAACATGGGCCCCCGCACTTGCCGGCCTACTCCTCGTACTGCTTGCCTACCTGATCTACTCCCTGACAGTCGACCCGTTCAACCACCAAAACAACGGCAGAATTCCCGCACGGTAATGCTCAGCCGTTAAGTCTCCTAAACCGCTCATAACCGGCGTACTTACGCTCGCTTAGCACTCGATATCACCGATGCGTTCAAATGCACAGCGCGCTTACGATTTCATAGTGTGATCCAGCGTGCACGAGTTGGACCAAAGCCGAGTACCCAGATCGTCGACGGATGCGAGATATCCAGCGTCGTTATCGGGCAACTTCGGCAAAGGCGGTTTTCGTGTATTCGCCCTGTTACCGCGTGGCGCCGGCGATTTGTTCGTAATCGAAGTCAATGTCCCGGGCGATGGTCGAGTCGAACGTTTGCGTTCATTGAGAGCGTGAATGACGCACGCAAGCTGATCCGGCCGGTCACGCCGCGAAGTTCGTGGAGATTGGGTTCATCGAGCCATGGTTCCTGCATTCGCCTTTGCCGCGGGCTCGATCTATTGCGTGCCGTCGCCGAGCAAGCAATGCTGTCGGCGCCCAGGTAGTAGTCGCTGAATCCCTTTCGGGCATCGTGTTCAACGATGCGGAAGGCGACCTACACCATGGACCTTCGGTGAGAATTCGATGATTTGGCATATCCTTTCGTTATGTTGACCCGTCGCTGTTTCTCGGTTTATCGTCGGTTGCTGCGGGTTCGTTGTTTGGTGCAACGAGCGTCGAAGCTCAGCCAACAACTCTGCGGCCGAAGTCCGGAGCCGGTGCGGCGCGTTGGTCGATGCCATCGGAAGACGCTCCTCACCAACGGACATGGATGTGTTGGCCGTCGTCGAAAGCAGTGTGGGGTTCCGACCTCACCGGGGTGCAGGACGCGATCGTTGAAATCGCCCTGACCATCGCCGACTTCGAACCCGTGTCGTTGTTGGCCCGTCCCGCAGAGATTGCAGCGGTTCGTCGTCTCGTCAAAGGTGTTGAGGTGATCGAAGCTCCGGTCGATGACCTGTGGGCACGCGACACCTTGCCGAACTTTCTCATCCGGCGCAAGGCAGACGGAACGACCGAATTGGGCGCGAGTCATGCGCGATTCAACGGTTGGGGTGGAAGCAGATCTCCTCGGGTGACACCCAACTGGCTGGCCTGGTCGCAAAAAGGCTTGGCGTGGCACTCACTGATTCGGGACTAACTGGCGAAGGGGGAGGAATCGAGGTTGACGGAGTCGGAACAGTGCTCGCCGCCGAGTCCTGTTGGGTGAATCCGAACCGAAACCCCGGCCGCACCCGAGCCCAGATCGAGGCAGCCATGCTGGCCATGGTGGGTGGAAAGCGGATGATCTGGATCGACGGGCTCGCCGGCAACGACATCACCGACGGCCACATCGACACCCTGGCCAGATTCGTGAATCCAACGACGATCCTGATGACAAATCGGCGTTCAATGATCCCGACGACCCCTGGGTACGGGTTGCCACAAAGACCCGCCAACAGGTACGGCAAGCCCGAACCGCAAGCGGTCGACGGTACAAGATCGTGGAGATCATTCAGCCGACTACGATCCGCGGCACGGGTGCCGATTTCCTTTCGACCTACATGAACTACTACGTATGCAACGGCGGTGTCATTGCCCCCAATTCGGCGACGCCAACGCCGACGCAGCCGCCCGAAAGGTCCTTGAACGACTGTTCCCCAAGCACGATGTGGTGCAGATCAACATCGATGCCCTTGCCGCGGGCGGCGGTGGCATCCACTGCGCTACCCAACAGCAACCGTCGATTCGAAAATGAACCTGGCACGCTCACCACGTTTGCGTCCGGTTGACGTGTTCACGGTTTATTTTCGCCCAGAGACTATTGGTTCGTCGTGGTGTGAACGCTTGCAGGAAGTAGTCCTCGTTCTCGCCTTGAATCTGTCCGCCGATCCGTCCGTGGCATAACGCTACGTCGAGCGCCTCCGGGTACATGAAGCCGAGTTGCTTTGAAGCTTTTTGTGGCTTCACATCATCTGCGCGCTTAGGTCGTGACTCGGTAGTGGAGGTGAACGACATCGCCGTCGAATCGGTTCTCGTTGAGTAGTTCAAGATTGAGCCGAACGTTTTTTGGTAGCGCCGGTTTTCCTGCTCCGAGGATGATGGGGTGGATGATGAGGTGGCATTCGTCGATGAGCCCGGCACTGAACGCTTGGGCGGCAATTTGTGCGCCGCCGATACTGATGTCGCTTACGGCGTTGACTTTGAGGTGTTGGACTGCGTTGGGGTTGAAGGCCGGCTCTATGCGCGTGTTGGTGGTTGGGACCGTGGTGAGCGTGGTTGAGTAGACAACCTTTTCGGCGGTTTGCCAGATTCGTGCGAAGTCGTTTTCGATCTCGTTTCCGTCCGGGATGGACAAAGCGGTTTCCCAGTAGGTCATCACTTCGTACATGGCACGCCCGTAGAGGTGGGTGCCGATTGGACGTAACAGATCATTGAAGAACGAGTGCAGTTGTTCGCTTGGCTCGCCCCAATCAAAACTGCCGTTTTCGTCTTCCACGTATCCGTCGAGCGACATGTTTGTTGCGTAGATCAGCTTCGCCATTAATCACCCTTTCGCGGCGCGACGAACACAGTGGACTCCTTGAGCAGCTTTGTCCACAGTCGACGGTTGGGTATCGGGATCGCGACCCACTCACGGAACACCTTGCCTGCAGGCCCAAATGGTTGCCCGATACCTTCGGCGATGAGTTCGTCAACCCGTGCGCGGGACAGTTTGATCACCAACCCCGACCCTTTGTAATCAACGAGCCCAATGAACTCACCCGACACACGGGCACACCGGCCGCCCATGATGGTTCCTTCGTCGATCCGCTCATCGTGTTCACGGAGTTCGTCGATCAGTTCCCAAAACAATGCTTCGCCAGATAGCGCAGATCGAACCATGAGAAAGTGCCCGCTCGATCGAGTGGAAGGGAACAATGAGCGCTACGCGGTCGGCATGGGTGGGCTGAAGAACTGTTCGCGCGTGATTTTGCCGTTGCTGGTTGTGTAGAGACCAACTTCGCGACCTTGGAATCGTTGTCCGGCAACTGGTCCGACTGTACCGGTGACGTCCATAGTGAAGATGACGCTGAACTGGTCGCCGTGTACGAACGGGCCCTCGGTTTCCAACGAGTGCACGGTGTGGTTGTCGTACCACCAGTCGCCCTTGCCCTGAATGGCTGCGAGACCGACCGCTTCGGCGCCGTCTGGGCCCATAGCTTGGGGTTCGACGCTTACCGCGTCGGCTGAATAAATCTCGGTTTGCATGGCATGAGTTGCTTCCCGTCCGGCTTTGCAGGCTTCGACGAGGGCGTGGGCAAGTTCCGTTGTGGTGTGGGACATAGCAATCCTTAAGGGTGATCGAAGTTGATCTCCCACGTTACGCCTTCGTCACGAGCGATTGCTCCCGCTTGGCGTCGCCCCTTGGACTACGCATCAACGACCTGATGCCGCCAGTCGAATTCCTAGCCATGTCAACATGTACTCAGCCCGTTTGGGGACATTTTTCAAGGAGGACAGCAATGTCGAAGGTTTCAATGATGGGCACGTTTTCGTGTCAAGACGGCAAAGCCGACGAGATGGAGGCCGTCCTTCGAAAGATGGTTGACGCAGCCCGTGAAGAACCGGGAGTCGAGATCTACTCGTATCACCGTGGCGAAGGAAACAGCTTCTCGTTTTTCGCATTGATGTCTAGCCCCGAAGCAATGCAGCAGCACGGGCAAACCCCCGCCTTACAAGCCGCCATGGCCGAGTTCGGTCCCATCATGGCCGCACCGCCGACCATGGCATCGGCAACACCAATCGCTGCGATCGGCTTCGAACTCTAAACGTCTGCCGGCTGACGATCGGCCGAAATCATGTAGCTGCATTCATTGCCTAAGCGGGAGTGACACTACGAGCAAAGTCAACACAACACTGGTCACTAGCACGTACACTTATAATCTTTGGCGGTGCTGGTGGAACTATCGGAGGGTGCACCGTGGCCGACCGGCTCAGCCGGACACAAGGCCTTGTCCACTTCACGGGCTTTGGTCCACGAGAGCTTGGGGTGTTGGTCAGCGAGTGGCTTGGAGCCATTGGTGAGCAAGTTCAAGGAGTCGTGCCTCATTGTCGTCGCTCATGACTGCGGGGACGACAGTGGTGCCCCGGTCGTTGGTAGCCCACGTGATCAGATGGTCTGGGTCGTCGAAGCTGAACGGGTCGTCGCGTTTTCGCACTCCTCGGTGGAACACAATTTCGAATCGGTCTCCGGGTTGGAGGCGGAACGTGACTCGGTCCTCTCCGTCGTGCCCGAAGCTGGGTGCGTTCCACTTGATCCGCTCGCCAAGTTCGGCATCGCCAGCAAGCAGCCGGGTTCGTATCCTTCGGATGTCGTTCAGCCGCGGATGCGAAAGGCTTTCTAGGTACTCATCGACGGTCGGCTGTTTGGTGCTCATTTGCTCTCCTCGGATGTACTCCGCCCGTCCCCAATCCGTTGCTCATGAGGTGGCGAGCGATGGTCATCGGTTCATCGGCTCAGACTAATCCTGGGCTGCCTTGATCCCACTTAGGACGCCTCGTGCGTTGCCCGATTGTCGTGTCAACGAACCGACTGGAACCTAGTCTTCGACCCAATTGCTCCGGGTTGTAACGGGGATCACCGGCGGTCATGTTGGTGGTACCCGTTTAGCCATCAACCGAATCGTCCTAGTTGGGCGAGCAGTCACCGACCCGATCACCAAAACCGTCAAATCAGTTCCCGGCGAAACAATCCTGACAACGTTCTCGATACGAACAGCGAAAGACACCTGCGACGGAAACGTGATCATGGAAATCCACGCATGGTCCCGTACCGCAGCACAAGCCACCTACGTCATCGGCGGCTAACTGACCCAACACAAATACCCCGGAACCGACGGTCGCAAACAAACCCGCACTGCAATCAGAGCTGAACGACTGCAGCTCCTCGACGAAGCTGCCGTTTGGGCACGAGGGATCCATTCCCTCCATCCGCAACCCACCACGAGGCCTAGCCACGAACCTCGGAATAGCCACCCCACGCTCTATCGGCGGTTTACCAACTTCAGCAACGCTCTGAAAACGATGTCGTGCAAATGCCCAGGTCCGTCAAAATCAGCCGGGTACGACGATGGTGCAGCACAGAGAACCACCACAATATTCGTAAGCGTACGTTATTACCTCGCACTGCACTAGGGTAGATATGCAACGCTTCGTGTGTCATAGCCTTGACACGTGGAAGACCCGAGACCTGAGATCCGCGCGTACTACGAAGCTGAGGCGCAGACACGGGTCCGGCAACTCTTGCCGAGCCGGCGAGCTGCGCTCGCCGACGAGTTTGCGCTGTTGTTGACGAGAGAGGGGCGCAGCTCAATCATCGACTTCGGGTCTGGTCCGGGTCGCGACGGCGAGCATTTTGTGGCTGCAGGCCTGTCGTATATCGGGTTGGATCTTGCCTTTGGAAATGCAGTGTGGGCAAAAGAGCGTGGCATTGCCGTTCTGCAAGCAGACCTCCTTGCTCCACCTGTTCGGCAGCACAGTTTTGATGCTGGATGGTCAATGTCGGCCCTCATGCATCTCCGTGAGCAGGATGTCTCGCTGGCGGTCGCAGGACTTGCTGACCTTCTACGCCCTGGGTCTCCAATACTCATAGGAATGTGGGGAGGTGATGGAGGAGACGTCATGAGCGAGATAGGCGTACCAGGACATCGGCGGTACTTCGGCCTGCGATCACAGGGTCAGAACGAAGCACTTCTTGGGGGAAGTGGCGTCGAAATTGAGTGGTCATCCGTGTGGGAGTTCGGTGCAGCTGAATGGGAGTACCACCTTTTCCGGCTTCGCACAGACGCGCTTGCACGATCGTGATTGGGTGAGTGTGGTAAGCGCACATAGGGCCGCAGCCGAGTGGGTGCGCGGCCGATGTAAGCCGACTTACCGAAGGAGGTGACGCTCGATGCGATCGGCGAGGTCCTCAGGAAAGACGTCTTCTGTCGTGTCTCGCAGCGCTTCTATGGACCACCAGCGATGCCCTCGGAATGTCGCTGCTTCGGCATCGGTCAATGCCGCGGCTCGTGGCTCGAAGCGGGAGGTTTGCACGATGAAGTACCACTCCTCCTGCTCGTACTCGGCTCCCTCAAAACTCCAGTCGACCTGTCGTTTGAAGACCACCGGACCTGGGTTGGAGATCACGAGCCCTGTCTCTTCAAACGTCTCCCGGATCGCCGCGTCCTCCGGTGACTCATTGGTCCCGATGCCGCCGCCCACAGGGAACCACCACGGCGCCATGTCCGGCTTCGTGCGATCGATTCCGCTGAGGAGCAGCACGAGACCAAGTGGGTCCACGAGAAGCACTTTCGAACTCCGTCGGTAGATCGCCACACGACATCCTCGCACCCCATTCCCGATCGCACCCCATTCCCGATTTCGCTTGATCGGCCGAGGACACGATGTCGAGTGAAGACGCGAAGTGCGGCAGGCCGCGATCGATTCGAGGTGCCTCGTTGGTCTGAGTGAATGGGCGACCTCCGCATCGACCAGATCAACGTCGTCGTCGAGGACGTCGAGGCTTCGACGCAGTTCCTCGTCCAACTTGGCCTCGACATACCTACGGCCCCGCCCGGTTGATGCCAGGCTAGTCAGGTCTTGGCGAGGCGGAAGTCTGCTTCGTAGATCGGTCGCGATTCAGCGTCGCCATCTCGTGCCCAAGCCGGGCCTCGTTGGCTGGCGGGATGCAACTGGTGCTGGCGACGGCTGGAGACCGTGGACAAGCGGCTCGGGCTCAACGCGGGGTCCAGCCTTGTTGCGTGGCGGTGGAGTTTGGGGAAGTCTGTCTGGATGCCGTCGGAACTGATCTCGTCGGATGCAGCGCTGAACGTCGCCAAGGGCATCATCGGCGAGCACGTGACAGTTGAGCGGCACCCGGTGGGTTTCGGCAACGAAAATTGGATGATTCGCACCGCCGACGGAACGTGCCGCTGGGTTTTGAAGGTTGCCGATCTAAGTAGCGAATTGAAGTGGAGATCGTCGCATGTGGCGTTGGAGCTGGCTCGATCGGTCGGCGTGCCCGTGCCGGAGCTCGTTCATTCGGGACGTCAAGACCAGTTGCTGTTGCGAGTGTTCACCTGGATCGACGGTCGGTCGCCTATCGAGGTCATTGAAAGCGATGCCCAACGAGACAGTTTCGTGCGTTCGACGGCGGAAGCGATCCGGTCGTTGCACACCATCGACACCAAAGCTTTCAGCTCCCGGCTGGATGGGTCGGCGCCTAAGTTCGAGCAGTGGAGCGACTACCTCCGCTACCGGTTCGACAAGGTCCGCGAACGATGCGAGAGCGTCGATGCCCTCGACTCGGTCACGCTCGACTGTGCTGGTGAATTGATCTACCGGCTGGCTGACGCAGTGAGCCCACATGCGCGCCCGACGGTCTGCCATCGGGACCTCCACGTCGACAACTTGCTCGTGTCCGACGAAGGAACTCTCGCCGGCATCATCGACTGGGATGGCGCCGAGTCGTGGGATCCGGCTGGGGAATGGTTCAAGCTGTCCTGGATGCTGGCGAGCACCTTGTCATTCGATGTTGAGACTCTCACCCGCGCTTACCTAACGGATGACATCGATCGCCGCGTGTGGGACCAACGAGTTCGAGTGGTCGACGTGATCGAAACGCTCAACACCGTTCCGAACGCGATCGCATCTGGCGCAACGGAGTTTGAAGCGCGCGCTCGCCGCCGCCTCACATCGCTTCTAGAGTGACACGCCGAAGAGGCGCGAACGGCTCGATCGACGCGTGATCGCACAGTGAGGCGGGCCGGCGTGAAAGGGTCCATCGTTCACCCGTGAAACTCCCATCCTGGGACATGTCTCAACGGCGCTCGATAACGCGCCCCGAACGCGCGCGGCCCACCCGACTTTGCCCGAGGTATGAGGCACGATCGACCCCGTAGCCCCGCTCGTAACCGGCGTACTACGTCGTATGCCTCGCCCGATATCAGCGGCACGAGACTTCGCTTGTCTCGATTTCCTTAACGTACTCTACGATCCGTTTTCTGCGGTCTCCCGGAGTAGCCCGACGTCGAGAGGCGAAGGAGTGAACAACACGCGTGTGAGACTGGTCGACATGAGCTTTCGACAAACGGAGAGGTGGAAACTTGACGGCGTTTCGGGTCCAATCGTCGTCATTGATGTGATCCGAGCATTCACGACGGCGGCTTACGCGTTCGGTGCCGGAGCGGCGGCGATTTATCTCGTCGCGGGCGTCGACGAGGCGTTGCGTTTCAAAGACCAAAACATGGGCGTGCTCGCTATGGGCGAGGATCACGGTCGTCGGCCAGCCGGTTTCGATTTCCCAAACTCTCCAGTCGCTGTCAGTCGCTCCGATCTCACGGGTCGCACCTTGGTGCAACGCTCGTCTGCCGGAACGCAAGCGTTGTGGCTGCGACGCACGCAGATCGGCTTTGGGCGGCAAGTCTCGTTTGTGCATCCGCAACCGCTAATGCTGTCCTCGCGGCCGACATTGGTGACCCGACCTACGTGATCACCGGCTGCTTTCCGGATGCACCTGAAACAACCGGTGATGACGATCGTTTGACAGCGAGCCTGATAGAGAGAGTCCGTCAAGGCCAGGACCCCGAAACGGCAGCTACCTCCGCTGCCGTCCTTGCAACGGACGAGGCGCGCCGCACGCTCGCCCTTGGTCCCGAACACTGTGATCCACTTGATATCGAGTACGCCATCCGGGTCGATGCATTCGCATTCGCGATGGAGGTGGTTCGAGATGAGCGCGGGCTTCGGCTCGAAAAACGAAACCCCAGCTAATCAGCTCGCACTGGGCGATTGCGCCCTACGATCGCACACAACGACCACGTCCAGAGACGAAGCGACCCGCTCAGTATCCGGCCGAGGCGCTGTTAGTCGTTTGCTCGGTATTGCTCGTTTCGGTGAATCCACTGCGCGCTTAGCAATGAGGTCCGTTATCTCGTTCGCTCTCGTGGCCAGAGTCGTGCGGCCGGCTCGCCGGTCGAGCGCTGACTTCCGCGTTCGTGCTAATCGGGTGGACGGGCGCGTGGCGGCGTGGGCGGCGATCCTGTCGGCACGCTATGGAGCTGTTGTGGTCTCTGGCTGAGCGATAATGACCGGCCATAATGAAGCGGTGGAAGCTGGCGTCCGACAACAAGCCGTGCCCCAGTGCAGTGCATAGTCGCGTCGTTGTTACCGGCATGGCTGGCACTGGGAAGAGTACGTTTTCGCGCCAGCTGGCAGCAAAGACTGGCCTCCCGCTAATTCATCTTGACCTGCACGCCTGGCGGCCCGGCTGGGTTCGAGTGCCCGATGACGAACTGATCGAGACACAGCGATCCTTGCTCGCTGGCCAACGATGGATTGTCGACAGCAATGATGTCGACTACCAACTCTTGGTTACACGCGCTGACACACTCGTGATCATCGCCACTCCGTGGTGGGTCTGCTCATGGCGGGCCTTCCGACGTGGGCTTCGCAGACCGGCAGAGACCCAACTGCCCGAGGGCTGCGAAGAGTCGTTCTCTCAACGCATCGGCGACGAATGGGGCATCGTGTGGCGCAACTGGCAGAACCGCAAGACGGTCCCCGAGAATGACCGTCGCCTTGCGAAGCGCTGCGCCGACCACATGGACGTACACCTGTTGAGCACCAAGCAAGAACTCGCGGACTTCCTCCGTCGCTTTCCCGAGCGACTTGAGCTAGGACATGTCCGTCGGCTGAGCCGCTTTCGACGACCGGCATATGCAGCCCGGCCAACCCGAGTCTGCGGTGCGGGGCATGGCACCCGATAACCGCGATACTCGGTTACCCAGTCCCAACCGCATAACCGGCGAACCCATGCGCGCAGGGCAATCGATCTTTTTCTAGAGTGATCGATAGACGTCGCTCCTGTGATCGATGCGCAGCACGGTCACCGTTCGGGTTTCGTCATCGATGCGGTAGAGGATCCTGTACGTGCCGCGCCGAGCGCTGTAGATGCCAGCAAGTTCTCGGCGGAGTTCGCGTCCGACGCGATGAGGGTTATCGATCAGGGCGCCGGTGAGGAAGTCCAAGACCGCCGCTGCAACACTCTCAGGCAACACGTCGCTGATTGCGCGTGCTGCAGGTCGAGCCACGACGAGTTCGTAGGCTTCATCGCTCATTTGGGCAAAGGCGGCCGCAGCGAGCGCACGGCGTCTACGCCTCGGACCACGTCGCCTGACGCGACAGCCGCTTGTGCGTCGACCAACTCTCGGATAGCGACCTGATCGCTAAGAAGATCAAGTGTCTCCTCCAGGCTGTCGAGATCGTCAGGACTGATGAGTACAGCGGCCGGACGGCCATTGCGAGTTACGACGATGCGTTCGTGCTCACTCTCGACGCGGTCAACGAACTCCGAGAATCGATCTTTGACGTTCCGCAGCGAATCTGTTGTCATGGCTACAATTGTGCCACGGCGACTACCCAAACCGCAACCGTTCGGTAACACTCCCAACGAACGGTTCCAAACCAGCCCGGTATCCGGCGGAGTGCGTGTAGCGGGTGCGCGCTAGCGCTCGACAATTCGATTTCACTGCGCGCTTATCAGTTTCGTGAGCGGTCCCAATCCGAGAACGGGAACAGTCTGTGGTTCGGCCAGAATGGCTTCATGCGTGAAGAACTCCGAAAGCGGATTGTCGCTGTATGCGAAACGAAAATAAGCCAAAAAGGTCCGGGAGTTGGGTTGTCGATCTACGCGTTCTTTTCGAACAAGAACGACGATCCTGAACAACTCATGGAGGTAGCAACTTGGTGGATACTTGAGCAACGTCTTGACCATTTCGAGAAGGCAACGACCGTCAAATCACTGATTGACTCGCCAAAGCGCGTTGCCACCGCCTCGTAGTGCCGGAGGACTGCCCGTAAGACCTAACGAACCTGCCTTTCGATCCGCTCGGTGCCCGGCGCGAACTCAGCGCACATCGCACGTAATAATAATCAACACGTGAATCGACTGCGCGCTTAAGGTTCTTTTGTGGGATAGCTATGGTCCGGGGAACGCCCCCTTGAATCGTTATCCGAGGTCGGCGTTGGCGTGCCATACGAGCGGAGCACTTGTGCCTCGACCGAGAGGGGCTCGCATCAAGCCGTGTCCGTTCATCGGTCGTTGCCAGTAACGACCAGCCCTGAACTGAGGTTCAACAGTCGAGTCGCTATATCGGAGCTGATTCAATTACCAACTCGGCCTACCCTTTGCAGAAGGTAGCAATCCGGTATTACCATTGGTGCATGTCGGTACGGAAACTCTCTGTTGCACTCGAAAACACTACGGCGATTGCCGTCGCGTCCGCTGCTGAACGTCGCGGTCTCAGTCTGTCAGCTTGGCTGAACGAAGCCGCCGAACAGGCTCTCGCCGTCGAAGCAGGCCTGCGCGCTGTTGCCGAATGGGAAGCTGAACATGGGGCGTTGACTGAGAGTGAACTCGCCCAAGCAGACAAATTCTTGAACCGTAAGCAACGTCGACGCGCCTCATGAGCGGGTACCTTTACGACACAGGTGCATTGATTGCCGCCGAGCGGGGCGAGCGGCTGATGTGGGCAGTCCATCGGAGAATTCTCGATCAAGGTATCCGCCCCTCCGTGCCATCGACCGTTCTTGCTCAAGCTTGGCGAGGTGGACCGCAGCCGCAGCTTTCGCGCCTGTTGGCGGGATGCGCAATTCGTGAATTCACAGAAGTCGAGGCTCGCAAGGCCGGGAAGCTCCTTGGTGCATCTCGGACGGCGGACATCGTTGACGCAAGCGTTGTGGTCTTTGCTCAGCAGCGAGCAGAAGAAGTATTAACGAGCGACCCCGATGACCTCGGTCCTCTTTCAGAATCCCTCGGTCACCCGAAGCCACGTATACGTGCGCTCAGCGACCTTTGAGTTCGCCCACCCGATAACGCCGGCGCAAAACCAACAAAGATCACCCGTGTATCATGCGAGGCGCAGTGGGCCAAGGGCACGATAACTGCGCATGGGGGTCGTCGTTGTTTTGAATTCTAGCGTCGGGTGATGCGTGATGATTGGTCGTTCGAGGAGCTTGTTGAATCGTGGACTTTGGATGGTCCTGATTAGGCGTTGATTGCGAATCGGGCCGGGCCGACCCGCCTGGGTTTCGCGTTGTTGTTGAAGTTCTTTGAGTTGGAGGCACGGTTCGCGTTCAGTGCGAGTTTGTTCCCGATGGGGGTAGACAACTATGTTGCTCGCCAGGTGTTCGTGTTTGTATGCGTACGGACGAATCAGCTTTACTTGCGGGCAGGGTCGGCTCGGGAATACTGGGTCAAATAGGAGCGTCCCCGCTGTGGATGGCTGCCTGAACGAAGCGACCGGTCAATTCGTCACGAAAACGCAACGCAAACGCCGGGTTTTCCCTGGGCTCACGGTCGATTTCAACATCGCCAATGCGGGCCAAAACCGGGAGTGTTGCGTGAAGCTCGGCAAGGGCCAGGTGTTGGCCGATACAGCTGCGTGGCCCGAGCCCAAAGGGAAGCAAGCTGCGCTGTTGCTCTGAGGTCAAATTGTTGTGTCGACTGGGGAGGAACTTGGTCGGATCCGTCCACTTTTGCGGGCTTCGGTTCATTCCCCGAAGGTAGAAAGTGACCACCTCGGTGCTACGGATCCGGGCAGACCCTTCCCCTATGGAGATCGAGGTCGTACGGTTTGGCGACCGCGCAAAACCCCATACTGCCGGGGTGAGGCGAAGGGTTTCCGCGCAAAACGGCTCGGCGAATGCCGGATCTCGTCGCAAGTTTGCCCAGTCAATCGGGTTCTGTGCTCCGTGCACCAACGCCCAGGCGAGCGCGGCGGCAGTTGTTTCATTTCCGGCGAGCAACATTCCAAGTACATGCCCCCGAAGGGCCTTGGCATCGAGGGGTTTTCCATGAGGTCGCGCCGCCAGCAGCCCAGCAAGAAGACCATCTGGAAAATTGGTTCGATCGCGACCTCTTTCGATCACTTCTGCTGCGTAGGCATCGAGTGCAGCCCGATGAGCTTTCATCCGTGCGCCAGACTTTCCGAGAGCGAGGGGTAAAATGCTGCGGGTTTGCCCCAGGCGAACACCTACCCATTTCGTCACTTCATGTTGGTGGTTCGATAGGTCATCGGCGCGATCATTGGAAAGTTCTTCGCCGAACAGCACCCAGGCAGCAACAATCAAGGCAATACGGTTAGTAAGTGATTCAAGGTCGGTGGAAACACCAAGCACGACATCGCAGGTTGCGCCTTCAATGACGGTCGGAAGTTCATTGAGCCGACTGGCCAAAGCTTTGCGACGAAAGGTCGGTGACAGCATCGGTTGAATCGCGGCCCAGTTTTTGTCAGATTGGGTAAAAAGGTTTTCGCCAACCCCCAGCCGAATCGGAACGACCGCACTCGGCGGACGACGCCATGACGATGCCTCAGTTACCAGAATCGCGCGGACGAATTCCGGGTCGGTCGTGACCCAGACTTTGGCAGGCCCGACTTTAAGGATGGTGAGGGGTCCGAGGGAAGCTGCTTCGTCGAGCCATCGAAATCGATCTTGGTCAAACAGGCGCAGTGAACGCGTCAGTGAACGATCAATCTGCAAGATTGGGTAGGTGGACACCGAAAACCTCCAAGGATCAAAGCAAGTACTTTGTTTGTTTAGCCGATGAACGACATCCCTTCAACTCGAACGCGAATCATCACTGAGGCCACGCGCCTTTTCGCCAGCAAGGGAATCAAGGCAACGACGGTGGCAGAGATTGAACAATGTGTTGGCTTACGGAAGGGTTCCGGCGGGGTTCACCGGCATTTTGCAACCAAAAGTGCTCTCGTGAGCGCAGTTCTGGAGGCCCAGTTCGAAGTTGGAAAAGAGACCCTCGAATCAGCGAAAGTTGCGTTGCCTTTACCGTCGTCCGATGATGTCGGTCCGTACCTTCTTGCCCTTGGGCGATTGGTTCTGTCTGAAGCAGAGAAAAATCGAGAAGTCGCCCTCATCATGCTTCGAGACGCCCAGACCCTCGGAGATCAAGGTAGTAAGCATCAGGATCGAAATGATGATCTTGCGTACGGCTCAACCGCCCGAGCGGTTCGCGAAATCCAAGAACGAACTGGTCGCTCGATCGGCCTGAATCCCGAGGCCTTCGGGTACGTATTTTTGTCACCGCTCATTTATTTCAAACTCATTGAATGGGCAACCGGACGACACCCACTTCAGATCACCGACGAAGCGCTTATCGAGAGCTGGGCCAAAGTAATGGAACCAATGTTCCGCAAAATCGTCGAATCGAACGCTACTCAGGCGTTTTAAGAAGGCGATGCCAGAGAGCACCGAGAGCGACTCGCTCTGTCGGCTCGAGATGCGACAAAAACTGCTGACGAATGGCCTCGTGGTGAAGCGGCGTCGTTTTTTCGTAGAGTTCGACCCCGGCGACCGAAAGCACTGCAAGATAACGACGCCCATCACCGGGGTGATTTCGACGCTCGACCAGGCCCCGTGCGACCAAGCGGTCAACCATTCGGGTGATTCCGCTTGGGGTGATCTGGATTCGTTCTGCCAGTTCATTCATCACCATGCAGTGATCGTGTTCGTCGTAGAGAAACCCGAGTAGGTCGAACTCTAAAAGCGTTAGCCCGACACTCGCCTGAAGGCTGGTCGTCAATGTTCTTGAGGTTTCGCCGACGAATTGAACCAGGCCACGCCACACCCATTCTTCTCCTTGGGTCAAGGCAGCAACGGGAAGCGCGCCCTCTCGGGTGCTGGAAGCTAACTCGGTCATGTGGAACTCCTCTGGCTGTGCGGCACCGCACGCTTACTTCGGGGGAGAAAAAGTGTGACACGAAAAACGAGCGTTGTGTTACGTATTCATCATTGCAACGCTTGTCTCGCGCGATCCGGGGTGTTCGTGATGATGGCGTCAACCCCCCAACGTGCTAGTTCTCGAATTCGCTCAGCATCGTCAACCGTCCACGTGTTGACACGTAACCCTGCTGCGTGGGCTTTATTAACGACCCCCTTGGTAAGCGATTTCGCATACGGGTGAATAGCGCTATGACCTTCGGCAACGCAACGGGCAATGATGCGCCCAGGGGTGGGCGATACCGTGTACAAAAAGCCGGTCGCAATCCTCGGTGCCTGTGCCCTAACCAAACGCAGCACGTCAGCATCGAAGGAAGAAACGAGCATTCGATCGACGTCTGTTCGACTCATCAGGAAGGCCACCACTTCGTGAGTAAGGGAATGCGTTGGGTCGTAATCGGGTTCGGCACGATCACTTTTTATTTCAACGTTGACGTCAATTCCTTGGCAACTGTCGAGGGCTTCACCGAGCGTTGGAACATAGTCAGGAAGGTCGGCAAGCAAACATTCGTTGATCACACCAAACCCTTGGATACGCGGATCATGATGAACCACCATGTGCGCATCGCGGGTGCGTCGAACGTCGAGTTCAACCATGTCTGCACCCATTGCTACCGCTCGCTCGAATGCTGCAATCGTGTTCTCTTTTTCGGCCTGAGAGGCACCTCGATGAGCAACTATCTTCGGGGTAAATTTCACAAACCCGAAGCTACCTCGGCTGCCTCGTGTCAAGCGCCGTGCGCAGTGATGTTGCGATCTGAAGATTCTGCTCAGTCGAAGGGCCAACCACGGTCAGATGTCCCATCTTTCGTCCGGGTCGAGCCGTTGCTTTACCGTAGAGATGTAGGTGCACAGACGGGTGGTCTATCAGCGCCCAATCTGGTTCTCCGTTCTCCCAAAGGTCTCCGAGAAGGTTAACCATCGCAGCCTTGGTCGTTTGCTTCGTCGGTTGCAACCGTAACCCGAGCGTTGCGCTGAGTTGCAGGCCAAACTGGCTGGTCTCGCATGAGTCAATCGTGTGATGCCCAGAATTGTGGGGCCTCGGGGCCATCTCGTTTACGAGAAGCGACCCGTCAGGCATCACAAACATCTCAACGCTAAGTACACCTACATAGTCAAGGGCTTCAGCAAGGCGCCTCGCTATGTGCTCAGCACGGATGGCGACATCGTCGTCGATTCGTGCTGGTGAAATAGTGATATCGAGCACACCATTAACATGAACGTTTTCAGCCGCTGCGAAAGCTACCCATGAACCATCGACTCCACGGGCACCTACGACGGAAATTTCACAGCTGTACCCGACCCATCGTTCGACGACTGCCCGGTCGACGCCAAGTTGGTCAAAAGCAACACCCGCATTGGCACCCGGCAACAGAACCACCTGACCTTTGCCGTCGTAACCGAATGCCGATGTTTTCATCACTACTTTGGTATCGAACGACGCGCATGCATCGATTGCCTCTGCTGCTGTTGTCACAACGCGGAAACCGGCATGCGGTATCGTATGTGCACGAAGGAACAGCTTTTCGCGTTCACGGTGCTGACACACTGAAATAGATGATGAGCTTGGATGAACCGGAACTGTTTGTTCAAAGAAACGCAGAAGGTCTGCAGGGAGGTTCTCGAACTCGGCCGTCACGCAGTCAACCTGATTCACAAACTGTTGATTAAGTTCTATGTTGTTGTAGTCACCAACCACTTCAGCATCAGCCACTTGAGCCGCCGGGCCACCCGGTACTTCGTCGGTACGCACAACGCAGCGAATTCCGCAGCGTCTGGCCTCTAGGGCCAGCATTCGACCAAGTTGCCCTCCGCCCAGTATGCCGATAATCATCAGCGGGCCTACGGAAACGGAAGGGTCACTTGAGACTGCACGGCTGCATCATGACCGGCCAATCTCAATCTGACAAGAATTTGAGTGAGGTCCAAGGCTTCTTCGCCACCCGACGAGGCCAGGATTGATACGGCAAATAGTGCCGCATTGATCGCACCTGGCTTTCCGATCGCAAAGGTCGCAACGGGCACCCCTCCTGGCATTTGCACAATCGACAGCAACGAATCTATGCCCTGCAATGCCGTACTCGGGACGGGAACCCCTAGTACAGGAATGACTGTATGCGCAGCTATCATTCCGGGTAGATGGGCGGCACCACCGGCACCGGCAATGATGCAAACAACACCCCGAGATGATGCACTTTTGGCGTAGCTAGAAAGCTCGTCGGGTGTTCTATGTGCACTTATGATTTTAGTTTCGTGGCTTACGTTGCAGTTGGTCAAGGTTTGCGAGGCGTGTTCCATTACCGACCAATCCGAAATGCTGCCCATGACGATGCCAACACGTACCGTCACGAAGTGGCTCGGCTGTAATTTGGGGCTTCCTTGGTGATCTGCACATCATGAGGATGACTTTCGGCTCGCCCGGCAGCGGTAACCCTCATCAAACGAGCCTTCGCCAGGTCGTTAAGGGTTGCAGCCCCGGCGTATCCCATGCCCGAACGCAGCCCACCGACCAGTTGAACAATCACATCGTGCAAGGTGCCAGCGTAGGGAACGCGACCCTCGACACCCTCGGGAACCACCTTTGTGACCTCAGTTCGGCCTTGTCCGCTGGCATAGCGATCGTTGGCTCGGCCCGACATGGCACCGATACTTCCCATGCCCCGATAGCTCTTATACCGACGACCTTCGAAGAGTTCAAACTCACCGGGTGATTCGTCGGTACCGGCCAACATACTGCCGAGCATCACCACGTTTGCACCAGCGGCGATGGCTTTTACGAGGTCGCCCGAATAGGTGATTCCTCCGTCGCCGATAAGCGGGATGCCTAAACGACGACATGCCTGTGCTGCTTCATAAATCGCGGACAACTGCGGCATACCTGCCCCAGCTACAACCCGAGTGGTACATATGGAACCTGCACCAACTCCAACCTTGATTGCATCGGCACCAGCGCGAACCAGCGCTTCAACTCCTTCGGCCGTCACCACGTTTCCGGCCAGTATTGCCATATTGGGCCACCCAGACCGAATCATGGCGATCGTGTCGACGACACCCTTGGAATGGCCGTGGGCCGTGTCGAGCGCAACGGCATCGACACCTGCCGAGTGCAGCAGATCGACCCGCTTTTCGGCCTCGACCCCCACACCAACGGCGGCAGCAACTCGTAAGCGGCCCTGTGAATCAAGCGACGCTTGCGGGTGGTCGCGATGCTTTGCAAGGTCTTTCACCGTGATCAGGCCGGTAAGCAGCCCAGCTTGATCGACCAGGGGAAGCTTTTCAATGCGGTGTTTGCGAAGAAGGGCTTTGGCCTGGTCGAGGGTAGTGCCGGTCCGGCCGGTGATGAGGCCCTCGGTCGTCATGAAATCGGTGACTGACCTTGCCTCGTCACCCGGTTCAAGAAACCGGATATCACGATTAGTAATGATGCCTATTAACTGACCGTCGGGTGCAGTTATCGGCACCCCGCTAAAGCGATATCTTGCCATGAGGCCTTCGGCCTCGCCCACAGTTGCTTCTGGCCCAAGTGTGACGGGGTCGGTGATCATCCCCGATTGGCTTCGCTTCACTCGCCGTACTTCATTGGCCTGCTCATCAGCTTCCAAGTTGCGATGAATGACCCCGATACCCCCCTCTCTCGCCATGGCGACAGCCATACGGGACTCGGTGACTCGATCCATCGCCGCCGAAAGTACCGGAACGCGAAGCTCAATGTTACGGGCCAATGTTGTTGTGGTGCTTACCTCATGGGGCAACACTTCGCTGTACCCTGGAACCACAACGACATCGTCAAAGGTCAACGCTGTGAATCGATCGAAGAGAACTGCATTTGGATGGTCATCATGCATAACTGACATTCCTTTCTTAAGGGCTGACCGTCAAGGGCCGTGAACAAAGATTGGCGAGGGTATCGACGAGCAGTTGGTGCTCGCTGGTATGCATACGGTTTGAGAAGCTCTGCAGATCATCGTGAAGATGTATAAGAACTTTGGCTGAAGCCAACACCGGACCTGAGTCGACCCCCTCATCGGGAACAAGATGGACCATGACACCACTCGACGTTCGGTGACCCCGGCGGTGCTCATCAAAAGCTCGATCGATCGCATGTAAGCCTACTAACTCACCTGGAAGCGCCGGGTGCAGGTTAATCACACGATTTGCGAACACGTTAAGAAACGTTGGGCTAAGGATGCGCATGAACCCGGCAAGCACCACCCAATCTGGTTCGGCATCGGCCACGGTCTCGGCGAGTTCTTGGTCCCAAATCTGGCGGTCAATACCTTTGGTGGGGCGACGCTGACACACCACCCGGCTCACACCAGCAGCCCTCGCCCGGTCAAGAACTGGCGCTGTCGCAACATCAGAAAGCACGAGTTCTACCGTCGCATCGATGCGCCCGGTGTTGCAGGCATCGAGCACCGCCTGAACATTGGTTCCTTCGCCCGAAGCAAGCAGTGCCAAACGCTTGGGCCGCTCGCTCATTGAAGTACCACGAGTTCCGTGCCACCGTTTGTTTCCGGATCATGCGGAGCCACTTCACCAATGATCCACGTTTCTTCTGAAAGGGCAGAACGGATCGCTGCTGCATCAGTATGTGCACAGACAATTACCATCCCAACACCCATGTTGAGCGTTCGATGAAGTTCGTGAGCATCGAGACCGCTGACGTTTCGAACGAGTTCGAATAGTGCAGGAACCGGCCAAGAGCCGAGCTGCACATGGGCTGCGAGCCCCGCCGGAAATACCCGTGGCAGGTTTTCCAGAAGCCCACCGCCGGTAATGTGAACCAACGCTTTAATCGCCGAACCGACGGGTCCGGCGAGCAGGGGGCCCAACACTGGGAAGTAGCTGCGATGAGGTTCTAACAGTTCGTCGCCAAGGGGACGTTTGAGCGGCGCTGGCATGGCGTCGAGGGGTAGCCCTGCGAAGACTTTTCTGAGCAACGAATATCCGCTGGTATGCGGCCCCGACGAAGCCATTGCGATGAGTACGTCACCCGCTGCGATATTTGGTCGGGGAAGTAGGTCGGCCTTCTCAGCAATGCCAACCAACGTGCCAGCGATGTCGATATGACCGTCGTGGTAAACCCCCGGCATCTCGGCTGTTTCTCCGCCAAGCAAGGCGCAACCATTCAGCGCACACGCTTCACTCATTCCGCTGACGATGTCGGCAATTTGTTCGGGCACTATTTTCGATGACGCGACGTAGTCAAGGAAAAAGAGAGGTCGAGCGTTTTGAACAAGTACGTCATTCACGCAATGGTTAACCAAGTCAATGCCGACACCTTTGAGGCGGCCTTCGGCAGTCGCCAACATTACTTTCGTACCAACACCGTCGGTCGAGGCAACTAACACCGGATGAGTCATGCCCTGCAGTACCTTCGCATCAAAGGCACCACCGAACGAGCCAATTCCGGCCAACACTGAACTGGTGTGGGTTTTCTCAACGGCACCCTTGAGGAGGTCTACTGCCCGGTTACCCTCAGCAATATCAACACCTGACGCCGCATAGCCTCCGGTCGTTCGGGCCAGTGCTCGCCATCCGATGTCACGCCTCATTTGCTTGCCGTCAAAGCTGATCAAGTTCGCTCGCTCGTATGCGCGCAGACGGGCTTCCTCGAAAGAAACTCCGAAACCTGTCACGGCGACGACGCGTCCTCCGCTGGTCACCAATCGCCCGCTCTCAGCAGGGTCATTTTCAGTCCCGGCATGAAAAAGAATAGATCCCGGTTCGTTTGCACCGAAGTCAGAAATCAAAGTTCCCGTCGTGGGGTGAGCTGGGTACCCCGGCGATGCCAACACCACGGTACATGCAGACTTTTCTGACCAAGTAACACTGAGTTTACCGAGGGTTCCCAACGCGCACGCCTCCGCGACATCAAGAAGATCGGTGTCGAGCAGCGGAAGCAAAACCTGGGCTTCGGGGTCACCAAATCGACAGTTAAATTCAAGTACCTTCGGCCCACTTGCGGTCAGCATGAGGCCCACATACAGAACACCGCGGTAAGGGCGTCCCTCTTGAGCGCAGGCATCGATTACCGGCTGCACAATTTTTTCAGTAAGTTCACGTACTAACTGCGGCGAACACAGTGGTGTTGGGGCATAGGCACCCATTCCGCCGGTGTTTGCACCACAGTCGCCTTCACCAATTCGTTTGTGATCTTGGGCTGCAGGCATAGTCACAACGTTCGTTCCATCGGAAAATGCCAGTAACGAAATTTCGTCGCCGCACAACAGCTCTTCAAGAACAACCTTTGCTGAAACTATCCCACCGAGAACCGCCCTCACCGCAACAACCGTCTCAGCGACAGAGGCGGGAACAACCACCCCTTTCCCGGCGGCGAGTCCGTCGGCCTTCACCACCAACGGCACTCCCCCTGCTTCGACGTAGGCAACTGCATCTTCGAGCTGGTCTCTTTCGAAGACTCGGTAGCTTGGCGACGGTAGCGAATACTGTTCACAAAAAGCCCTCGCTGCTGACTTCGACCACTCCAACTCGCTTGCAGCCTGCGATGCTCCGAAAGCCAACACTCCAGCTGCAGTGAGGGCGTCACACACCCCGGCCGCTATGGCTGAGTCGGGCCCGATCAACACAATGTCTGTTCCCAGACGTTTGGCTAGCGCGACGACATCGGATGGATCATCGACGACAACCGGCTCTCGCCGTCCTGGCGTTCCACCGTTACCAGGGGCCACAACCAGGTCACCGCATCTTGGTGACTTTGCCGCTGCCCAAGCCAGTGCGTGTTCTCGGCCACCCGACCCCAACACCAACACGTTGAGTAAGTCGGACCGCAGGTCAGATCCATTGCCTGACAGGGAGTCGGAGTCGGAACTCACCGAAGCACATCCTCGAACGACGCCTTACCACGACCGATCGAAACGGGAATCGGGTAACTACCTGTGAAGCATGCGTTGCAGTACCCGTCCGCTCTACCAACAGCCTTCATCATCGCTGGTAGCGAAAGAAAGGCCAGCGAATCAGCACCGATATGTTGACGAAGCTGTTCAGTATTCATTCGGTGGGCAATCAACTCTTCATAGGTACCCATATCTAGCCCCATATGACACGGATGAGCGATCGGTGGGCAGGTAACTCGAACATGCACTTCCGTTGCCCCGCCATCGCGCAACATATTTACGAGCGGGCCGGCCGTTGTACCTCTAACAATCGAGTCGTCAATCATGACGACACGTCGCCCGACAAGGTTTTCGCTCAACACGTTGAACTTCATCATCACCGCCTGATCGCGCATGGCCTGGGTTGGCTCGATGAACGACCGTCCGATGTATCTATTTTTGATGAAGCCATCATTGAACGGAATACCTGAACGCTGCGAGTATCCAATTGCCGCCGGAATTGACGAGTCGGGTACCGGAACAACGACGTCGGCTTCAACCCCTGCTTCATCAGCCAAGAGTTCACCGAGTCGTTGTCGAACATGATGCACGCTGGTACCATCCCAGACACTGTCGGGCCGGGAAAAATAGACATGCTCAAAGGTGCATCGGGCGAGGGTTGGTGCATTAAACAGCGGGCGAGTTGCGCTCACGTCGTTGCCAGCCATCGTGACTATTTCGCCGGGCTCAACTTCGCGAACGTCGGTGCATCGAAGGGTCGACAGCGCACAGGTTTCCGAGGCGACGGCCCAACCCCCTTCGGGCAGACGACCTATCGATAAGGGTCGGAAGCCCCACGGATCGCGTACTGCGATGATGCGGTCAGAAGCCAAGATCACCAACGAGTAGGCACCTTTCCATGCTGCCATGGTGCGTTCGACTCGTTCTTCCCAACTACTACCACCAGCGCTCGCGAGCATGAGCAGCATGACTTCGGTATCTGATGTTGCCGCCAACGGAAACCCGCGATCGAGCAACTCGTCGCGCAGTTCTGGGGCATTGACGAGGTTTCCGTTATGTACCATCCCCAGCGGTCCATGTCGGGTTTCCACAAGAAACGGTTGGGCATTGCGCGCAACGGACGCGCCTGTTGTTGAGTACCGAGTGTGAGCAATTGCGTGGTGACCGGGAAGTTGGCGGAGGCGTTCTTCGGTGAGCAACTGGGTTACCAGCCCGGTGTCTTTATGGATGCGAGCACCGGTGCCATCGGCTGTCGCCAGACCAGCCCCTTCTTGTCCACGATGCTGCAACGCGAAGAGGCCAAAGAAACACAGTCGGGCAGCCTGGGTCTCGACCGCTTCCGGTGGGACTGTGATTCCGAGAATGCCGCACATTAGCTAAGCCCCCCTGAGCCTGGGATGAGGCCCGCGATAGTAAGTGAACGAATAATCCGCTCAGCAATTGGTCCGGATTGTGTAGTTGGTTCACGGCCGGTGAGCATGATGAATGCCCGTGAGTATCCTTCGCCAACTTGACGCCACACGTCATCGGGAAGTTCAGGCGGAGTACTCTCACCTCGATACCCGAGCGCGGCATAGGCTTTGCGGATGATTTCCTTGTCGAGACTTTGAGGCTCTTGACCTGCCGATATCCGCTGCCCATAGGACTCGGCTAACCAATAGCGTGAACTATCGGGGGTATGTACCTCGTCGATGAGCATCAACGTGCCATCGTGAGCAAGACCGAATTCGTACTTAGTATCTGCAAGGATGAGCCCGGCCGAGGCTGCGACTTGTGAACCCCGTTCAAAAATGGCCAAAGCCACTGCGCAGACCCGTTCCCAGAGTTCGGGCTCAACGAGGCCCTGAGTGACTACTTCGATACAACTCAAAGGTTCGTCGTGTCCGCCGGTTACCGCCTTAGTTGTTGGTGTAATGATTGGCTCGGGTAACAAAGCGTTCTTTTGAAGCCCGTCGAGAAACCGATGCCCGTCAATGACTCGGGCTCCGTCGCTATAGCGTTTCCAAAGCGACGTTGAAGTAACCCCGGTGATAGCGCCCCGCACCACCACTTCTACACTCAGTGGTTGAGCTGCCCGTGCTACCAATGCGTTGGGGTCTGGCACCGAGATGAGATGGGTTGCAACGAGGTCGTTGAGTTGGTTGAACCACCATGCTGCGAGCTCATTCAACACCTGACCCTTGCCAGCAACACAACCAAGTACCCGATCGAATGCTGACAGACGATCTGTGGTCACGAAGAGGCGCCGTGGTTCACCGCCGGCATCGGGAAGCGCCCAACTCATACGAACCTTGCCGTCGCGTCGATCGGGAAGTGGAAGTACCAAGTCTTTCAACACCGCCACCCGATCGTCTTCGCAACCACCTGGTTCAGCCACGGGCAACGACATGATTCACCCCACCCTGAAAGAGGGTGAGACCGAGCCCACGATGCTCACCACGACCGAACCGAGGATGCTGGCGAACAAGCACATGATTTTCGGGGTGTGGCATTAACCCCAACACCAACCCGGTTGAATCGGTGATCCCACCTATATCGCCCGCAGAGCCGTTTGGATTGCTGCCATTCTCGTACACCAAAGCGCCATGTGTAGTGACTATGTCGGGTGATGCGACATAGCGACCCTCTCCATGGGCAATGGGGCACTCGATTGGTTCAATGACTGCCCGGGTCCACACGCACGGTGTAGATGGCACCGGTGCCAACGTGACCCACTTACACGTGAAACCGGTCGCCGTCCCTTTCGCTGATTCAACGCCGTTCGATTCATTGTGCGTGAGCGAACCAGGCAGTAGCCCGGACCTCACCAGAATTTGGAATCCGTTGCAGATTCCGAGCACTGGGCAACCCCGTTCGACAAATCTTTGGATTTCGTCACTTAGAAATCGAGAGATTTCGAGCCCGACAAGCGACCCTGCGCCCAACGAATCGGCGTGAGAAAAGCCTCCGGCAAACACCAACATTTGCGACTCGATCAGCAGTTGAGGCGTCGTGCGCAACTCGCCCATCGTGACAATCCGTGGCGATGCACCGGCGAGACTAAGGGCGAATGCCACGTCGTGATCCCGGTTGGTTCCCGGTGCCCGAATGACCAGCGCTGAAGGTGTCACTGGGCATGCCCCTTCCAGGCGACCAAGAGTTCGTCAATATCGACATTAAGAATGCTTCTTGAACCGCTTGCAATCGAAAGTGTCTGAGCGTCAACGACGTTTCCGACGACCGAGGCTTCGAGTCGTCGAACAACTATCACGGCAACATCACTCTCGACTTCAAGCAGCAGGCGCCCTGAAGCCTCAGAGAACAGGGCACCGACAAGCACATCATCATCGAGCACATCGCCATCGAGCTCACAAAGGTTCAGTGAAATCCCGAGTCGCCCACCCATCGCCATCTCGGCCGCGCTGACGACAAGTCCGCCATCTGAAATATCGTGACACGAACGAACCAGCCCCTCAACCATAAGGCGGTGCAGCTCACGGTACCGATTGGGTGCAGCACGGTCGCCACCAGCAACAAGCCCCGGACCGTCGACATTCAGTACCGAATCAAGCACACTTCCCCTCAGACCCTCATCGCTGAGTCCGTCATAAAGACTACCGACAAGCAACAACACATTACCCGCGCGCTTAACATCACTAGAAATGAGGCGATCGGCATCTGGAAGTACACCCAACGCTGTGATCACCAGGGTCGGCGGAATCGACCGACGTTCACCTGTATTCGTTACATATTCGTTGTTCAACGAGTCTTTGCCACAAACAAACGGTGACCGGTGAGCAACAGCTGCGGCACAGCAACCTTCGACAGCTTCCACTAGCTGGCCAAGTACTTCTCGGCGTTTCGGGTCACCCCACGAAAAGTTATCGAGAAGTGCAATCTGGTCGGGGTCGGCACCAACGGCAACAGCGTTGCGGATTGCTTCATCAACCACGGCCTCGGCCATACGGCGAGCGTTGATGTGTCCGGTTCGACAGTTCAATCCGATACCAAGTACCAGGCCCTTCGACGAACTGACCGGGGCAAGCACTGATGCATCCGAAGGGCCGTCTGCACGTGCACCTATGAATGGTCGACCTATCGTGGCCCCGAGTATTTCGTGGTCGAATTTTCGAACAATTGATTCGTTTGAGCGAACGTCGCTATGGCCCAGCATTTCCAGAAGAAGCGCACCCGCTCGTGCAATTACATCCGCCGAATCACGGTGCGAAACCCCAGGCGCAGGCGCGGTTGGGCGAGTTGCCACCATCTGTCGTTGAGGTCGACCTTCATGAAGAAATGTCCCCGGCAGGTCAACCAACACATTCCCAGCGAACCGAACCACCAGCTGCCCATCCGAGCGAAACGAGCCAAGGTCGCACCAAGAAACCCCATGCCGCAAACACACTGTCTGTATTGCAACAAGATTTTCTGGTGGCACGGCGATCACCATTCGTTCTTGAGCCTCTGACAACCAGATCTCCCACGGCGCAAGCCCGGCATACTTCAGCGGTGCTGCGTCGAGGTCAACGTCGGCTCCAAGCGTCGCGGCAATTTCTCCGATTGCCGACGAAAAACCCCCTGCCCCACAATCGGTTATGGCCGAGAAGAGACGTTGGTCTCGTGCTTCACTCAACGCATCGGCAACCAACTTTTCAATGATCGGATCACCAATTTGCACGCTCGCACCGGCCACATCGCCCGTGGTCGCATCCATCGTGAGTGACGAAAACGTGGCGCCGCGAATACCATCTCGGCCGGTTGCACCACCAAGTGCCACAATCCGATGGCCGGGCTGTGCGCCCCCAAGTTCGAGCCCAATCGGTCGAAGCCCCAAGCAGCCCGCAAAGACCAACGGATTCGCCGTAAAACCTTCATGGTGAACAACAGCCCCCGCAACGGTGGGAAGGCCAATCTTGTTGCCGTAATCGGCGATCCCATCGACGACGCCATCACGAACGCGACGCGGGTGAAGCACACCAGTTGGAAGTTCATCTGCCGACGTATCAAGCGGCCCGAAGCATAAAATGTTGGTTACTGCAATGGGGTCGGCGGCAACACCGAGCACATCTCGAATGACCCCACCAACACCGGTGTTTGCACCTCCGAACGGCTCGACTGCCGACGGATGATTGTGCGTCTCTACCTTGATCGCAGCATCGAACTGCTCGTCAAACGCTACGATCCCTGCATTATCGACGAACGCTGAAAGAACCCATGGCGCTGCGATTGTTTCAGTCGAAACTCTGAGCTGCTTCAGCAAAGGAACAACAACGGTTCCGTCTTCCCAGGTGATGTATGCCCGAAATGTTTTGTGGGAACAGTGCTCGCTCCAGGTCTGGGCCAACATTTCGATTTCGGCATCGGTCGGGTCTCGACTCACCGACGAAAAGTATTTCTCGATTTCTTGCATCTCGGCCAGGTCGAGGGCTAAACCTCGCGATGCCGACAAAGCCAACAACTGATCCGCGCTCAGCCGTCGAAGGGGCACCACGTCGATGCCCGGTGAGGATGCGTCCGAAAAAAAGCGAACGGAAATCAGTTCGCCGTAGACAACTTCATCAACGATGTCGTTATGAAGCAGGCCATTCGTTACAGCTCGAACAAGCGCTTCAAGCTCGGGGCCATCGGCGTCGCTCGTGAACGTGAATCGTTTGCCTGTTCGTGCTTCGAACGGAGCAACGCCAAGCAATTCACCGGCTTTGGCAAACGCTTGTCCTACCGGGTCAGTCACACCGGGCCGTAGAGCGATTTCTACAAAACTGAGACCGCGCCCCAGATCGAGACCATGCCCCAGATCGACCCAGGCGCACTGCTGTATTGCCGGGTCAACAAATGCATCGGAGAGTTGTTTCCGCTCAGAAGTATTGAGCAATCGATCTGCGAAATAGAGGTCGGTTTGGTGAATGGCACCTAATGACGAACAGAGGCTCGGAAACATCTCACGTGCACTGGCAGCCAAACGCATTGCCGCCGCATCGCCATTTCGAACGTTCACCTCGCATCGTTGGGATGATGCGGAAAACGTCACCGCATAATTGTAGAAAGCCCACTAGTTAACGAGTTGTCAAGGGCCCGGGTGAGCCGATCAGCCAAGCGAGCTACCGGCCAAATGCACCGTTTGATCAGCAGCCTGCAGAAGGCGATCGTCATGGGTCGACACAATCACTGTCCTCCCCGACCTTGCGATAGAACGAAGTAACTCGGTGACATCGCTCACCGACGACCCATCAAGATGCGCGGTTGGTTCGTCCGCAAGCACGACAGACGGGTTCGTTGCGAGCGCCCTAGCGACAGCAATTCGCTGTTGCTGTCCGCCTGACAATTCATGTGGCTTTCGGCGGGCAAAGGGGGTCATTTCCAATTCTTCGAGTAGGTCATTCGCTCGCGCTGTGGCTTCGAATCGGGGTACACCGATGAGCGACAGCGGTACCGTCACGTTCTCTATGGCCGAAAGGCTCGGGATCAGGTTGTAGGCCTGATGGACTACACCTACATGATGGCGTCGGTACTCGTCGAGAGCTTTACCCTTGAGCGTGTTGACCTCGATCCCGCCGAGCCAGATGGCCCCCGATTGGGGTCGCAGCATTCCTGCCACGCACGACAGAACCGAGGTCTTTCCTGAGCCTGATCGTCCGACAAGCGCCGTCACCCGACTGGCCGGCGCATAGAGATCAAGCCCAGAAATCGGTGTGACCGACAACCCAGCCCGATGATACGAAATCGTCAGGTCGACAATGTGAACGTCACGTCCACCTGCTAGGCCCGGATTTAGATCGTTGAGATGAAAGCCTGTACGCATATTTTTGTTCACGATGGTTGTATTCATGGTGGTTGTCATGTCAGTTCCTAAAGGCGAGTGCGGGTTGAACAGAGAAGAGTCGTTTTGCGGCACCAAGGCTGGCGATCGCACCAATGGTCATGGCAAGAATGGGCAAAAGAAGCAGCGCTGATCGAGGGATCTCAGCCGAGAGGGGGAAAATCGGCGCAATGAGCATCGACAACACCACGCCAAGAATCGCTGCGGCAATACAAAGCAGGGCTGACTGAACCATCATGCTTCCGGCCAAGGCCGATGATCTGGCACCCATGCCCTTCAGCACGGCAACGTCTTTTGTGCGTTCAAGTACCCCGAGGTACATAACTGACCCTACGATGAGCGCAGCAACCAACCACAGCAATGATCGAACCATCGCTATGGTCTTCTGTGCGTTAACTACTGGACGAAGGCCGTCAGTTGTCGCCTCCGCGTTTGAGAGCAGTTTTGTTCCCGCCGGTGGTGATACTTCGCGATCGACAACCACCGTCGTCGCCAAGTTTTGGCCACCAAACGCCATGAGCTGAGCATCGCCAAGTGTTACGTACACATTCGGTACACCAGCCAGTAGCCGGGCTCCTTTTACGATGCCAACGACAGTGAATTCCGAAGACCCCAACCGAATCTGTTCTCCGAGACCCACACCAAGGCTCACATCCGCAACGGCCTGTCCGGTTGCCGCCAAGGCCTTCCCTGAGGTGACAAACGGAGACCCGAGTCGATGCGGGATGGCACCAACCAAGTTCACGTGTTCGTGGGCCCCGACCGTGCTTCCGTCGGTGCGATGAACGCTCTGGCGACCAAACGTGATGGGTGCTGCGTGATTTTCGCCAACTTGACCAACGATCGCGTCAACGACATCGACCCCCAACGGCTTTGGCTGTAAAAATGGGCCAGTGCCGCCGCTATCAATCACCCACGAAGTAGCCCTGGCCAACCCAACAGTTCGTGACGACTCATTATTGAAACCGGCCGACAAGCCAGACATTACAAGGGCAAGTGCCAGAACCAACGACGAACCAATCACAGCGATCAGCACACGCCGACTTCTCCACTGCAAATCTCTCAATGCAATCTTGATCATGCACCTACGATCGCAAACTTAGCGACGTTCGTGCATCCGTGACATCACTGATTGGTCTCTGGTTGAGTTAGGTCACGCAGTCTTCGTGAGTGGAATTCGTAGTTCAACGACGGCGCCCCCGTCGTTATGGGTCGCAATCACCCCGCCAAGTTCAGATGAAATGAGGGTTCGCACGATGGTAAGGCCAAGGCTTCTTGTCGTCGACAACGAGAAGCCTTCGGGAAAGCCGGAACCGTGGTCTCGCACCGTCACCAGCAGCGTCGTTGCACGATGTGCGAAGGTGATTGCAACGTCACCGCCAGTGCGTGCCGGGTATGCATGTTCGACTGCGTTCTGTAACAGTTCGACGACAACAACAGCGAGGGGTGTCGCGATCTCGGCCGGTAGCGACCCCGCGTCTCCAACTACCGAAAACCGCACTGGGCGGTCATCACCTTGCAAACCTTCTTCGACAATTCGCATCAGCGGGCGAATCAAATCGTCGAACGGCACCAACTCACGAAACTCTTGTGACAGCGTCTCGTGAACAAGCGCAATCGATCGAATTCTTCGAACGGATTCTTCGATTGCTTGTTTCGCCTCTTCAGACTCAAGCCGCCGCCCTTGCATTCTTAAGAGCGCGCTTATCGTCTGCAAATTGTTCTTCACTCGATGATGTACCTCACGAATGGTCGCGTCCTTTGAATGCAACATTCGATCACGGCGGCGGATGTCACTGACATCTCGAAGTAACAGCACAGCACCCGTCACCGACCGTTCATCAGAAAGCAGCGGAATGCAATGCACCACAACTACAGTGCTCGGTGCCGCGAGGTGTTCAATCTCTGAATTCACCGGATGACGTCGGGTCCAAGCATCAGCGGCAACAGAGCCATCAAGGCCAATGTCAGCAAGGGTTCGTCCGTCAACATTTACCTGAACACCAAGGCGATGCAGCGCTGACGTTGCATTTGGACTCAGGTATCGAATTCTTTGGTCGGCGTCGAGTAGCGCAACCCCATCGCCTACCCGTGGCGCATCTCGCGGATCAAACGCTTCGTCGAAGGGGAAGAGTCCGGCCGAAATCATCGCAGCTAAGCGATCAAAAATTCCAAGATACGTTCGCTCAAGCTGGCCACGTCGGCGACCAGTTTCCATCGCTTCTTCACGAAGAAGGATCGCAATAGGTTGTTCCACCCGCTGATCATTCACCTGCTGACTGTCGCTAATTCTGACCGGAATAGCAACCGTGCGTGCGGCCTGCCCGGATCCGAGCGCGTAAACGTTTGCCTCTTGCGCATGCCCAGATAATGAAGCATCAACCAGCAACGGACGCTCAGCGCTGGTGATAGTCGAGCCAACCAAATCGTCTGGGTACAACGTCTGGCCGGTCGTTGGCCGAACCTGCCCCATTACCTTCCAATCACCGTTCCCCGTCGGCCTGACAAGCAACAAATCGGCAAAGCCAACGTCGGCTACCAAACCCCAAGATGCCATGACGCGTCTGAGGTGCAACTCAACTATCTCGTCGTTGCTGCCAAGCTGGCCTGAACGACCCGCCTGGCTCATGTCGACCGGGTAGCCAGTGGCTCGGGCCACATGATTGCGCCAAGCTCGACAAGCGATTGCAGATCCGTGATGTCACCGGGCTGCTCGCTCACCTCGACTTGCACCGTCGGACCCGAAGCGCGGAGGCGTCGCCGCACGAGGCGGTGCAGATTGGCGGCGGCAGCGAAGCGAAGATGGTTGACTGCCATAGCCGTTGCCACACGATGTTCAGCTGCAGTGAGAACAGGCTCGGCCTTCACCGCTCGAACGATGGTCTGCTGCCGTGGTTCAACCAGTCGTTCGGCTGCGGCTACCGAGCCAGCTTCAGCAAAGTTAACATCCATAACTCTATTGATAATAAGTGCACCGACATTCAGGCGGCGTTTGTTCAACTCGGCTAACAAAAAGTCAGCTTCATTGGCCGGTGCAGGATCAAGCGTCGTGACCACAACAAACGTCGTCTCTTTGGCGTGAAGTAATGCTGTAACTGCCGTCGAACGATCAACGAAACCTGCGTACATGGTTTGGAACAGCAGAAAGAATTCAGCAATATCTTTCAGAAACTGTGACCCAAGAATTCGGTCGGCAATTTGATAGAAAGGTTTGGCGGCCAAATAGCCAAGTTTGCCAACACGTTCACCACCGACACGGTATGGAAGCGTGATCCAGCGCAGTAGCGAAGACGAAAAAAACTCTGCCATTCGAGCCGGTGCGTCAAGAAAGTCAAGGGCATGTCGCGACGGGGGTGTGTCGATGACAATCAAGTCATACAGGCCACTGGCGTTAAGATCGTGTAGCCGCTCAAGAGCTATGTAGTCATGGCTTTGGACAAACCGCTGGGTGATGTTTCGGTAGAGGGGGTTCGCCAGGATTCGGTCACGGGTATCGGCGTCGGGGGCGTGCTTACGAACCAAGTCATCCCACGACGCCGAGGTGTCGAGCATCGCCATCCAAAGCTCGGACCCATCTGGGGAATCTTCAGGCACCCCAACCCTTGTTTCGGTATTGCCAAGCGAAGATAGCCCGAGTGCTGTCGCAAGTCGTTTTGCTGGGTCTATCGTAAGTACAAGTACTTTCCCACCACGATGCCTGACGGCAGCAGTGGCAAGCGCAGCGGCACTGGTGGTTTTACCAACGCCGCCAGCCCCGCAGGTAATGACGATTTTTGCCCCGCCAAGTGCTTCGGATATTGACGTCTTTGGAGCCATGACTACCAGCCCAACTCGTCGCCAAGGTGGGTCGCAACCGCTTGCACTAACTCAAGGCCCGCGCTCACATCGGGTAACCACGGAACGAACGCAGTCGGCGTTTTGCCGACCACCGACAACAGTTCTTCGAGATGCGGTTCCCTGGTTTTGCGCAATGCCAATGCCATACGGGTCGAGTTAACTAACGCCTGCGATTCCTTGGCATTCGCCCCAAGAGCGGTGTGAAGTCGTTGCGGATTCGCCGCCAGACGCTCGAACAGAGCCAGATCAGATTTCGTGAACGGTTCATCGAGCACTCGGTTAACAACCACTGCACCAAGGTGAACATTCATCTTGTTCTTCAGCGAATCAATGAGTTCGATGGTTTCAACAACCGGCATTTCTTCTGCTGTAGTCACGGCAACAAGCGCCGTCTTTACCGGATCGGCAAGGATTTCGCGCATCCACTCGGTTTGCCCTCGAATAAGCCCAACACCAACAAGTTCGTTGATTGCCTGAGGGGCGTCGAGGTGACCAATGATGTGACCAGTTGACGTGGCGTCAACGATGACGATGTCGTAGTTTTCCTCGCGGACTTCATACGCAAACTTACCTACGGTCACGATTTCTCGAACCCCAGGGGCGGCGTTGGCCACAAAGTCAAAGATGCCACTTAAGAACCCAACCCGGGTCACGATCGGCAACTTGAGATAGATACGAAGGTATTCCTTCAATGATTCTTCAGGATCCATCGCCATTACCCAAAGATTCGGGTGGCGTTCCTTTGGTTGGAACGATGGCCGCGCCGCGTCAGACAACCCCGGGCCGATGAGACAACTGTCGAGGTCACCCTTGGCATCGAGTTCTACGGCAAGTACACGTTTTCCCTGCTGCGATGCCGCCCACGCCAACGAGGCAGCGACCGTAGTTTTACCGACGCCACCCTTACCGGTGACGATCAACAGTTTTCGATCGAGCAGCATCAGCGTCTACAGGTCAGCGTCTACAGGTTGCGGAATTCAGCGGGCGAATCCTACTTTTCGTTCTTCGGTTGGACCACCGATTTCGATGTAACCGATCTTGGCGGCCGGAATACCAACCGTTCGCCCCTTTTTGTCGGTGAGCCACAACATGCCTGCTTCAGCCGCAAGGGCCGCCGCAATATCGGCCTGTACCTGGGCGCGAGCAGTGTCATCAAGCTCTAATTCGAGTTCTTTGACCGACTGGGTGACTCCGATACGAATATCCACAACAAACTCCTAGGTACAACTTCGAATAAGCCATGAGGCTATCGGCACCTGAGGCCTAACCCTTCACTCCTACCCCTCCGACATCTCCTTCACGACGTTCATCCAATACGTAGAGCCTTACCCAATACGTAGAGCCTTGTTATACCTGCGCTTCGGTGCCAGTTCATTCGCAATCTTCGACGCTATGGCCGCATAGGCTTTCGATGCCTCGTGTTCGGGGTCAGAAACAGTAATCGGCAAGCCAATATCCATTCCTTCTCGCAATGCGGGTACCAACGGAATTTGTCCGAGAAGTGGAACCCCAACCTCATCAGCCAACAACTGTCCTCCGCCCGCACCGAAAATCTCGTATCGCTGGCCATCGTCACCGGTGAACCAACTCATGTTTTCAATCACACCCGCAACACTCATGTTGATTTGCGGTTGGCGGGCCATAGACGCGCTTCGTTGGGCCACACGCTGGGCCGCAGGCTGAGGGGTCGTCACCACAAAAATCTCGGCCCGGGGAAGGTATTGCGCCATCGAGAGCGCGACGTCACCGGTTCCGGGTGGCATATCGACGAGCAAAAAGTCGGGTTCGCCCCAGTAGACATCGGTGAGGAATTGTTCAAGTGCCTTGTGAATCATTGGTCCCCGCCAAATGATGGCCCGATCTTCTTCAACCAGGAAACCCATTGACATCGCCGAAACGCCAAACGCAACCGGCGGAATAATCATCCGCATCTCTTTGTCTTCCGCATTCGCATCGGGAATCATCGTGGGTTGGCGATCAACACCCATCATTTTCGGAACACTGAATCCGTAGATATCGGCGTCGAGCACTCCGACCGAGAAGCCTTGCTGAGCCAAGGAAATCGCGAGGTTCACGGTAGTCGACGACTTTCCGACACCACCTTTTCCCGACGATATTCCGAGGATACGAGTCTTGGCACCGACCTGCATAAACGGCGGCGCTTCTGCTGGCCCGGTCGAATGTCCGTGCCCGTTTTGGCCAGCGTTTTCGTGGGTACCCCACCCTTCACGAAGCCGTGCGAGCAGCACCCGTTGTTCATCAATCGACAACACGTCTAGCGAACACCGAACCTGACCGACCCCAGGAACCTGACCGACACGGCGCTCAACTGCGGTCGCCAACTCCTCAGCCATTTCGTCGTCTTCAACCTTGGTCGCGACGACCACCTCGACTGTCGCCCCGTTGACGGTCACTGAGCGAACCAGATCGAGTTCGACGATGCTGCGCTTCAATTCGGGTTCTTTAACCTCGCCAAGGGCGGCAATGACATCGGCTTCGGTGACAGCCATAATTTTCAGATCCTTCACAACTAAAAGGGCCGAAAGGCGGCTGCAACCTACAAACTGCGAGACCCACCCAGCGAACCGGACTCCGGTAGGATAATGGAGTGTCGACACCTACCCAGCAGGTGACCGTCATAGTGCCTGCCAACGCAGTGCCTTCGCCCACACCCGTTAAGCGCTCAGACGCACCGGTTGGTCAAAAGATTTCCATTGGGATGCGCCCTGATCGTGAAATCGGCAACGCACCAGCTGGCGAGCACTTCTCGGCCGCTGTCAGTGCTGCAACGTCGATGTTCGGTGACGGAACTCGCCGCAAGATGTACCTTTTCGCCCGCTCAACGCTTACGGGCGCTACCGTCACCGACGCCGCCACGGAATGCGGAGTTCATCCCAACGTTGCTCGACATCACCTCGACAAATTGGCCGCTGGCGGTTACCTCGACGTGACTATTGCGACAGCGAGCGGGAAGTCAGGTCGACCTTCCAAACGTTACAAATCGAATGGCCGCCCGATCGATCTTGAGTTCCCAGCCCGCCGACACGACCTCATGGCTACCCTGCTCGGCCGGGCCCTCGAGTTGTTGCCCGACGATGTCGCACGAGCAATGGCTGAGGAAGTCGGCGAGCACTACGGCCGTGAACTCGCCGAACAAATGCAGCCGGGTGAGGGCCACCGCTCGATGCAGTCAGCCCTGCACGCTGTTGCTGATGCCCTGACGGCGCATGGTTTTGCCGCTCGAACGGAAGAACGTGCCGATGGAATGGCCATCGTGGCTGGGGAATGCCCGTTTGGCGACCTCAGCGCCCAGCATCCGGTTATTTGTGCCGTTGATCGCGGCATTGTTCGAGGCATGCTGAGCGCACTTCACGGTGAAGGTAGCGACCCCGAGCAAAGCTCGTCTCGTTCAGTTGGCGACGCCGAGTGCGTCACCGTCGTCCACTAGCCCGCACCCCGCACTAACCGCACCCCCGGCGCACCGCACTTGGTGGGTTTTGGTGGGGGCTCTCGGGGTCATTTCAGGGTTTTGCCCCGATGCAGCGGCGGATGGCGTTTCCCATACTGATCACCTAAACCGGTGTCGCAGTTGTGACGCAGGACATATCACCCGCCCAGTCAAATCGACCTGTAGCGATGACCCCTCTGCGAGGATATATACATGTCGACACCCCTTCCTCCGCTGCTTGTTTCCAACGAGCCGCATCGTCTCAACAGTGGCGCAGCCGCTGCTTCCGTGCGCAATGCCCTCAAACAGTACGGGGTCGGCGACAGTGCCATTTTCGCACTGCACGATGTCACCGTTGACTTCAATCAAGGTGAGTTCACGGCAATCATGGGGCCATCCGGGTCAGGAAAATCGACGCTGATGCACTGTGCGGCTGGCCTCGACGATCTGACCTCGGGCGACGTACTTATCGGCGACATCAAATTGTCAGGGCTGAAAGATGCTGCGCTCACCAAACTTCGTCGAGATAATGTTGGGTTCATCTTTCAGGCGTTCAACTTGATTCCGACCCTGAACGCTAAAGAGAACATCTTGCTGCCAATGACGCTGGCCGGACGCACCCCAGATATGGCGTGGGTGAACACCGTCATCGAAGCGGTTGGGTTGGGTAATCGTCTCAACAACCGGCCGAGCGAACTTTCTGGTGGACAACAACAGCGCGTTGCTGTCGCCCGGGCTTTGGCGTCACAACCGAAGATCATTTTCGCGGATGAGCCCACGGGTAACCTCGACTCAACTACCGGTGCTGAAATTCTCTCGTTCATGAAACGGGCCACGACCGAGTTCGGACAAACCATTGTGATGGTTACGCATGACCCGAATGCGGCATCGTATGCGAACAGAGTATTGTTCCTCAACGACGGAAAGATTGTCGATGACATGCGCGACCCCAACGAAGACTCAGTGCTTAGCCGCATGCGTCGGTTCACTCGATAGGTCAATGACATGTTCAAACTTGCTCTTCGTAATCTGTGGGAATACAAACGGCGATTACTCACGTCTGGTTTCGCCGTCGTTCTCGGTATTTCATTTCTGTGCGGGTCGTTCATTTTCACCGACACACTTAAGGGTCTGTTTAGCGATCTGTTCTCATCCGCTGTCAAGGGTGTCGACGGTGTAGTTCGCGCCGAGGAAGGGTTCGATCTTGGAAACGGTGGTGGCCCGTACGACGATGGCCGGTCGCTCCTTCCCATCAATATCGTTGACCAGATCGCTCAGGTTGATGGCGTTGTCGCCGCAGCACCTTCGTACACGGGGTACGCCCAGCTGATCAACAAAAAGGGGAAGTTGGTCAAGACCGGTGGTGCGCCAACGTTCGGGCAACTTTGGATTGATGACAACCAACTGAACGCTTACAAAATTCTTAACGGACGTCCGCCAGCCGCAGACAACGAAATCGTTATTGACCGTAGTTTGGTTTCTACCACCGGATACAAAGTGGGAGATACCGTCAAGGTGAACACCAGTGGGCCTATCACTGAATTCAAAGTTGTAGGTGACGCAACGTTCGGCACATCTGATAGCGCCCTTGGCGCAACCACTGTTTTCTTCACCCCGAAACGGGGCACCGAACTCATGGGCAAAGCTGGGCTCATTCAAACGGTACTGGTTCGAGGTGAACCCGGCGCTGACGAAGCTGCCCTCGTTACTGCAGTTCAAGCCAGTCTGGCATCGACGAAGAGTGTCAGCGGAGCAAAGCTCGAAGTACTTTCAGGGTCTGCTTTCGATAAGGAACAACAAGCGTTTGTGAACACGATTTTCAAGTTCATCAACTATTTCTTCACCGCCTTTGCAGTGATCGCCTTGTTCGTCAGTATCTTCGTGATTGCTAACTCGTTTTCAATTGTCATTGCCCAACGAAATCGAGAGATGGCCATGCTTCGAGCAATCGGGGCCGGACGTCGTCAAGTGGTTGCGGCCACGTTCATCGAAGCCTTCTTTGTTGGTCTTATTGCCTCAGCCATTGGTGTTATCGCTGGGCTAGGCGTCGCTTGGCTCATCAAGTTTGGGCTGAACAAAACAAGTGGCAGCGATGGAAGTGGGCTTCCGTCGTCAGGCTTGAAGTTGCTTCCCCGAACCGTGCTTACTGGACTAATTGTCGGCACACTAGTCACGCTTGGCTCGGCTGTGCTTCCGGTGATCAAGGCGTCACGAATCAAACCTCTCGCAGCGCTACGCGAGAGTTCATTCGACAAGTCAGCTCAATCAAAAGCTCGCTTAGTTTTTGGTGCACTTTTCCTTGCTGCCAGTATGACGATGTTGTTTGTTGGTCTGGGTGGAAAGGGCGGCACCGGGGCACGCAACGTCGGCTTCTCTGCCGGGTTGTTCCTGCTGACCACCGTATTACTCGGACCCATCGTGGCCAAACCAATAGCCGGAACCCTCGGACGCAAATGGTACGGGTGGATCATCATCGCTTTCGGTGGTGTGACAGCTATAGCCGGGCTCGCCGGAACGGTCTATTCGCTTACGAAGCAGACCTGGCCTGGCGTCATCGGTGGACCCATCCTTGTACTGGCTGGGGTGTACCTGGTTCGCACCGGTCTGCTTTCGGGGTCAGTAAGCGGACGTATTGCTCGCGAAAACGCAGTGCGGAACCCTACGCGCACTTCTTCAACTGCACTTGCACTTACTATCGGCACGTCGGTTGTATGTGCGATCTTGGTGCTCTCAACCTCGCTCACCGAAACGTTCCGTGGGGCTCTCGACAACTCGGTAAAGGCTGATTATGTGGTGGCGAGTGGCACCGACTTCGGTTTTCCAGCCGAAGTCGATGACATCCTTCGAGCCACGCCAGGTGTTGAATCGACATCGGGGTATCGAACTACGCGTGTGAAGTTTCTGTTGCGCGAACGTACGGTCGGCATTGTGAATCCGAAGGAATTCGGTTCATTGGTTGACTTGGGCGATGTGAAGGGAGACTTCACATCGCTCTCCACAAAAGGCACCGTGGCGATCGATAAAAAGTCGGCCAGCGACAACAATCTGAAGCTCGGCGATTCGCTCAAGCCACAGTTCACAAACGGCACTCGAACCGATCTGAAACTGGTTGCGATTTACGACAACGCTGAGGGTCTCGGCAATGTGTACTACCTCATTGGCAATGTGACAGGCGATGCGTATGTTCCGAGTGAGGTCGAAAACTTCCTATACGTGAAGACCGACGGGAAAGATTCGAAGGCTTTCGAAAAGGCTGCAGATACAGCACTGGCCCCATTCCCAGCTGCCGAACTTCAAACCAAGAAGAAGTTCGCTGACGATCAAATCGGACAGTTTCGACAGTTCCTTGCCCTGATCAATGCACTCCTATTGTTGGCCATCATCATCGCCATCCTGGGTATCGCCAACACGTTGCGACTCTCGATTTTTGAACGAACCAGAGAAATTGGCTTGCTTCGCGCAATCGGGCAAAGCCGTGATCAAACACGGGCGATGATCCGATGGGAGGCCATCGTTGTTGCAACCTTCGGAACACTGCTCGGTATCGTTATCGGTACCGGTTACGGGGCCGCGCTGGTGCGGGTGCTCGGCAAAGACGGATCGGTCAAATTAGCGGTGCCGTACCCCCTCATTTTGGGGTTGGCGCTGCTTGCTTCGATCGTTGGTTTGTACGCAGCCCGCAAGCCTGCCAAAGATGCAGCGAAACTCAACATCTTGAAAGCAATCGCTACTGACTAGTTGACCCTGCAGTGATTGCAGCAACAAAGTGATCGATTACCTGCCGATGGTTTGCGCCAATGACTTCGGCAGGTAGCGGATCAACCAACTGGGACCACAGCACATTGCCCGAACCGTAGTATTCGAGTTGTCGTGCCGGGCGCCCTTGGAACCACACATGAAAATGTGACGAACCGTCGCCCCAGCGATGCACGTGCACCCTCCCGACAGTTTCAACGCTGCGAATCGCAGCCTCCAGACGCCACGTGAACACGCCGAACTCGGAGGCCATTGCGGCATCCAGATGTTCAAAGTCGATATGGTCAACTGTCTCTAGGAACAACATCACCGGATTCGCCGACAGCATGACCGAGGTGATTTGCCAACGCCCGTTCGTCCACAACGAGCGATCAGGTCTATTGCACGCATGACAGGGTTTGCCTCCCTCTCCATCACGAACGAGTTCTGCCTCCATAGGCGCGCTGAGTGCTTTCAACTCGCCACTAACGGTAAGAGGAAACAATGGCGAAGCGATCATCTTCGCGATTCGCCTTTCGATCTCATCAGACATCCGGGCTCCGATCTGTGGGCTGTGTGGCTGGAAACGTGACCAAGTGTCAGCAGCGTTTCGTCACCTTAGTGTCATCGGTTCCAAACGCTGCGGTCAGTACACCGGCTCGGTTAGGTTGAGTTGCGTCAAATCCGAGAAGCGATTCGTGATCCTCGCTCGTCATGTACATCCAATCACCGACTGCTTCGATTTGAGCATTTGAGAAGAACGAGACTTCAATTAGTTCGCACGCTGACTCAAATTGCACCGTTGACGTTCCCCTGATGTCATTCGTGGCGACTCGAAGTGTGTTGGACACAGCGACCACTACAACCTGGACCGGCTCTGACTCCAGAGTTGTTGCCTTATTCATACGTGCAGTTACTAATCCGGAGTCAGCATCAACTCGCGCATATGCGGGCGAGTCGTCCCATGTAGCGATCACGTCCTTGCCGTCGCGAACCAGGTATCCCCGGTCAAAACTTGAACCGAGTTTCCACATCAGCGATCCGTTTCGATACCCACACAGCGCACCTTCGGCATTGGCAACGAGGGTTGGTCCAACCTTCAAGAGACGAGGAGCGGTGAAGTCTTCAATCAGGAAACCGGATTCAAGACGCCGAGTGATGTCACACCTTTCGGGAAACCCGAGATCACTCAATGCTCTCGACGGAAGCTGCTTCACGGCGAGAGCTACGCCACCTTCACCTTGTTCATCGATCTCGCGTTGTTCTTGCCACTGCCGCACCCGGGCCACGCTCGGAACCACAATGAGGCAAACCAGCAAGAGCCAGGCAGCAACTTTATTCAGTACCCTTCGGGGGTTCACCACGACGAGACCGTGCTGCTACTCAGGTGTTGCAGGGCTGGCGGGGCCAGCGGGGTTGCCAGGTTTCGGCGTGAGGTGACTCGGGGTACGCCGAGATCGACCCGCGTCGAATGCCCTGGCCAGAAGTGGGCTTCCCGTTGAATCAGGCTCGGGATCTTTGTCAGGTTCGGGTTCTTTGACGGTTTTGCGCAGCGAATACTCGGGAGGAAAGTCGTATGGCTGAGCCTCGAAACTCAGTTGACCATTCGACGGCTCAGCACCCAATTCGGGCACTGGGTCAACCTCGACCGCAACATCGTGAGCTAACGCTTTCTCAGCGTCGAAAACCGAATCGGTCGAACGACGTACCTTCGATTTTGGTGCGACCGAGCGAGTTTCGTCACTCGTCGCACCGACTGGTTGGCTGACCTTAAACAACCTCGGCACCATCTCTCGATGGTCTTCAAGGGTCCAGTCGCGAGGGGGTATGACCTTCTCTGCATGGATGGAGCAAAGTGAGGCTGCACCGCCAACCTCGTCGACCAGCAGATCCATCGAAACGATTCGACGACCAACATCAATCACCAGTCGGACAGCAGCCTGACGTGAGCATTCTGGCCGGGCGCACGTAATAGGGCGCGGTGGTTCCCTATCGGTGACGCCATCGGTTCGGCGGGCCCTTCGCATGGGCTTACACCGTAGCGGCCAGCGGTACCCTGCGTCGGGACACACCAAAACCTGTGGCTGCCCCCGGCTGCCCACCACGGACCGCAGCGTTCATTAACCAGGGTGGAGTTGGCCCGGTGGTCTGGATGTGTGGGGTGTTCCCGTGGGACTGGTCAATGTGACTTGTTGGTTGGGGTTGCCGACAAGGGTCCATCTGCCGATGTGCACCAATCGGTGGTGGTATCTGCAGAGCAACACGCAGTTGTCGAGGTTGGTGAGGCCTCCGTTGGCCCAGTGGGTGATGTGGTGTCCGTCGAGGTAGATGCCTGGCATCACGCAGCCGGGTCCGCGGCAGTGCCGATCGCGGGTCAGCAGCGCTTTTCGTAGCGCGACGGGTATAATTCGTTGTGCGCGTCCTACATCGATAACGTCTGACTTCCCAATCGTCAGTACGCGTGTGACGTTGCAATCACACGCCATTTGTCGGGCCTGTTCAGCACTCAATCCCGCCCTGAGTTGTGCGGACGTGGCGTGCCCAAGGCCGGTAGTAAGTGCTTCAAGATTGATCGCGACCTGCACGTGGGCGCGTTCACCGTGGCGAGTGCCGATTCGATCATGGTGATCAAGAAAGAAGCTACTGATGACGGCTAAGGCGTCAGCCGCTTTCTCTGACTCAGACCGACTATCAATGGGTTTCTCGCTGGGAACATCAGAGCCGTTTTCGTGGTCGCCCTCCGGGTCATCGTCGTCGTCGTCATCGTCGTTTGGTTGGGAGAGGCGTTTGGCGGCCTGAATCGCAGCGAGGATCAATGCCCCGTGATCACCCCGAAGGGTTCCGTTGACCTCAACGATGCCATCGAGAGTTTCGGCAATATGTAGTTTCGAGACTGGATCAACAATTGGTGCAGCAGACGTTTGGGCCTGGTCGGTAAGGTCAGCCCAATGCTTGGCCATGACCCTCACTTGGGCGACGCTGAGGCCGGCTGCCTCGCGGATCATGACGGCAAGGTCACGGTGGTACTCGTACTCACGTTCAGGTGTTCCGACCGAGATGATTGGCTCGACTTGACCAAGCGACAACCGGTGTTCGTCCAGCGCAGCAGCTATCAGCGGCTCAGAAATCAACGCTTGTCCGAGACGTATAAGGGAACACGCCCGGTAATACGACACGCAGAGTTTCCATACCAACCACGCGGCAGCAGACCTTGACCCGTCTACTTTCCATCCCTCAACCGCATGCCATGAAGCAACCCGGCGAGCCAACACAAGTTCGGTGTCATGCGCGACCTGGCCCGCATCGAGCACCAAACGACCCTCATTATCGACGTTAGGGCAATCGAACATACGTTCGATCATACTGGAGGGGTAAGACAAAAAACTGAGCCAGCGAAGATAATTCCGAAAAGAATTATTTTGCGCCGCTATTTCACCCCGACAGCTTGTAGTTCCTTGACGGCGATATCGAGTTCGGTGACCTTATCGACCACAAAATCTTTTCTGACGCCTGGCACATTCGTCTCGATGAGTACCCGCCACTGCACTGTCAATGTCACGTGGGCCTCGCCGCTCTTCGGCACTGTGGAGATGGGCACGAAACAAGTGCTTGGTTTGCGACCAAACTTTGTATACGGGCTCGGCGGACTCTTGGCGCACGCAGCAGTCACGCCATCAACATCAATGGAAACTTTTCCGGGTGTCTCGACCCGCTTGCGCACCAGATCACGTTCTCAACATACGTGGCCGTCACAACCCGATACGTCTCATCTGTTATGTTCACATACAATCCGAGGCCGGTGATTGCGGCAACACCCTTACGGTGAACCGGCGGCGCAAAAAACCCCTCGGGTTCAGGGGCACTTTCCACTCTGCGCCAACCTTCGACATTTGCGCTCGAAACCCGCCAAATTCGATATCTGATTGCACCAACTTGTCGTCACTTGTATCGAGTGTCCCGAGCGTGTCGAACTGGGCCGCATTGTTCCGTCGGCAAAGAATTACTTCAGCCGTGTTCGAATCGGCCGAATAGTTTCCATTCGGAGCACCAATCGCTCGTCATCGGCAAGAAGCGTGGCTGCGTACAACGCCTCCAAATCATCAGGTGATGGTCGTCGGCGGAGGCACCGTCACGGGCAGGGTCGTCCCGACAGGCACAGTCGTAACCAAGATGGACGTGTCAGATACCGTCACTTCGGGCACCGCAACCGTGGTTGCTTCCTGCTGAGCCACCGGAACCGCCGGATCAGACCGCGAACAGCCGGCCCCTACCATCCCCACAACAACGACCATCAGGAACGAGCGAAACCTCATTCGCCCACCCTGACATACAACGAAATGATATGTCAATAGCTACGGGCTTGGGGCTCACCGAGCGGTATTCGTACGCTCCGAGAGGCACTGCTACTGCTGGTACGACCTTCAACCGGAAGTGTTGCGGCGGCACGAACCCACAGCACGGCGCACCACACAAACACTGCACCAAGAACATGAACCTGTACCAACCGTGCCGGTACCTGTGTGAACCACTGCAAGTATCCGATCGACCCCTGGCCGACCAACACCACCAGCAACAACTGGGTGCGGCGGCGTAGTTCGGTTGAGCCAACTGCGCTCGACCGGGAGGCCGCCCAGATCATGAGTAACGACGACGCAATCGTGACCCACGCAGCCAACGAATGAACCCGGGCCACGGCTTCCATCGACAGATTGAGACGTGCAGCAGCCTCGTCGCCCGCATGTGGACCAGAACCAGTCACGACTGCACCGAGCACCAGCGTCGCGATGGCCGAACCAGTCATAAGCCGACTTATCATCGCAACTCGGGGGATCGCTATCGGAAGGCGGTCTCGACCCAACAAGTCTCCTCCGAGTCCGGGTTCGCCCGACCGATGGAACAGCACGACTCCACCAGCCAACGCGACAATCGCCAACAAAAAATGCCCCATAACAAACCGGGGGTTGAGTTTCACGAGCACCGTCAGCCCACCCAGTACGGCATTACCAAGTATCGCCACAACCACAATTCCGCCGACTTTTACGAGGTCACGTCGATACGGAATTCGTACGAGCGAGGCGAGAACACCGAGCCCGGCCGCAAACACACACAGGCCGGTAACGATTCGATTTCCGAACTCGATCATGCCGCTGTAGTCGTTCACCGAAGGCACAATTTTTCCTTCGTTACAGGTGGGCCAGTCAACACACCCGAGCCCCGAGCCGCTGAGGCGAACAGCTGAACCGGTCAAAATAATGAACCCGAGAAGTGCAGCTGAAACCAACGCAATTCGCCGGAAGGTTGAAGCCGAAACGCGGACCCACCGACCAAGCACCAGCACCGCTAATGCCATGACGGCCAGGGTATTGAACGTTGATGCCGTGTAGCGCACCGCTGAGTTTGTTGCGAAGCCTTTTTGCAAGGAAGCGGTTATCCCCACGATCACCAATGCCGCAAACGTTGCCCCGCGGAACTGACTCGTCGTCCAGCTGGCGATGGCACGAACCCTGCTTGCGACGACACCCGCAACATCACCGCCGCTAGCAAGGCCAGTATCCGCCACAATCGTTGGGGAGTCTTTCGACAAGGCTCGCAGCCGGCAACCCTCGAGGCGTGATCCAACCGACGACAGCATGACTCAGTCACCCCAGTGGCGTTGTTCAAGAAACGGATCGCCATACATGTTGTATCCGTTACGTTCCCAAAAGCCGGCCTTATCGGCAGACATCAGTTCGATGCCACGTATCCACTTGGCGGACTTCCAAAGGTACAAATGCGGGACGAGGGTACGGAGGGGAAATCCGTGTTGGGCCTCGAGCGGTTCGCCACCAAACTCGTATGCGAGCAGTGCAACTCGGGGTTCGAGGAGATCGACAAGCGGAAGATTGGTGGTGTAGCCAAACTCGCAGTGAAACATCACGTGGGTTGCTTCAGCCTGAACCCCAGCTTCACGGATCAATTCAGCGATCGAGCAGCCCCTCCAAAGGGTGTCAAATTTCGACCATTTCGTGACGCAATGAATATCGGTCGTGATCTCTACCGCCGACCGTTCAAGAATATCTGTCCAACTCAAACTGAGCGGATGATCTACTAACCCGGTTACCGTCATTGACCAGCCGCTCAGATCGCCATAGTCGGGGATTTCACCAACGTGCAGAACAGGAAAGCGGTCGGTGAAATACTGACCCGGCGGAAGCCGACTCGGGTCGATACCTCGTTGGGCCAATGCTTTGCGGTTGGTGTCGAAAAAACCCACGTCCATATCTTCCCATGAACTTCAATGTTTGCGTCACCTCAACGATCGGTTTGCGGCATCCAAACCATCATGAAGATAAGCCGGGCGAACTATCATCTCCCGCATGAATCTCGACAACGTTCGCCTGGCTTTGACGTTCGACGATGTACTGATCGTTCCGGCTCGTTCAAACATTCGCAGCCGAGGCGACGTGTCACTTCGAACCTCGCTTTCTACGAACGTCGAAATCGATCTGCCGATCGTGGCCGCCAACATGGACACGGTATGTGAGTGGGAAATGGCGGTTGCACTTGGCAAGCTTGGCGGTATCGGAATGATCCACCGGTTCTTTACGATCGAGCAACAAGCAGCCCAAATCGCGAAAGTCAAAGGTGAAAGCGTACTTGTCGGGGCGGCCATTGGTACCGATCACGACGCGATGGAACGCGCCGCTGCCAGCGTTGACGCCGGTGTCGATGTTCTCGTTCTCGATATTGCCCATGGTCATTCCGATCATGCCATCGATACCGTACGTGCACTTAAGAAACAATTTCCAACCACCGACATCATTGCTGGCAACGTTGCGACACGACAAGGTGCTGAAGATCTGATTCGTGCCGGTGCCGATTCGATCAAGGTTGGGGTGGGTCCCGGTGGCGTTTGCACCACGCGAATTGTTGCTGGTGTTGGGGTTCCACAACTCACCGCCATCAACGACTGCGCTGGGCTCGATGTACCCGTGATTGGTGATGGTGGTATTCGTACTTCCGGGGACATTGCCAAGGCGTTGGCCGCCGGCGCAAACAGCGTGATGATCGGCTCGATGTTTGCCGGTACCAAAGAAAGCCCCGGCGAAATTGAACAATCTCCGCACGGTCTCGTCAAACGGGTTCGCGGCATGGCTAGCTTCGAGGCGTTGGAACGACGTGCGGCACGTCAAGGTACCGAACTTGACGAAGAGTACATGGAGCAACGAGCCGCTGAAGGCGTCGAAACTAACGTTCCGTACAAAGGAAGCGTTATACAGCTCACATACAAACTTATGGCTGGTGTTCGTAGCTCGATGAGTTATGTGAATGCCCGCACCATTGCTGAGTTTCAGCAGAACGCAGAGTTTGTTCGAATCACTAACGCTGGCCTAACCGAAAGCCACCCTCACGCAACAAATCGTTAGCGCAGCGGCATAACTTCAGATTGCACCGGGTTTACGCACCATGACTACAGCCTTTGTTTTGTCGGGAGGAGGGAACCTTGGTTCCCTTCAAGCCGGAATGATTCGGGCACTGTTCCGTGGTGGCATCAGGCCCGATGTCATCGTTGGAACCTCGGTTGGTGCGATCAATGGCGCTTGGCTTGCATCGCACGGGCCTAACGCCGACATCGAAAAGCTCGTTGACATTTGGGTTCGTATGCGCCGAAACGATGTCTTCCCCACTGAGTTGGTCGGCGGGCTTCGAACCCTGCTCGGACGACGTGACTACCTCGTACCGTCTACCGGGCTTCGACGCCTATTGCAGCGCGAACTTAAGGTGTCATCTTTTGCCGAAATGAAGATCCCCCTTCATGTTGTCGCTACCGACATCTCGACTGGTCACGATGTGTTGTTGAGTGACGGCGATGTGATCGATTCGATTTGTGCGAGCGCAGCGATCCCTGGGGTTTTTCCAATGGTCAAGATCGGCGGAAAGTCTCTTGTTGACGGTGGAGTTGTCAACAACTGCCCCGTGTCACAAGCACTTGCGCTCGGTGCGACCACGATTTATGTGCTTCCGTGCGGTTATGCCTGCTCGCTTTCGAAACCACCTGTAGGCACACTTGGCATTGCTTTACAAGCCGTAAGTCTACTTATTCAAAATCGTCTACTCGTTGACTTTGAGCGCTACTCCACCGTGACAGATCTTCGGATGGTCCCTACGTTGTGTCCGTTGAATATCGCTCCAACTGATTTTTCGCAAGGCAGACGTCTCGTTGAAGAGTCCGATGCGCTCACCACCGCATGGCTAGGCGATCCGTCAGTTGGCCAGCGCCCAGGATTGCACCATCACGACATGAGCTGAGCGGCCTAGCAGCAGGTTCGCAAACGCACGCCATGATGTGCGCCAAGACGGGCTTGGCATTGTGCGCATCGCCGCATCGAACGTCGCGTTGTTGGGGCCATTTCAGAATCTTCTGTGCCGCTCATTTCCACTTGTTTGAACGAAATCAGTATTTATCCTCAAGAATAGTTCTGGATCATTCGATATGAGTTGAGTCACCTCACCATTAAGGATCCTTGTTGGCAAGCCTCACCTTGTACCGCCGTTTTGCCCGTCGTCGCCTTTCAACAATCATCACAGTGGCGGCCATCGCTGCAATTTTGGCCGGTGCTGTTGGCCCATCGGAAGCACACGAGGGATCCCACGCTGCCCCGGCTGACAGTTCCGTTGCTGATACTACCCAGACTCAAACGATCGCAGTCTCCGCAGCCCCCGCTACGATCTCGAACGAAATCATAGGTACCTTTGCTATTCAAAACGAGGTCAAGGCGGCCTTAACTGCTCGTGGTGTTCCGATGATCATCGACGACCCCGTTGCCGATGTCAACACATTGGTCTTAAAGCAGTACTTCTCAAGTCACGGTTGGGTCACGTTCAAAGGTGAAGGCCTAGCCTTCGGGCGCCCGCCCGACGGAAATGCATTCGAATTAGGCAAACCGCAGGTGCTTTTGTACCGACCAATCGGGCAATACACCGACGCTGAACTTTCGGATATGAAACCTGATGCCCCATACGAACTCGTTGGTGTTGCGTACTTTACGAACTACCTCGGTAGCGCAACCATGAACGAAACACCGACTGAAACACCACCTTCGTTGGTGCCGATTCCCGACGGGCTGCAACCATCGGGAGCATGGTTCCGCCACAGCGCCGGCTGCCATATGAACAGCGGTAAGTTCGTTGCGTTCATTGAAAATTTACCCGAAGGATCAAAGTCGGCGGTCGACCGTTTTGCTGGAGGAATGTTGATGTGCGCTGCAATCGGGCGCGAATCAAGCTGGATTCAGACGTCCCCTGGAGAAATTCGCCCCGGAGCTCGAGGACGATGCAATCTAAGCCGGGAAATGAGCCCGTCTTTTGGCGAGCTTCGACGGCCGATTGACGATGATGCAATTGTTCCAGACATCTCAGCACCACCCCATCCTCCGCGGCTTGTGTTGCGAACCGAACCGAACCGATACGCAGCACCCCGCAAAGCAGTTTTTGGCGACTCAATTTCGACATGGGTTCAGTATGGAATCGACCTAGCAAATTGGCTCGCCCGCGAAGTTGACTGGGGTTTTTGGAACATTGACAAAGGTCTAGATAACCTATGGCTTGCTTCGATGAAGCTCAGCGCAGACCTTCGTTGCGAAAATATCGGGACTGAACTCCTGCCCGGAAATGCGCTGACCTTTTGGCATGGAGCCGCATGGGATTCGCACCTCTTTTTTCGTAAAGACGGAACAACGACCACCGGTGTTGTCGATATGGAACTCTTCCCGACCGGCTACGTTGGCCCCGATATCGCCTTTCTCCCTTCCCCAGCAGGTATCGGAGGATTCAAAGTTCTTGACCTTGGTCCGGTACCGGCCCAACCAGGCTCGGTGGTAGTGAATAGCTCTGATGGTGATTTCGTGGTCTCGTGGACTCCACCGATTGACCGATCGCTTGGCAACGGAACTGAGCTTTCTGTTACCGGGTACGAAATCAAGAACACCTTGACAGGAAGCATCATACGCGTGCTTGCTAACCAGCGTTCAGTGTCAATTCCTGCCCCACCAGACACCGCCGTATTCTCGGTTGCCGCACTCAACGCCAACGGTGTCGGTGCCGCCCGAACCGCAGCATCAGCAACTGTCGATAACCAAAAACCTCAGGTGTCGGCGATAGCCCTCACTGCCCCGAGCGCATACGGTTGGTACAAGGGCGGCGCAAGCTTCAGAGTTAGTGCCACCGATAACGCTGGTATTCAATCGATCACTTGGTGGAGTTCCACAAGTTCGACGCAGCAAGTCGTTAATGCTGCCACCGCCGATATCGGCGTCGGTGGATTTGGCTCACTGTCGGTGTCCTACTATGCAACTGATATCGGTGGAAATCAATCGTCGACACGAACCATTTTTGTGAACTCCGACATGATGGCCCCGCTGATCACCTCAACGTTCCCGGGCGGCGGCCCGTTCGCAAGTGTTTGGTACAACCAAGACGTGCCGTTCAAATGGAACGTTGGCGAAAACTCGGGCCTCACCCCGGAAACTCAACCACCGGCAAACCCAACAATCAGCGGTGAAGGCACTGGATTGAGCGCTTCGTGGACGTTCACCGACTTGGCCGGAAACTCGACCACTGCCTCAGTCGGACCCGTCAAGATCGACCGCACACCACCTGTTGTTTCTACTGGTGGGGTTCCGGCCGGGTGGGTCAGAGAGGCCACCCTGTCATTCTCAGCAACTGATGCGCTTTCAGGGGTACGAGACACATATGCCCGAAAAGACGGTTCCACACTCGCTGAGCCAACCAACATATTTACTTCAACGGCAACCTTCAATACCGAAGATACGTTTGCCGTGACGTTGTTCGCAGTGGACAACGCAAACAATGTTTCTGATACGGAGACCACCTATGTGCGAATAGATAGAACTGCTCCTATCGTTACAGGTGAGATCGCTGATGGGGTCTCCGCAAATGCACAGGGTTGGATGAATCGACCGTTTGTGTACCTGTGGTCAGCAACCGATGCCCGGTCAGGTGTCAACCCCGAATCTGCGCCGGCTCCGTCACAGTTCGCTACTGAAGGAACCGGACTTGACGCTACGGTCACGGTGACCGACCTCGCCGGGAACTCGGTCACTCTTTCGACACCGAAATTCAAACTCGACACAACCGACCCGGTTACCTCGACAGTCGGAACGGTTCCTTCTTCGAATGTCGGCACGTACACGTTGAAACTACAGGCGACCGATGGAGGGTCTGGCGTTGATGCGACCTACATCGCCGTCGATGGTGGGAACGCTGCGAAAGTATCGACTGTATCCATCTCATCGATAGGCTCACATACCATTGAGTATTGGAGTGTTGATGTCGCTGGAAACATCGAGGCCAAAAAGACCGCCAAATTCGCAATTACTTCAACGTCAACATCAAGCACGACAAGCACCACCCGCGCCACATCAACTGCATCGACCACGGCGACAAGCACTGCTGTCACAACAAGCACTGCTGTCACATCAAGCACCACTCCAGCGATTTCGGGCCAGACGACGACCTCAACAACAGTTGTGTCGGCAACACCAGCCGGTCAAGGAACCCAACCAACGCAACTTTCCACTGCAGATCAGCAGCCCAGCACTCAAGCAAGCACCCAAACAACAACAACAACAACAACAACAACGATTGCGCCAAAATTAGGCGTAGCTACCAGTCAGACGCCGACTACAACCATGCCGCAAATACTGGAGTCAGGTTCTCAGCCGGTACTGATTGTCGGTTTCAATTCAAAGACAGGTGTCCTCAAACTTTGGATTCGAGAAAATGGCGTCAACCGTGCGCTAGCAAGAGCCACGATCACAGTAAAAAGTGGAGCCCGAGTTCGTCGACTCAAAACTTCTACTAGGGGCGAAGTGCGGTTTGGAAAAACCAAAGGTACCCATACGATTACGGTAGCGTCACCATCGACATCAGCTGGCTTAACGATCACCTTCACTATTCGATGATCGACCGACTAACCTCATATTGTGGGTTCTCAATCGGCTGCTCCAAGATCGGCTCACGCCAAACTCGTGAACGCAACGACTGTCGCGATATGGCTCCCTTTCGCCGACGAAATCTAGAATTGATGGCGAAGTAACCCCGAAGTTGTCAAACACATCGGTAATCGAACGACGCCTCTCGCATCAACGGGACCTGCTCACCGAGGTGCGCAAACTTCAACCCTTAACAGCGACACGTTGGCTTTTCCTCTCTTCTGCACCTATGACGTGGCACCTCAACCAGATCGACAGGTCTCCACAACAATTCTTCAAAATTCTTTCGATGAATCGTCCCTTCAGAATCACCTCCGAACAGCCGATACCCGGATGTGCCTTCAGAATCTGAGCTCAGCCGTCGGAGCTTCCTCCGTTCGACGGCCCTACTCGGAGCAAGTTTTGCTACAGCGCGAGGTATCGGGAGCGTCTGGGCTGCACCTCTCAATGGGTTGAAGAAAAACGGACCGTACGGACCCCTACTTCCACCTGACCGCCATGGCATTCAACTGCCGTTGGGCTTCAGAAGTCGAGTAGTCGCCATCTCTGGAATAGTTGTTGCCGATTCTCAGTACCAATGGCATCTCGCCCCAGACGGCGGGCACTCGTTCACCGCACCAAAGGGCGGATGGGTATATGTGTCGAACTCAGAAGTAGCCGAAGGTCAAGGTGGCGTCGGGGCGTTACGATTTGATCGCACTGGAAACTTGATCGACGGGTACCCGATTCTCAGCGGCACGAATCGGAATTGTGCAGGTGGGCCAACCCCTTGGAACACTTGGCTTTCGTGCGAGGAAATTGAACTCGGGCATGTTTGGGAATGTCAGCCGCTGAAACCAGGGCAAGGGATTGAACGTCCCGCCCTTGGATCGTTTCGACACGAGGCAGCAGCTATTGATCGCCAAACCGGTTTTGTTTACCTCACCGAAGATGACCCAAGGGGTCGCCTTTACCAATTTCGACCATCACGGAAAGGCAACTTGAAAACTGGCAGCCTGTTCGCTGCGGCCGTAGTCGACGGAGGACTTTCGTGGTTGCCAGCTAGCACTACCGAACCCGATCGACAACCACAAACAGCGTCGTTCAATGGCGGTGAGGGCATTTGGGTTGAAGACACCTCGATGTTTTTTACCTCGAAAGGCGATAAGAGCGTTTGGAAAGTATTACTACGTGAACAGACAATCACCAGAATTTATTCTGGGGACGACACACCGAATGCAGCACTAAACGCTGTTGACAACATCACTGTGCACAAACCAACTGGACATCTCTTTGTTGCCGAGGATGGTGGCAACATGGAACTTTGCTTAGTGAGAGAACGTACCAATAAGAAGGCGGTCGAGGTGTCAGCGTTTTTGCGGTTCACCGGCCAAGATGGTTCCGAAGTCACTGGGCCGGCATTCTCGCCCGATCACTCGCGCTTGTACCTCAACTCGCAGCGCGGCTTCGATGGAAAAACCGGTATCACTTACGAAATCAGGGGTCCGTTCCACCGTCGCTGACCACCTCGCATCCGGCCGCTTACAAAACCTGTAACGGGGAGCGCCATTGAGCAGCTTCGAAGCGTTTGGTGGAGGAACCATACGAATTCGGATCGGAGATCTGTTCCAACGAGACGACATTCAATCCAAACCAGTTCGACCAGGCGACCAATGGCACCGAGCCATAAGTATCGGTCGGTTCGGACCCACTTGTGGCTGCGTTCGTGGTTCGCCGAGCAGCGAAAGCAGTTCGCTATGGCAAAACCGTCGTGGCCGGAACTAGTTTCGCTAGGCCCAGCTCTTCACGCAACGAAGCGGTGAGCTGATCAACAATCGGATCTCGCACCAGTTCTTCCATGGCAACCAGGTCAGCTTTCGCCCCAACCGGATCGTTCAGGTCGCGCATGCGCATGATGGCCCGGAACGCATGAGCATCAGCGTACGTAGGATCACGTTTTACCGCTTCATCGAGTCGGCGCAGAGCACCTTTCTGAACCTCAGTACGCTGAGTACCTTCGGGAATACGAAGCGACGTCAACCGAAGTGTCCAACCGCCATACGCCCACGCCGCAACCACTTGGGGTTCAAGCTTAATGACCTCGTCGTAAGCCTCGACCGCGGCCAAGGGGTCTGTTGCACTTACCGCGGAAGCCGTCTGCATGAGTTCGGCAATCTTCTTGGATTGGGCGTTTTGTCCAATGTTGCCAGTAATGATTTGGCCATCTTTGCGTTCACCGGCAGAGCGGGCCACGAACAAACCAATACCAAGCGCGAACCCGAATGTCGCCAGACCGGCGCCAATTGAAATCATTCGTGATCGTAAACTTCTCGGGCGTTGATTTAACGCGGAGAGCGTCTCAGCGTCACCTTCGATTCGTCGTTGTACTTCGGCAAGTCGAACCGAATAGTTAGCGCGCAGATCATTGTAATCGAGGGTGTCAATATCGCCCGCAGCTAGTTCCATATCGAGATCATCAATCGAACGAAGCAGAAACTTACGTTCATCTTCATCTACTGCAAGTCGATCAAGATCTGGCCGTTTTCCGGTTGAACTCATGAGGCAGCCTCTGCCCGCGCGCGTGTTACTAGATCAAGATCATCAGACGTAGGGTCACTGGCGCTTCGAGCCTGACGCCAACGCCGCAACGACATCGCTAGGCCACCTGCCGCCCCAGCAAGTACGATAACCGGAAGCACCCATACGACTGCACCAATCCCGCTTGAAGGAGGGTTCGTCAAAATGGAGTCTCCGTAACGTGATGCGAGGTACGAAGTGATTTGAGCATCCGAGCGACCAGCGGCTACCTGTCGTTCGATTTCATCAAAGATGCCGCGAGAAACGGGGGTTTTCGATTGTGCGACTGACAAACCCTGACACGTTGGGCAGCGAACCCGTGATGCAATCGATACCGTTCGTTGTGCGGGTGTCTGGTTGCCGTTTCCTTGCAGTGAACCAACCGCAAGGGCACTCAAAACAACCGCCAACATCAACAGAAGCGGCGCCCACTTCTTCATGGCACCACCCTTCATGGCACCACCCTTCATGGGGTCGTCGAGCCTGCGACAGTCGAATTCACGGCTGCAAACTGAGCTTTGAGGTCATCAAGTTTTGCGACGAGGGCTTCATCGTTCACACCACCTCGCACGCTCGCCACTACCTTCCCATTGGGGGCAATGATGTACGTCTCGGGTACCCCTGTCACACCGTAGTCAACCGCCACTTTCGGCTCGTCGACAATCGGCCAACCCCCGCCACGCTCTTCAAAAAACTTCTTAACGTCTGACTCAGCGTCATCGAAGACCACGGCCAATAATGCATCTTCACCGTTGATCACATTGCTTTCATGGAACCGAACAAGATCATCGTGTTCAGCAACGCACGGGGTACACCACGTGGCAAAGAAATTCACGACAGTCCAACGACCTTCAGCATCGGATAACTTGATCGGCCGCTTCGACAACACGTCAATCCCGGAAATTGCTGGAGCAACCTGACCAAGAATTGGGCTTTGTTGTGACTTGCCCGCCGTCTCGCGTGTGGCGAGAACTGCAATAAGCGCAACAACAATCGCACCAACGCAGAGCGCAACAACGCGGGGTTCAGCCCAACTGTTACGGCGCTGTTGCCCAGGCACCGGCTGAGGTACTTGCTCAGAAGGCAGTCCAGGCGACAACATCACACCACCCCAGCCAACAGTCGATCTTCATCATCGGCACTCGCGACACTCGTTGGTGCAGTCGCCCGGCGACGTCGACCGGGAATAGTCGAGAGCAGGGTTCCGAAGGCCATCACAAACCCGCCAATCCACAGCCAAAGAATCATCGGCTCGCTTTTGATTTCAAATGAGGCAATACCTTTGGCATCGTCGGGCGCATCAATGATTCGAATGTAACGATCTTCGAATAGACCGGTTCGAACGGAAGGTTTCGCAACGACTTGACCCTGAGCATCAAACTTCGTCAATGAGGGCCCATCGACTCTGCCACCATCAGTTTGCACACGAAGCGTCGTGACGAGATTTCCCCGCTTGACCTGTTCGTTTAGCCCAAGGTATGTAAACGTATGACCGTTTATTTTGGTGCTTTGACCAGGTTTCAAAAGAACCTGGGTAGAGGTTGCGTATGAGCCGCTTGCCCCGATAGCAATCGCCACCAAGATCACGCCTACATGCACCACCATTCCGCCGTTCGCCCTACCGACCAGGCCAGACAACACCGAACGCCCAGATCGGTGGGCACCCCTCATGGCTAAGCCCAACTGCCGAAGGGCCGCACCCGCTGCGAATGCCGCAAGGGTGAACGTGACAAGCGGCCATCCGCCTCGCAAACCGAAACTAACGCAGGCCACAATCGTGACGGTTGCACCAACCAGCGGCCATTGCAGACGAGTGCGAAGCAACTCAGCACTGGCTTTACGCCATGGCAGCACCGGGGCAACAGCCATTAAGAACAGCAGCGACACCCCTATTGGTTTCGACATCCGGTTGAAGTACGGCGTGCCAACACTGAGGCGATCTCCGTTCAATGCTTCGACGACCAGCGGAAACACGGTTCCGAGGAGAACCACGAACGCGAAGGCACCAAACAGAACGTTGTTTGCCATAAATGCCGCCTCGCGTGAAAGCGGCGAATCGATTGCGCCGGGTGATCGAAGCCGTTCACCGCGCCACACAATGAGCCCAACGGTGACCAGCACAATCACCGTGAAAAAGGCCAACAGCCAGGATCCAATTTCTGAGTTTGAGAACGCGTGCACAGACAGCACAACCCCCGAACGGGTCAGGAAGGTTCCGAGGATAGTAAGCGCGAATGTAGAACAGACGAGCGACAGGTTCCAGACTCGAAGCATTCCTCGACGCTCTTGTACAAGTACCGAGTGAATGAAGGCGGTTCCGGTAAGCCAAGGAAGGAACGAGGCATTCTCTACAGGGTCCCATGCCCAATAACCGCCCCACCCAAGTACCTCATAGCTCCACCAACCGCCAAGGATGATGCCGAAGGTCAGGCAACCCCACGCAACCAGGGTCCATTTGCGTGTTTCAAGCAGCCAACCTTCACCCAACCGTCCAGTAATCAGCGCGCTTATGGCAAAGGCGAACGGCACTGTGAAACCAACGTAACCGAGGTACAACATCGGCGGATGAAAAGCCATCAGAATGTGGTTTTGCAACAGAGGGTTAGGGCCTCTGCCGTCAGCTGGGATAGCGCTCAGCAACGTGAACGGGTTCGTTGGTCCGACCATCAGTGCGAAAAAGAACGCACACACGACAAGCATAGTGACGAGGGCCCAAACCACCAGAGGATCATCTAATCGCTTACGAAAGCGCCACCACACCAAACTCAGATAGCAAACGAGTACAAAGCCCCAAAGCAGAATTGACCCTTCAAGGGCAGCCCACATTCCGGCAATCGTGTACGGCAGAGGTGTATTCCGGGCATTGTTCTCGGCGACGTACTTGATCGAGAAGTCGTGCCTCAAGAGCGCTGTCTGCATCGCAATCACCGAAACAATCGAACCACCAACCACATACGGAATAAATTTTCGACCGATGTTGACGAACCCAGGTCGTGCGATCACGACACCGGTGGCCATTGAAAGCGCGCTGACTACTGAAGCTATACAAGCAACAAGTACACCGAATGAACCGAACCTGGCAATCATTGAGAATCGCCTTCCGTTGACGACCTATTTCGCATCGGTTTTCACACTGGTTTTCAGGCTGGTCTTTGTGTAGTCCTTGACACGATCCGGGTTTTTGGTCACGTAATCTGAACCGTGCTTCACCATCATCCGGTCTGACTTAAACGTGGCAGCGCCGGTGGCCGCAGTGAAACGTCCATCAAGCACGACCGGTAAATCTTCGCGAAACAGTTCTGGCGGAATACCTGCATGATCAACGGCAACGGTCACCCCGTTATTCTCAATCTGAAACGACACCGAACGATCTTGTCGCTTGACGCTTCCAACGACCACCAACCCTTCGATCGTGAACCGCTTCGTGCCGAGTTGGGCTCGTTCGGCAACAGCTTTATCGACCGGCCGGAAAAAAAGTGTTGCTTCCCCAAGCCCGTTAAACAACACAAAACCGAGTGCCACGGAGATCACGCTGAGGGCAATCCAGGCGCGCACCGGGCTTCGACGGCGAGTCGGAACCACAGCATCACCGGTACGAGAACCGCCGCCGGTAGGAGGACCGGCGACCCCAACACCTGCATCGAGGTCATCGAAATCAATCGGACTACTCATGGTCGATACCTCCAAGCGGAGCGTTACCTTCAAGCACGGCGTTGCCTTCGGCACCCGAATCAATGGTCAACGCACCCTTTACTGCGAGTACCTGTGCCGCTATCCGGCGTGACGTAATAATTGTCCATCCCGCGTACAACGCAGTTCCGGCCATGGCAACTATCCAACCAGAGAACACATACGCATTCATACTTATCTCAGCCCGCCAGGCGTTAAGCCCGAGGCTGCGAGTGAACCAGCACCTTCGCGCTGCCGGGCCACGATCGCCGATTCAACGTCGCCGTTGAACAGTTGGTCATTCCACCGTTCGATACGCGTGCGATGCACCATCAGCCAACAAAACGTAACTGTGAACGCCACAAAACTCAGCAACATAATCGTGAGCGGAAGCCCCTCGATCGTTGGCTTCTCCGGCTTAGCCAATGTCGCTTTCTGGTGCAGTGTGTCCCACCATTGAACCGAAAAATGGACGATTGGAACATTCACTGAGGCGAGCAGTGCGGCGAGGGCTGTGCGCCGGGCCCGCACATCTGGAGCAGCCGGAAGCTGGCGAAGCGTAAGAACACCGAAATACATCAAGAGCATGACCAAGGTGGAAGCCATACGGGCGTCACGCAATCGAAACCACACACCCCAGGTCGGCCGACCCCAGATGGCACCGAGTACGAGGGTCATTGCAAGAAACATGGTTCCGATGTGAGCCGAAGCACCTGCGATATGGTCCCATCCGATTCGACGGGTTCGAGGCCAAAGCCACATGACCGCAGCGAACGTCGTCGTTCCGAATGCAGCATATGAAGCCCAGGCCGTTGCTGGGTGAACATAAATGAGACGTGCTGCTTCGCCCTGAACAAAGTCAGGTGACGGTGTTGAAAACGTGAGAACCGTGACAACACCCAGCAGCAACACAGAGGCGACACCAAGGAACCAACTCATCTGAGATTTCACGATTCCTCCATGAGGGCACCGTAGGAAAGAATGCCGAAAGCCACGTAGACCACGACAAAAACGAACAAGATTCGAGCCCACGGCCATGCCGAATCGACATCTCCGGTAAGGGCTCGTTGCCATGCTTGCACTGCTGCAAGCAGAACCGGAACCGTGACCGGTAAAAGAAGCACCGGCAACAGAGTTTCCCGTACCCGAAGGCCAGCCGACAATGCCCCGTAACAGCTGCCGACCGCCGCTAAACCAACGGTTGCGAGTACCGAAACGCTCACAAGCAACAGGGGTTCGGTCATTTGTAGATCAAACATGGCTATCAACCCCACACAGAGCAAAACCTGAATGAAAAGCAACTGCATGACGACGACGCCAGCCTTCCCCAGGAACACCCCAGCCGGGTCAAGGCCCCACAGCCGTAGCTGGGTTCCGGCCCCGTCTTCGGTTTCGATCGACACCGAACGTTGTACGAGCAGGACCAACGAAAACAACACCCCGAGCCAATAGATGCCGGGGCCCACAAACGCCAAAGGAAGCTCATCGACGCGAACATCGGCTATGGCCGTATCTTTGACGAGCAATCGGTCGAAGGCCAAGCCAAACAGCACGAGAAGGCTCACGACAAACGGGGCAACCTGACGAAGAGTGACCTTGGCTCGCAATTCAATTCTGGCGTCTTTGGCAAACACAAACGCAGCATCACGAAACATGGGCCACCGCATCATTTGCGACGACTCGTCCGCCCACGATGGTTACCACACGGTCAGCCAGACGGTCTGCTCGATCAAGATCGTGCGTCGCCATTAACACGGTGGTGCCATCGACAGCAGCTTCACGAATGACCTCGTCAAGCAGGTCGCGTCCATCGGTGTCAAGCGCCGCATGGGGTTCGTCAAGCAGCCACAACGGAACCCGACGAACCATCAATGAAGCCAATGCCACCCGCCGCCTCTGCCCGGCAGAGAGATGCGCGACACCAAGTTTCGCGAGCCGACCATCGCAACCAACTCGGCTGAGGGTCGGCCCAACCAGGGCAATATTTGCCTGGGACGCCCTCGCAGCAAGTTGAACGTTTTGCTCAACACTCAAGTCGTCGTACAGGCCGGTACGGTGGCCAAGAAACCCCAAGTGCTTTCGTACACTTCGACGATCGACTCGGATGTTAGAGCCAAGTATCTGAACCGTGCCACGCTGCACGGGAACTAGCCCTGAACACACATTGAGTACGGTACTTTTGCCTGCACCATTGGGCCCTCTTAGAATCACAACCTCGGGCGTGGGGACGGTAAGGGAAAAACCGGAAAGCGCCGGAAACGTGCCAAGCAATGCCACTACACCGTCGAGGTGCACGCGAGCGGGGGCTGACATGGCTCAGAGTTTACGCAAGCATCCACCCGCACAGATATCTGATCGGTCACAGCGATGCTGGCTACTTCCCTTGGTGGCTCAACTTGGGGTCCTAAACGTTCGATACTTAGTAGATGGCGACAGTGACCCTGCAACCCAACCTGCAACCCAACCTGCGGCCAAATCACCCTCAAGACGGCTTGGGTCGCCGGGCAGTCTCTGGTCTCGGGCGAACGCTCATCACCATGGGTGTGCTGTTGTTGCTTTTTGTGGCGTACCAATTGTGGGGCACGGGTATCGCTACGGCACGTTCCCAAGATGGCCTACAGGCCGATCTAGAAGCTGTTGGTCTCAACTTTGGGGCGGTTCCGGACGACCTACTTACCGGTGATGGCAGCGCAGTCGTGACCATTCCACTGGTGACGGTCGCCGAACAAACAACACTTCCCGCTGAGCCAACTGCTCCTACGGAATCGAGCGTTCCCACCCCATCAACGGTGCTGGCAACTCCTGCCGCTCCCCCAACAACTCGATTTGGGAAGGAACTTGTTTCTCGGTCGAAAACTCGACAACAAAAGATTGCTCCGGGCGAAGCAATCGGGCGAATTGTCATCAAACGCATTGGCGTCGACAATGTGATCGTGAGCGGTGCCGATAAGGAGTCACTCAAAAAGGGCCCTGGCCATTACGCAAAAACCCCGCTTCCTGGCGAGAGTGGAAACTCAGCGATTGCCTGCCATCGAACCACGTTCGGCGCACCCTGCTTCCGGGTAGCCGAGCTCAAGATTGGCGACCCGATTTTTATTGCCAGCAAAACTTCCGGTCGATGGTTTCGCTACAACGTCACCGAGCAATTCGTGGTCAAACCCTCGCAAAACGAGGTGTTGTTGCCAAAAGGCGACCGAAACACGTTGACCTTAACGACCTGCGATCCGCAGTATTCAGCCAAACAGCGTCGCATCATTGTTGCTGATTTGGTGGGCGAATCGGTTGAATCCGACGTTGAGTTTGTCGAGGGCGACCCACTGGCAGATCAGTTGAAAGAACAGCAGAATGCCAAAGCCGGCATCACGGTTGCGGTACCGGCGACGATTGCACCGGTACGTGTCGCTCCGACCAGCACTGGACCGACAAGCACTGGACCGACGAGTGTTGCATCACAAATTCCGGTTGATTCTGTTTCCGTTCAAAACAGCGGGCAAACGGTTGACGAAACCCCAACGATCGAGAGCCCAACGGTCGACACCCCAACACTGGATGGAACAACGACAGACAGAGCGAAACGATACGGATTCAGTTTTCTCAAGGGTTCGGCGGCGGCTTGGACCCAATCGCTTGCATGGGCGGCCGTCTGTGGCTTCATTTGGCTTGCGGCTTGGCTGTTGGCCCACAAACGACGCCAAATGCTGCTTCGCTGGGCTATTTACGGGTCGGGCTTCGTTGTTGCGTTTCTTCCGGCCCTGTACTTCTGCTTCATCAACATCTCGGGGCTGCTGCCTGAAGCTGTGTAGCTCTCGGGTCAATCAGCTTCGATTACCAACATGGCGTCGCCATCTTGCACCTGCGCCTCTGGGGCAACATTGAGCGTCACGATGGTTCCAGCACACGGCGACTCAACCGGAATTTCCATTTTCATCGATTCGAGAACCACGAGCACGGCCCCCTCTTCGACACGTTGACCAATTTCGACGTGAACTTGCCAAACGTTTGCAGCCATCTCAGCGAGTACTTCCACATGCTTTCCCATCGCCGAACCATATCGTCTGTTCAGCCGATGGCTTGAGCATCCGGCAGTACGGCTGCTCGGGTCGGTACGCTTGTTTGATGGGCGTTACCCTGATTGCAGCGGGCCTCGGCCTTATTGGCGGCCTTCTCGCAGGAGGGTCGATTGGTTCGATCAAAGGTCTGCGACCTGTTGGAAGCTGGCTCCTCACCGCCGGGGTTGCATTGGTTGGCCTTTCTCGCCTTGTTGCTTCGCAGTGGCCAACTCACACAGCGATTGCGTTGACGGCCTTCAGCGTTGGGCTCGGTTTACTTGCTCTCGGGACTGCGCTGAACAGTCACCGGGTTCCCGGGGCCGCAATAATTGCACTTGGGTGCGGTCTCAATCTTGCTGTGGTGCTCGCCAACGGGGCCATGATTTACCGACAGTCTGCGTTGGTGAGTGCCGGAATCGTTGCTGACGACGCAACTGACATTGCGAAGTCATCGATACACGGACGACCCGAGGAAGACGCCGATCGGCTAAAACCCCTCGGCAAGCATGTCGCTCTCGATGCCGGATTCGCGAGCGAAGTGGTCAGTCCGGGGGATCTCATCACAGCGCTTGGGGCCGGAGTCATGCTGTTCTTGGCGCTGTCCCCCTCGAAACGAACGCAGACGAAGCGAACCCAGTTAACGCGGATAAGCCCTCTGGTGACGGCGTCGCAGCCTCAAAGCCGAGCAACGCCGGCCCCGAGACAACTTGGCGCACCGCCTCCTCAGAGTAACTTCGAACCGCAACCGAACCAGACGTTGGCCCAGGACGACGACGCGATTCAGGTACTCATCGATCTCACCGCCGATCGCGCTACTGAGGGCCACCGTTACATCGACGCCGACGAACTCTCTTCGACCATGAGCCTCGTTGACCTGATCGATCCGGCTGGCGACGACGGATTCGGGCCGCTTCCCGGCGAAACGTTTTGGGCGGCACGAAATGAGCTTCGGGCAAAGCAACCCGTGTGAGTGCGCGACGATTGACGTATGGCTTCGCTGGCTTCTGATTCGACCGCTAATTCGACCGCTAATTCGACCGTTGACCCGATCCTTGACCCGATCCTTGAGAAGCGGGCAAAAATCGCCAAATACGTGGAACTTGCTTCAAAGCTGGGTTACGGCTCGCTGTTACTCAGTTGCCTCAGTTTCGTCTGGCTTCGAGCTGGGTCCGGCGGGTCGCCCGCAGTGTTTTTCACGACCGTCACGCTGATCGTTGGTTCCATCATTTTGCTGCCGACGATCATTCTCGGGTACGCCGTAAAAGCAGCAGCGAGACACGACCGTGAGCTTGCGCATGAGGCGGCCGCCAAAGCAGCCGCCTCAGTCAAGAAATCCTCAGGGAGCTAATAGACGATCATTCCTCGAATGTTCAACCCAGCGTGCATATCTTCGTAGCCCTGGTTGACCTCTTCGAGGGTGTATGTCTTCGTGATCAGTTCGTCGAGTTTCAGATGGCCCGACTGATACATGCTCAATAGTTTCGGAATGTCTGCGCGCGGACTACCGCCACCAAACAATGCCCCACGTACTTCCTTTTGGTAAATCGTAAGTTCGAAGAGGTTCATGTTCACTTCAGTGGCGAACATTGGCCCTACCGCAGTGATCACCATACGGCCACCCTTCGAAATGAGTGACATCACCTGGCCCATATGGGCACCGTTAGCAACCCCAACGGTGTAGATCGCCTTGTCAGCCATTACCCCACGGGTGAGTTGCTGAACCAAGGGGAATGCGTCGTCCATTGACGCGACTGTGTGCGTTGCTCCAAATTCCATTGCCTTTTCACGTTTGAACTCAACGGGGTCAACGGCGATGATGTTTTTGGCCCCGGCCATACGCGCACCTTGGATTGCATTCGAGCCAATACCACCGCAACCAATCACGACGACGGTATCGCCGGGTGTTACTTCGCCGGCATACACGGCGGAACCCCATCCAGTGGTTACGCCACATCCAACCAGCGAAGCTTGCTGAAGCGGAATGTCTTTATCGATACGAATGCAGCTTTCGACCTTGGCGTTAACGTGGGTCGCGAAGGTACCGATGCCGCACATTTTGTTGAGACCAACACCGTTCTTATCGTAGGTGTTGAAGGTTCCGTCGCCACTGATGATTTCCGATCCACGGTCACAGAGGTTGGTCTTGCCAATCGAGCACCAGTGGCATCTTCCGCATGACGGGATGAATCCGAACACCACGTGATCGCCAATTTCAAGATGCGTCACATTTGGCCCGAGCGCAATAATTTCCCCGGCACCCTCGTGGCCGCCAATCATGGGTAGAGCGGAGGGCATATCACCAGTTTTTACGTGGTCGTCAGAGTGACACAACCCCGAGGCGGTGAGTTTGACCAGCACCTCACCAGGGCCAGGATCGGCGATTTCAACTTCCTCAATGGTCCACGGACCGCCGACTTGGTAGATGACTGCTGCTTTGGCTTTCATGAGAAACCTCCGGGGTGCGACCTCTGATCGGAGGTACTCAGACAACGTAGCCAATGTCACAGTGCATGCGACAGTCAAGAGTTGGGAAGTCTGGTGCGTCGAAGACCTCACATACCGGTTCGGTTGTGCCGGGGCTGTGCTGAACGCGCCATCCGTGATGTCCCCTGCGGAAACCACCGATCGAACCACCTCTCGTGAAGCAGTGCGGCTGCCTCTCTGTTCATTCCGTAATGATCGCCCCGGTTAAAGGAGTTACACATCACCTGTCCGTTCGTTCCGTAATGAATCACAACAGCGGGCCACGACTGATCATTACGGAACGAACGCGCAGGCGGGCCAAAGCCAACACCGACCGATCATTACGGAACGAACGCGCAGGCGGGCCAAAGCAGGTGGGTCCCGGGCGCGGAAAACCCCCGATTCGACCTAGGTCGTTTCGGGGGTCTGCGCCTCTCAGCGGTGAGGTACTAAGGCAATGCTGAGGTACTAAGGCTTTGTTGCGTTAACCGTGTAGTTCAAAGTGCCCGTCACTCCAGCCAGAGGCGAGGTGAGCGCCGCAGAGCCGACGTCAACGACATAACCGAGTTGAACTGACTTGCCAGCTGCCAAGGTAACTGTTCCGGTAGTCGTGTTTGCGGCCGGAATGACGCCAGCCGCGGTGCCGGTCAAAGCACCTGGTGAAGCAGGGTTGACCAGAAGCGGGGTGACATCCCAGTCAGCGACGGTACTGAAACCGGTAAATGCCGGTGCAGGCGTGGTTGCAGTGGCCAAGATCTGTTTGCCCAGGTAGACCTTCATATGCATATCAGTCCAGTTGCCCTCGGTTGCGGTGGCGGTCAAACCCGGTTCAGCCTTGAGGAAGACGGTGACCGAATAGCTGCAGTTGTTGAACACACGCACACCGTCGGTAACTTGCAGACGGTCGCCACGGTATCCCTGGAAGATGATCTTTTCGTTCAACAGCGGAACACCTTCGGTACTGTTCGCGGTGTTAGCCAATTGGCGCTCAATCGCATCGCCAACGCCGGTTCCCGAGGTGTCGAGACCAGCAACCTTTTGCAAGCAAGGTGCGGCACGGTTGACGCTGGCAGACATAAAGTTTTGCACGATCACGGCGGCGCTTGCAGGAACAGCGCTGACGACTAGCGCAGCGACGACTCCGGCTCGGAGTGACCAGCGACGCTTCGAAGAAGTTGCGGATACGGATGACATATTGGGGTTCCTGTTATTGGTTCAGACGGCTACCCGAGACTCGGGTCCGGTAGTTTGGATCAGTCATCTTTCGACCAGCTCATCTCACCCCTTGAGGGCAATCCCAACATTTTTGTCACCCAGAGTGACTAATTTGGAGATCGAAGGCCCGCCTGCGCCGTTCGAGTGCCTCATGGGGATGCTCAACGGCAATCCACCACGCAACGAGAAGCAGCGACAGGCAAAACGCACCTACTGCCCATTTCAACCGATTGACGTCGGTGTAGTTGCCAATCCAGGCTTGCAAGCCGTAGTCGAGGGCCAACGAGTATCCGAGAGCAACTGGTGCAAAACACCATCCGGCGACATGCAGTTTGCTTTTGTTCCGAAGTAAACCTCCGACCAACATGGCAAGCAACACAAATGCCATCGCCCGAGTTGACGACGAGGTAATGACCATAAAGTTGGACCGCGGCGTTTCGAAGGCCATATACGGAATGCCCGGACCCCACGATTTCATATGCAGCAAACCCCCGAGGTCACGGTTTACCTTAAGCATCATCGCCACCTTTACTGCCCAACCGACAACGGCGACGAATGCGGCTCGGCGAACCATCGGACCGAAATCTGGATCTGCGGGTCTTGAGGAGGCAGCCTGGAACGGCTGCCTAACTTGTTGGACAGTCGGCTGTTCAGGCACCGCTTCAGTCGGATTTGCCCTTGGGGTCGAACTTAGATGTGAAGTCCGATTGGTCTTCAACTTCCATCGAGAGCCTTGTGGTGACATCAGCTCGGCCCGATCACTCGAACTTCGGCGACGTGCAGGTAGTCGGTGTTTTTACTCCATAGGCGTACATACTGACCGGTTACCCCACCTGGAAACACCAGAGTCCTTGGGGTTGTGAATGCCCCACCTGAATACTCTTGATAGGCAACACCCGGGGCGCTGAGGGCCGCCAAACTAAACGTCGCAGGAAGCGGGTTTGCCGACACGACAATGTAGAACCCAGTAAGTCGGTTTGTGCAACAGTCAAGCCGGTTATACACCTCAACTTGATTGACGACCCGTTGGCTAACGAGGTTGACCTGCCACCACGGCCGTACCTCAAAGAGGGTATGCATGACCGAAGAGCCCGTGAAGTACTGACCGTCAGTATTCCCGTCGTTGGCACGACTCGGAACCCCACCAAACCCCTCCGAAGACTGGGACGCAGTTTTTCCGAGGGCAATATTGACGGGAAGCGACGAACTGGTTCCGGTTCGTCGCAGCGGAACCTGGATTCGTATTGTTGAGCTCAACGCAATGTCGACAATTTGCTCATGATCGGCCGGGAGGTCGTCCAGCCGATTGTTAAGTACCGATAGGTTTCGGAAACCTCCAACATCAAAGAGGGCAACGGGAGTTTGGCTGGTAGTGGCACCGCTAGTCGAGAAGAACGGGTCGTTAGCAGCGCAACATTGAGTGGCATTTCTGTCGAGGTAGCCCGAGATTTGCGAAGCACCCCATGTCGAAACCCCTTGAGGTTGCAAGGTGGCCGTTGCTGCAGCCGTCACATTGGGTAACGGCGTTTTGATTCTAACGGTCCAGTTTACCCCAATGTCAGGGGCGGCGAACTGATGGAAACCATCGGCAGCACGAGGCAGGGTGACAAGACCGGCATTGGTCTGTACACGTTCAAGTGTGGGTGATCCAATTCCAGCGGGGCTCTGAAACACGGCCTGCACTCGGTAGAATTGGCGGTTGTCGGCCGAATACGGAAACGCGCCAACTGAAGCGTACGAAGTGGCTGCCGTGCCATCAGGGCCGACATAGTTCCACGGGCCAGCAGCCGATGTGGCTGTCGCAATTTGAATCGAAACATCGGCAGGTAAACCAGAGGTGACCTCGACCTCGGTAAGACTGACTACCCCAGTTCCTGATGACCATATGCGAACGTACCGTCCGGTGGTGCCCGGTGGAAACACCGAGTCCATATTGTTCGAAGCGATTGGTGCCGAGAAAACTCTGTAAGGAACCCCGGCGGCAATTGCCGCTGCCGGGGTCGGGTAGGCAGCTAAAGATGCTGGGGACACAAAGACCGTCACAGAATTCGCCATCGCGTACGGGGTCGTGAACACATCGACGCGACTTACGGGCGAAGCAACACCAAGATCAACTTCCCAGAAGGGCTCGGTAGTAGTCGTGGAGATGTAGGCACCGCCGTCTTGAGCACCATCATTACCGGCCGCTAAAACAGACCCCACCGAAACCGGGCTTGCGGTAACCGACCGGCCAACGGACAGGCTTGATGCAAGAACCGAAGGCCTCACGGTTCCGTAAATAGAAGCCGCCGAAGTGGTGTCGACAACAGGCGAGGTCCATGTTCCGGTCGGTTGAACAAGCCCTTCTCGACGAATTCCACCCGTAGGGGTCAAATTCACGATTGCTGGTGGCGCTGTACGAATTTCGATAGCACTCCACAGTTGACGGCGAGCGGCTCCGCTCAAACCATTTCCCCGGCTAAAGCGAAGGTCAACCGATCCGTCGCTCACCGAAGAAAAGGAACGCATATGCCCGCATGAATTCAACAGCCCGCCACCTAAGCAGAGCGTCGGGGGGTTGAAGTTTGTGAGAAAACTTGAACCATCAACCGTGAGGTCATAGCTACGATTCGTTACTGTTCCATCATCGGCAACGAAAACCCGAACCTCGATCGGCGTCAAGGCCGGCACGACAAATTTCCATTCTGAGAAATCCGATGGAGGTCCAGTAGGAATTCCGATACGGGTCACGTTTGTGAAGATGCCGACCGGTGTTCCTGCGGGAACTGCAGGCGGACCAGGATAATATTGGGCAGACACCATCGGCGGCAACAAAGCGTAGGTTGAAATCGGGTTCGTGAGAGGGTTCGAAAGCGTGGTGACGCCCGCCGGAAGAGCGGTGCTTGCGAACCAGTTTCCGGACGGGTCTGCAACGTTGGTTCCGGCAGCCATTCGGTACAAAGGTGTTCCGGCGGGCGAAGTGAGGATTGCAGATGCAGACACCGCTACCGGGTTTCCCCAATACAAACAGACAGTCTGCGAAGCACCGGCTGCGAGTGGAGGAATCTCAACCGTGTACGACGCGGTCGCTGCAACGAAGGGTGCGGCATTGAAGTTCAGGAGGGTCGGTGCGGTTCCGCCGGTCAGCGCTCGAACATCGACTCCTCCGGGTTGCATCCAACTATTGGCAACGTCTGCGGTTGCGTCAAACGTAAGGATGGTTCGCCCGCTGGTCACGACGGCTGCAGTTGCATTTGTTGCCGACCAGCATCGACGGGTTCGCCAAGTCGTATCCCACCATACGTTTACGGGGTCAGGCGCAACGTCTCCTCGACGAGTGAGTCGAACGCTTCCGCCAATCGGTGTCTTCTGCGTTTGTACATAGGTGCCAGCATCCCAGTCGGCCGCCCCGTCGCGAATGGTTTGCACACCGGACGAATAGTCGTATACCGAGAATGTTCCGAGGGCCTGAGTTGTGATGACGGCCAATCGCTCTCGTTGTACCGCAGCCCACGCGGACGATGCCACCAAACTCACTACGAGGATGATCGGGACAACACGACCCATGCGACTAACGCGACGCTTCTCCACCTCAACCAACCGCCTTCACGATGAGTCGAAGCACAGCATCGGTAGCGACTGCCGAATCGCCAGAGTCAATTACGACGGCGATCTGAAGATCGCTGTTCGCGGGAAGCACCACACCACTCGTTGACGAATTCGAAAGTGACCCAACGCCACCAGCCGAAGCGACAACCCGAACGGGAAACACATCCCACGACGCAGCCACGGTTGGGTCGGTGAACGAGTTACCAGCTGCGATAAATGCAGTCGGCGCAATCGGTGCCAACGCATCGGTGGCCGGTGATGGTGTCGACGCGGCCGAAAGAATCACCCTCATCGAAAGGCTGTTCCACTCGCCACTTATCGCCGGTAGTGCACCGTGGGGGGCAGCCAGCAAGTTAACCGTCAGAGGCCGATTGCATCGGTTTCGAATTCGAACGGCGTCGGCGCTGATGGTTCGTTCAGGCTTCACCCCTCGAACAGCAATAACTTGGCGAAGCAGCGGAACACCTTCACTACTGAGGGCCGTATCTGAGGTCACGGCAAGAGAAGGAACCCCATTGGGATAGGTCAACGCATCGGTTCCCGGGAGGCTCTTTAGGCAGCTTTCAACCCGAGCGACGTCGGCTTTCATAAAATTCTTCACGATGACGGCGGCCGAAGCGGGCACCGCGCCGATCAATACCAACCCAATCACGCCAGCACGAAGGACGCGTTTTTGCGGCTGCTTCCTGAGGGTCAGAGTCATGGCACCTGATCATCGGCAGAATAGGTTCGAAAGTTAAGGTTTTCGGTCGCGCCCGCCTCGTCGGGTTTTCGCGCCCGCCTCGGCGCAAAAACCATCAAAATTGAGTAAAAACGGGTCGAGGTGGGCGCGAATTAGACCGGAGGTGGGCGCGGGTTCACCCATCAAACGCGCTGAGCAGCGACGCCGTCCACTCATCGAACAGTTTTCGGCCCTTTTCGGCCGTTGCGGGTCCTGGGTCTCCGAGCACCCCATTGCTCGAAACAGCCTTCACTCCTGACGCACGAAGAAGCGCTTTTACTTCGGGGCCCTGTGCTGTTTCTCCGGGTTCTCTCGCCGGGCCAACCAATTCTGGATGGAGTGCCAGCATGACCGAGGTTTCTACCCATCCGGCATGCCAGTCACCTCCGGCGGGCAACGGCGGCGTCCACACTAAAGCGTTTCGGTTTTCTTCCGTCCAAACGACAGACGCTCTACGAAACGCCTCTGCATTACCGCCATGACCGTTTACAAAGATGATTCGGTTGCACCAGTTCGAAGCCGACCGAACCAATTCAATAAGCACACTTGTGAATACTTCGGTGCCGATAGAAATGGTTCCGGGAAAACCTTCATGCTCACCGCTGGCCGTAAAACTGACAGGCGTTGAAACAACAACTGGGGTCGATGGCCGGTCCAACCGAACGACTCGGGCAGCTGCTTGAGCTAAGGCTTCGGCGATCATCGAGTCGGTTCCCATCGGAAGGTGAGGACCGTGCTGTTCGGTCGACCCAACCGGAAACAACAGCGTTGGCCCGTCAACCGCAGGCCAGGCAAGCGCTGCTAGTCGATCACCTAGCTCAGCGGGTTGCATCGAACGAACGTACCCGTTCGATAATGAGGTCAGCTGCTGCTTCGGGGTCAAGCTCAAGCCGAGTGGGTGGAGTTCGGTTCGTGCTGACGCCCATCAACTCTGAAACCCGACTGAGCGGCGAGTTGGTCGAAGACGGAGACGACATATGTCGAGCCGGGGGCCGGAAAGCAAGTGTACGTTCGAAACGAATCTCAGGTTCGTGGGTTGGCAGCACCGCAGTAACGACCTCGATATTCGCAGACCGAGCAGCAAGAACCCCGGATAGCGATGCTCGACGAATTCGTGCCGTCGACCCCTCGACCGAAAGCACGGCGGGCCCTGAGATGGTGAGCCGTTCGCGTCGGCCCCCATCAAGGCGTCGTTCAGCGTGCAGGTCAGAACCGGGTTCGAGATTCTCTGTATCGATACGAACCAACCCACAGGCGTCGTCGTACCCCAGCGCAGCAGCAAGGAATACGGGAACCGAAGCTGACCCTCTGTCAAGGCTCCAGTCGCCGCAAATGACCAAATCGAACCCAGCAAACACCCGAGCCAGTGACTCAGCGACTGCTCGACTGTTGGGCTGGACATACCCGTCATCGTGAGGTTGGCCATCAGCGTGGGCTTGAATTCGCAAAGCAGATCCTGCCCCACAGGCCAACGCATCACGCAGCAGCATTTCAGCTTCCGAGGGCCCAACCGAAGCAACAACAACTTCACCGCCCAAACGCTGCGCTATTTGCAAGGCAATTTCAAGCGCAGCAAGGTCGGAAGGTGAAGCACCCGACCAACGATCGTCGGTGATGACGGTTGCATTCAGTAAGTCGATGTCAGGTCGCAGAGCCACATACTTCATAGCAACGCCGATCCGACGGTTGCGCAACGCCGAATCAGCAGACTGGATATCACCCATGCTTGAACACAACCCCGTGTCCACCCTCAGGGTACCCCCACGTAATCGCGCCGGCCTTGTTGCACAGCATGTAGCAGGTGCCGCATTCGAAGCACTGCTCGTAGTTGAACAAGATGCCGCCATCATTGGTGGGAACAAAAAGTTTGGCTGGGCACGCATGAACACACGCTTGAGTCGTGCAGCTTCTACAAACTTCGCTATCGACAGTGATGTGCGCTGTGTGTGAAATGCGAAAGTCGACGGTGGCCATACGATCGTCGAAACTCACCGGGCTGTTAGGAAGTTTCATCCGAAAATCTTCAATGCATCACGACCATCTTTAACAAGATCTTTCAACCCTATGCCGTACTTCTTCAGAAGGGGTCGCCCAATAGTAAGCGCACCTCGTTTGGGCTTTGGGTTTTCGACGGTATACAACTGTTCAAGTAGGTCACAGGCAAGATGGGGGAATCGGTTTTGAACCCGGTCAGACAGCAGAAAGTGTGCGGCGCGTTCTACCTTTTTGTGGTCGGTCAATACGAAACCGGATGAGCCTCCCTTTTCGAGCCGGCGTCGGTACCCGGCTAACCCAACTTTCGATGTGTCGCCCATTGCGATCGCATCGTGGGCGGCGGCTGCAGCGGCCATGCCCGAACCCATTGCATAGTTGACACCTTCCAGCCACAAGCCGGCGGCCAAGCACATTGCTGCGGCATCGCCAGCGATCAACAGGCCATCACCAACCAACGAAGGCATCATGTTGTATCCACCCTCGGGTATCAAATGTGCTGCGTATTCTTTGATCTCTCCACCTGTCACCATCGGTGCAAGTGACGGGTGACTTTTCAGCCCAGCAATGATGTCTTCTGGGCGTACTTTCGCCGCACCAAGTTCCTTCAGCGATAACACCGCACCAATAGACACCGTGTCGCGGTTCGTATAGATAAACGCGCCTCCAGGAATACCCCTTGTGCCGCCGACGATTTCAAAGTCGGCACCCTCGTCTCCGGAAACCCCGAAGCGCGCTTCTATTTCGCCTCGAGGCAGCGACAGTACTTCTTTGACCCCAAGCGTAAAATTCTCGGCCCCACTATGAGGGTACATTCCGGCTTGCTTCGCCAGGAAAGAGTTTACCCCGTCACAGGCAATGACCACCGAAGCAGTTATGTCGCCATCGCGATCGGTTTGCACGCCGCTCACCACTCCACGACTATTTCGAACTAACCCAGTCACCGTGGTCGACGTGAGCAAGACAGCGCCGACATCAACAGCGTGTTGAGCAAACCACCTATCAAAGTCAGGGCGATACGACGTGAAACCGTTGTACGGCGGGGCACCCCAGGTCGTTGATCGGTAATCAATACACAGGCTCTGATGGTCGGTGAGCAGCATCGTGCCACGCCGAGTTATCCAACGTTGTGCAGGAACCTGCTCCCACCATTTCGGAATGAGCTCGTCAAGAATTCGACCGTAGATAACCCCGCCGTACACATTTTTCGAGCCTGGAAACGGGCCACGTTCCAGTAGACACACCGACCGGCCAAGACGCGCTGCGCTGAGCGCTGCGGCCGCACCGGCAGGCCCGGCACCCACAACGACCACATCAAAATGCGGAGTTGCTGTCATGCGCTTACCCGGCTCAGTCTTTTCGCAAGAGCCTCAAGAACTGCAACAGCATCGCTGACTATTGCTACGTCAGACATCTTCATCATTGGGCAACTGGGGTCAGTATTGACGCTGATCACTAGTTCAGGTGAACCGAGACCACTTGTGTGTTGAGTCGCACCCGAGATACCAAATGCTATGTACACCTTCGGTGACACCATCAAACCTGTTGTGCCGATTTGACGGTCGAAAGGTATCCAACCCGCATCGCTCGCAACCCTCGTTCCGCCGAGTGATGCACCAAGAGCTACACCAATTTCACCCAATTTTTCAAACGCAGCTGATGACTTCAGGCCCTGTCCACCGGCGACAATGTGGCTTGCCTCAGTGAGGTCCATGGTTGCAGGGTCGGGCGGCAAGACCGCCTGAGAGCGCACCGACCCGGCAGGAAACTTCACAGCAACTTCACTGGTGCTGTCAGCAACAACTGAAACGTGTTCTGTTGTTTCGCTCACGCCGGTGACACCAGGAATAAGCGTAACGACTACCTGATCGCAGGTAACGCGTTGCTGCTCAACAACGAAGCCAGCAGAGCGAGAAAGTTCGACCATCAGGGCTTCGGGCGACACAGCCACACGGACCGCACCGCTCAGTAACGGGGCGTGAAGTAACCCTGCGAGACGAGGGGCTACATCACGTCCGTCTGGAGACGATGGCACGACGATCGCTTTCGAGCTTCGAACGACGATGTGTTCCGCCGCTGCGGCCGCACAGCCCCTGAGCGAGAACGATGCGGGATCAATCTCGATGACTGAAGCAGTGCCTGGGCCACCGAGTTGTTCGGCCGCAATCCTTGCCCCGGTGCCGATCACAACGCCCCGTCGATGAGCAACCTCAAATACCTCTCCGGCTCCAGCAGGAAGGGTTCCGTCTCGAACAATGATAAGTGCACAGATTTGGGTCACAGTTGGGCCCCAACCCTGTCGCCGTCTATCACGGCAGAATGAGCGCGACGTGGTGCAAGTGCATCACCGATTCGGTGCACCTCTACCCCGCTGGCTTTGAGTTCGTGATACAAGCCATCGAGGGGGCTGGCCGGAACCGCCAGAACCACAAGATCGGCTGCTAGTTCTTTCATGGTTCCGCTGACGTGATGAAGCACGGTGAGCGAGGTTCCGTTCCAGCCCATCACGACCGAATCCGGGGTAAGTAGAATTCGCTTCTGGGCAGCACGCATACAAAAGTTTTCCATGTCGAGCGTGATGCCAAGATCTTGACCGACGACCATTCCCGGAGTAAGGATTTCGACCTCGTATCCCCGGTCAGCCAGCACTTCTGCCGCACTGGTCGCCTGATGGAAGCCGAGTTCATCGACAATAACCACCTTGCTTCCAGCGCTCAGAAGCAGATTTCCAGCAAGCACATCGAGAACATCAACGATACGGGTGTCATCCGGTGAAGCCCAATCGGGCCGGGCCGGCACAGACCCGGTGGCGACGATAACGACATCGGGTGTTTCGCTACGGATCAAATCAAGATCGACAGGATGATCGAACACCACTTTTACGTCGAGGCGTTGCAATTCATTGAGCTGGTTACGAACTAAATCACCAAACTCGGCGCGGTTAGGCACCGTTGCTGCCCATCGAACATTGCCACCGGCTTGGCGTTCCTTTTCGTACACCGTGACTCGATGGCCGTGGTGGGCGGCACTAATGGCGGCCTGCATTCCCGCAGGACCTGCCCCGGCCACCAGAACAGATTTGGGTTTTTTACTGAACGCGATTGTTGATGTAGCGCCAGAACCAGCGATGCTTTCTCGTCCTGTAGCCGGGTTCTCAATACATCCAAGCCAACGATTGAGACCCATTCGACCGACACACTCTTGGTTGCATGACAGGCAAAGTCGCGTGTCGTCATGTTCCCCAGATTTCGCCTTGTTCACAAACTCGGGGTCGGCAATCTGCGCGCGTACTGCTCCGACAAGATCGCAGTGACCTTCAGCTAATGCCCGTTCGGCCTGCAGCGGATCCTTAAATCGCCCGACACCAACTACCGGCAAATCGACTGCCCGGCGAATCGCATTCGGGATGAACAGCGAATACCCCGGCGGAATATGCATCGAGGCTTCGATCATGTACAACGTGGCAGTAGCCACACCAATGGAGGTGTTGATGTAGTCAACTTTTCCGTGTGCCTCAACCATGCGTGAAACTGCGACAGCCTCATCTATCGTGGTTCCGCGTTCGATGAATTCGTCACCACACAGACGAACACCAAGCGCCATATCTGGACCGATCACTTCGCGAACGGCATCGACGATCTCAAAAAGAATTCGGGCACGATTTTCGAGCGAACCCCCGTATTGATCTGTACGCAGATTGGTTGCCCCCGAGAGAAACCCCCGCACGATCGACGAATGGCTACATTGAAGTTCGACACCATCGAATCCGCCTTCGCGGCAATGACCGGCAACAAGCGCATACCCGGCAACGATCTCCGCAATCTCACGGGTGTTTACCGCTTTCGGAACCTCACGAAACAGTGGATCTGGAACTGCACTTGGTGCCCATACCGGAAGCCGCGAATACATCGATGAAGCCTGACCGCCGTTATGGTTGATTTGTGCAAAGACTGGAACCCCGTGACGATGCACCGCCTCGGTAATTTTACGATAGCCAGGTATGACTTGGCGGTGAAACCCATGGATGAGTTTTTCGTACGGCCAGTCAGTAGGGTGGGTCGAGTGTTCCTCGGTGATGATCAGCCCTGCGCCACCCACGGCGCGAGCCTCGTAGTACGCGGCGTGCTGGTCGGTAGGTAACCCGTTCGCGGCGTAGTTCGTGAGGTGTGCGCTGAAAACAACCCGGTTTCTGACCGTGATCGGGCCTAGTTTGAGCGGAGTGAATAGGTAGCGATAACGGCCCACGCCTACCAGTGTTGCCGAGTACCGCCACCAGGCCAAACCGAGGCCTGCTAATTCACCCGCCGACCGCTGCTAATTGGAGGAATTCCGGCTTATTAAGCCGGAATTCCTCCAATTAGTGAGCGGGGTTAGAGAGAGGTAAGTTGCCGGGATGGATGCTGACGCTCACGTTGCTGCCGTTGATCGACTCATTGCAGATCACTGGACGCCAACGATCAGTGTCCGTGACTGGTGGGCAGCCCTCTCGGCGAGTGGATTGGCATTTCCGACCTGGCCGGTCGGCCTCGGAGGGCTCGGTGCCGATTCTCAAACCTCAAATTCCATCGGGGAAGCTCTCACCAAGGCGGGGGTCGTCGGCCCGCCGCCTGGCCTGGGAACCTTGATGGGTGGTCCGGTCGTCGCAGCCTTCGGCACCCCCGAACAACAAGCCAGGCTGCTTCCGCCCTTGGCTGAAGGCATCGAGGGATGGTGTCAACTTTTCAGCGAGCCGGGTGCCGGGTCAGACCTCGCGTCGATTTCAACGCGGGCCGACCTTGATGGTGACGAGTGGATTGTTACGGGCCAAAAGGTGTGGACCTCGGGCGCAAATCACGCGCAACGGGGAATGCTCATTGCCCGCACCGATTGGGACCAACCGAAGCATCGCGGAATTTCGTATTTCATCATCGATCTTGATCAACCGGGTGTTGAGATCAGACCCATCCACCAAATGAACGGTAAGGCCCATTTTAGTGAGGTGTTCTTCAACGAGGCGCGGGTGCCAGATGCCGATCGAATAGGTGAGATCAACCACGGTTGGGAAGTAGCTAGCGCAACACTTCGCTTTGAACGAAGCGGGTTGAGTGCTCACGGCCGGGGTGGCATACAGGTTCACGCTGGTGAATTGTCTGGCAACCTCGACCGTCGTGTTGGCGACGTGGTTGAATCCCAGACTTCAGGTCGGACAACAGAGCCCGAAGATGAAGGCACCCCAGGTACTTTTCTATCGCTCCTCGGATTGGCGAAAACGATGACGGCGCTTACTGACACCGTCCGCATACAGCTGGTCGATATCTATGCGCGCGAACGGATCGCCGGATGGACGCAGTCGCGAACTCGAGCAGCGGCACTAATGGGGAGACCTCCTGGGCCCGAAAGTTCGACTTCAAAATTGTGGTGGACCGAGGGGCTTCGTCGCTCAGCCGCCACTGGAATGGCCATACTCGGAGCGCACGGAATGCTGACTGGATCAGATACGCCTTCACAAGGAACCGTACAGACTTTTTCGCTTACTATCCCATCTGCATCTATTGCGGGCGGAAGCGATGAGGTGCAACGAAACATTGTTGGCGAACGGGCACTCGGGCTTCCCAAAGATCTATCGGTTGACAGCGATGTTGCTTTCAAAGATGTGCGCCGGTCATGACAGATCCCTACCTTGCCGGTCGGCTCGTTCGACCGACTAACCGCCACTATGCAACTGGTATTCATGACGACGCCGTCGCAACCGAACTTGGGCTTCGCGGTGGAACGATCGCCGGCTCGGCCCACCTCGACACGTTCGGGCCGCTAGCGATTCATGAATTCGGTAACCAGTGGTTGACGAATGGCAACATCTCAATGTACTTTCGCCACGCCACAGTCGATGGCGAAGCTGTTCGTGCACTTATTAATCCAACGACGTATGAGGCCCTCATAAAAACTGAAGAAGGACTCGTCGTTGGCGAGGGAACTTTTGGTCTCACTTCGACACGGTCAGCGTTGAGAAGCAGAGACTTACGCCATGATCCTTCCCATGCACGCATACTGAAAAACCTAAAGCAGGGTGATTGGTCCGAACGAACCCGGGTGACGATCGATGGCGACCGGGTATCCCAACGATGCCGCGACGGGCTAATCACGGAAGTTCACGACCGATTCTTGGGCGCAACGAATGAGGGAAACGCAATTGTTCCGTTCTCGGCGATCGTCGACGCTGCCAACGACGCAGCCACGGCGCTGCTCACATCACATCTCAGTGATGCCGTTGGTATGTGGGGTGCCATCGAAGTTGGTTTGATGAATGGGCCAATCGAGCCAAACGTTGTGTACGAAGCGAGCCTGTCGATACCATCGATCAGTGATTCCCCCCAGACTGAGTTGTTGTGGCACGACATCACCCTGCACCACCTCGCGACCGGAAAACCAGCCGCTGAGCTCCGCATTCTCAGCCGCTTCATGAAGGCTTCCTCACCTCTCTGGACGACCGGAACATCGCACTAATTGGGTGAGGGTCGGGTTGGCATTAGCGGCGACCAACGATGTCGGTAAGCGAACCAAGTTGGGACGGGATCTGGAGAGTTTCGATTGTATGAATGACGCCGTTACTGACTGGGAAGTCGGCGATTTCGATCATGCCTTTACCATCGAGAACGATACGAAAACGGTTCTCTGAGTTTTGAGTCCTCACCACGGTTGCCTGCACCGAAACAGTTTTACCGCTTTCGGTTACGGCAGAATCAACGCGGTTGGGCTGGCTTGCAGGGACAGTGACGCCGGGAACCCCGGTAGGTAGACGACGCACGAAATCGGCGAACACGACCCGACCAGTAAGTACTTGCTGTCGCACGATGAGCGATGCTTGTTCCTTGAATCGAGCATCCTTGAGACGGGCAACCTGAGCCTGATCGAATACCTTGAAGGCATCGTTCGTAGGCAGAACGTATGTCCACGCACTATCGGGCTTTGAGAATAGGCCCTCTAGGCCGGTAGCTTTAACTAACGCAGCGAACTCGCTGAGCGAAGCATCGGTACTGATGACGCTCCAGGCGGTTCCAGCGGGGGTTGACGGGACAGAAGCCAGCTCAGTGGTCCGAAACTTTGCTGAAACGGCGGCGTTACTGGAGGTGATGATTTGTTGCAGAACTGGCTTAGTCGTTGCAGGTTGCGCAACAGTTGTCGACGGGCTCGACGGGCTCGACGGGCTCGACGAGGTCGTTTGGGCCGATGCAACCGAGCCAAGAAGTGGTAGTGCAAGCGAAAGGGTAACAATCGAAGTACGTAGAGGGTTTTTCATGTCGGGGGTTTCCTTTGGTTGAGCGCGCCAATTACGACCCGTATGGTCAAGACGCAAAACAGTTGTGGCAAGCTTGCGTGAACTCAGCAGGCGGTAACTGTCATTAACTCTGCTTGAAACCGAACCAAAGAGCATCAGTCGCGCTGATGATCACGCCTCCGCGAAACCGATGAGCGAGACCCGAGGGCAACCCCTGGAATCTCTGCAACCACCGAGGCACCGACCGTGTCAACGGACGATAAAGGGACGATCGTCGAATCTCCATGGTCAAGCTTGTAACGCCACCCTGGCACCAGTCGTGATCCGATCAGCACTATTGCAAACATCACAAAGGATACACTCGAAAGTGCGCGTACTATTCCGACTGAGTCAGCAAGACGGCCAACCGCAGCGAGACCTATTCCATACGACAGGCCCATTGAACCGAAGTACCAAGAAAGCACTCGCCCACGGTGGGCCGTTGGAGCATCACGTTGAACTACTCCCCCAAACAAGCTCGCCAACATCGAAGTAGCCCCGCCAACTAACGCAATCATTGGAACAGCCGTGAGAAAACTTGGGCTCAACGCATATACAGCGGCGGTAACTGTTGCAAACAGCAGACCGTAAAGAATCAGCTGCGAGCGCCTTGCTCGCAACATCAATTGCGCAACTAACAACGACCCGACAACGGCCCCAAAGCCCTGGGCCGACATCAACACACCAACTGTTCGTCGTAAAGAAGGGTCAGATACGACCGAACTGTTCAGTAAATCTTTGGCTTTCACCGGAACCGTTCCCATGAAGGTGACGTAGGTGAGATGCATCAGCGCCAAAACACACACCGACAACACGACAGCCGGTGCTCGGAAAAGATTTCGGGCCCCATCGGCAAGTTCAGATGGAATCGATTCATCTATGCGCGCTTCGGGTAAAAACGAACGTCGCATATTCCACACGGCAATCCACAACACTGCAAAGCTGGCGGCATTGGCACCAATGGACAATGCCGCCCCGATTGGGCTAAGTATCCATGCCAGCACCGGCCCAAATATTCGCCCAGTATTCCATGCCGTAATGCCAAGCGCGACTGCAGCTGTGAGTTCAGTTTTCGGCACCAGATCGGGCAATACGGCCTGAAGCGCCGGTTGACCAATCGAACCAGCCGCCGCCTGGATCAGAACAAGCAATCCGAGAACCCAGGCCCTACGCTCACCCGTCGCGATCACAATCGACAACAACCCTGTTGCGATGACCTGCACCGCGAGTGATCGTAGAAATAATTGCCGACGATCAATTCGATCGGCGAGCACTCCGCCGAGAGGAGAGCACACAGCTTGAGGCACAAATGTTGCCCCGTAAACCATGGCCGTCGCCATCGCCGACGACCCAGAACCGGTCAGTAGGGCGCCGATCGTAGCTAGCTGTATCCATGTGCCAATGTCAGAAATTGCACCGGCAGACCACAACAACCGAAATGCCCGGTGTCGCAATGGGGCAAGATTGGCAGGCACAGTTACACAACGTTAGGCGCTCTGAGATATTGTTACGCGCACTTACACCACATTCGGTGCGACCAAAATGAAAACTGGAATAGTCCCAATTCCTTTGAACCGTCGGTCTCCGACGCCAAAGTGATTGATGGTCGTTACCCGGTCAGCAGCTTCTGCCGACATCATCACTTCACCTACGGGGGCAGCATCGCACAGTCGAGATGCTCGATTCACCGTCGGGCCGTAGATGTCGCCGCGAGATCGAATCACCGCACCCCAAGCCACACCGGCACGGGCTGGGGGCACGCCATCCTTGCCAGCCAGGTTGATCAGGCTGAGACAGATGACCGCTGCTTCATTGGCGGTTGGCGCAGTGAACATGGCTCCGTCTCCGAGCATCTTCACGACCCTTCCACCGTTACGAACGATCTCGTCATAGGCGACTGCTTCGTATCGAGCTACCAGCGACGCGATTCCTTCACTATCGAGAAATTCCATGGTCTCTGTCATTCCGACAAGGTCAACAAACCCAACAGCCATTTCGGTAGCGGCACCTGCTGGTAGGTCAGAGTGCATCAAACGGTTAGCTCGTTCTCGGCGAAGTGCCCCGGCCAACTCATGTCGCAGAACGTGTGTCAACATACCAACCAGGCCAGCCGGCGTATTCTCAGCTAGGGCTGCATCGGCGACAAGCAACGGATCTGCGCCCGAATCGAGTACGCCTCCCACACCTTCACCGAATGCTGCTGCGATTGAATCAGCCAGTTTCTCCATGGCACTTGCCGAGGTTCGCACCGAGTCAAGAGCGGCGTTCAAACTTTGACCTTGCACGCCTTCGAAGAGTCGGCGAATTGCGGTGACGTCGTCGTCGGTACCAATGAGTTCGTCGGGTTCAGCATCGGAAAAGCCGAGCGCCCGCCTTACCCGAATAACCACAGCTTCAGTTTGGGCCACTCGGTCAGCGAGTTCGCGGGTGGTGTAAATCGTTGCACCGCCTCGAAAGAGATTTTCCAAAACGACAAACGGCAGTGTGCCGTCGACGGTCGCACGCTCAATTTCAGCCTCGGGCACCCCATTCTCTTTGAGAAACTGTAGAGCGTTCTGTCCAGCTGTCATCAGACCCCAATGTTCGTTTTTGGAGGTTACGTCTGTCGACGTGGCAAGGCAAACGCAGCGCGACGAGCTTCAAGAACAGCTTCGAGAACCGTTCTCGGTGCAACCCGGTCGCCGATCTGAATCAAACGTTCGTGCGAGTCAAGGGTGAGATCCGGAACACGGTGCCCGCACAGCACGACTGCCGTTGCCGGGATCACCGATTGCAGGCCGCTAAATCGATCTTCCACGGTGACGCTACCCACACTGATCTTGCGCAAGATAACGCGTTTCACCAGTACGATCCCGCTGCCGTGCAAGCGCCCCTGCGACGGCGCAAGGTCACCGCTGAGCGCCAACTTTTCGCCGACCAGCAGATCTGGCGTTACCAAGGTCGTTGAAACACCTTCGCTGGAAAGGGTCTCAGCGATCGAGATTGCGATTGGTCCGCCGATTGGGTCGTGAACTATCACGCCATAGCTTGTCTCGGCACTCTTAACCTGCTTTACGAATGCATCAACATCGGCAAGTACATCAATCGACTCAACGACCAGGGTTCCCGGATCAACAGCGCATGGCAATTGGGCTGCAACTGAACCAGTTGCAATCACTATCGAACCCTTCAACTCGACTAGTTGCGTTTCAGTCAACTGGGCCAGTGGATGAAGCTCCACCCCAAGCAATCGACATTCCGCTTCTAGCCAATCAGCAAACGCAGCCAAGCGAGATCGACCCAACCCATTTGCAGCCAGGCGAAGCGTTCCGCCGAACAAAGCCGAGCGCTCGAACACCTTCACCGTGTGACCGAGCAATGCCGCGACACGGGCGACTTCGAGACCCGCGATACCACCACCAACAATTGAAACTTCGTGACCTGTGGAACGTGGACTTTCAAAGGCGGTAGGCTCACTTGCATCATCGAGTTCATGACCGGTTCGCGGGTCAACCACACAGGTGATCACCGGATTACGATTGTCACGAACCTTGCACGTTTGGTTACAAAGAATGCATGGTCGTATGCGCGCTGACCGACCGACGCGAAGCTTCGCAACAAGATCGGCATCGGCTAACTGTGCCCGAGTCATTTCAACGGCATCGGCGGCACCGTCGCTGAGTACCCACTCAGCCTGCCCCCAATCAACGATCGAGCCTTGGGCGACGACAGGTGTCGAAAAGCCAGCAGCCCTTAGGGCGACCCGAACACCACGAGCAAGATCGATACCAAAGCCGGGTTCAGCGTGACCGTCTGGTCGCGTGAGTGCCGCTGAATAGATCGACCCTCGCACCACAGTAATGAGATCAACAAATGGGGCAAGGTCAACCGCTAGAGCGGCCCCGACGTCAGGCACGATACCGGCCCACGGCGCGAGTTCATCAACCGAAATTCGCAATGCAACAATCGAATCACCAGCTGCCACCCGAACCGACGAAAGAACTTCGCGGGCAAACTTCATCCGGTCGATACCATATTCGTCAGTACGCATATTAGTAAGGCCCGACATGAACTGGCGAACTAGCGAAAACTGGCCTGCGTTGATCTCTACCCCATGAAGGCCAGAAGCGACAGCTAGTCGGGTTGCCGACACAAAGCCCTCGAACACCGCATTGATATCTGCAGTTTCCATCACTTTCGGAACCTCGCGGGTTGCCACCTCGGGAACCGCTGAAGGTGCCCACATCTCTCGTTGACTCCAGTGGGATCCGCCTTGCCCTCCAGAATGGCCAAGAGCCGCCAACAGCACCGGGCTGGTTCCGGTTGAAGCGACAGCCCGAACGATAGAGGCCCAACCTTCACCGCATTGCGAGGCTAGGGGCGATCGTTCGTACGGCCAATCTGACGGGTGAACCGCTGCTTCTTCGGTGACGATGATTCCGGCCCCACCTGTAGACCTACGCGAATAGTATGCGTCATGACGAATCGAAAACTGCCGACCATTGCCGAGGTTCGTCTCATGTGGACCGAACATCACTCGCGATGGGGCGATCACGCCGGTGCGACCCAACGAAAGCGAATTCGTCAGTAACTGCATCACAACTGCATCAGCAGGGGATGCCGAGTTCGGCAAAAGCACGGGAACGTTCGATAACAACGCCGCGTTCGACGCCACTAGTCAAGGCTGAACAGCAGCGAGAAACGTCGGCAAGGTCGAGAAGGTCTTTTGCGGCTCGCACCGACAAGCCGGAAGGATCGGCAGTGGCGACATCTCGTATGCACACCTCTGAAATCTTGGCCGAATCGACAACCATGTCGGGGAACCCGACATGGCGAACTAATCCAAGTGACCATTCGAGAATTGACGCTCGTTCAAAACACCATGCAAACTGAATAAGTTGCTCGCCGGTCGGCTCAACTTCAAGAATGAAATCGTGCTCTGCCAACGTGAGATGGTCCCACACTCCATATGCGTCGGCGAAGGCAAACGCCTCAAGTTGGGTAATGCCCTGGCCTCGTAATGCCACCAGCGTGAGGGCAAGTATTCGAAAACGAATCGTTGCAACCCCGACAATGTTCGCATCGTCGGCGAGTACCACCGGAACCGATGAGGTATCAACCGGTTGACCCCATAACGAGAGATAAGCGTCGGTACGTTTGCGACGACGTGCTGATTCACTGACCGACGCCGCAGGGCCTGTCTCTTCTAAGCCTGTCCCTTCTAAGCCTGACTCTTCCGGCATTTGTTGTTCCGGCATTGGTTTTTCCGGCATTGCCTGTTCAGCCACGACGACCAATGGTCACCGAAACCGGCTTCGAATGACCGGGGCCAGGGGTGGGCTTCAACGGGTCAACACCGGCAGCGGCCAGGCGGGCCAACTCCTCGTCGGCGTTACCCCAAACGCACTCAGGGTCGGGGCCATCGAGCGGTAACCCCGTGAAAAACTTGGCGGCCATGCAGCCACCCTGGCAGGCATCAAAGGAACCACACGATGCGCAGGCACCCGGGCTTTGCGGTTCACGTAACGAGGTGAACAAATCAGAAGACGACCACACTTCATCGAACCCGCCAGCGTCGAGCACGTTGCCGGCTTTGAATTCATCGTGCAACACGAAAGGACATGCGTACACGTCGCCGATTGGGTCGATCAAACACACAATTCGGCCAGCGCCACAAAGATTCAAACCGGGCAGGCTTTCACCAAGAGCCGAGAGATGAAAGAACGAGTCGCCGGTGAGAATATGCGGTCGAGCTACTAACCACTTATACAAAAGTCGTTGATCAGCTTGGGTTGGGTGAAGCTGTTCCCACGAGTCTGCACCGCGACCGGCGGGACGTAACCGAGTGAGACGAAGTTCTGCGCTGTACTTGTTGGCCAACGATTCGAACGCATCGAGTTGCTGAACATTTTGACGGGTAACGACCACACTGATCTTGAACTGACCAAACCCCGCAGCCGCAAGATTATCCATGGCCTGAATCGCCGTGTCGAACGACCCCGCACCTCGTACCGCATCGTTAGTTTCGGCGTCGGCACCGTCAAGAGAAATCTGAATATCGATGTAATCAGACCCGGTGAGACGAACCGCTGTATCCATATCGATTCGTGAGCCGTTCGTCGAGAACTTAACCCCGACACCGCTCGCGACGGCATGATCAATGATGTTAAAAAAGTCAGACCGAATCGTGGGCTCGCCGCCACCGATGTTCACATAGAACACCTGCATGCGTGCGAGTTCATCAATCACGGCCAAGCACTGCTCGGTAGAAAGCTCGGCCGGGTCACGGCGCCCGGAAGACGATAGGCAGTGGATGCAGGCGAGATTGCAGGCATAGGTGAGTTCCCATGTCAGACATATCGGTGCATCGAGGCCACGTTTAAGTTGTTCAACGAGGGGCGGCATGTACTAGTCCTCCTGCAACTCAAGCATGTCTGAACGCAGCATCGAAGAGAACGCTTCAACGTAGCGGGCCCGCGTGGGTTCGACCAAGCCAGCTGCATCGAGTGCAGCATCGATTGAACCGTGCGAACTTATGTCTTCAATAACAGCAACGAGTTGCTTCGACTTGAGGAACACGAGTTTGCGGTTGCCGTAGTGGTACACCAAGGCACCAAACGGTTCAGGCCTCACCGCAACGCTCGCGTGAACCCGATACTTGCGATCTGTTTGCACCTGTTGCACTGCTTGCTTCATCGCTTCGAAACTTACCTGCTAAAAACTGGCAAGGTAAAAATGGGCAAGGTAAGAACAACTTCGTGAATCAGACGGATCGAGTCGGCTCTGGCGGTTGATGCATCGGCGAATGGTGAGCAATCAGCTTTTCAAGGATCTTGTTGAGTACGTCTTGCTCGTTCGCTGACAAACACTCAACAAATCGTTGTTGCGATTTGGTTTGAGCGTCGAGGGCCTCAACGGCGGTATCGATACCCTTCTGCGTGATTGTCACTATGACGCGACGACGGTTCAGTGGGTCAGGCGCCCGAGTAATCATGGCGACACGCTCAAGGCTTGACAACAGACTTGAAATCGTTGGGGGCGCTACATCGAGAAGCCGAGAAAGTGCCCCTGGGTCGGTGGCACCCATGAGGTGTAGGCCCCAGAGCACACGCAACGCAGACCACGTTTGCTGACGGGGTCGATATACCTCGGCTTCGACCGAGCTTTCTGCAAGTGCGGCGGCACGGCCAAGACGCCAAACAGAGAGTGGCCCGTTAGCGTCGGTTCCTTCGAGATGCCCGGCGAACATCTCTGAAACGCGCTCGTAATAGGTGCGAATGTCGTGTTTTGTTTGAGATATGTCGCCCATGTGTCCGTCTTTCTCGTTATCCACGCCCGAAGTGGTGCGTGGAAAATGCTGAGAATTACCCTTGGCTAAAGAATAGCTTGCCGAATCAAACTACGAAGGAAACACTCACATTTTGTTTCCATGGGGATTTGTTCACCTGAGTGTTTTCGCCGCAACTATCCATTCCAAAGCAGTTTCCGGCGGCAACCCATGAGGAAGCCCAGCAACGCGCGGCACGATTGCCGTCGCAAACTGCATTCCGATTTGGTACCGCACCATTGGTTCAAGGGTCCATCGTCGAGCCAAGAAAGCTTGAATCGACGCAATATCGGACGGGGAAAGCGCCGAAACATCAATCAACGTGAGGGCTTGAGGCATGACTTGATAGCCCTGGTTTGCTTGCCCAAAGCCCGGCAACTGAGGCGGCACGTGCATTTTCTTTTTGAGCCGGATGACGACGGTCGATGCCGCAAGGTCACCCAACCGCTGGTGTTTCGGGGTTGCGGCAACCGAAATGATTCCCACGAGCCCGAGGGTTAACGGCCCATCGATCAGGCGCAAAAGGTTTCGGATCAGACTTGCCATGAACCCAACGCCAGAACCGTTCGACATCCGCACTTGCAGGCCAAGCACCCGTTTCCCCGGTGAGCGACCGTCGCCCCATAGATCGAATACCGTGGGGTATCCGAATAAAACGATGAATACCCCAATGACGCTAAACGCCATTCCAATATTTCCGAGACTGATAGGGATAAGCAGCACGATGACAATCACGGCTTGGATCAATACGTCGATGAACGTTGCGGCGAGTCGCGAACCGGCGTCAGCCAACGAATACTCAACAACAACACCTTCCGGTGTCACTAACGCCATACGATCATCAAGGTCCACATGACGAAACTAGATCGATTTGTACATGACCGCGAAGCAACATGGTCGGCGTTGAGTCAGCTGCTTGCTCAACACGAGAAGCGCAGAGACCGACTCAGCGAAGATGAGCTTCGTTGGTTGGCACGGGCATACCGAACAACGGCGGCCGACCTTGCAACGGCTCGACGTTTCTTCCCGGGTCATCCAATGGTTGGTCGGGTTGATGGGTTGGTGCGACAGTCGTATGCCGTCATCAACAGAGATGCTGCTGGGCTTGACAGTTCCAGCGACGTCGGTATTGGCGGTTGGGTTGGATTTCGAGAGTTTGCTTCTCGACGCTATTGGCAGCTCATTGCCTCGCGACCAATGTTGGTTGGCCTGTCTGCGCTGTTTCTCTTTATGCCGATGTTGCTGGTTATTTTGTGGGCCCAGAGCGACCCGGCGAAAGTCAGCGGCTTCATCCCGGCAGGCTTTCGGGACGGTTCCGACACACTCGCCGATGCCGGATACTCGGCGGGACAACAATCGGTCTTCGCGACGGAACTCTTCACGAACAATATTCGGGTGAGTTTCTTGGTATTCGCTGCGGGGATCACTGCGGGCCTTGGCACCGGTTACCTGCTTATCGTGAACGGCATCTTGATTGGTTCGGTGCTTGGCATGGCCGTGAGTTACGGAAACGGTTCAAATATTGCGGCACTTATTCTTCCGCACGGCGTTCTTGAACTGTCGATCATCGTTGTCTGCTCGGCGGCCGGGTTGCGGATTGGATGGGCGCTGGTTGATCCGGGAACTGAATCGCGCTCGACCGCGTTGATCCGTGAAGCACGGGCCGCCATCATGATCGTGGCCGGAACCATCCCTTGGTTCGTAGTCGCCGGCCTCATCGAAGCATTCTTCACGCCGTCAGGTTTTGGGCTCGCACCCGGCGCGGTGCTCGGTGTCGGCGTCGGCGGCCTCTACTGGGGGCTCGTGTTTTTCCGAGGCCGCAAACCCATCGGACCAGTCCCCAAAACGAAGGTTTCATCCGACACTTAGACCTGTGGGGATGTCAATCGTGTTTGGGGAAGTTGAGAGCCGCCCTGAACGTCCCCAAACACGATTCAGTTCCCCACACTTTCTCGGTAGGGCGGAATTATCAACGATCAACAGCAACTTACCGGACCAAGTCCGGCCGTTAGTTCCCGCCTCCTTCTAATCCAGGAAAAAGTTCATGCGGTCAATTGCCTGCGCGGAGATCGGCGAGGCACACTCCACATACGCTGCATAGATCTGCCGATCCAACTTCAAAACAGCCTCATGAGTTACTTGTAGCTCGATCGGCTCCAAAGGATCCACGGGCCGCTCTAAGGATTTGTCGATCAGCGATTTCAAACGGTACGGATAAACTACGAGTAGTGATGGAATCGGAGAACCAACTTTTTTAGTACACCTGCTGAATGCTTCATCCAGTCGTCGGAACCTCGGATCGGAGTCCAATTTGGCCAATCGGCTTTCGTTAGCTTCAAAGTATCGGTCTGTTGCTCCCTCAAAAGATCGATCGCCAAGTGCGACGCGTGCTTTGTCAACGCAGCCAGGTTTCTCGTCAAGCCCGTAGAGGTATTGCGAACGAAGAACTTCCTGTCTGCTCAGCGGTTTCCGCTGATCAAACTCGATCCAAGACTTCACATCAAATTCTTCGGGGGCAAGATCAAAGGCAGCCCGAGTTTTCAGACTCTTTAAATACACCCTCGGGTCCAGCAGGTTATCGAAATTGAAGTTAAGAGCCTGTTTAGAGGCGACCCGGGGCGAGTAGTCAAAACCACCCTTAAACATGCAACTCTGGATGAACCGCTCTGACTCCACAAACCAATCGACCTTTTCGGAGGAATAGTCTCTTGTTGCTGTTTGCTTCTTGCTGGCTCCACAGCCCACAAGAAGCAAACAGAGGGCGAACCAACTGGCGCCTTTGTCAACCACGATGAAAAGTTATGGATAACTGCTGCACGTTTTCCAACTGTGGTAATCAATTCCGGACCCCATCGTCTGATGGCCGTCTCGGATCTGCCAACCCCCTGAATAAGGGTAGGCGTCAGTATGGGAATCCTGTTCCCAGCCCATCCAATGACTGTGCGAATAAGTTCCGCAGCGGGTATCAGCTAGGGCAACGCTACCGGGTGAAACGATGATGAGAACAGGGCTCAAAAGGGCCAACAGCACGACAACCTTCGGATTTTTCATAGCGCCTCTAGTTCATTCCGGAACAATCTCCTATCTGGAGTGGGTCGAGTCTCCGACACCCCCCGAAAGTCAAGCTCAATTCTTGCAGACTCCGGTTTCACCTGGCTCCATGCCAGCTTCGGGAAGAAAACTACAAGCCCATGAATCGTTCTCGAAACAGCGAATACTTTGGGTTGACTTCTACAAGACCAACCGAAATGGAACATAACCTTGCACATCCTCAGGCGGGGAGGGGATCATCACGACCTAGCAGTCACTCCGCCCTATCTTCACGACCCCAATCTGTTTCTGCCATTCATTCCGAAATGATCGGAATGTGTGTGGCCTCTTCCTCGATCATTACGGAACGAATGAATAGACCTCGCGAACACGATTCAATTCCCCACACTTGCTTTGGGGCGGAATCTAAAGGCGGGCAAAGCGTTTCGTTCGCAGGTAGGCGTCGACAACCACGGCGGCGAAACGTTCGGGTGGGGCCATGATTACCAAGGCACCAAGGCCACGCAACTGTCGAGCAGCCGAATCACGATCCTTCAAGAAATCCGACGCAAGGCGAGTTCGGGCCACATCAATAGCGGCGGCCTCAGAGGTCACGATGCCCGGACCCGCTGCCAACGAAACAAGGTCGGGGTCATCAACACTCGCCACCACGACGACATGGCGACGGGCAAGAAACGCCACGGCGTCAAGCAGAGGTTGCGTCGCCGCCGGTTCAATCAAATCCGTAAGCACGAATACCAACGAGCGTTTCAAACCACCCACACGCCGGAACGCCAAGTCATAATCAGAGTCAACCAACAGTGGCTCAAGATCTACCGATGCTTCGATGACCTTCCGACCTGACTTACGCCCGCAGGGCACTGACCGTCGGATGGTGTCGGCGAACCCAATCGAACCGATTCGGTCGCCCATGTCGTCGGCAACTAAGGCCAACGCCACCACAGCGTCGAATGCAATATCGAGTCGAGTGGCGGTTCCGATAGGTGACGCCATGAGGCGACCCGTGTCGATGCAACAAATGACATCGCGATCCTGTTCGATCCGCAGGTTGTTGCTCATTGGGATGCCAAGGCGGGCAGACGCCTTCCAGTTGACAAGCCGAATGTCGTCATCGGGCCGATACTCACGGATCGATTCAAATTCGGTGCCCAGACCGAGCGGCCCTCTGGTTCGAACACCTGGGTCACCGAAGCGTCCTCGGCGAACTGCGTCTGCAATCCGCCAAGCCATCTTCATGTCGGGGTAAACGGTGACAGGTGTTTCGTTGCCAACCCGGTGCATCCACCGCCCGATACCGAGGGGGCCGTCGACCGCAACCGCTACCGCCGGCAGCAAATGTCGTCCACGACGATTGATAGTAAGCGCACTTTCGAGTAGACGCCCACGAACTTCGCGAACCGTCAGCTCGGCATCAGGTGGAAGGGGTTGACGAAGACGAACCGAACCTTTCACCGAAGTGTTTACGTTCGCCAGATCAACAACAAGTGCTTCGGGTACCCCGCGCGATAACACGCTTGAAACGTTGCGACTTACGCCGAATGGCCGCCGAGCTACGGTTGCATCAGCGACAGCTGCAACGAAAGCCACCGCAGCCATAAGTGCACTTACAGCTGGAGGCGCGATAAGGGCAACGATGGCACAAAGACCAAGTAAGCCGACAAAGCGGCGAGTGACAGTCACGTTCAGTCAGAATCGGCTGAACTTACCGGGGAACCGGAACAGACGACAGGGCAGCCTGTACGGCAGCTTGCTGAGTAAAACGATCGAGTTCAGCTTCTGAGCGAAGAATCAAACGGTGTGAAAGCACATAGGTGGCCATCGTTGCCACGTCGTCAGGAATCACAAACTCGCGACCTTGCAGCCGTGCCAACGACTTAGAAGCAGCAAGAAGATGCACTGCGGCACGGGGGCTTGCCCCTAGTGATACGGCGGGCACCAATCGGGTCGCTCGAACAACGTTGACCACATACGCAACAACCTGTTCGTGTACGGCAGTCGCATCGACCTCTGCGCGCATACGGATCACGTCGGCCGCCGAACCTACCGGTTGAACGTCATCAATGGTTGATGAAGCAACACCTGACCGCCGTAAGCGAAGCATGGCAAGTTCTTCGACGTCGGTTGGATACGAAACCGGAATCTTTACTAGGAAGCGGTCTAGTTGGGCCTCGGGAATGGGATACGTACCCTCGTACTCGATGGGGTTCTGCGTTGCGAGCACCAGAAACGGATCGGGGAGTTTGTGCGTGACCCCGTCTACGCTCACCTGCCCTTCACCCATTGCTTCAAGCAACGCAGCCTGAGTTTTTGGTGGTGTTCGATTGATCTCGTCAGCCAGCAATAGGTTGGTGAATACCGGGCCCTTTCGAAACGCAAGCTGCCCAAGTTGACCACCTTGAAAAGCCATGGTTCCGGTCAGGTCAGTCGGAAGCATGTCCGGGGTGAACTGGGCCCGGCGAAAATCGAGCCCAAGTGCCTTCGATGTTGCATTCGCCATGAGCGTTTTCGCAACACCAGGGGGACCTTCCAACAATGCGTGACCGCCTGCGGCAAGAGCAATAAGCATGAGGTCAATGGCTCGATCTTGACCGACCACGACCTTGGCAACTTCACTTCCAATTTGGGCTCGAAGTGCTTTCATGATTTGACCTCTTCTCGATAATCTGCGGGCTTACTTTTGATTTCCGTTGGCATATCGCCGTTTGCCTTCCAAGATCGAACGAGCGACGCAGCAACCATGTCGACGGTGCGGCGACGTGGTGGTGGCAATTCACGCACCGATGGCTCTGCTGGGCCGTTTCGTCGACCGCGCGACCACATAGCTGCGATGGTTGCAAGCGAAAGAAACAGAAGGCACCAACGCCACCTTGCTGGCAAACCGCCCACGCCACTTGTTGCCGCAAACCCATGGTGGGCCTCGGCGAAGGTAACAGGTCGGCCACCGCCGATGGCCAGCGCATACGCCGCCGAGTCAAGCGTTGCTAACCCCTGATTCGAAAGAAACGCGGTGTTCGCCAGCAACGCAATGGTGCCGCCGGTGAGCGGATAAAACTCAGCCACCAACACACCATCGTCGCTCGCGAAGAGGTCCTCGGCACCGGTCGGAAGTGTGACAGGGTCAAACACCGAATCGCCGGCCGGAAGTTCAAGGGCACCGCCAGTGGTGAATGGGTCAGCTTCGGGGGCAATCTTGATGCGTTCTAGCGTCGAAGGGACAGCTAAAACATCGCCGTTGGTACCCGCGTCGAACGTATCTGACAACAATCCAACGACGAGTTCGGGGTTATCACTTATCAATCGACCACCACCGTCAAGAAATTCGTGAATCGCAGTCGAATCAACATCGTCAAGTTTGCGGGTAACTCGACCTGCATCGATGAGGACCAAAGCTTCGCCAGGGTTTACCGCGTCACCAACCGAAAGAGCCGTGCGACGTTGACTTGTTTGAACCCCCGACTTCTGCAGCAACGACAGCCATGCCGCGGTTCCGTCTACAGATGTTTCAAACGATGAACCGCTAGGGCCAGCCGATACGGTTCCCTCCGGGATAGTTGAGCCCAACACCTTGTTCAACACAGCAACTACGACGAGCAATGCCACCAGTATCGCGAGCGCCTGCTTCAACCACTGTGTTCGCTTAGCTTTGACGGTCTGTGAACCTTGTACGGCAGTGTCGGTCATCAACGTGAAGACCCAGTCAACTTCGGCCAACGGGTGCGCGATTGCGACGAATCTGTCTCGGTTGCTTCGCGGCCTCCGTACACAATCTCGTCGAAGTCGTCGGCAAGTTCATCAAATTCGGGTGTACGCAATTGTGATCGAGCTTCGCCGTTTGTTACCTCGTGTTTAGGAAGCCGACCGGCACCAGTAAGGCGCACCAATCCGGCACGAAATCGCAGTCGCACCGCTCGGGCATGATCGCCGACGGATGCGGCCTCATCAGCATCGCGTTCCAACATCGCCGGATCAATCGCTTCAACGATGGCTGAATCCGACTTGGGGTCGGCGAAGGAACCAACTCGGCGTGCCGCAGCGCGACGAACCCCAAAAAAGACAGCGGCAAGCACAGCGACGACAAATAACAGTCCCCAGAATGGCGAGGCTACGAGCACAGAAACGATCGAGCCGATGACCTCTCCGACAGGCTGAAGAACTCTGCTTGCTTGGCGGCCAATCCAGGCAAGAGGTCGTCGAATGGGGCTTGGCTCAGCAGTTTGAAAGCGCTTTTCGCTCAGAATCTTCTTGGCGAGTTCACGCGCATCGTCTGGTCCTCGCAACATTGAAGTTCAACGTTAGTTGCCAACTCCGAGGTTCATGTCAGCTCATGTCAGTCGGTGGCTGGCGGCCACGATGTAACAAGCGGCCAAAGTGCTGATGATCCGCGCGAAGTGAGCGCTGACCCGAGCACCGCTCCCCACTCACTTTCGGTACCAAAGTCGTCACGCCACGCCCAAAGACGGCGAGTCCAGAGTTGCAATCGATGTTCGTCGGTGTAACCAATCGCACCGTGTAGTTGATGCGCAAGTTTGTTGACGGTTCCAACCGCACGGCTTGAAACAACTTTCGCAGCTGCAATAGCCAAGGTGACTTCGTCGCCAGGAACGCCGACCACCATCAGGTCGACCGCATTGTCGGCGGCAGCCTGTGCGGTCACTGCTTCACCGGCAATCTGCGCCAGGTAGTGCTGCAGAATCTGTTGTTTGCCGATTGGCTTGCCGAATTGCTCACGCTCCATCGCATACTGAACACAAAGATCACTGACGCGCTGAAGTGCACCGGCCATCTGAATTGATCGAGCTAACGCAAGTTGCTCGCGCACGTTTTGATCGGCCGGCGGAACGCTGGCAAGCACAACGAATGGTTCGCCCGCATAGTTTTTCCCAACCCGTTCGATGGTGAGTATCGACGGGTCAGAGAATCCCATAACGCCGCTCGCTTGCTCAAACCAAGGTATGCGTCGCCCAGCCAATGCAACATTGACACCACCTAATCCCGGCAACGACCCTCCATCGGGCGACGAGTTTTTGGAACTACTTTGAGTCATTAGTCGCGCTGCAACCAACGAATCGGCAAGCGGAACAGGGGCGGCGTGATAGCCGCTCGCCTTCATGATCGCGGCGGCGTCGTGCAACGTGCCACCGGAACCACCGCGGTTTTCGTCGACCCCAACGAGGGTCAGGCCATTCTCTTCAAGTGCTTCCCAAAGTTGATGGTCGTACGAACCTTGCGCCTCGGCTGCAGCAATTCGCTCGGGCGTACAGTGCTCGGCAAAAAGCCGATCAATTGTTTCAACAAGAAGGTCATCAGCACGCATATTTACTTTTTCCATTTCGTCACCGAACACCCAGACTACGAGCAACAATGCCTCGCAAGATTTCGTTGGTCCCGCCTCGCAGCGTGTACCCCGGTGCCGACAGCACCGCATCTTCGATGAGTCGATCAAAGACATCGTTGTTTCCTGGTGGAACTAGTTGCCTCGCAATCTCTCCAATCTCACCTTCGAGTTGTGTACCCAGGTCTTTCACCATGGCTGCTTCGGTTATGGGCTCGTGCCCCGCATCAAGTGAAACAGCGACGCTGATACAGAGCCGTCGCAAGGCAGTCAATCGAGCGACGAGGGTTCCGATTGCGGCAGCAGCTTCAGTACTCGGGTCGGGGCCAACTGCATCGATAAGTGCACTGAGTAACGGGAAAGTAGAGAGGTACCGTTCTGGCCCGCTTCGTTCGATCGCTAGTTCACCAAGGCACTGATTCCAGCCGTGGCCGATCTCGCCTAGTTGAAAATGGTCTGGCACGAACACGTCCGTCATCACCACTTCGTTGAAGTGGTGATGACCACTCAGTAGCCGGATAGGCCTGATGTCAACCCCTGGCCCTCGAAGGTCCATGATGAACTGGCTCATACCCTGGTGCTTCACACCAGTTTCTGACAAGGGCGTGGTGCGAACCAGCACGATGAAGTAGTGGTTGTTGTGCGCCTGACTCGTCCATACTTTGGTTCCGTTCAGCAACCAGCCACCGTCGGTACGTGTTGCCGTTGAACGAATATTTGCCAGGTCTGACCCGGCGTCAGGTTCACTCATTCCGATGGAAAAGAAAATCTCACCGGCCACCATGCCCGGAATAAGTTCACGCTTCGCCTGTTCGGTACCCAGCTTAAGAATCGAAGGGCCGGATTGGCGATCACTCACCCAGTGGGCCGCTATCGGGGCACCGTGAGCAAGAAGTTCTTCAACAACGACAAACCGATCGAGGGCGCTCAGGCCGTGCCCTCCGTACTCTTTTGGCCAGGGAAGACCAAGAAAGCCGGCAGAACCGAGCTTCTTTGAAAACGCCGGGTCGTGTTGAGACAACCAGGTGTCGCAGCGGGGCACGAACGAGCCGCCTGCGATCTCAGAAGCAAGGAAGGCCCGAACGTTTGCTCTGAGCGTCTCGGTTCGAGCGGGTAACGCGCCGGGTGGAAAAGAAAGCGATGGCATGGTGTCAACAGTTTGCCTGGTTATGTCGCTTACCGCCAAGACTTGCTCGAATACCGTCCATGCCTCGAACAAACGGGCAAGGTGTGGTTTGCTAGAGACGGGCGTGCCTATTCCGCCTCAGCACGGGGCGGCCACTTCACTTTCGCGTCGAGATATTCTTTCAGCGCCTTCGCATGGCCATTTGCACCCGACCTCAAGACGCCACCTGTTCGTGCCTTATGCACCCGGTCTTCAAGGGTTTCAAGCATTTTCGAAAGGTCGTCTTCAGGCCCGGCCTTCATTACGGCCTGCATCGCCTGTTCGATTTCGCCAAAATGCTCGCGAACTTGAGCGTATTCCTTCTCAAGTTCTTTACGGGCTTCTTCCAGGTTTTGTGTACTCATCATCTTCACACTTGCACAGATGCACCGCTGGTTCCCACAGCGTTCATTATCAGTGAAACCAAGATGATAAGCGCACCGATTAACGCGAGCCGACTGGGAAGTTCCCCGAAGACAACAGCTATGAGCAACGGCACCGCAATGGTTTCGGTTTGAGCGAGCAGGGCCATTCCAACTGGCGCAACGGTGAGCGACGACCAGTTGAAAAGAAACGTTCCAGACACGATGAAAACCGCACCGTGCACGAATGCGAGTGCAAGGTCATCCATCGGCGGGACGAGCGTTCGTCGACCTGCCAGCGTCACTGCGCCACAGAGGACAATCATCGGAACGCAGTATCCCGGCATCGCCGCTACCCAAGGAAGGTCTCGCCGGGCCCGGATCGAAACCATGTACACACCGAAGCCAAACGAACAGCCAACCGCAGCCAAATTTCCGCGAGCTGAGCCAACTCCGAGGTCACCAGAGACCATCACCAACACACCCAACAACCCAACGATCATCGCCGCGAAGGTCATGTTTGCGATGCGTTGGCGAAGCACAATCCAACCAAGAACTGCGGCAACGAAAGGCGTCATGGATGATAACAACGCAGCGTTGGCTGCGGTTGTATTTTTGATGGCGTACACGAATCCAAGCGATGCCCCAAGTAGCCCGAAACTACCAATGACCATCGTCATTCCCGATGTGACCGACAGAACCATAGGAGAACGTCGATGCTTCACGACCGCCAAAAGTTCTAACGTGACGATGATGCCAACCGAACGCCAAATGAGGTACTGAAACGCATCAGTATCGTCGGCGAGGCGATTCGTAACGGCCCCCAAACTCCAAATCAGGCCAGCCGAGGCTCCAGCAAGGTAGGCCAGCGAACTGTGTTCTTTCACAAAAGATGTTCGCGAATAAGCCGAAGGCCCGACCCTAAAACAGAGAGGTCGCTCGAGCACGAGACCAGCCGAAAACCGGCATCGATCCAACGTCGTGCAAGTGCGGGAGATGACCCGTGAGCCCCGGGAATCACCGAGGTTCCTTCGCACGCACGTACGACGCGTTCCATTGCTTCACCCAGCAGCGGATCATCCATGTGTCCTGCGATACCGAGCGCGATCGACAGGTCGGCTGGCCCAACCAACACGGCATCGACACCGGCAACTGCAACGATTGCGGCCACGTCTTCTAACGCGCCGAGCGTTTCAATTTGAACAACGATCATGATTCGGGCGTTTTCCACTTCAGTTACTTCGCCCATAGTTGCGCTTCCGTAAGCTGACGTACCATCTTCGGCGGGGTAGCCAAGGTGAGCCTGCCCAAGGCCAAAGCCTCTCCGTCCGAGAGGCGGGTATTGCGCCCAAGAAACTGCCCGCTCGACGGTCGCGACGTCATTTACCTGCGGCAGGATGAGGCCATCGGCACCTAAGTCCAATGCCCGAGAAATGCTTTGTCGGTCGACACTGGCCACCCGAAAAAGAACGGGAAGGTTGACGTCATGTGCAGTTGCACAGAAGCTTCGAATCGTCCGGTCGTCTAGCCAGCCATGTTCCCCATCAACAAACACCCAATCGAACCCGGCGCCTGCAACACACCGAACGACCTCCGGGTCAGCCAAAGTTCCGACGATCGTCCCAATTGCCGCAGCACCACTGTTTGAGGCGCAAATGGTGGCGAGATGAGGTACGTGACGGTTTGCCATCTCGTTGACCCTACCTACCGGTCAAGCAGTTACCGAACATGTTGCAACGTCACGGAACAACTGCGGTCGTGACGTCGACCGGGTCAACAACCGAGGGGTGGGTATTCGTGACGCTCGCAACAAAGATTGACAGCACCGCCGCAAGACACGCTGCAATCAAAGCGACCCCTCGACCGATAGGTATTCGACTACTCACAGTGGTCAATAGTAGAGCTTTGACCAGAAAACACAAGGCTATTCAGAAGGATTCTTCTATTCGTTCATGAACGTACATTCAGTGCACTTGCGGTGCCGCTTCGCCGGTATCGACCCCGACCCCCATGTGTCTATGCGAGGCTGTGAGAGTGTCGAGCGAAACATCAAAAGATCGTGACGCGCCGGACGGTGCATCTGCCGCCCCGACTCTCAACATTCCTTCGCCCGGCATACCTGCCCCCGAGCCAGCCCAAAGCTTATTGTCGCTTACTAAGCTCGGACCAATAATAGGTGCACTTATTATTGCTGGTGGTGGCATCGTCGCTGCACTTATAAACAAGAGCGGTCGAACACCGCCAACGACCTTCGCCCAGACATCGCAACTAGGTGCCTCAACGACGAGCCAACCCCTCTTTGACTCGACGCTTGCGGCTACTACACCGCCCGCTCAGGTAATCATCGTCACGGTTCCCGGCGCCTCCGGGCCTCCGCAAACCGTGATCGTGTACGTGACGCCGCCGCCAACCCTTGCACCACCCACAACTGGGCCGATCGGAACGCCTGCGATAACCGGGGTAACAACAACACGTGTCGAAACGTCAAGTACCACGACTACTTCCATACTTACGACGACGAGTGCCGGAAGTCGATTAACGCCGACCACACAGGCTGGCGGGATCGCAACAACCGTCGCCCCCCTACCTTCTTCATCAGTAGCGAGTTCCAGCATTTCCACTTCTGGCGGGTCAACGGCTTTACCGCCCTCAACCACGGGTTCGCCCACGACCACAAACGCCTAGAGCCTCACATCGCGCACCAACTGTGAACGCGCAGGCCGTCTCCCGCCCAAAACCCCCAAAACGGTAGGATTTGAGGTCCAAAAACGGGGGGGTTTGGGGGTTTTGGGCGTGGAGAACCACGACCATGTGCCCTATTCTCCAGAACGTGCATATTTTGGTGACTAACGACGACGGAATCGATTCACTAGGCTTGCATCACCTAGCGGTTGCCATGCTGCCCTTCGGGGCCGTCACAGTGGTGGCACCCGATAGCGAATATTCTGGCGCTGGCACGTCACTTGGCGCCCTGCACGAAATACGCCCAGAGGTTCACCGGGTGACGTTGACCGGCATCGATGGTCTCGACCAGTTGAACGGCGCGTTCACCGTTTCGGGGCCACCGTCGCTTTGCGTGTTCTTCGCCCGATTGGGTGTTTTCGGGTTCGTGCCTGACCTCATCGTCAGCGGAATCAACCCGGGCGCAAACGTGGGCCGGGTCGTCTACCACTCGGGCACGGTGGGCGCTGCGCTCACGGCCCGCAACGGGAACATTTCGGGTGTAGCTATCAGTCAAGACGTGCCAAATGGGTCAGTTGATGGCCAGGGGCTTGAAGCCCTGCTCGCAGCTCAACGGTGGGAAGTTGCCGCCGAGATTGCTACTGAGGTCGTCGCCGGGCTACTTGCATCGAAGCCGACCGAGGCGAAAGTGATCAACGTCAACGTTCCCAACCTTCCCCGCAAAGAAATTAGGGGATGGAGGGCTTCGTCGCTCGGGACCACGCCACCACGCAGCGTGACCCGAGCTGAGCTTGAACCGAAACCCGGTCATAGTGATGCTTACAGAGTCGTCATGTCGTACGGAGATCTCGCCGAACTCGATGCGAACGACGATGGCGGCGCAGTAACGGCCGGATATGTCAGCGTCGTTGCGTTAACCAGGCTGGCCGCTGATGTGCTCGACCCAGTCTTGATCGAGCACCTCGATGCGTTGTATCCGAAAAGTTGAGTCGGGAAGACTAGATCCCAGCACCCCAGATTCCGCCAACCTAGATTCCGCCGCTGAAGGTGTCACATGCGCTTGGCTCACCGGTTTTGAAACCCTTGTTGAACCACTTCTGGCGTTGCGCCGATGAGCCGTGAGTCCATGACTCGGGATTGACGCTGCCCTGAAACTTCTTTTGGATGAAGTCGTCGCCCACACGTGCAGCAGCATCGAGACCATCGGCAATGTCTTGGTCGGTCAGTTCAACGATGAGGGGGTCTGGGCCGCGGGTGGCATTACTGGCCCAGGCACCTGCATAGCAGTCGGCCTGAAGTTCAAGACGGACAGCAGCACTTTCTGGTCCGGTTCGGTCGCCTGAACGTTGCACCTTTTCGCTAATGCCAGTCAGGTTTTGGATGTGATGCCCGTATTCGTGAGCAACAACGTACGCCTCCGCGAACGGTCCGCCGGAAGCACCGAACTTGGTTTGAAGTTCTTCAAAGAAGCCGAGGTCAAGGTACGCCTGCGAGTCAGCTGGACAATAAAACGGTCCAACAGCCGCCGTTGCTGGCCCACATGCGGTTTCTACCTGGTCAGTGAAATAAACGGTTTTGGCAACTTGGTAGGGCAGGTTGTTCGCTGCATACACCTCGCCCCAAAAGGCGTTGACGTCGTTGATGACAGCAGCAATTCGGCAGTCTTGGCGTCGGTTGGCATCGGCACCGGTTTTGCAAGCCTGAGTAACTTCACCCGGCGCAGCATCTGCGACATTGGCCGAAACTGGGTCAGCTTGGCCAAACGGTGTGCTGTTGTCGTAGCCAGAAAGGCCACCACCGCCCAACAACTTTGGCAAAACAAACGCCATCAGCAACATCAACACGATGCCACCTAGACCACCCTTTTTACCGATCGGAAGCCCGCCCATGCCGCCACCGCCCATACCTGCTGAGCGGCGTGATCCACCGAAACCGCCGCCTCCGCTACTACGGCGACCGCGCTGATCGTCGATTTGGCTGGTATCGAGTTTTGCGTCGTCATCAAACTTCATGGGAATTGCCTCCGGGTCAGATCTGAGAAGAGTACGTCACCTGAGCGAGTGTTCGGTGAGATCATCGCCAAGCATCGCCACGTCAGATATCGACGACACGACACGATCTTCGTGCCTCAACGCTAAAAGGTGCGAGTACACCGACCTTCCAGCGGCTTTGATCAAACGTTCATCGAGCCCGGGATACATCGCGACGACCAACTGCGGAATCGTCTTCGGGCCGGATGACAACTGTTCGAGTACCTGTCTGGTTCTCGATTGACGATGGTCGATCAACTCGCCAACAAAATCGTGGGGGGCCTTGACTGCTGGGCCGTGCGTTGGCCAATAGAGGGTCTCGCTACGCCCTCGAACTTTTTCAAGGCTGGCAAGATATTCAACGAGGTCACCCCCCGGTGGCGAAACAACACTGGTTGACCACGCCATCACATGATCGCCACTAAACAAAACGTTTTGCTCTCGGAATGCGAAGCAAAGATGGTTTGCGATATGGCCGGGTGTTGCGACAGCCTCGATCGACCATTTCGACGTGTCGATAATGTCGCCGTCGAAGAGTTCAACTTCAGCCAGATGGTCACCGTCAAACGGTTCTTCGGAATGCTCATCGCTCAATTTGCGATCTTCCGTCGTCGAATTTTCCGTCGTCGGACTTTTTGCTTGCAACGCCTTGTATGCATGGTAAGCAGCAACGTCAACGGCCGGGTGAGGAGCACATCCAACAATGGTTCCACCGACTTGTTCCCTCAATTGCCGGGCTAACGGTGAATGATCTGCATGCGTATGGGTTACAAAAATGTGGGACACAGTCTCGCCGCGTAACGATGCAACGAGCGCATCGAGATGCGCTAGGCAATTTGGACCTGGGTCAATCACTGCGACTTCACCTTCACCAACGATGTATGTGCCGGTTCCCAAATAGGTAAACGGCCCAGCGTTCGGTGCAAGGACTCGACGGATACCAGGCCCGATGGTGTCGACCCTTCCGGGTAAAGCATTAAGATCACGGTCAAATACGAGGGCCATATTCGTCATCCTTACCTGTTCGAGCGGTTCCGGGCCAGTTGTTGATTTCCGGAAGCAGCGCCGAAATATCACGAGCATGCAGGCAACCTCGCCAGAGGCCGACGCAATACGAAGCATCGTCAAGGCAACGAAAGGCAACAAACGACACGGGGCCAAGGCCACACTGCCGATCGGTCATTGCAACTTTGCGCCAATCGCTCAGTACCGGAAGAAGTGCACTGGCAACCAACACTCCTCGCCATCTCGGCCAACGCGCAGCCAACAACAGGGCGACCGGAAGCCACGCTCGCCATGTGGCACTCGCGAGCAGTCGACCCATTCCAAGGTGGCCCCGTAAGGCCAGACGAAGGCCAACGCTGCGATGATCTTTGACGGCCGTCAATTTCCGGGGCAACAGCAACGATGTCACCGCCACAACCCCCGCACCAGCGCCCACCCCCGACGCGCCAAACACCGCTGGAAGCAACCAAGCCAGATAGCTCCATCGATTTCCAGACACGGGTTTTACATTGCCGCGATGACGGCTATTCAGGATCGGCGACGAACTTGCGTACGAGGCCCGCTGCTTCGCTAAGGCCAATACCGATGGTCGAGGGTCATGGTGAACAACGCTGGTTGGCTCGTATCGAACCAGGTGCCCGGCATCGATTATGCGCCAGATCAGATCCACATCTTCGCCAACGCGCATTGCCGATTCGAATCCATCCAATGTTCGCAGCGTGTCGGTTCTTGCAACGAGTACCGCTGCCGGAACGTAGGCGAGCCTAGTTTTCGCGAAGACGTAACCCTTTTCAGCGCCAAGGTCTAACGGTGACCGCAATCGTTCGTAGGCATATAGTCGACCTTTTCCAGCTGCGCTTCGAACCCGCGGTGCAACCACTGCTACTGCGGGGTCTGTGAAGTGTCTCAACAATGGGTCAAGCCACCCGGCCGCGGGGACAACGTCAGAATCGATGAACGCGACTAGCGGCGTTCGTACTTCGTTTAGACCACGGTTACGGGCTTGCGCTGGGCCAAGCGAGTGTACGTTGCGAATGTGGGAGACGTTCGTTCCGTATCGATTGGCGACGGCTGCAACGTTTTCGGTTGAGCCGTCATCGACAACAATTAACGCAACTCCCGGATGCTCTGACGTCACCTGTTGTAAGAGCCGTTCGAGGCGGCTGGCACGGTCACGAATGGGAATCACGATGGTGACTTGCCCCGGGTTGAAGATCGGGCCTTCGAAGATAGGGTCATCGAACAGTGGGTCAGCGAGCCCCGCAACCAGCAGGCGACGTACCAACGTACCAACGACCCTGATCGATCGATCGTGGATGAGCGCAGTTTCGGCGATCGACTTCCCACCGAACAACGACGCAACTATGGCGTCTGTTCCAGACCGAAGGCGCAATAGCCGCAGTGGCGAGCCACCAATGAGTGCGATTCCGTCTGGCGACCCCTCATGGGTCTCGACACCAACGCGACTCACCACGCGGGTGTCACCCGGAAGCGGCGGGTACACAACGTTCACCCTAGGTTCGTACCACGGATAGTCTCATGTCATGAGCCCTACTGCTGAGATCACCGAAACCACCTCCACCGTTAGCGAAGCCGATTTGGTCAGCGACGAAGATGAACTGTTAATTGAAGAAATCTCTATAGACGGCATGTGTGGGGTTTACTAACTCGCATCCCACTTCCGACGGAAATGTATAACTTCACACCCCTTGCGGGCAGCCGCCAAGGAACACTCGCCTGGCCAATACGTCGGGCGATGTCGGTTCACGGTCGTTCAGAGGCAATTGTCGATGGTGCCACTCGCTTCACTTACGCCGAATGGGGTGCACGGGTTTTGGGCCTGGGCACTGGCCTCCGGGTGCTCGGGCTCGGCGACCTTGATGTTGTGGCGTGTGCGGCGCTCAACGGTTGGCGGCACTTGACCTGCTGGACCGGCATTCCGTCTGCTGGCTTAGTACTGAACGATCTCAACTACCGCCTGGCCCCGGCTGAACTTGAGTTCATCATGAACGACTGCGGGGCACGTGCCCTCATCGTCGACGATGCTCACGTCACCTTGGCGCTCACACTTCGCTCGTCGTGTGCCAAATTGCAATACCTCGTTTATGCGGGCGAGGCGGAAACCCCTGAAGGCTTCATATCGTTCGACACACTCTGCAACAACGAACCCCTAGCCGATTCCGTTACTGATTTCATCGATGACAACACACTCGCTGCAATTGGGTACACCGGCGGAACAACGGGGCTTCCAAAAGGAGTGATGCAATCTCACGCCAACCTGTTGTCCAACGCCAAGCATATGCAGTACGCGTACGAATATACAGCAGACGATTCATACCTTCACGCCGCGCCGATGTTTCATGCAGCCGATGCATCATGCACGTTCGCCGTTACTTGGGTTGGGGCTCGTCATCTCATGATGCCGGGGTGGGATGCTGAGACGTTCTGTACGCTTACTGAAATCGAAAAGATGACGATCACGTTGCTGGTTCCCACAATGATCAATATGTTGGTGAATCATCCGGGGGTTACATCTCGCGACCTGTCGTCTTGGAGGCTGATGGGATACGGCGCATCGCCAATGCCGGCCGAGCTACAGAAGTCGGCGATGGCCATACTTCCTTGTGGGTTCATGCAGCTGTACGGCATGACCGAAGCGTCACCGCTGCTCTCGTTTTGCTCTGCTTCCGATCATCGAAAGGCTGCCGCCGGATTGCCCGGATTCATTGAGCGCCTGAGATCAGCCGGTGCACCGGTTCCGGGGGTCGAAACCGAGGTTCGCCGAGCCGATGGGTCACGTTGCGACCCGGGCGAACCCGGAGAAATTTTTGCTCGCGGCCCAAACATCATGTTGGGGTATTGGAATCGCCCGGAAGAAACAGCTAAGGCTTTGCAGAGCGGATGGTATGCCTCGGGTGACGTTGCCTATGCCGATGAAAGCGGATATTTGTACATCGTTGACCGGGCCAAAGACATGATCATTTCCGGTGGCGAAAATATTTACACCACCGAAGTTGAGAACGCGATCTATGCACATTCCGGTGTACTTGAGGCTGCAGTCTTTGGTGTACCCCACGAAAGTTGGGGCGAATCAGTGCATGCAGAAGTTGTGCTCAAACCTGGGGTGTTGCTGAGTGCCGAAGAGATGATCGTGCACTGCCGAACCCTGATTGCGGGGTACAAATTGCCTCGCTCAGTCAATATTCGTTCGACGCCACTCCCAAAATCGGGCGCAGGTAAAATCTTGAAAAAAGATATGCGTGTACCGTTTTGGGAAGGTCGCGAACGTCAAGTCAATTGATTGGCGCTCGACCCGGACCCGGTTCTCCGGCGAACGCTTGGGCAATCGAAATCCAATCACGGGCAGCATTGCCAGTCACCACCAACAAGGTATCTGCGATGTTCCGTCGCTGGGTTACCAGCAAACAAAAATCGAGCGCTGGGCCTTCCACGGCGTTTGATGTGTCGTCGGTTTCATTCCACGACCACGTCTCACCGTTCGGGCCGATGAGTCGAACAGTGACATCTTCGGTTGGCATTGGTTTGCCGTTGATCACATATGAAAATGGCCGGGCCCGAACCCCAATATGAGCAACATGTCGTAGGCGCGCTGATGGTTTTCGAACGGCCCCAACCGTGTCGCAAACGTCTTGACCATGAGCCCACGTTTCCATTAGCCGCGCCGTGGCGAACGACAGTGCACCCATGGCTGGGCCATACCAAGGTAAGCGAGCCTTCGGGTCAAGGGTGCGAAATGCTTCAATCATCGAGGCGCGACCCTTAACGAAACCGTCGAGCACTTGATGGGGGGAGAGCAACCGGCCTTCAACCAATCCGGCGTCACTTCCAGCGCCAGAGCTCATCAGTTGTTTGGCATTGGCCGCAAAAGCATCGGGGTCGATAGCGGCCAAACGGCCAGTCAAATCGAAAAACGCCAAATGGCTTACCTGGTCGCGAATCGACCATCCCGGCGATGGGGTCGGCTCGTCCCACGCTTCATCGCTGAGCTGAGTGAGAACCGCAACAAGGTCGTGAGTTTCGGCGTCAAGGTCATCGCAGATTGATTGCACTCCAAATTGTTAGAACACCTGCAGCTCCGTTGCAACTTTGCCTATGACACGAGGCGGGCTACTAGGTTTCATACCCATGAATCAGGTTCAGCAACGCGTCGACGTACTTATCGTTGGTGCTGGCATTTCTGGCATCAGTGCAGCGGTGCATCTTCAGCAGCGGTGCCCTTCGAAAAGCTTCGCAATCCTCGAACGGCGTCCACGCATCGGCGGAACCTGGGATCTGTTTCGCTACCCCGGCGTCCGATCAGACTCTGACATGTACACACTGGGGTTTCGTTTCAAACCCTGGACCAAACCAAAGGCCATTGCCGACGGACCCTCCATTCTTGAATACCTGCACGAGACCGTGCAGGAACATCATTTAATAGACAAGATTCAGTTTGAACATCAGGTCACCCGGGCCTCCTGGTCAAGTGAAACTGCGCGTTGGACAGTCGAGCTTTCAGTCGGTCCAGCCGCCGTAGCGAGCACCATCGAGTGCCAATTTATGTTTGTCTGTGGTGGCTACTACAACTACGACGAAGGGTATACGCCTGACTTTGCTGGTCGCACTGACTTTGGCGGCCAGATTGTGCATCCGCAACATTGGCCGTCAGATCTGATGAGTACGGGTAAGCAGGTGGTGGTGATTGGCAGCGGGGCTACCGCTGTCACCTTGGTACCGGCGATGGTCAAGGATGGTGCCGAACACGTCACGATGCTGCAGCGCTCGCCCACGTATGTTGTTTCTCGACCCGCCGAAGATAAGGTCGCAAATAAGCTACGCGAACTTATTTCTCCTAGAGTGGCTTACGCTATTGTCCGCTGGCGCAATGTTCTGCTTGGGTCATTTTTCTACAACCTCACCCGTAAGCGCCCAGACAAAGTGAAGGCAAAACTTCTCGAAGGTGTACGAGCCGAACTTGGGCCAGATTATGACGTAGCAACCCACTTCACACCCCGTTACAACCCATGGGATCAACGGTTGTGTCTGGTACCCGATAGCGACCTATTCAACGTTATCCGCAACAAGCAGGCATCGGTCGTGACAGCAGAGATTGATTGCTTCACAACAACCGGTGTCAGGTTGAAAACTGGGGAAGAGTTACCTGCCGACATCATCGTGACGGCCACCGGTTTGAACCTACAAATGCTCGGCGGTATCGACCTGATCGTCGACGATAAAAAAGTGAACCCTGCAGATACTGTGCTTCATAAAGGGGTTCTACTCAGCGGATTGCCAAACCTGGCGATGTGGTTCGGTTACGTAAATGCATCGTGGACACTCAAGGCCGACCTCACCTCGGAGTATCTGTGTCGCATCTTGGCGCACCTTGACGCGACCGGAAACCAAATCTTTCGGGCCGACACGTCGACTGGTGTGGCCGCCGAGAATTTCGTCAACTTCGATGCCGGGTACTTTCAGCGCTCGCAGCATCTTCTTCCGAAGCAGGGCGCCGGTCTTCCATGGCGACTTCATCAGAACTATTTGAAGGACTTGCGCCTGTTACGCCACGGGCCGATAGAAGCTGAAGGCCTGTTCTTTGAGCGCCTTGGGCGGGTGAAAGTTCCGCTGTAGAGGCATTGTGAGCAGTTAGGTTCATCTCTATGTCGGAGGCGAACAGTGGACCACAAGCTACGTACACCGAACGCACGAAGCCGAATCGACAATTTCCCAGCGACTGGCTCAGTTTCGTAGGTGTGCTTGCCCTCTCGACGTTAGCTACGCGTTGGATTGGTTTGGCGCTCGGTAACCATGCAGGCTTAGGAACAACCGGGTTTGACTACGGGATCTACGACCAGGCGCTCTGGTTGTTGTCATAGGGCTAGTTCTCGGAATTGTTTCTTCACTACATCCTGCACTTGGCTGGACGAACTTTGAGCAGTTCCACCCAGACAGCTTTATACCTTTGCCGTTGACGTTTGCCGTGCTGTTCGCGTCTCGCAAGCAGTGGCGACGAACAGCAGCGATGCTCGTTCCTGTTGCGCTGGTCAAAGAAGACACCGTGTTGTTGACATTTCCACTCGGGCTTTTAGTCGCATGGCGCTTGAGTAACAAGCGAGGAACGCAGATCGCGTTGGCCTCGATTGGTGCGGCGTTTGCTTCAGTAGCAACACTTCGTGCGATCAACGGTGTTGGTTCACTGAACGGTTGGCGCATTCCCTTCGGTGGGGTGACCGGTTTGCTGAAGGAGTCAGTCAAACAACCAGGCAATGTTGTCAAGCACTACCTGGGCGATCAACGACCCTTTTACGTATGGCAAATGCTGTCGCCAACGGCGATGACATTGCTCTTAGCCCCCGAGGGTTTGCTTCCGTTGATTGCCATTCTGGCCAACGTCACGTCGACGTTCTGTTACCACTATCATGTGCAGTATCACTACTGCGCGGGCGTAGTCGCTTTGATTTGGGTGGCAAGCATCTTTGGGTTGGCCTCAATTCGCGATGACAGGAAACGGGCTATTGCCTGTACACTGACGATACTGGTCGGCGCATGGACTGCCTATCTGTGGGGCCCCACACCTGGCATTTCTCGCAACCTTGCAACTGCCAAAGGGTTCCCTGGTCGCTTCGCTCTACAGACGGCCGTCAACAACATTCCGAAAGACGCGGTGGTCGCGGTTCACTACGCGTATGTACCAACGTTCGGGCATCGCAAAGAGGTCTACCAATTTCCAACACCATTTCGAGCAATCTATTGGGGAACCTTCACCACCGAAGGGAAGCGGCTCTTCGACCGAGCCAACCGGGTCGAATACATCGTCTTTCCAGCCTCAGCTATGACCGAAGCAGAACCGATGAAAGACTTTGCCGCTATCGAGGGCGAGTTCATGCTGCAAAGTGACGTCGATGGTGTGAGGGTATACAAGCGTTTGCGCCCTGGCCCAGCCCAGTAGGCAAAAACTGTCACAGGGGTCTGCCACACTCTCGTCATGCAACATTTGGCTGATACACACCTCGACCGGGTCTTGCTCAAAATGGCCGGGCCCGACGCAATCGGCCGAGCCGATCAGCGCGCGGCAGTACGGGCGCTCGTCGATGATCGTGCGAGGGTTCTTGTGGTGCAAGCAACCGGGTGGGGTAAGTCCGCCGTCTATTGGGCCGCGACGTCTGCTCTACGGGCCGCGGGTGGGGGTTCAACGCTCATCATTTCGCCGCTACTCGCACTGATGCGTGACCAGGTCGCGGCAGCCGAGGCGGCCGGATTGAGCGCTGCAACAGTGAACTCAACCAATCCTGACGAGTGGGACGCGATTTTCGAGGCTGCGCTGAATAAGACGCTCGATGTGCTGCTGGTATCGCCTGAACGACTGGCAAATCCTCGTTTCGCGTCGCTACTTCCTCAGCTCATTGGCTCGGCGGGGTTGGTCGTGATTGACGAGGCTCACTGTATTTCGGATTGGGGGTTTGACTTTCGGCCGGATTATCAGCGCCTTGCCCGGTCGCTCGTTGGGGTGGCCGCTGGTACCCCGGTGCTCGCTACTACGGCCACAGCGAACTCTCGGGTCACAGCAGATGTTGCCCAACAACTGGGGGCCGACACCGTAACGTTCCGCGGATCTCTGGCGAGGTCGTCGCTTCGACTTTCGGTGGTTCCAGGACTCAGCGCGATCGAACGTTACGCCTGGGTCGCCGAAGCAATTCGAGAGATCAACGGCTCAGGTATCATCTATGCGCTTACTATCGCAGAAACAACTCGATTGGCCGACTTTCTGGCATCGGAAGGTTTTGAGGTCGCTGCCTATTCTGGTGCTCTCGAAACGAGTGATCGAGAGCGCGTTGAAGACCAACTGCGAAACAACGAACTCAAGGCAGTGGTTGCCACCTCTGCCCTAGGTATGGGTTACGACAAACCCGATTTGGCGTTCTGTATTCACGTCGGTTCACCTTCATCGCCCGTCGCGTATTACCAACAGGTTGGTCGCGCCGGGCGTGCACTTGATGAAGCGCAGGCCATTTTGCTTCCCGCGGAAACCGACGCCCAGATCTGGGATCACTTTGCAACTGTTGGCGTTCCCGACAAAGTAAGGGTCGGGCTCATTCTCGATGCCCTCGCCGAAGGGCCAAAAACAGTGTTGGCCCTCGAAGCAAGCACCGCAATTCGGCGGGGTCGCCTCGAAGGCCTGCTCAAGATTTTGGCTGTCGAAGATGCTGTAGAACGCGAGGGTTCAAGTTGGCGATCCACAGGTACTACGTGGACGTATGATGCGCAACGGTGGGATGCTCTTGCCGAGGTTCGCCTTAACGAAGCAAACCTCATGCGCACATATGCATCGGGTGTTGGGTGCTTAATGCAAACACTACAACGGGCCCTTGACGACCCAGAACCGCAACCCTGCGGTCGCTGCTCGGCTTGTACCGGCCAACTTCCGCATCCGGGGGCCATACCTGAGGCAAGCTCGTTAGAGGCGGCGCGCCAGTTTGCTCGGGGCCGAGATGTTGTCATTGAACCGCGTAAGTTGTGGCCGAATGGCACCGCCCGGAAAGGTAAAATCATCGGGTGCTCGCAGGGTCGGGCCCTGGCGTTCGCCGATGACCCGGGGTGGGTGGACGAGATGCGCCACCTCAACAATGCGCCACCGACAACTGAATTGCTCGACGGGCTCGTAAAAGTACTTACACGATGGCGCGGCTCTTGGCGCGAGCGACCCGTTGCGATTGTTGCCCTTCCGACGATGGCTCACGGTCGGCTAAATCGTTCAGTCGCCGAGCACCTCGGGCAAATTGGCAAATTGCCGGTTCTCGAAGCGGTCACGCTTTCCGGCCAAATGCCTCAAGCCGATGTACCTTCAGCGGGTCAGGTTCAAGCGCGCTTAACAAACATGGCGCTTGTCGACGGGGTCGACGTACCTCGAGGCCCCGTTCTTGTAGTCGACGCGCTTTATCAAACCGGATGGACAATGACCGTGGCCGCCGCGCTACTTCGAGAAGCAGGTGCAACAGCCGTGCTGCCGTTCGTGATCCATCAACTGCCATGATGAACAATTTTCGATCGATGCCACGTTCGTATGAATCACGTAGCATGATCGTATGACCACGAAACGAAGGCTTTCGGCTTTCATCGACGATGCGCTCATGGCCAGGGTCGAGCGGTCGGTGGAACACGGCTCAGCCAGCAGTGTCAGCGCTTGGGCCAACGATGCTTTTCTGCGCAAACTGGAACACGAGCAAAGTCTCGAAGCCATGGCCGACTTCCTTCGCTCGTACGAGGCAGAGTTCGGTAAAATCACCGAAGCAGAAATGACTGCTGCGACTCGATCTGTGCGAAAAAGGGCAGTTGTTGTTCGTGCAGGCGAAGTGCGCTCGAACCCATCAAAACGGCGAACCGCGTGACGCTAATTCTCGATGCTGGTGCGTTGATTGCGGTAGAACGTGGCGATCGAGAGTTATTGGCACTTCTCAAATTCGAACATCAGAATGGTCGTTCACCTCTCACGCATGGTGGCGTCGTTGGCCAGGTGTGGCGCAACGGTTCGAAGCAAGCGAATCTTGCCAGCGCCTTGCGGGGAATCACGACCAGGCCGCTCGATGACGCCCTCGGACGCCAAGCTGGCCTGCTACTTCGACGAACACGCGGATCTGATGTGATCGACGCGGCAATCGTCATGTTGGCCAACGACGGAGACACCATTTTTACCTCTGATCTCGACGATATTCAGACGTTGTGTAGTGCTCGAGATGTGTCGGTTGATTTGGTCCACGTCTAGCTGCGTCGCGGTCAGACATTTCAGCCAGCCGTGAAGCATCAGCCGTCAAGAAACATCAACACTGCCTGTACCCGTCGATTGATATCGGGGTCATCGAACAGGCCGAGCTTGGCAAAGATGGAGTTGATGTGCTTTTCGACCGCCCGGTGGCTGATCCACATTTGTTCAGCAATTCCGTTGTTTGAACCTCCGCTAGCCACCGCGGCCAGAGTCTCGCGTTCGCGATCGGTGAGCAGCGAAAGCGGAGACGCAACTTTGCGCGCCTGGTGCTTTACCAGCAGATCAACCATCGCCGGGTCAATAAACGAGCCACCCTTACGAAGCAGCTCAATAGCTTGAACGAGTTGCCCGGCTGTCGCCAAGTTGTCTTTGAGCAAGTACCCACGCCCCCCGCTTCCGCCCTCAATCAGCCGACGCACAAACACCGGGTCCGCAGCCTGCGACAGAACAAGCACAGCCATGTCGGGGTAGGTGGTTCGAAACAAAGTGGCTGCGTTGATTCCTTCGTCTTGGTGGGTTGGTGGCATCCGCACGTCGGTGATCACGAGATCAGGTCGATGGAGTTCAACCGCATCAATCAACTCTGAGAAACTTGCGGTTGACTGCACGATATCAACATCGTCTTCGACAAGCAGCAAACCCTCGATACCGGTGCGCACGATCAAACTGTCTTCGGCGAGAACGATCCGGCAAACCATTAGCCCACCATACATTTTTGCTTACTTCGTTGTCTGATTACTTGGCGAAACCAAGGGTGCGAAACGAAAAGTAGTGCCACCACGACATCGACCAGCAATCCTGGGTGCAAGACTAGAGAAGTGAATAACGATGTCATCGAGGTCTTGTTGGTCGACGACCACCGGGCCTACCGATCTGCAGCCGCGGGTTGGCTGTCGATGCATCCGAATCTTGACATTGTGTCTGAAGCCGATTCGGTGGAGGCAGCGCTGGCGAAACTTGCCTCTACGCGCGTCGATCTTGTAGTTCTAGATGTACATATGAAAGACATCGACGGGATTGATGGAGCGGGTCTCATTTTTGACCGGTATCCAGATGTGCATATCTTGCTGTGTTCCACCAGCGATCGAAACGACCTTCCTGGCCTAGCGAGATTCGCGGCGAACCAGAATTTGACCTTCATATCAAAACCTGACCTTGAACCCGATGCCATTGTGCAGTGGTTCCGAGGGCGCCAGGTCACGCTCAATGTCGCTCACAACTAACGAGTCACGACAGCGGCTTGAACGTCTAATCACCAAGAACCTGACGGATGACCTTGTTCTACAGGGGCTTGTTCTTCTCCTGATCGTCATCTGGTTACCAAAACCTTGGATGCTTGCCGTATGGGTATCGCGTTGGGTGGTGGTCATCGGAATATGGATCGCAAGAAGGTCGGTAAAAAAGAACAAGGCCTCGCTTGCCGTGCTGCAGCTCACTGCCGGACATTGCGTTGGTGTCATCGTTGGCATTTTCATACTCCCGCCATTTGCAGCGGTAACGATGCTGGTCGTAGTTGGCGACCTTCTGCTTGTCCCGTTTGTTAATGAAGGGATCCGGAAACGGTTTGTAGGAGGGTTACTCTTTGTCGCAGCAGTCGGGTCTTTAGCCAGCCTTCAGAATTGGACTGGCCTCGCACCCAGCGCACCAAGGGCACTAGTAATAGTTGCACTTATCATTCACACTTTTGCCACCGGAGCAACAATTTCTCGTTCGCATCGCGAGAACTACGTATTACTTACCACGTCTGATTCATTTCTGAGGGTACTCAAACAAAGACTGGCGGGCGCAGTAGAACAAGAACGCAAGGCGGTAACGGAAGCAATTTATTCAGGACCGATCGCCGACCTCGACCGGCTGGCCGTGGTTGCCCAGTCGATCAATGATCGACTGGTCGCTGAACCCGACTGGGCAAACACCTCCACAAATCACAGCGCTACGTTCGTTCAAGAGTCTCTGCGAAGCTTACGAACCCTGTCGCACGGAATCTTTCCGGAGGCGCTGTCTCAGCATGGGCTGGGTGCTGCGGTAACAATTTTGCTCAGCAAGGTCGAGAGGCTCGGACCACTCAATATCATTGACTCCCGATTTGATCAGCAAATCGAATCGGCGCTGTATGTGTGCATCTCCGACCTTGCCCGAATCGCCAAGCTGACTTCGGGAACTCTTTCATTCGCTGTGACGGGCGGATTGGAGACCGTCGAGCTTTCGGCATCGATCACTGATGGCCAGATCAGCAATGATCCAGCTTCAAGCGATCGAACGGTATCTCGCGCAACGCACGACCGAATTGGTGCGGTTGGCGGTGATCTTTCTTTCACGTCAAGCGGAAGCGAGTTCACATTTGCTGCGGTCATTCCGACGTCGAACGTGAGCGACGCCGAATCTGGCAAGGTTAACCTTCAAACACGTGCGGTTTCTAATGAGCGAATTCTTCAATCATTCGTTCGTTCAAGTCTGATCGCAGCAATCCTCGGCCTCTTCGTTGCGTTAGCAATTTGGGTGTTCACGATGGCACCCGTTGCTGGATTGGTGTCCATTGTTATGGCCTGTGTACTTATTATACTCTTGCTGGCTCGAAAATTCCTCACAGATGGACGGTTTGGATCGTGCGTGGTTGCACTTTGTGTCGAAACCTGCGCTGCCGGAGTCTTCGTAACGCTGATTGAGCCCCGCATTGCCCCAGTTACCGGCCTCATCACAACCCTCCCGCTTGTATTGGCACTTCCCCACTTCAAACACCGATCGCTTGACTTGATCGCGGCAATTCAAACCCTCGCCCTAACGACTGTAGGCATACTTGCATTTCGCAACGATCCGCTAACGACAGCCCAACTCAGTCTTCACTTACTCGTGCCGATCGTTCCTATCTGCGCTGCTGGGGTCGCGTTTCTTGTCGCTTCAACCATTCTCACAACAACGCACGAAACAGTTCTGGCGAGCGAAGCGGTCAGGGTATCGCTGCTGAATATTGTTTCCGACGCCGACAAAGAACGCCAAGCCATTGAGCATGATCTTCACGATGGCGCCCAGCAACAATTCGTGGCTTTATCTATGCAGCTCCGGACGCTTGCGAAACTGATCGAGACGAAACCTGAGCATGCGAAATACCTTTCCGACTCGATCGTTCGCCAAGTCGGTGAGACACGTGAAGACTTGGTCGCTTTGGCGAACGGGTCGTCGCTACCGGCTTTGGCAGAAGGACGACTCGTTGAGGCCCTACAGATCGCTGCGTTGCGCACTCAACAGCACGTCACGGTGACGTCAAACCAGGTTGATCGTGTGCCTCCAGAGGTCGCAAAAGCGGTTTATTTATCTTGCCATGAAGCGCTACAAAACGCCGGTAAGCACGCTGGACCCGACGCCGTCGTCACTATCGATCTCAACTACACAGAAGGCATTGGCGCCGAACCGGGAAGGCTCAGCTTCAGTGTAAAAGATGATGGCGAGGGCTTCGATGTCAGTACGAAGCCCGCTGGCCAGGGTTTGACTTCGTTAAAAGACCGGCTGGCATCGCTGGGTGGAACCCTGATTGTAACCTCCACCGTAGGAACCGGCACCACCGTCAGCGGTACCGTGCCAGCACTCGCCCCTCAAGTCGATTGTCAAGTGTAGGGACTATGCGCGCAGGCTACTGAATGGTTTGCCTTCGGCTACGAGTCGCTCGAGCAAAGCTGCTGGCTTCCATTGTGGGCCGACCTCAACCTCAAGTTCTTTTAAGCGGGAGAGCACTTTGTCGAGACCAATTTGGTCGGCATAAAACATTGGACCACCGCGATACGCGGGCCAGTTGTACCCGTTAATCCAAATGATGTCGATGTCTGATGGGCGAATCGCAATGCCCTCTTCAAGTATCTTCGCGCCCTCATTAATCATGGGGTACACCAGTCGTTCAACGATTTCGGCAGACGTAAAACTACGAGCCGCTCGTCCACCCTTCAGCGCGAATTCTCGAATGATTTCTTCTGTCACCAACGATGGGCTCGGCGTTCGATTCGCGTCGTAGTCGTAGTACCCGGCACCCGTCTTTTGACCACGACGGTCGAGCTCACACAACCGGTCTCGAATCGTCGCCCCGGCCGACTTTTCCTTTATCCAACCGATGTCAAGGCCAGCAAGGTCACTCATTTGAAATGGCCCCATCGCAAACCCGAAGTCAAACAATGCCCGGTCAACCTGCCACGGCATACAACCCTCATCAAGCAAAGCCTGGGCTTCGCGGCCACGCTGAAACAGCATACGGTTGCCGACAAACCCAGGGCAAACACCAACTAAGCCAGCAATCTTTCCAATCTTCTTGGCGATTTGCATTGAAGTATTGATGACTTCAAGCGAGGTCTTTTCGCCTCGAACGACTTCGAGCAACTTCATGACGTTTGCCGGCGAAAAGAAATGCATTCCGATGACTGACTCGGGTCGGGTCGTCGACGCAGCAATCTCATTAATATCAAGCGCGCTTGTATTTGAGGCAAGCACCGCACCCGGTTTACAAATCACGTCGAGCTTAGCGAACACCTCTTTCTTGATGTCCATACGTTCGAACACTGCTTCAATCACCATGTCGACGTCGGCCAGCGCATTCAGGTCAAGTGCCCCGGTGATCATTCCCATTCGTCGTTCAACGTCTTCTATCGGGAAGCGGCCGTTCTTTGCGCTGCGTTCGTAGTTGGCGCGAACCACCGCAAGACCACGATCAAGTGCCTCGGCTTGAGTTTCAATAATCGTGACCGGGATACCTGCGTTGACAAAATTCATGGTGATTCCGCCACCCATGGTTCCGGCACCGATCACCCCAACTCTGTTTACAGGGATCAAAGGAGTATCGGCCGGAACACCTGGAATCTTCCAAATTTCTCGTTCGGCGAAAAACACATACCGTTGCGCTGCTGATTGATCGCCCGTGACGAGTTCAACGAACAACTTACGCTCAACACCAATTCCTTCGTCGAACCCAAGATTGACCGCAGCTTCGACACACTTGATGATGTTCTCGGGGGCAGGAAAGCCACGAAACTTCTTTGCGTTCGACTTGCGGAATGTTGCAAAAAGTTCGGTATTGCCCCGATCGTTCTCCACCTTCGAGTCGTCTTCAGAAACCTTAACAAGCGGTCGACCTTCTGCAACCAGCCGTTGCGCAAATGCAACAGCTGAAGCGCGAAGCTCACCTTCCACAGCAAGTTCGTCGACGAGACCCATTTCGAGGCATTGCCGAGCCGGAACGTGCGACCCGGCCGTCATCATCTCTAAAGCCTTAAGTGCACCGACAATTCTCGGTAAGCGTTGTGTCCCGCCTGCACCGGGTAGTAGGCCAAGATTGACCTCTGGTAGACCGCACTTCGCACTCGGAACCGCGATGCGATAGTGGGCACACAGAGCAACCTCAAGGCCGCCACCCAACGCAGTGCCATGGATCGCAGCGACCACCGGCTTCGGGCAAGACTCAATCATGTCTTGAACTTCATGAAGCCCCTTACCCTTTGGCGCTCCACCGAATTCGGTGATGTCAGCCCCAGCGATAAACGTTCGACCGTCACAAATCAAGACAATCGACTTCGCAGCGTCGTCTGATGATGCCTGTCGAAACGCTTCCCAGAGACCGTCGCGCACCGCTGCGCTCAACGCGTTCACCGGTGGCGAATTGAGGGTAATGACGGCGACGCCATCAGCGACTGCGAGGTCGGTGACCTCATTGATCTGTGGCATGTGAGCCCCAATCCTTCATGTTCGACGAAACCCTGATTGAATCGGACATGACTCTACAGAAGCAAGCCAGTGTTTAACGAAGCGTCATCTCGACGTTGGCATTCAGCAACACAGACGTGACAGCATCGCTCTTACCCAACCCAACCCAACCTCACCACACCACACCAAAGGACCATTCCATATGAAGCCAAGATCGGCAACTCGGGCCATTGCCCCATTACTCATAGCGGCCTCGCTGGTCGCTGCAGGATGTTCTAGCGACAAGGCGGCCGTCGACGAGCCAGCAGTAACCGAAGCGGAAGCCGATGCTCCAGCAACCGAGCCTGCCGCAGCCGCAGCTCCGGCAGCAGACTTGACCCAACTGGCAGCTGATTGCACCACAAGCGGCCAGGTAAACCTCATCGCTCTGCCCGACGAATGGGCAAACTACAAAGGAATCCTCGCCAGTTTCCGGGCAAAGTATCCGGGCGTAAAGAACCCGGTTGCGAACCCTGATGGCTCATCAAAAGATGAAATGGAAGCTGTGAAGACGTTGGCCGGGCAAAAAGACATGCCCGACAATGTCGACGTCAGCCCCGCAATTGCTCAGGAAATGGTGACTGCTGGCCTGTTCGAGCCGTACACCCCGACGAGCATCGCAGATGTTCCCGCTTCACTCGTCGACCCGGGCAATAACTGGGTTGGTTCGTACTACGGCATCATGGCTTTCCTCACCAACACCACAATCGTGAAGAACCCTCCTTCCTCGTTCGCCGACCTAAAGAAGCCTGAATACAAAGGCCTCGTCTCCTTGAACGGCGACCCTCGCGAAGCCGGCGCTGCATTCGCCGCAGTCATGGCAGCATCGATTGCCAACGGCGGAAGTGCCGATGACATTCTTCCGGGTATCAAGTTCTTTGCCGAACTCAAGAAGAGCGGGAATTTGGGCGGGTCTGACGTCACGAAAGCCACCGTGCTTTCTGGTGAAACCCCCATCTCCATCGACTGGAGCTACAACCTTCCCGGCTTACGGGCTGAATTGAAGGCGGCAAATCTCACCGTCGAAACTAAGTTCCCAACGGATGGTGTCTACGGTGGCTTCTACGGTCAAGGTGTCGTAAAAGGTTCACCCAACCAGGCCTGTGCAAAGCTGTGGATCGAACACATCTTGTCTGATGACGGTGCCCTCGGCTACCTCGAGGGCGGGGCCATTCCAGCCCGCTACGAAGCGCTCGTTGCCGCAGGCAAGGTTACCGAAGATGCCAAGAAGAATCTTCCGCCAGCGGAATTGATTTCGCAGGTCAAGTTCTTGACCCCAGCTCAAATCACCGCGGCAAAAGAAGTACTTACGGCCCAGTGGGGTCCGTTGGTTGCCGACGCTTAGATCTGCGTGCAGATCGATAAGGTAGCTCAGTGTGACTGCAATTGACAGAAGCTCCGGGGGTCGCGCCCAACAGGCGACCCCTGTTGGCTCGCCCCTTGCAACGTCCGCTCGACCTCCCCGATCGTGGGCATGGGTTGGCTTAGCCCCCCTGCTCATATTCCTTGGGCTGTTTCTTGTAGTGCCGTCGTTCAGCGTGTTTCTCAAATCGCTGCGCGCCAACGACGGCAGTTTCGGGTTCACCGCGCTCGGCAATGCGTTTAGTGGCCAGAACCTTGACGCCTTCAAGTTTTCGGTGTGGCTCTCGGCCATTGCGGCGCTCGTTGGCGTAGTGGCTGGGGGTTTGCTTGCTTACGCAGCTACGACTATCCGAAGGCCGCGATGGCTACGCTCGCTTATCATTGCGTTTAGCGGTGTCGCGGCCAACCTGGGTGGTATCCCGTTGGCATTTGCATTCATAGCGCTGCTGGGTCGACAGGGTTTGTTGACCAAAATTTTGAGTGGTGGGTTCGGGTTCGAACTGTACGCAACCAGCTTCAAACTCGATTCGACGTGGGGCCTTACCGTTGTCTACTCGTACTTCAATATTCCGCTCATGGTGTTGATTACGCTGCCAGCTATCGATGGCTTGAAAGTGGCCTGGCGCGAAGCGTGCGCGAACCTCGGGGGCACGTCGTTTACGTTTTGGCGCCGTGTGGGCGTACCTGTTTTGTTTCCATCGTTGCTCGGTGGATTTCTTTTGCTGTTCGCGAATTCGTTCAGCGCGTATGCAACGGCCGCTGCTCTCACCCAAAAGTCACTGATCGTGCCACTGCGTATCGGCTTTTACCTTCGGGGTGATATCAGCGCAAACGAAGACCAACTTGGCTTTTCACTCGCCACCTGGATGATTTTGATTATGACTGTCTGCATGGGTTTATATTGGTTTCTTCGTAAGCGCGCAGAACGGTGGCAACAATGAATCGAGATCGAGTTCTCAGGTTCGTTGGCCGCATTGAACCCGCAGTTTTTGTCATTCTGTGTGCTCTTTTCTTTGTGCTTCCACTGCTAGCTATGGGTCGTTTCGCGTTCCAGAAGATTCCGATGATTCGACTTGGCTCATCGACTCTGTTTGACGGTTGGACGCTTGAGGGTGTCCGAAGGCCGCTCGGTAATTCCGACTTCCAAAAGGCGCTTCGACTGAGTGTTCAATTAGCGCTCGCAACCGTTTCCCTCACGTTGGCTTTGATGTTGCCAACTACCTTGTGGGTGCACTTACGACTTCCAAAGGCCCGACCGTTTGTAGAATTTCTGACGGTGTTGCCGTATGTAATTCCACCGATTGCGTTAGTGGCCGGGGTGCTACCCCTCAAACCGTATGCGCGCTGGTTTCTTGACTCAAACTATTCGCTTATGCCGTTTTACGTCATTTTTGCGATGCCGTTTACGTTTCGGGCCCTTGATGCTGGCATTCAGGCCCTCGATGTCAAAACCCTCGTTGATGCCTCCCGAAGCCTGGGTGCCGGGTGGGGTCACACCGTTCGACGGGTACTTATTCCGAACCTTCGTTCGGCGATCATTTCTGCTTCGTTTCTTACGGCGGCCGTGGTACTGGGTGAGTACACCATGGCGCGCGTCCTTCTTAAACGAACCCTTCCAGCGTTCATGGCTGAATACCAGGGCCGTGAACCCCAAGGCGGTATGGCTCTTGCCCTTGCTGCGCTAGTGCTTACCACTGCCCTGTTTGCAATGTTGAGCCTACTTACCCGCCCTCGGGGCAATCGAAAGAGTAAACCGATAATGCTCGCAGCCCCTGTCACGGAACCCACCGCATGACCGCACTCGTTTACCAATCTGTTCGAAAGACCTTTGGCCAAACGGTTGCACTCGAGTCATTTGATCTCACGCTCAAACCCGGCGAACTTGTAAGTTTGCTCGGGCCGAGCGGTTGCGGCAAAACCACGGCGCTTCGTATAGCTGCAGGCTTTGAAAAGGCCGACTTGGGGTCGGTGTCGGTGAACGGATCTGACATCACCCACCTCCCGGCACATCGGCGAAACATGGGAATGGTGTTCCAAAGTTACAGCCTGTTTCCAAATCTTTCGGTAGGCGAAAATGTTGAATTTGGGCTGCGAACACGCAAGGTCAACAAGGCGGAACGGCAAAAGCGGGTAGGTGAAACACTCGAACTAGTACAGCTCAGTGCGCTTATGAATCGTTTCCCTCATCAATTGTCTGGTGGCCAGCAGCAACGGGTTGCCCTGGCTAGGGCATTGGCAGTTCAACCTGAGGTGTTGTTGCTCGACGAACCCCTTTCCGCCCTCGACGCGAAAGTTCGGGCGACACTTCGCGATGAGATTCGACGTATTCAAACCGAGTTAGGAATCACGACGCTGTTTGTCACCCACGATCAAGAGGAGGCACTGGCTATCTCAGATCGGGTGGGGGTGATGTCTAACGGTCGGCTCGAACAACTTGCCAGCCCCGTAGAGGTATACCGCCACCCATCTAGCGCATTCGTTGCTCGATTCGTTGGGTCGATGAACGAATTTCCAGCGACGGTTCTGGGCCGCGATTCACTTCGGGTCGCAGGTTCTGTCGTCACCGTTCCAACGATGAGTGGTTCACGTGACGGAGCTTCGGTTTTGCTGCTCGTACGCCCCGAAGACGTATCGATCACTCAAGGTAATCCAAAACCCGACCGACGGCCTGAGGGCCAATTGGCAGGAACCGTTACGGCAATTGCATTCCAAGGCGCCTCGACGGTGGTGTCGGTTCGGCTCGATGGTCTCGACCGGCCGGTTGCTGTACACCTCACCGGCGCAGCGGCGACCCCCGCGATCGGTGAGCGGGTTTCTGCCAACATCGATAGCGCCCGGGCAGTGTGTGAACCGGTTGGCAGTGTGTGAACCGGTTGGTAGTGTGTGAACCAGTGTGAACTCACCCTTTCGGTAACGTCAGACGCACCATAGTTCCGGCTTGACCGGTTGGGCGATCAACTAGTTCGATGGTGCCGTGTTGAGCGGTTATGAGTTGTTGTGCAACCGCAAGGCCGATCCCACTTCCAGCGGTTCGACTGGTCGCCCGGCTTCGATAGAACCGTTCAAACACCCTGCCGCGTTCCTCGATACTGACGCCTGGCCCATCATCACCAATCTCGACCACGCCGCCGCCGGTGTTGCCTTGTTGCCGAACGCTTACATTGATATGGCCGCCCGATGGTGTGAACTTGATGGCGTTACCCAACACATTTTCGATCACCTGAGACGTTCGATTGGAATCTCCTGCAACCTTCGCCGATTGCACATCAAGTGTCAATTCGTGTTCGTGCGAAAGAACAAACGAATTAAGACGTGTGCATACATTCTGCACAATTTCAGCTAGGTCGAACGTTTCGATCACGACCCTCGGTACTGCCGTCGCTGCATCGGCATCAGCCAGCAGAGACAAATCATCAACCAGCCGTTTCAAACGTAAAACATCGTCGTGAAGTTCGACCATATGCGCAAGGTCTGGTGGGGCTGTTCCGTCAATAAGTTCTTCGATACCACCCTGTAGAAGCGTCAGCGGTGTTCGAAGTTCGTGAGCTACATCAGCTGAAAGATTTCGTCTGGCCAGATCGGTAGCGTCGAGTCGATCAGCCATCTCATCAAACGTATTGGCAAGTTCGCCGAGTTCACCCGGGGCATGCAAAGAGGCGGCGCGAGCGCTACGGTCACCCCGCCCGAAACGACGGGCAGCATCGGTCACCTGAACGACTGGGGCGACGATGCGGCGCGCAAGCCCCACCCCAATGACGAGTGCAACAAGGGAAGCTATTGCGATGCCAACTAACAAAGATGAAAACAATGCCGCGCGAACATGACGCTCGGCCTGAACAAGTTCGCCGTTGGTGAACCTCACGACGGCCGTACCGACGCGCCGTCCATTAACGGTAATCGTTGCTTGGCGTTTGTCACCTGTTTCATTTTTTGGAAGCGCCTCAACAGGCATCGAATTTCGCAAGTTGATAACCCGATTGTTAAGGTCACGTACTTCAAGACCAGCCCCAGCTTGAAGGGCGAGCATCGTGGCCGGATGAATATCTACAGATGACCAGGAGCCCGAAAGTCGATACTGAAGTGAAAGAGTTTCGGCGATGACATCGGCACGCTCTTGCTGACGCTCTTCAGCGAATAAACCCCCGGCGTGACGCGAGCTGAAAAGTGTGAGGGTAGCCAGCACCAGCACCGCCACAACCGCCACAGTGACGAACGCAGCAGTAAGGCGCGTGATCAGCGACAGCCGAGATGTCAGGGTGTGAGCTCGCGCAAAACTGGGCCTTTCAAGCATCACGTGTCACACCCATGCGGTACCCGACACCCGTTACGGTTTCTACAACCGTCGGCTCGCGAGGGTTGGGTTCGATTTTCTGTCGAAGGTTTTTCACATGCGAATCGATAGAACGTTCGTACCCCTCAAATTCATAACCACGTATACGAGTTACCAATTGATACCGCGACCAAACCCGTCCCGGATGAGCGGCGAGGGCATCGAGAAGATCCCACTCGGTTGCAGTGAGTTTAACTTCGATCGATTCTGAATAGGCGCGACGCTCTACCTGATCCATGCTCAGAATTCCACCGCCAAAATGCGCGAGACCGGGCAACGGCGCGGGGTTCGATCGTCGCAGAATCGCTTCCACTCGCAACACCACTTCCCGGGGGCTGAAGGGTTTTGTTACATAGTCATCTGCACCAGCCTCAAAACCAGCGATGCGGTCTGACTCGCACGCTTTTGCTGTCAACATCAGAATGGGTACCGCACTGAGTCTGCGCAACTCACGGGCAACGTCTTCACCGTCGCGATCAGGCAAACCAAGGTCGAGCACCACCAAATCAGGTAGATCGTTCGAAAACGACGAGATCGCTTGAGCCGCTGTGTGGGCAACTACGACCGCGTGCCCAGATACCATCAAGCTTCGCTGGAGTAAACCAGCAATGCGCTGTTCGTCATCAACCACCAAAATGTTGGCCACGGTTCATTTTCGCTCAGCCGACAAGCAACTTCTTCATTTCGGCAATTTCTGCTTCTTGAGCAGTGATGATCTTTCCGGCTAGCTCGATTACTTCGGCACTCTTGCCATCTGACTGGATGGCCTTGCTTGAGGTAACCGCACCACTGTGATGACTGATCATCATTTCAGTCCACATCTTGTCGAAGGCTGCCCCGGTTACTGAACTGAGACCCTTCATCTGATCTGCGGTCATCATTCCTTCCATTCCTTCCATTCCTTCCATATCCTCCATGTCTGTCGAAGGCGGCATGGTTTCGCCGGGAGCCATGGTTTCACCGGCAGCCATACCCGCCATGATTGGCTGACCCCACGCAGCAAGCCAACCGGACATCAACTTAATTTCAGGGTCTTGAGCAACCTGAATGCGCTTCGCAAGGTCAGTAACTGCCGGCCCAGCTTGGCCGGCCGGATTGAGGGCAATTGTCGCCATTTCAACCGCCTGTTGGTGATGGGGAATCATGCCCTGTGTGAAGGCTACGTCGGCGGCATTAAACGCTGCGTCAGCAGGGATTCTGTCGGCTGGGGTCGAATCTGTTGCCGCGCCGGTTTCGGCAACGGTTGCGTCCGACGAATTCGAAGCCTTGTCAGACCCGCACGCTGCGAGCGTCAGGGTCAGGGCGAACGGAACAATGGTTAGGGCAGCACGACGAACAAACATGTGAAACATCTCCTCAATCAGAAAGCTGTTTCCTGACCGCAACACCACCTTGCACGACCGATGTGGAGAAGGTGTGGAGAACGCAAATCATCTTTCCGCAGCAAGGTGGGCGGGCTACCAGACCGAAAGAAGATCGACGAGTTCCGGCGCGATCCAGAGTTTGTGCGGACGCCCACTTCCGACAGCCGGAGCTTGTAATTGACTAGCGACACCACAGGCCCGAAGCTCAGCCAGAGCGGACCTTGCCGCCCTATCGCTCACCCCGGTTTCTTCCGCAACATCATGTGTCGTTACGACGAAACGCTCAGGGAACATCGCGAGAATTCGCAGGGCGACGGCATCGGAGCGTAAATGTGAAAGTCGGTCTTCCCAGTTGCTCAGAAGGGCTTGGACCTTCACAGTCATGTCAATCGTCGACTCTGCCGATCGAGCCACGGTTTCAGCAAACCACCGAACCCAAGGATCAGATTGACCCTGCTGGAAAAGTACGAGCCCCGACAGGTACCCACCGCGGTCACGTGAGAGTTGAACGCTGATCGGAGGGGAAACTCTGACATTAAGTCGCTTACTCAGCATCCAGGCAACCAATACGCGGCCGACTCTTCCATTCCCGTCGCCATAGGGGTGGATCGTCTCAAACTGTGCATGTGCGATTGCCGCTTGGGTTATAGGGTCAAGGTTGGTTTCATTGATGAATGCCTCTAAATCGAGCATAAGCGCGTCGAGAAACTCTGGCGGCGAGGTAACTAGGGCTGCGTCAAGCGGACCGAGCCGCCTATCCAACCCTGCTGATTACGAAATGCACCGATCATTTCCCGTGGGAGATATGTTGCATGAGCCATGAGAATTCGCTGCCATTCGTGAAGCATGGCCAGACTAAATTCTTCATCTTTTTGTTCCGTCGCTTGAGCGAGAGCCGCCACATTTTCTGCAACCGAAATCGCAGCGTCAGACCCTCCAACATTCGCAATCGCCACAGCGACTTCGGCCACAGGCGATCGAATTCCTTCGAAGAACGACGACGCTATTCCTTCTGATCGTCCATGCCAGGTGATGGGTACGAAACGGCCAGGTTCGGCATGTCCTTCCGTATCAAGTGCCATTACGGAAGGACATCGTATTTTTCTTCTATAATGCAGCTCAGTGTTGGTGCGCTGTTGACACCGACGGCCGGAACTGGTCGATCGCACAGAAGTCGCCTTCAGGGGCACACGATTCGCATTCCAATTCAATCGTCGAATGACCAATCGAAAATCGTGTGGCGATGGCTACCTTGACCGCATTGCCAACCAATTGAGCTTCTTCAAGACTTGGATGACCCTGCACTACTACGTGTGCAGACATCGCATGCAACTCAGAAGAGAGGCTCCACACATGAAGATCGTGTACCTGCTCAACACCTTCCACGGCAGTGATAGCAGCGAGAATTGCAGCGGGGCTGAATCCGGCTGGCGTAGATTCAAGAAGCACATCGGTAGTCTGACGTAGCAGTTTCCAAGCATGGCGAGCAATAAGCAGACCTATTAATATTGACGCCGCTGGGTCAAGCCAATACAGGCGGCCCGTGATCAAGATCACTGCACCAGCAGCAGCCACACCAACCGATGCCGCCGCGTCACCAATGAGATGCAGCATCGCCGAATGCATATTAAGATCACGATGTTCGGGCACCGCCAAGTCCCCATGATCATGACCCGAGTGATCGTAGCCCGAGTGGTCTTCGTGACGCTCTTTTACTGCGACGACCGCTAACAGGTTCGCGAGTGCTGCAACGGTGGCGACAATCACCACGAGCCCTCCTCGAACAGATTCGGGATGAAGGATTCGCTGAATTCCTTCGTACGTGATGAATACGGTGATGGCTAAAATACTCGCAGCATTGGCCTGGGCTGCAAGAATCGTGGCTCGGTGATACCCAAATGACCGTTGTGAATTGGCACTGCGACGTGCCAGGCGAACCGCCACTAGCGATGCCCCAAGCGCAGCGACATCGGTGAGGTTATGGCTGGCGTCGGCGAGCAACCCCAGCGAATGTGCAACGAGTCCGAAAACGACTTGGACACCAACGATCACCACATTCAGCCCAAGAGCCATGAGTAGGCGTCGTTCTCGTCGCCCACTCAATACAGCAGAGTCCGATGAAGAAACGGTTGTTTGAGTTGTCATACCGTTCCGTTCTGGTACTACCGGCCGAATCGTCTGAGACGAAGACTATTGGAAACCACGAAAACACTGGAAAACGCCATGGCAGCGCCAGCGATAAGCGGATTCAAGTAACCGGTTGCAGCCAACGGAATAGCAGCGACGTTGTAGGCGAATGCCCAGAACAAGTTGGTCTTGATGGTTGAAAGCGTGCGACGAGACAATCGAATGGCGTCGGCCGCCGCTCGCAAATCACCGCGTACCAACGTGAGGTCAGCGGCTTCGATCGCTGCATCGGTGCCGGTTCCCATTGCCAAGCCCAGGTCTGCCTGAGCCAATGCCGCAGCATCGTTGACCCCATCGCCGACCATCGCGACGACACGACCTTGCGCCTGAAGTTCTTTAATCCGTGCCACCTTGTCGGCAGGCAGAACTTCAGCGATGACCTCGTCGATCCCGACGGAGGCTGCAACTGTTTTGGCGACCGTTTCGTTATCACCCGTCAACAGAATCGGACGAAGACCAAGAGCCCTGAGTTGAGTAATCGCTTCAGCACTTGTTGGTTTCGGGGTGTCGGCAATCGCAAACAACCCGGCAGCCTTCCCATCAATCGCCGCAACAATTGCGGTCCAGCCTGAACTCTGCGCTTTGGCTTGTTCAGCAACCAGATTCGCAGGCAGCGCGATCCCGGCTTCGGCGAGTAGGGCGGGTCGACCCGCGACGATTGTTTTTCCCATCACGACACCTTGAACACCAAGACCTTCGCGATTGGAAAAGGCTTCGACGCTCGCGAGTGTCCCAGATCGTTCGACCGCAGCAGTCGCAATAGCTTTCGCGATCGGGTGCTCGGACGCATGTTCAACTGACCCAACCAAATGAAGCACTTCGTTTGAGTCAAACCCGTCGGCGACGACGATATTGACTAACGCCATACGACCGGTGGTGACCGTACCGGTTTTGTCGAGCACAATCGTGTCGACACGACGGGTCGATTCGAGAATCTCTGGACCCTTAATGACAATACCCATTTGGGCGGCACGACCCGTACCAACGAGCAGCGCAGTCGGGGTCGCCAAACCGAGGGCACATGGACACGCGATGATAAGTACGGCTACTGCTGCAGTGAAGGCAGCACGGCCACCATCACCTCGGATCAGCCAGAATGCCAGCGTGGCCAGCGACAGTGCAATAACAACCGGTACGAACACTGCTGAAACACGGTCGGCGAGCCGTTGAACAGGCGCCTTTCCTGATTGAGCATCTTCGACGAGGCGGGCCATGTGTGCGAGCGCAGTATCGGCACCGACACGCGTCGCTTGCACTATTAGGCGACCACCTACGTTGACCGTCGCGCCGGTGACACGGTCACCAACACCAACCTCAACCGGAACGCTTTCACCCGTAAGTAGCGACGTGTCAACGGCTGACTGCCCCGAATCGATCAGACCATCAGTGGCGATCTTTTCACCAGGACGCACAAGGAATTTCGACCCAACGATGAGCGCCGAAATTGGCACCAACCGCTCGGTTCCATCGGGGTCAATCAGCGTTGCTTCCTTCGCCCCGAGTGACAGCAACGCCCGAAGCGCAGCGCCGGCTTGACGCTTAGCCCGGCTTTCGAAGTATCGACCAGCAAGAATAAAGACAATCACCGCCGACGCGACTTCCAGATACAGATGTTCGGCAGAACTGTCGCGCTGAAGCGTCGCCTCAAACTTCATGTTCATTCCAACCATGCCCGCGTTTCCGAAGAACAATGCGTACAGCGACCATACGTACGCTGACAATGTTCCGACCGAAATCAGGGTGTCCATGGTTGTTGCCTTATGCCTGGCATTCATCCAAGCTGCTCGGTGGAACGGCCATCCGCCCCATACAACCACCGGTGAGGCCAGCGTGAGTGCTAGCCACTGCCAGTTGTCGAACTGCACAGCAGGAACCATTGACATGATGATGACCGGAAGTGACAGGACAGTCGAAATAATCAAACGTTGTCGAAGCCCAAATTCTGCTTCGAGGCGCTCGGTCTGGTCAACGTTTGATGTTGTGACTCTGAGGTCAACTGCTTTTTCATTTGCAGGAGTATGAACTCTAGCGCCGTACCCAATCGAAACCACTGCTTCGACAAGCGACCCATATGGCAAGTCTGATTCACAGGTAATGTTGGCCTGTTCAGTCGCGTAGTTGACGGTTGCGGCAACACCCGCCAACTTGTTGAGTCGCTTCTCGATTCGAGCGGCACACGAGGCACACGTCATTCCTGCAATATCAAGTCGCACCGTTTTCGTTGGTGACTCAACACTGTTCACGCGCTCGGTTCAAATCCTGCTTCGACTATCGCCGCACGGATTGCGAAATCATTGAGGATATCGCCGGTCACCATCACTTTTTTGGTCGCAAGGTCGATTGCAACCGCAGCGACCCCTGCGAGAGCGCTTACCTCACCGGTGATTGCATTGACGCAATGGCCACATGACATCGACTCGACAGAGTACGTGAGGGTTTCGGTGGGCGAGGTCATTGAGGCTCCTTGAAGTAGAAAGGTAGTATACCCTAGGGGGGTACCCTACGTCCACGGAGATCGCCCCCAATATGTCCACCGGATATTCCTCTCACCAAGCAGACCACCTTGCACGCCTCCGCCGGATTGAGGGTCAGGTCCGGGGCTTGGCCCGCATGGTGGAAGAAGAGAAGTACTGCATTGACGTACTGACCCAAGTTGCGTCGGTTACCAAGGCACTACAAAGCGTCGCCGTTCGCCTATTAGAAGATCACCTTCACCACTGCGTTGCCAATGCAGTGGCACAAGGCGGGCCGGAAGGTTCGGCAAAAATTACCGAAGCCACCCAAGCGATTGAGCGGCTACTGAAGTCTTAGAAACGAAACTCGTTCGAGGGTTTAGTAACAGTATGAAAGCGCTCGTCGGACTATCCGATCGGTAATGTCGCCACCGTCGGTTCGTTCGTAGTCTGACGACCCCTTCGAGTAGTAGACGTAAAACTGGTCGGCGTAAGCACCACTGTCTTGGCAGTCAACAATGACTCCTACGTTCACACGGTTGATTCCTTGCCTGCCACCGTACCGAGCCTGAAAGGTGATGGTGAAACTGTCAGAGCGGTCACCAACAATTGAGTTGGTGTTGACGTAGGTCGGAATGAGTAGTGCAGCGTTATCGTTTACGGAGAATCGTTCTTTTCCGACGTATACCCAGCGAGGTGCTGCGGCCGAGGCAGCACCTGTGGAAAACATTGGGGCAAGGAAGAGAGCAAGAGCAACTAGGGCACGGGATCGTTTCATTATCGAAATCATGTCACTTTTAGTGCTCATCAATCCAGCGCAGATTCAGGCAAGGGCGGTTTTCACCATCGTTGCGATCTTGGCCCCGTCGGCTTGGCCGCCAACTCGGGCCTTAACGGCCTTCACCACGGCGCCCATGTCTTTGGCCGATGTTGCACCAGCGTTCGCAATTTCTTCGGTCACGATGGTCTGCAGCGTCGCATCGTCGAGTGCAGCTGGAAGATACTTTTCGATTACTGCCTGTTCGGCCAGTTCCTTTGCAGCACTTTCTGCACGGCCAGCGGTTGCGAATGCTTCGGCAGCCTCGACGCGCTTTTTAGATTCCTTTCGCAGCACGACTAGTACCTGTTCGTCGGTCAAGGTGGTCGCTTCATCACCGGCAACTTCAGCATTCATGACCGCAGCCAGCACCATTCGTAGCGTCGCAACTTCCATGGCCTCACGTGCCTTCATTGCGGTGGTGAGGTCGGCGCGCAGTTGTTCCTTCATACTCATGCCAACAGTCTGGCCCGTCAAAGCTAGAACTAGCGACAGAATTCCGCGGAATCAGCCGCCACTCCGCCAGCGGTCCAACTTCCATTTCAGTCAGCCACTCAAGGAGAAGTCACCGCTGTGAGTTGGTTACGTGGTTTGCTAGTTTCCGCTACATTGAATACATGTCTTACAACGGTTGGACGATGTGACAATCACTGTGCGGCTCACCCCAGACGAGGAAGCCCGCTTGAATGCATTGTCGCTCCGCACCGGCAGAACGAAGGCCTTCTACGTTCGTACTGCGATCCAATCCCACCTCGAAGATCTAGAAGATGCGTACGCTGCCGACATAGCAATGGCGGACTTTGAAAAGGGCGGACGTAAAAGTAGGTCTCTCTATCAACTGGCCGCCGAGGTCGGTCTTCAGTGAGCCTGATATCGCCGAGGGACGTTCACTGAACACAGCGGATGAACGCTGAAGACACCCTGCCGTGGCGTTTAGAAACCACTGGAACATTCGACAAAGATTTTCGCAAGCTCGACCGGATTATTCAGAAGCGGGTTTTAGCCTACCTACTTGATCTTCTTGAACTACCCAACCCGCGGGTCGCTCACCGCAGCGACGTCTACTGAAGCTGGTATTTATCGGCCGTCAGAACAGTGAATTCCCCTCGCTCTCATCCGGTTTCGATCACCGAGAGCACCCTCCTAGCTCACAGTCCCGTCCCACTTCCATTCAGTCAACCGATCAAGTTCGCCCAGTTGTGCCCGCCCAGTTACCCACAGCAGAACCGCCCAAGCATCGACTTCAGCCGATCCGAACGACTTGGCAACTTCTGCGAGTCGATCAACAAATAGCCTAGTGACAGCTCGTTCACAGGGCGCCAACGGCGGAGAGATTGATAGCCCAAAGGTTGTCACGATGTCGTGAAGGTGCGCGAGAAGTTCAATAATGCCCATGGCGGCAAAACCTTCCGAGTCTGAAAGGCCGTACGAATGCCAACCCCGCGTGTCGGGATGCGAAGCAGTGCACACACTCACGAGTAGTCCGCCCATAGCTGCCAGTACCTGAATCTGACCTTTGGATCCCATTTCTGGCTCTGACCAAATCGTAAGGTTCGGGCCCTTTTCACTCCGACGCAGGTATCCTATAGGTGCATACGAGTCTCGCAACTCCGAAGCACCGACAACAGCACCGGACAACTGGCCGGCGTAGGCGAACAGGTCATCACTCATGTGCTCGATGGTCTCCCACACAGAAAATTCAAGCCCATTTGCAGCCACGCTCCAATCTCGGTCTGCGATCGAGGCGAGTGCCTCCAAAGTGAAGGTCAAAACTTCGCGAAGGTCTTCAACCATTGCCCTAAGCGAAGAAGGTGGAAGCGAATTGAGGTGGTAACGATTTCCTGATTGATCGGTCACTTCTTTCGGAACTTCATCGTTCGATGCGAACCCGGTAAACAATTGCGATGAGGGGGTACCGGTGAGCGATCGATGGTGGCGAAGTGTCAGCCCTGCTGATAGGCCTCGCCGTTCAAGGCTTTCCAAAACGTCGATCAAATACTCATCGCGCATATCTTCTAGATCGGTGATGCTGCGCCCTGCGGCCTGAGCTCGCGTACCTTCGACCATTCGATCAATCAGGGTGTCATTGAGCTTTGGGGCCACAAGTTTGGTCCATGGCAGTTCGAGTGCCGGGCCAAACTGTTCAAGCATGTGACGCATTCCGGCTTCGCCACCGGCCAGATGGTAAATCAGGTTGGTTCCCATGGCCGCCCAACGCAGCCCCGGGCCGTAAACAATTGACTGATCGAGTTCGTCTGTCGTTGCGATTCCGTCGTTGACGATATGCAAAATCTCTCGCCACAACGCCTCTTGGAGTCGATCGGTAAGAAACCCCTCGATTTCATTGCGAACATGCAATGCATGCATACCAAGTGAACCGTACACCTTCATTGCTTCAGCTATTACTTCGATAGAAGTCTGTTTACCGCCAACAACTTCAACCAGGGGAAGGAGGTACACCGGGTTAAAGGGGTGGCCAACGACGAGCCGTTCTGGATAAAGCATGTCGCGCTGCATATCGGTTGGAAGTAGACCAGAGGTGCTCGAACCAATAACCACATTCGCTGGGGTCACCGCACTCAACTCTGCATGCAAATTCTGCTTAAGTTCGAGACGTTCCGGTGCGCTCTCTTGAATGAATGTTGCACACTGGCCGACTTCTTTGAGCGTTGTCACGAACCGTAGGCGATCGGGGCTTGCGTCATCAGTGACACCGAGTCGCTGAAGGCTGGGCCATGCACGATTGACGGCGGTGCGAAGCCGATCCTCGGCACCCGGGGCAGGGTCCCATGCAACGACATCCCAACCAAGCGCAAGTGAGCGAGCCGCCCAACCCGACCCGATAACCCCGGTTCCAACAATTCCGAATGTATCCACGCTGAGAGTCTGCCCCAAAAGAGCCTTCGGTGGCAGAATAGATGCATGAACCGCTCTGTCATCATCACCTGCGCGATTACTGGTGCCGGTGACACCTCGTCGAAGCATCCTGGCCTTCCGATTACCCCTGAACAAATTGCGCAGTCGGCTCTCGAAGCGGCCGATGCTGGTGCGGCCATTGTTCACATTCACGTTCGCGATCCGGCCACCGCTAAGACATCTCGCGAGGTCGCCTACTACCGCCAAGCATTCGATCTCATTCGGGCAGCAAACACCGACGTGATCATCAACTTGACAGCAGGTATGGGAGGCGATCTGGTGCTCGGCGACATTGATCCGTTCGACTTTCAGCCGGGTACCGATCTCGTAAGCGGGCTCGACAGGTTGGCCCACGTCGAAGCACTCACGCCTGACATATGTAGCCTCGACTGCGGCTCGCTCAATTTTGGAGAGGGACACTCTGTATACATATCAACCCCCGACATGCTGCGCGATATGGCAAAACGCGTTCGAGAATTGGGGGTTAAGCCTGAGCTCGAAGTCTTTGATACCGGGAATTTGTGGTTTGCGCGGCAACTCGTCGATGAGGGGCTGATCGATTCGCCCGCATGGATTCAGTTGTGTACTGGCGTTGCGTATGGCATGCCAAACGATGTAGGCCTACTCGCCTCTCTCACACGACAGTTACCGGCTGGTTCACACTTCACAACGTTTGCCCTCGGCGGTATGCAGATGCCTTGGGTCGCTCAGGCTGTGCTTCTTGATGGGCACGTTCGGGTTGGCCTCGAAGACAACCTTTACCTTGATCGCGGGGTTCTTGCATCGAACGCTGACCTGGTGAATCGTGCCGGTGAGATTGTTAGATTGATGGGTTCTCGGGTTCAGTCACCCGATGAAGCACGCTCTACGCTTGGTCTTTTGTAAGCGTCTCATGGATTACCGCCGGATGCCTATAGAGATCGAGTCGCCTGAAGAGATGGGATACGGGAATCTTCGACACAACCTCACTGAATCGTCGTATCGAGATGTTCGGCTTTGTGACCTGGGCGTTGACCTCAACGATTTACTGCTTTGCTACGGCGACCATCTTGGCGACACCTCCCTGCGCGAGCGAGTTGCGTCGCAATCGTTAGGAATTGCTGCCCGTGATGTGATGATCACTCCCGGCGCAGCTCCCGCGTTGTTCATCGTCGCGACTTCCCTACTTGAACGCGCTGACGAGGTGGTTGTCGCCAAGCCAAACTATGCAACAAACATTGAGACACCTCGGGCCCTCGGCGCAACGGTCACCACGATCAATCTTCGTTTCGAAGACGGTTACCGTCTCGACCTCGACCGACTTGCTGCATTAGTAGGTCCACAGACGAAGTACATCTCACTTACAAATCCGCACAATCCGACCGGCGTCACTCTGACCCGACCAGAACTCAATGGGGTGATCAAACTGGTCGAATCACGGGGCATTTGGTTACTCATGGATGAGACGTATCGTGATCTCACCTTCGGTGAACCTCTCCCTCTCGCCGCATCGCTGAGTGAGCGTGCGATAAGTGTGTCGTCGATGTCGAAGTCGTACGGGTTGCCCGGCATCCGTATTGGTTGGCTCATCACGAAGAACGCCATGCTGCAGGAAAGGTTTCTCGCAGCCAAAGAGCAGATCTTCATTTGCGGCTCGGTTGTCGATGAAGCGATCGCCGATACTGCGCTGGCTCGGCGCGAAGAACTTCGAGAGGTAATACGCGAACAGATTACTTTGCATTTCACTATCGTTCGAGACTGGATGGCAGAACAACGCCATCTAGAGTGGGTCGAGCCAACCGGTGGCGTGGTGTGTTTCCCACGATTTCGAAGTGGAAGCAACGTCGACATCGAACGGTTCTACGACGTACTTAATCGTGAACACGGATGCTTCGTTGGGCCAGGGCATTGGTTCGACGAATCTCGTCTCTCCTTCCGTCTCGGTTATGCATGGCCCACCACCGACGAACTTCGATCCGGCTTGGAGGCCATTACCGCATCTGCCGAAGCGGCCATTCGCTAAAGACGAATTCCTCCAGACCGTTAAGACGACCTACGGGGCCGTGAACAGGTAGCCGATACGAGCCTTCACACTCACTTGGCGAAGAATGCGACCGGATTGAAACCGATCAAGGGAACCCACAGCCCGAGCCAAGGCTTATAGAGCGCCTCCATCCACGGAACGCGAATCGCCGTCGTAAAGCCAATCGTGTCGGGTGAGTGATGAATCATGTGTGAAGCCCAGAGCAGCCGAACTCGATGTTCTGTTCGATGAACCCAGTAGTAGATGAAGTCTCTCAACAGGAACACGACACCCCAGACATACAGGTGATTCAGGTTCAGAGTGAAAAGGCGATGTGACTGGTAGATGTATAACGACAGGCTCACCATCACGAGTTTCGACAGCGCCGACTTTGCCGCCAAAAACCCTAGGGCCGACGCAAGCGATGTGGTCGACTCGCCGACTACCTGTCGGGCAACAGACCTTTGGTCTGACGCTTTGGCATCGTGGGAACGCCGATACAGACGGACGATCATCTCACCGGCGAAGGCTGTGACGCTGGCGCTGCGAAAACGGCGACGGCATGTTCTGTGTACCACTGAAGGGCTGAGCGAAGCATTCCTTCACTCTGCGGGATGAGCCGAAACCTGCCTATCGGCGAACACCCCCAAGACCCCCTGGGGAAACCCCCAAAGGACCCACCCGGCCAACGTCTACTTACTTACTGAGCGGAGTTCGTCCTCTGTTAAGGGACCGAATTCGCGCAGTGGATTGGGAACTTGAGAACCCGGGAACCAGATTCGGCCCGGCGGGCGTCCTACAGTCGACGAGAACACAAAGGGGCGTCGAGTGAAGCAGCATTTTGGAAACACACGGTCACAGGTAAAGGTTCGGGCCCGAGCATGGTCACCAATGGTCGCGCTTGTAGTCACGGTCGCAGTTTTCGCCACGGCATGTACCGACAAGTCACCCTCAGCGATCACGGTTGCCGGCACAAACGGTCCGAACACAACGATCGAAGCTTCCGCTGCGACCGTCGGCACAAGTTCGCCCCAGACTGGCAACGGCGGTCAGGTACTGAGCAACCCAACCGGCAAAGCGCCCCGATTGTTCAAGATCAGCCTGTCAGAAGGCAGTGTCCCAAATGTGGTCAATGCCACCAACGCCGTCGTGACTGGCGACGAACTCGACCCTCAACGGGTCAAGGAACTTCTGGCAAAGCTTCCGGCCTGGGATGACCCCACCACCCTCACTACCCCGTTCGCATTTCCGACCCAATCGTCTCCACCGCCCCGCACCGGCAAAACCGTTGATGTGCCGTTTCCACCGGTCGCCACCGATGAGGTTCCGGCAGTCGAAAACGGTCCACTGACCGTTATTCGAGTTCAACCCGAAGGCGCGGTTCCCCTCGCGCCGTACGTGGCTGTCACGTTCAATCAGCCAATGGTCGCAGTCGGTACCGTCGCCCAGGTCGCCCCTGCCGAAGCACCAGTCAAACTTGACCCGGCGATACCCGGGCGCTGGCAATGGATAGGTACTCGAACCCTCCGCTTCGATGCCGATTCTTCGGTTGTTGATCGTCTACCAATGGCCACAACGTTCACTGCGACGGTGCCGGCAGGAACTCGTTCGGCGACCGGCACTGCCCTCGTAACCGCGCAGACTTTTACGTTTTCTACCCCGGCCCCAGTTGTCGTTTCGTTCGGCCCCCAACAAGAAAACGTTAATCTAACCCCGGTCTTCTTCGCGGCCTTTGATCAGCGAATCGATCAGCCAGCAGTACTTGCCTCGATCAGCCTCATCACATCGACCGGCGAAAGCGCCAGTGTGCCAGTTCGGTTGGCAACCAAGATCGAGATCGAAGCTGACGAGTTCGCGAAGAACCTGGTCGCGGGGTCTCAGAAGGGTCGTTGGATTGCCTTTCGACCAGTACGTGCGCTTACCACTGACACCGCTTTCACCGTCAACATCGGGCCGAAGACGCCATCGGCAGAGGGGCCGCTCACGACCGACGCTGCCCAATCGTTTTCTGGAAAGACCTACGGACCCCTCAAGGTCAAGCAGGTGTCATGTAGCTACGGCGAAGAGTGTCCGCCTGGAAGCGACCTGTATGTGGAGTTCACTAACCAGCTCGACAAACTCAAGAGCTCATCGGTAAAGGTCACGATCAGCCCGGCGTTGGTCGCACAGCAAATCACCGTCGACGGTGGCGTATCTATTCAAGGTGCAACGCAAGCACGAACAAAGTACACGATCAATCTACCGGCCGGCCTCACTGACATCTACGGTCAAACACTCGGAACCGACCAAGCACCAACGATCACAATCGGGGCGGCTCGGCCCTCGCTTCGCCAATTGCAACTGGTAACTACCCTCGATCCGTTTGACGCCGCTCAAAAACTCTCGGTGCTATCTACCAACCGTGATGAACTACGTGTACGTATTTTTGAGGCCGACCCGTCGAAGTTTGGGACCTACACCGATTACGCATCGTCGCGCGACGATCGCAAAACAAAACTTCCAAATTGGAAGGTGTTGTCAGACTCGAAGTTCCGCCCGAAAGGCGAACGAGATAGAACAATCGAATCGCTCATTGATCTCAGCAAAGCCCTCAACGGTAAACCTGGTCAAGTAATTGTACTTATCGAACCACTACCGGCCGTAAGTGCCGGAAGCGACAACTACTGGGAGAACCGTCCGATTCTTTCCTGGGTGCAAAGCACAACCATGGCCGTCGACTCGTTCACCGATAGCACCGAGATGCGTGTGTGGGCCACCGACCTTCGTACGGGGGCACCCCTCAGCGGCATAGAAATCGGCCCTTCGAGCGGAACAAACACCACCACCAACGGGGAAGGTTTGGCGACCCTTACGCTTCCTGCAGCGTCTGGATTGTTGACGTCAGTACGTGCGACCCGGGGAACCGAGTCGTTCATTCTGCCGGTATCAGCAGAACAACAAGTCAACCCCGATTCGCTTCGTTGGTATGCATTCGATGACCGCCAAATTTATCGACCCGGCGAAACCATGAAGGTCAAGGGTTGGGTTCGACGCATCGACGGTAAAACGAACGGTCTCTCAGTCGCTGGTGAAAAGGAAGCGACCTATACCGTGGTCGATGGGTTCGGGGTTGAGCTCACCAAAGGAACAACCAAACTTGGTGCCCTCGGCGGATTCGACATCAGCATCGATCTTCCGAAGACCGCAAATGTTGGTCCTGCCTATCTCCAAATGATGCCTGCGTCGGGAAGTGAATTGGGCCAGTTACAACACCAATTTGAAATTGCTGAGTTTCGGCGACCCGAATTCGAGGTCAAGGTTGAACCAGTCTCGACGGAGCCATTCATCAGCACATCCCCGGTAACGATGTCGATACAGGCATCGTATTTTGCCGGAGGTCCACTACCCAGTGCCCCGGTCGCTTGGATCGCTTCGACTACCGAGACAACGTTTTCGCCGATCGGATGGGACAAGTTCACCTTTGGCATATTCCGCCCGTGGTGGTGGGGGTCCGATTTCGGTTTTGAAGGGGAATTTTCGTATCGATCAAATAATCAGCCGAGCGACGTTAAGCAGTACACCGGTGTTACAGATGCGAGCGGGCGTCATGCGCTACAACTGAAGTTCGTTGCTGCCGAAGGAGTGTTACCTGACCTTCCTGTTTCGGTCCTACTTTCCGGAACCGTCACTGATGTAAACCGACAGGCGTGGGCCGATCAAAGCAGCCTTCTCGTTCATTCGGCTAATCGCTATGTTGGCTTACGTTCTGATCGTACGTTCGTATTACAGGGTGACCCGATGAACATTCAGGCTGTTGCCACAGACATTGATGGGAAACCGCAACCGGGTAGCAAACTCAACGTCAGTGCTGGCTTGCTGCGCACCGACTACGTCGACAACAAGCTGGTTGAAACCATTGTTGACCCGCAAGTATGCGCAATCACCACCGGAAACGACCCAGTTCCCTGCGTATTCAAAACGCCGGTTGGCGGGCAGTACCGAGTGACCTCAACAGTTACCGACGCCAATGGTGGCCGAAACCGAACCGAACTTTCAGTATGGGTAAGTGGAGCAACGAGCGAACCGACCAGGGGGGTCGACCGTGAGACCGTCACCCTGATTCCAGACAAGGCCGAATACAGCGGCGGCGACACTGCAAAGCTTTTGGTTCAAGCGCCGTTTGCAACAGGAGAGGGTTTAGTGTTTGTCACTCGCAACGGGGTTCGCGAGACGATTCGTTTTGCACTCGTTAAGGGCAGCGCACAAATAAGCGTCAACATCACCGAGGCCGATGTTCCGTCAATAGCGATTACCGTCGAGGTGGTTGGTGCTACCAACCGCACGTCGTTCGATGGCAAGTTGGTAGAAGGCGCACCCAAACGACCAGCCTATGCCGTAGGCACACTTAGCTTATCGGTACCTCCCGTCAAACGGACCTTGAAGGTCACGGCCACACCTGCGGTAAAAGAACTCGAGCCTGGTGAATCAACCAGTCTTGCGGTAACAGTCAACGACTCATCTGGTGCACCGGTGGTCGGTGCAGAATTCGCTGTAGTTGTCGTTGACGAGGCGGTTTTAGGGCTGACTCAATACCAACTTCCTAACCCCATTGATCTGTTTTACCAGGGCGGATATTCGAATGTCTCCACCATGTTCGGCCGTGACCAGGTTCAACTTGTTGACCCAGCTGCCTTGGCTGCAACCCCACAGCCGGGCGGTTCAGACGGTGTAGTTGATCTCGAGTCGGCCCCAGCAGAAACGACGGCTCAATTGGCAGAGGCACCCTCACCGGCTGCACCTGCGAAGTCAAGCCTAAGACGCAATTCATCGTTTGCTGATTCCGATGCAAAGAAGGGTGGCGCCCAACCAATCACCGTTCGATCGAACTTCGATGCACTGGCGTTGTTCATGCCAGAAGTTCGAACCGATGCCAACGGAAAAGCCACTGTCGAAGTCAAATTGCCCGACAACCTAACCCGTTACCGGGTGATGGTTGTGGCCGCGAGCGGCGCCGATCGTTTTGGCACCGCCGAAAGTAACCTCACGGCACGACTTCCACTCTCCGTCCGTCCTTCTGCCCCACGATTCCTCAACACCGGCGATGCCTTCGAGCTACCGGTTGTTGTAGAAAACGTAACCAACAAAGCGGTCGATGTTGATGTTGTTGTGCAGACAGCAAACCTAGATATCGTTGGCCCCAGCGGACGCCGTGTGACGGTTCCTGCGAACGATCGCCTCGAGGTTCGTTTCCCCGTGAAGGTTCGATCGGCCGGTACCGCAAAGTTCCGAGTTACTGCGGTTGGGCTGGCTTCATCCGATTCTGCTGAGCAATCGATCCCGGTATTCACCCCCGGCACATCCGAAGCATTTGCCACCTACGGAACCATCGATACTGGTGGAGTCCGCCAACCACTTCTGGCACCTACTGAGGTGATTGAAAGCTATGGGGGCCTAGAAATCACCACCTCGTCTACCTCGTTGCAAGCGTTGACCGATGCACTTCTCTACATCGATGATTACGACTACGAGTCGAGCGACGCCTACGCATCACGAATAATGTCGATCGGGGCTTTGCGCGACGTATTGAAAGACTTCGAGACCAGAGACCTTCCTTCGGCTGAAGAACTCAACGCGGCGGTTGAACGAGACATCATTCGACTCGTCGCCCTACAAAATGACGATGGTGGTTTCCCCTACTGGCGTCGATACTTCGACGAGAGCGCACCGTACAACTCGATTCAAGCAACCCATGCGCTCGTGTTAGCCAAGAACAGTGGCTACACGGTTTCGGCAACAAGTCTCGACCGGGCACTTGAATTCATCACCGACATCGAAAGTCATATTCCGTCGTACTACAGCGACAACGAGCGAGATACACTGCGCGCTTATGCTATTTGGGTTCAGGCGCTCGCCGGAAACCGTCAACCAGCGAAGGCACTTGCCCTCTTTAGCGAACGAGGCGAAAAGCTCAACCTTGATTCACTCGCTTGGATTTGGGGATCGATCGACAACCCTGCGGCCAAGGCAAGTATCGAACGAACTATTACCAACAGCGCAGTCGATACCGCTGGCGCTGTTTCTTTCACCAGCGGATACAACGATGGCGAATACCTCACCCTAGGCAGCGATCAACGGACCGACGCATTGGTCCTTGATGCACTGATTGCCAATGCCCCGAAAAGTGATCTCATCGAGAAAGTCGTTGCCGGACTTTTGGCACACAAGACCAAAGGACGCTGGAACAACGCTCAAGAAAATACCTTCGCCCTGCTTGCGTTCAAGCGCTACTACGACACGTACGAATCGGTAACCCCCGACTTCGTTGCGAAGGCCTGGCTCGGCAACCAATTCGCTGGGCAGCGTGACTTCAGAGGTCGAAGCATTGACCGTTCTCGAATCAATATTCCGATGAGTGAATTGGTGAACGGTGGAAACCGAGACATTGTTGTTGTCAAGGATGGTGCCGGCCGTCTTTACTATCGAATTGGCCTCAAATACGTTCCGGCAGATCTCACACTTGATGCGCTCGATCGAGGTTTTGTGGTCGATCGAACCTATGAAGGTGTCGACAACAAAGCCGACGTCACACGTGACGCTGATGGCACGTGGCGAATCAAAGCGGGGGCGAAGGTACGCATCAAACTCACAATGGTTGCCGAAAGTCAGCGCACACACGTTGCCTTGATTGATCCGCTACCTGCAGGTCTTGAGGCGCTCAACCCTTCGTTGGCGGTCACCCAGCCGGTGGTTGGCAGCGAAGGATCTGACGCAGCACCGAAGTACTACTGGTGGGGCGCCTGGTATCAATACCAACAATTCAGAGACGATCGAAGCGAGGCGTTCACCACGTTCCTACCCGCCGGCGTCTACGACTACTCATATATAGCTCGTGCGACCACACCGGGTTCGTTCGTTGTGCCGCCCACCCGAGCCGAGGAAATGTATGCGCCCGAAACATTTGGACGCACCGCAACCGACCGTGTGATCGTTGAGTAGACGGTGAGCTGATTACCCGAGTGACCGGTAAACAAAACACAACTTGACCATGTTCTGCTCATGAGTTGATCATGACTCGACTCCAAAGTGATGGCACTGAAGCGCCAGTGCGACCCCGCACCTCGCCCGCTCAACCTTGGAGAAAAGTCATGAATCGACGCATTTCCCGTACCTCCCTTGCGACACTCGCATCGTTCGCCATTCTGCTGGCAATTACACCAGCCGCCCACGCCGAAGATGCAGTTCTTACCCCGCTTCCAGTGGCCGAACCAGTTGTGCCATCACAAACCGGCCCAGAAGCACTCGCTGAAGCCGCAACTGTTTCAACCACAACCAAGACACTTCCTTGGCTGCAAACAAACGGAGCAGCCGCAATCGCTAAGCGACAGGTAACCCTCGGTGCCCTTACCACAAAGCTAAGTACACAGGTGAGAGATTGTGGCACCAACGCAGTCATGGCAGCAGAGATTGCACGTACCTCTACGAGTTTGGCCACCCTTGGCGTTGCTCTCGCCTCAACGACCGATGTCAGCGCTGCTCGAACCTTCTACCGCCAAATTTTCAATGAGCATCGGGTGTATGCACTCGTCGCACCGAAGGCCGGAAAGGTTGAGCGATGCGATACGCAACTGCTTCGAAGCGAAACTCTTTTGGCAGAGGCGGCCCGCCTACAGGGTCTCATCGACAAGGCCAAGGCTGACGGGGTCGATACGACTGTTGCCCAACTAGCTAAAGACTCAGCCGTGGCGACCCTTGCGCCCGTGAACCCGGCCGCTTCGCAAGCGACGATCATTGGTTTGGTACCAGACCGTGGAGACAAAACTCTTCTCGCTGCCAACACCGCAGCCCTGAAGGCTGCCGACGCTCAACTCGATGCATCGCTTCTTCAGCAGCGAACCGTGAATGCTCAGCTTGACGCGGTTCGCGCAGCACTTCGTCAAGACATCAAGGTAGATAACGCTCAAGACAAAGCGAACGCAAAGTTGGCCGCTGAAGCGAAAAAAGCAGCAGCAATCGCTGAACGTGAGGCCAAGAAAGCAGCAGCCGTGGCCGCTCGCCAGTCTAAGCGAGTTGGCCCAGCAACAACGCTTGCTCCTCCAACAACTGTTGTGGTCGCTGCATAATTTTGCTGTCGCAGTTCGAACGTTTTGCTCAGGGCTCGACACCTTCACCGGGGTCTCGAGCCTTTTTGCTGTGCATCGAACGCTAGTGGGAATCGATCTCATTTGTCACTTTGGTGCTCGGTTGTCAGATTGAGACGTATCTGAACGTGACAAATGAGCCCGAACATGACAACTGACCGGCCAAGTTGAGTCCTTCCCAACCCTACTGAAACTGATCTTCAACGAATTGAGAAGTATCAGCAAGCTGCGGAAATGTTGCTCGGCGTCGACGACTAACCGCTACCTAATTGGTGACAACACCCAGCCGGGTAGAGCGAGTTCAGCTGGGGCGTCAACCGAGTAACCAGGAGGTGACCAAGCGACGGTGAGGTTGTCTCCACCGCGGGCCTCTTTCATGAGAGCCTCGATGTAATAGCGCTGCCCGGCAACGAGCGAAATGGAGGCCGACCGTTGAGTGGGGTACCGGTTGAAGACTCTCCAAGGCGTCCATGAATTCAGATAGGCAATCCGTACCTTGTTAGCTGGTGACGAATCGGTCGAGAGGGATAGCTGGGCGGCATCGTCACCCGCAATCCAAAAACGGTATTCACCTGTTTTCGGTGCGGTGAGGTAGCCGCTGATCCGTTGTCCGTAATTACTGCCATCATTTACCTGGGCATCAAAACTAGTAAGTGAACTGGTTATATCAGGGCGTCGGTTAAGTGGGATGTCAGATATTGAGTAGCCCAAGATCCTGTTCCATCGCTCCCGAGTAATGGATCCAGTTGGCGTAACGGGTTGAGTGGTCGTGGGACGAACCGTCGTCGGAGCAAGCGTCGTCGTCGCGGTCGTGGGACGAACCGTCGTCGGAGCAAGCGTCGTCGTCGCGGTCGTGGGACGAACCGTCGTCGGAGCAAGCGTCGTCGTCGTCGTGGTGGTCGTGGTGGTGGTGGAGATCGGTTGCGTCGTCGTCATCGATAAATCAGGGACCGCAATCATTCCAAAGCCAGGCTTGTTCCCTACGAGGTTGGTTACTTCGCGACTCGGGGGGTCAAATCGGAATCCGACCTTCACTGGTGTGATTGTTCCTGTCCAACCGCTGAAGCCTTTGCACGTGAAGTACTGGCCAGAGACCGAATGCTCGCAGGTCATACGGTTGTCGCTCGGATTGATTTTTACAAGACCCACGCTCGGCCCAGACTCCGTTGTCATCGTGCCTGAAAGGGAACTGGCGTTCAGGAAGGCAGACCTTCCGTTCGAAGCAACAACCTGATCGGTGAACGGGGCACGGCTTGTTCCGGCCGCGGCCTTTCCCGCAGCAACAGCTTGCATCACATCGGACGAAGCAGAAAGGGTACTGAGATCATCCTCAAGATATACCCATGCATACTTACGACTTTTCTCAAGTGCATTGCGTGTGTTGTCCGAAATGAGGTTGAGCGAGGTTGCTCGTTGCGCCGCCACGAACGGATCAGATCGGAGGTAGAAGCCAAAGAACCGAGCATCAGTGGTCGCCAGCATTCCATCCGGGTAAATCGGGTGCCCAGCCTGGACGACCCGGTCGTACCGAGGTCGGTCAGCTTCGTTGGCAAGAGTTCGGGCCCCGGCGATATCGGCGTTGCCCTTGTCGAAGTCGCTTGCAACTCCGTACTCGTATCCCCGCTCGTTACCTTCGATGATTGTCGAAGTACTGGTCGAACCACGCACCATTCCTGCTGCAAAGGACGGAACTAGCCCGTAGTAGTCGCTGTCTCGTAAATCGGCCACGCTGACCGGCTGACCTTGGGCAGTAAGTGCATCGGTGAAGAGTCGTGTCGTCATCACCGTGAGACCCGGTGCCTCTTCTTCGAGCACTTGCATGAAACGGGTTCCACGCTCGAAAAGCTTTGCGCTGTATTCAGCAAACGTTGGCCGATTCGTCGGCAACGTCTGCCGGTTGTATCCCCACAGCAGGCGATCGTCATACGGCTCTGGATCGAAGAAAACCCCCTTCATTCCATATTGTTTGACCATTTTGGCGATCTCGCGAAGGTTAGATTCGGTCTGCGCCCAGGCAGCATCGTCAAACCAGTTCCACTGATTTTCTGGTGGCGTGGCCCAAATCAACGCAAAACTGTCTTTCAGCCTTTCACTGCCGATCGCAGCGAGATCGATTCGCTCGCCGGGCTGGGCAACCGTGTTGACTCCTGCGGCGAAGAAGGGTTGGAACGAGGTTTGCAACGCAAGCGTGACCCCATCGAACGGAAGCGCGTCAACATTTTGGAGAATCTCGCGGTACCGGAAGGGCTTCAGAACGCCATTTAAAACGATCAACTTCGTGCCGGTCGCAGACGGCGGCGACACAGCACTGGCAATGGAGTCGTTCGTCAGAAAGGGGGAATTTGCCAGAAACAGGCTGGCCAAAAGACCGCCGACAGCGAGGCGACGCCAAGGGCGTGGAGAAACAGGTTGCACGGGGGACCTTCTTACGTAGTTTACATAAAACGCTCCCAGTGGTTTAGCAGACAAAACGTTCGGTGCAGACACTGGATTTGACGACGGAGACGGCAAGCAATCACGTATCTAAGTGAAGAGGTCTTGTTGCGAACTGTCGAAACAATTCCTATGTCTATCCGAACTTTGATGCTGAAGCGATTGCTGGTTTCGACGGCCATGGTCGCAACCTTCCTCTCGACTGACGCAACTACAGCCGAGGCAGCTGCAACCTCGACCCTTCAACGTTTCATTCCCAGCGAAACTCCACCCGGATTTGCCCGGACCTACGTTGAAGATGATGTCCCGTTGTCTTTTCCTTTCATGAAGTACTTTTCGGCTGGACCATCCTGGTTTTCGTCACGACCAAACATGAGCGCCACACGGGTCAGAGTGTGGTCATTCCGAAAAACCACCGCCGACTCGAACAGGCTGGCAGAGGCCAGGTTTCGTGGTGGCAAATCGGTAACCATTAACGGCAACGACGGCGTCATTGAGATCAACAACGCCTTCGGCTACATCGAGATATCAACGCCGTATTCGTACATCGAAATGGCGGCATACTCCAAAGACATGTCAGACGCGTTCCTCACCAAAATTGCTGCTTCGATTAAACCTGAGCAGGGGCCCTTCAAACCTGCGTTTAACATGCCCATTCCAACGGGCACCAAGAAGGTGTTTTTTGGCAGAGCCAACCCAAAGCGACGGAACTGGTTGTTTCGCCTGGAACGATCCACCTCGAAACTGACCATAAGTTCAAGCGAAACGTCAGCAGTGGAACTCGAAAGCGATATTGCGTTTGCCGGACCAAGCCAGCGGGCTGTCGTTCGGGGAAAGGCAGCAGTCCGAATTGGAGCATCTCTCATTTGGATGGAGAGTTCGACCCAGTCTCTCGCAGTAAGCGGAGTCGATGTGGAATCGGAAATGGTTTCCAGAACAGCAGAACTACTCGTACCAGCCAATCAGAAAGAGTGGGATGGTTTTGCTCCGGGAACCGTACAAAATACGACTAGCGCGACCTCGGAATCACCGAAACCTCGTGACCCGCTCACAGCATCTGGAAAAGTTGGGGCCAGTACATGGACCGTTACTGCGCAAGTGCTTGCGGACGGTCGACGCTGCTACAAATTTTCGCTTGGTTCGAATCCCTTTATTGGCACCTGTGCGGGTTCAACACCATTTGTTTGGCGAACTGAAAAGATCGACGGGCAGTTATACGCGTTTGCTGTCGCAGCCCCGTCGGTGGCATCAATCATTGTCACCGATCCATCGAACCAGAATGAACTTGGAAAGGCCCTAGCCACGATGGGCAGCGACAGCCAAACCTACTTTGTGTTCCCGCTTCTCGATGCTGCCAAACCAGGTACCGAGCTCGCATCAATTTACGGGACCTCAGGGGAATTGCTCGGCGGTCCGATCGTTCGAGAATACCCGTAAGTAGTTGTGGCAAAAGCTTGTAGCGAGCTCAGTCTCCGCGGAGTCGGGCAATTGTTGTTGATACTTCAAACTGCAGATCGCCCCGCTCAAACGGAGAAAGAATGTCAACGACCTGGGTAAGCATCGTTCGATCTGCGCGCACATTATTCTCGAAGAACCTCACGATGTCGCAACGTAGTGATTGGCTGAGCGTCGAATCGGCCAATACTTTCACTAATCCGACAATCAGGCGACCAAACGCATCGTTCGCCGCAATACCCGGAAGGCCGCCTTCCGGTGAATAGCGCAATAGTGTGCTGATGCACTCTTCGAGCGTGCGGTGATCTGAGAGTTCCGGGTCGTGCAGAACTGCAAGAAAGCGGTCGAAAAATGCGCTAACCCCGCCAACAAAGAACTGTTCCAAAACGGCCGATTCGAGCGCAAGGGGGCCCTTCCATGCGTGCTTAGTTTTTCCGTACCAGCGCAGCAGACACCACCACGCGTCCTCCCGCACAGTTACCGAAACGGCTCCCTTTTCAGCGAACACTACGTTCACCATGAATCGATGTAAGGTTTCATCGCCACGAGCACACAACTGCTCTTCGGAGAACCGCAGTAACTCGCTTCGTTGCTCGTCATCAGTCAAGTGGCTCCAGATGGTCGACACAAAGTCATCGCGGAGACGTCCACTTTCGGCAAGTTCCCGCACCCCGTATTGTGACAACCTAAAACGCTTGTGTTCAACCAAATACCGACACGCCAAAAGCAGGTCAACACTACCGAGTTGCATTCGTTGAATTACGTTTTGCACTCCTGAGATGTCGGTGACGTCGAGCGCCAGAAGCGGGACCGCATCTTCGGGGCGACCGATCGTAACGAGTAGTGACGCAGCTTGGCGACGAATATCGCGATCATTACGTTTGGTTGCCGCCCAGAGTTGTGAGTGGAGCATCGCAAAGGGCTTCTCAGTGGTTCGAAGTAGGCCGAGTATTTCATCGAGCGTCTCATCGTCGAATTGGGCAAAGACCAACCCGAGCGACTCGGCATGCGCATTTGCAGCAAGCACGATTCCGGCCGCCCTTCGGCGTAAAGGGTCTGCGAGTGCCGCTGTCAGGGTTTCGATGTTTACCAGAGCAAGTGCGGCAGAAAATAAACGATCAGAATTGGTGTCTGTAAGTAGCTGTGGATCGACATCAACATCTTCACCAAGAAGGCGAAGTGCGACCTGCGCATCCAAAATATGCGAACATATCATAAGCGCACCTACTAATGGCTGAACGGAGCGACGTCGACCCGAAGCAAACCTCCATCGCCAACCACCGAATGCCAAAGCGGCCTCGTCGACTATCCGGCGATCGGCTGAATGCAACGCCGACTCAGCAAGGTCGATCTGAACTTCATCGGTTGCCCAACCATGACGTACGATCGCTACGGCCGCCAACAGTGACGTCAGCGGAATCGGGCTTGAGGCGGACAGCGAAAGCACTTCACTGGGAAGATCGTCGAGCCGCAACGAAGCTTGATTCGCCGACTGACCGAAAAATAAAAAGGCGTCTTCGCCTGGCATCGGAAGCCTGGCGGTGAGTTCATCATCAAGCTCTTGCGCCCACCCCGAGCCCACCAACAAACCCTCAACCAAGTGAAGGTCGTCAACGTGCCGGGCAACCACCGTTGACTGCTTTTGGTACATCCTGGTGAGATGCGCGACGTGATCGGCATCAAGAGCGCTCAGCCGTTCGCCGATCGAGAACTGATCGACCCCAGCGGCTTTCAACATTCGTGCGGGTGCATACAGTTGATCAGTAACGGTTTCTGCACCACACGTGCGACAGAATCGCCCCTCAGGCGAGAACGACGCACACCAGTAACACCGCACTTCGCGCCGGGCCACGCAGCCGCACGCATTGCAGAGGTCGCCGGATTTCCAATCGGTCGGTTGAGTTGCCGAACAAGTTTCACAAACCGCTCGCACTATGACCGGTCCAATTCAGCAATCAGTTTGGTGGGGGCGGTCAACCGATACGACGCCTCGATGAGTTCAGCAATTTCACGCCACTCAGTTTCGTCTGAAAGGTCGATCCCGAACCACCCAGACGGACCAAGATAGGCGGGAACAAAGAATCGTCGATCTTCCAATGTTGCTAGACGATCTTCGGGTTCAACCAGCACAATGAGTGCGTGTTCGTGCTGAGTCCATTGGCCATCGAGACGGACCGCACCTCCGTAATAGACGAACAACTTTTTGGTGAAAAAGACTGGCCTACCGTGCGAGATCTTCTCGGCGACGCCGGGGAGGGCAAAAGCGATACCTCGAACCCTCGCAAGCATTGGGTCATCGTCATCGAACATGAGCGGGTGTGCGGTGTTCTGGCTCATGTTGGTTGGACCATGCAATGAGTATGGTGCATCGAACAAACATCGAACAAACATCATGGCGTTCGTCTCGCTGGCACGTGGAATGTAGGCCTTCCGACCAAACCTACAGACGTTGCTTTTGCTTCTTGGCTCGATCCTTACCAAGATGTATCCCATCGAACATCTTTTTAGTCCCCTGTCTTTTCCACGCGGGAAAGCCATGCCCAATCGCATAGCGTTAGCTCCACTTACCAATTCCCAAAGCAAGGCCGATGGCACACTTAGCGAAGCCGAGCGTCGTTGGCTGGTGATGCGAGCCAGCGGTGGTTTCGGTCTCACGATGACGGCAGCGGCCCATGTGCAGGCAATCGGTCAGGGCTTTGCGGGGCAACTAGGAACCTTCTCAGATGCCCACATCGCTGGTTTACGCGAACTTGCCCAACAGATCAATATCACCGGGAGTGTGTCAATCGCACAGCTTCATCACGCCGGAAATCGATCACCCGCTTTGCTGATAGGCGAAGCTCCAGTGTGTCCATCAAATGATTTAGAGACCGGAGCACGGGCACTCAACCCAGACGAGGTTTCAGGCTTAGTTACAGACTTCGTGACTGCTGCGGAGCGCTGCGACGCGGCGGGCTTCGACGGGGTTGAGTTGCACGGCGCGCATGGTTACATGATTTGCCAGTTCTTGAGCAGCACCTTGAATCGTCGAGACGATCAATACGGTGGCTCACTAGAAAACCGAAGCCGATTGTTGTTTGAAATCATCTCCGGTATTCGCGAAAATTGTCGGCCCGACTTTATTTTGGGCGTGAGGCTTTCGCCTGAGCGATTCGGTATGGATATCAACGAAATTCGGACGGTGACCCAACGTTTGATTGACTCTGATGACGTCGACTTTGTCGATTTGTCGTTGTGGGACTGTTTCAAAGAGCCGCAAGACCTGAACTTCGCGGGGCAGACCCTCATCGAGGTGGTCACCGATTTGGAACGTCGTTCAACGCCAACCGGACGCTACGTTCCGCTTGGCGTTGCGGGCAAATTGCAGACACCTCCCGATATTGGGGAAGCGATGACTCTTGGTGCCGACTTTGTCCTTCTTGGGCGAGCAGCCATCCTTCACCACGACTACCCGCAACTCCTTAACGCCGACCCTGAGTTCGTTCCCAATCATATTCCTGTATCAGCTGCCTACCTTGCGGATGAAGGGCTCTCTGAACCATTCATCGACTATATGCGCACGTGGAAAGGTTTCGTCTCGAACTGAACATTCCATTCATGCACGCCAAGCAATGCTTGACTGGGTAGATGCCAGACACCCAACCTCCAGTCGAGCAACGGTCTACCGGTCTACTTCCCGCTTTTGCTGATCTTGGTGGGTGGACAGCGGTACTCGGCGTCATTGCCGATGGTACCGACTTGAGTGAACAACAGGCGCAAGCGGCCATGTCTGAAATTCTCGCTGGTCGCGCTTCGGCTGCCCAAATCGCTGGGTTCATCGTCGGGTTGCGTATGAAGGGTGAAAGCGTTAACGAACTTGTTGGCCTTGCCCGGGCGATGATTCAAGCGGCCGAACCGCTCAGCCTCGGCCATGAGGTCATCGATATTGTTGGAACCGGCGGCTCGGTAGCGCGTCGCAAGCATGCCTTGAATGTGTCGACCATGGCTTCATTTGTTGCTGCTGGCGCTGGCGCGATCGTATGCAAACATGGCAACTATAAGGCGTCGTCGACATCGGGTTCGTTTGACTTCTTGAAGGAACTGGGCGTTTCCGTCGACTTAACACCAGTACAAATCCAAGCATGCGTCGCAGAAGTTGGAATCGGATTTGCACCGGCTCGGCTATTCCATCCTGCTATGCGTCATGCCGCACCGGTACGGGCAGAACTAGGCATACCTACGGTATTCAATGTACTTGGGCCACTTGCTCACCCAGCTCAACCGAAGCGTCAACTCATCGGTACCGCAAACGAGAACCTCGCAGCCCGTATGGCAGAGGTATATCAACGCCTTGGCTCTGAACTGGCCTGGGTAGTTTCAGGTGCTGGTGGACTTGACGAGATCTCGACGGCCGGGCCTTCAGTGATTTACGTAACCACCCCGAACGGCGTTCGTCGAACCGAAGTAGATGTCACCGAGTTCGGTATCAGGCCGCCCATTTCACCAGACGATCTTGCGGGTGGAGCAGCGGCCGACAATGTCGCTATTTTTGAGCGGATTCTCGATGGAACAGATCGGGGTGCCCGGCACGACATCGTCATCTTGAACGCAGGGGCAGCCCTTGCAGTTGCTGGACTCGCCGACGATCTTCCGAGCGGGGTTGACGCCGCAAGAGCTGCCCTGGAAGATGGTCGTGTGAGTGCTCTGGTCGACCGAGTGAAAGCGTGCACCATCCGACTGTTGGCCGAGTCCAACTAACGATGCGACTGGCTCGCTGCACGCACAGTGCACTTGAGTGTGACCGGAATGTAGCACTAGCACGCTACATTTTTTCATTGCCACTACGACAGTTCGATTAGGTGCGAAACAATTCTCACCAGCGACCTCGAAGACTTCAGACTATTGGTCGCGACGTTGCACCACAATCGGCCACGTCTTCAGCAGTGGCCGTAACGACAGAGATTACGCCTGCCTGATACAGCTGCGAATCTCGCCAACCGGCAATCCCCCACCCAACACCTTGACCGAGCGCAATTCAGCGGCTGGTGAAACGTCAATACCCATACGATCTAGTAGATCAAGTGCGATTGGAACTCGCGGTGCAAGCGACGCATCTGCCATCTTTATGGCAATTGATCGACCGTCTGGAAGCGCCACCGCCAGCACCCCATCGGCACCATCCTTAGCGATAAGGCCGGGCAACGCCTGCATAAGGCGAGTGACATCACGTCCACTTCCACCAACATTGGCCGGGTAGTCACGCATAGCCCGGCCTACACCGTCAGGCTCAACTGATATTCGTGCATACGCTTTTGCTAAACCCACAAGCGATAACCCATGAGCGGGGGCACCACAACCATCGACACCAACAAATTCCGCTGTCTCTGACGTGTACTCAGCAATCGTCTCAGTAATAGCGAGTTGCAGCGGATGATCTGCGCGCAGATAATCCTCAGTCGACCAACCGTTGTGTTTCGAGGTAATCAACATTGCAGCATGTTTTCCTGAGCAGTCAGCAGTCAGTTTGCTTGGATGATCACCGCGGCGGCACATATCGTCTCGGGCCGCTGCGCCGAGCGGCGAAAGAACTGTGTTCTTCAAGTCGTCTTCCGCGAAACCGCCTATGGCCAAGAGTCGGCAACCGAGGTCAACGTGTCGCAACTCACCAGAGTGGCTGGCTGCAACAAATGCCAACAGTTCACCCGGAAGGTCAAGCCCGAGTCGCACCATGGCTATTGCTTGCATGGGCTTATTGGCAGACCGGCCAAATACCTGAACCTGAGGTGTGCCAAGCGAGAACACAATCTCGCCCGATGGGTCAAGGGCCACCGCCGACCCGCGAAATCGACACTCAATGACCCCGTTACGTGTGGCCTCGGCAAGGACCGCACCGTGCGGCAGAAACGTAGAGGTGTGCTGATTCACTGTCCAAAGGTAGCAGCGGACTCATCGACACTGTTCGCTCACCGATTGGGAACGCCCCCGCCCGGTGCGATGTGCTGGCCCTTCGCACAACGATCGAACCGGAGATGACACAATGACCGACGTTCAGGGCTCTACCGATGTTCAGGGATTCAGTGACGCGAAGTTCGACGGATTGAAAGAGGTGTCCGCCTCTCAGCTTGCATCTGGCGAAGATCTTGGTGCGTCATTGGCACTTCGTGTCGACGGAGAACCATTGGTCGACTTGTGGGGTGGATGGTTAGACGAAGCAAAGACTACGCCCTGGCAGAAAGACACGATCGTCAACGTGTGGTCGACATCGAAGACCATGACGAATCTGTGTGCACTTATCCGCCACCGGCGCTTGACGCATCTGTCGACTTCAGCACCATAGATTTGAACAGCCCAGCAATGAAAACATTTATGGGTCCGGCGCCCGATCCTTTGGCGGCCAATAGTGAAGCCTGGCGTCGAGCTGAGATTGGCGCGGCGAATGGCCACGGAAATGCTCGCTCGGTTGCACTGGTTCAATCGGTTGTCGCCAACGGCGGCAGTGCCGAAGGCGTGACTTTGCTATCAAATGACACCATCGAAGTTATCTTCGATGAGCAAGCTAACGGCATCGACCTCGTACTCGGCCTTCCGCTGCGTTTCGGGATCGGTTACGGCCTCCCTCAGCCAGACACCTTGCCCTATGTGCCGAACGATCCGGGTATCTGTTTCTGGGGTGGTTGGGGCGGTTCAATGATCATTGTCGACACCACCCGCAAGATGACCCTTTCGTACGTGATGAACCGAATGAGCGCCGGAATCATCGGATCGCCAACAGTGCAGCCCTCATCACGGCCGCCTATGCCGCGATGTAACGACGGTTGTCAATTAGGTCGGATGCGTGGTGTTACTCTGCCGACCTGAGGGCGGTCGTGTTATCTCGCGCTCTATCAGTGCGACGAAGCGATAGACACGGCCATCGTTTTTGCGGTGCGACATAAGCGAAAAGCTGGTTCCCGGCCATAATGCCTTCTCTAAAGGATTCCAAGTCGCTCAGCGGCACGATTCGCCGATGCTGGGCCAGCCAATTGTCGCATCAGCAGTAGTCCGTCGATCAGCGCCAGGGTGGCTTCAGCCTCGGCACGACGGTGTTTTGCGGTTCCGATTAGGGCGGTCATTAACCAGTCGATCCAGGCTCGCACTAGTTGAGGAACGAGTGTGTCGAACGGAGCCCGGCCTGCAACCGCCAACCCGTTCGCCTCAAAGAACAATGCAAACATAGGATCGGCCTCGGGGCGGGCAAGCACCGGCCACGCAACCCGGGCCAGTTCGATGTGATGAGTGGCTGATTTCGAGAAAGCTGCGCTCAGTGTTTGTTGTAGTTGCAGACCCATCGACATCACGACATCGGCCAACAAATCGTCTTTGGTTGGGAAGTAATACACGATGGTTCGGTCGTTGATGCCAAGGCGTTTAGCCAGTCGGCCGAACGTAAGTTGACTTAGCCCATCTTCGAGCGCAACAACGAGGGCACCTTCCAGTATTTCTTCTTTGGTATGTCGATATCCCATATTCCCCTTGACTGTAGTGGCTACTACGAATAGAGTTTGTAGTGTTCGCTACAAAGGAGCTCACGATGCTCGAAATATTCGGTATCTCACTTTCTTGGCCAGACCCCAAACAGGCAGAAACTCATCTCGGCACGATCGAGTACCGCGACGTAGGCGTTGGGCCAGTAATCGTCTTTCTTCATCTCGTGCTCGCCGAGGGATCGCACTGGGACAAAATGATTCCGCTCCTTTCGGATCGATTTCGGTGTGTTGTTCCGACGCTTCCGATGGGTGCGCACCGCATCCCTGCGCACCACGACGCCGATCTTTCAGTAGCTGGTCTCGCCCGAACAGTGGCTGAAATTTTGGAGAGCCTTGATCTGCGTGACGTGACCCTGGTGGGTAACGATAGTGGTGGGGCGATCTCGCAAGTCGTGGCCACCAACCACCCGGAACGGCTCGGCCGAGTGGTGTTGACAAACTGCGATATGTACGACGACTTCCCTCCGAAAATTTTCAGATACTTCAACCTGTTGCCATACATTCCCGGGTCGATGTGGGTGACGGCACATGGTTTGAAAATGAAGGCGTTCTGGAAACTTCCGTTCGTGTTTGGGTGGCTCTGTAATGAAGTCGACGGCGTGAAAATACGTCGTTGGGCAGATGCTCTGCTTGCCAACAAACTCGTTCGACGCGATGCAATCAAGGTGATCAAAGGTTTTGGCCCGAAGATCACGAACACCGCTGCAGCTCAATTGCGAACCACGAAACTACCGTTCCTCGTTGCATGGGGAGTCGACGATAAGGCGTTCAAACCGGCCCTCGCTCAACGATTTTGTTCCGAAGTGCCAACCTCGAAATTAGTCATGATCGACAACTGCAAAACCCTTGTTTGTTGGGATCAACCTCAACGCCTCGCCGAACTTCTTTCCGAATTTGCTTCGGCCCGGCCCGCTGAGCAAAGCGGTTTTTAGTCGTTATCTACGATGAAGGCGTGACCCTGAACCCACCGGGCAGACCGGCTGACACGTCGCCCGAAGCGTGGCGAATGCGAAGATGGATTCGATAGCGCAACGAAGCCCGGCATCTCGTCTGGCCGAGTGCGAAGCGTTGAACACTGCGATTGCTGACGGGATTCGTCGACGCCCGGTTTGGCTGTGCCGAGTTTTAGTTGTCTGTGCCGAGCCTTTGTAAAACCAAGTACCGGCACAGACCGCAATTCCCTGGCACAGGCGAAGAGGCGTGGGGCGGTCAACATGCACTAACCAGCTTCTGAATACGCGCCAAGGGTTATGCTCACCAACGACCCCGACGTAACGGAAACACGCAAGAGAGACACACCGATGCAGATCGTTGAAACTACGGCCCGACGCATCGACGTCCTCCTCGTTGTCGGCGGCAAGTATCACGACTTCGATTTTGCACGCCAGCAATTGCTCGGGCTGTTAGCCGAAGATCACCAGTTTCGGGTACGGGTACAACCCGACTACGAAGACACCTCGACACTTGACTCCACCTCGGTGCTGATCTCGTATACATGCGACGTGCGACCATCTTTGGGTGCTCAGCAGCGCATCCGTCAGTGGGTGGAAGACGGCGGCCAATGGGTCGCGTTGCATGGCACCAATGCAGCACTTGGAGACACGGCAGTTCGCCCGGTCACAACGCCGCGAGCGTTTCCATTGTGGGTCGACACCTTGGGATCCCAATTCATTGCTCACCCACGAATCGAACCGTACCGGGTCGAGGTGTCCAATCCTGATCACTGGCTGGTGGCTGATATCGAGGCGTTCGAGGCGACCGACGAGCTGTATTTGAGTGAGTACCACGACCGAGCTGAACTGATCCCGTTGCTGCACACCGTCTGGTCGGGAACGACAAACGGTTTCGTCGACAGCGACTGGACGCAGTGCGATCCGGTTCAATTAGTGATGTACTTGCGCCCGTTAGGTGCAGGGGCTGTGCTCTACAACACGCTCGGCCATTGTCGCAGCCACTTTGACATGATGCCGGTACTCGGTTGGTGGCCAACCATCGATCGAGGCGCATGGGAGGTGCCTCACTTCATCGAACTGTTGCGCCGGTCATTGCGCTGGGCCAGTGGTTCGAGCGCATAGTCGACCGTCGTCTTGGTGGACTAGCCCAAAGTACCGAAATGGGTTCGATGTGCGCGGTCCGGGACCGAAGTCAATCAGTAGCGCTCGGGCTGAAACGAGGCAACCATCGAGGCTGGGGTTGTTCACCGATCCCACTGCCATCGCTACCGCCAACGTTCGAACATGTCTGGAACTGGAACCCCAACCGACCAACCGACCCATGGCAACTCAAGATGCCGCCTTTGAGTTCGGATTACACCATGCATCGTGAAACCAAAAACGACACTGAGGTCATCGTCTGCAGTGTCGGCAAGACGGTGCTGCTCTACGATGCGCGATGTATCGATGACCTTCTCGCGATGCTGGTTCAGCACGGCGATTGGATACTCCTTGGGTCGACTGACGAACAGAAGCCGGCTCAGGACGGAACCGTTGAAGCATGGGTCGTTCGACGGACAATCCGCTCGGTGGTTGGTACGGGTTAAAGAAGGGACTGCGAGGACGCTTCGGTATGTATGTCCCTCCTTTGTTAGAGGAACTTGGGCTAGCTGAGGTCGAACACAACCGTCGCAAGAACCGTATGCGCGCTGTCTAGTTGCTCAACTTCCGGTTCACGGATCGTTCGCACATCCGCGTTCACCCATCAACCGTTGGAAGTCAGCATGGCGCCGAGTTTGTGTTCAAGTCTCGTCTCGACCTGCAGATCGCGTCGTTGATCGCTTTACGATAAAGCCACGACCGTCGCCGCTGATGAAGGCTTTGCGCCGCATTCCGCCCGACGCTGCCCGCACCGACTTTGAGGGAGCCCTTCTCGTTCATGAAGCAGCCGACCGCATAACGGCGCGGCGAACTACCAGTTCCGTTAGGCGGCTTGAAGAAATTGGCGTGCGGCCACACCGTCGCATAAATCGGCAGGGATGATTTCAGGGCCCGCATACATTCCGAGTATCAGTGGAAAGAGGGTTGGGTGCATCTCCGACAACGCGGAATCGAAGCGTTGACGGCGCAGCGTTCGATCCGGACCGGGAACCACGCAGGCCGTATTTATTAGGTCGGCGACAAGGCGAAGGCGACGCATCCGCTCCATTCGTTCTGCACCATAGGAATCGAAGTCAGCACTGCGCTGGGCCCCGTCGAGGATCAAATCACGAACGATACGCACGTCGCGCAGGGCGATCGAAAGGCCGCACCCAGCAGTCGGGTCATTGTGGCCAGCGGCGTCGCCCACAAGAACAACGCCATCAACATACGGGGCGGCTGTCCAGGTGTCAGTGCCGGCCACTGCACCACACCGACCGATCGCTCGAGCTGTCGACATCGTTGCACCAACGGCGCCATCGACCGCAGTTGCGTCTTGCAAAAATTGCACTGCGCCATCGAAGCCCGCGTAACGGGACCGCAACGCGGGCAGCACCACGAAATAGGCCCGCGCACGGCCGCCACATTGATGCATCAGAAGAAGAAGACCCAAATCGTGATCGCAAACCACGTCATGATCAGTTGCACCTTCGATGCCTTCCACCAACAATCCGGCCACGAATCCATCAGCCTCTTGGCGCTCAAGCTTGACCCCGATGGCTCGTCGAACAGCCGAACCTCGCCCATCTGCGCCAACCACGATGGAGGTGCTCACTTGCCGTTGGGTATCGTCGTGTCTGTACGTTACGACGGGTCGAGCGCCCCGTAAGATGTTGACATCGACAACACCTCGTTGCACTGTTGCCCCGGCGTGCACAGCAGCATCGAGCAGAGCCTGGCAAGCAGTTGGGTGATGCAGGTTCAGCGACCCGTTCACCCCAGGGATCAGAAGCCCCACGGGAACATCCCGCGGGACCGAACCCTCCCCGTAGCGACGCCACAGCCCGGCCGTGTGAGCGCCAGCAGCCAGAAGGACCGACGCGACCCCGAGGTTTTGTGCCTCACGCACCCCCCAAGGCATCATGCTCTCGCCGCGGACTCGATCGTCGAAATGCTCGGATGCTTCAAGCACAACCACGTCCCTACCTGCCCGCGCCAAAGAAAACGCCAACGATGAACCGGCGATTCCACCACCAACAATCACCACCTGAGTGTTCTGCATTTGCATCGTGTCTTGACCCATCACTCACCTTTGCCTTTTTTAACCGAGAGAGCTGCACGTATGCGTTTCATTACGTAACGTTGTAACGTAACAGTGTTGCATTATGATGTCAACGCATGGCAAGACCATCGAGGCATGATGCTCAAACACGAGAGGCACTCCTGGATGCCGCAGAACGGCTTTTAGCCTCCGGGGGACCCGAGGCAGTATCGGTCCGGGCCGTCGCCGACGAAATCTTCGAGTCCACCCGCGCTGTCTATAGCGTGCTCGGTTCCAAACCTGCGATGATGAACGCGTTAGCCGAGCGCGGTTTCCGCTTCCTTGCCGATCTGGTTGAAGCCGTTCCCGCTACCGATGATCCGTTGGCGGATCTCGTTGAAGCTGGCGTCCATGGATTCCGACGATTTGCTCTAGAGCGTCCACATCTGTTCCGAATCAGTTTCGACCGACTAACCACCGAGGTCATCGGCGACGCTGACGCCTACCGAGAACTACTCCGATCGTTCGAAGCCCTGCGCTCCAAGGTCGAACGCGCAGTGCATCTGGGCTCAGTCGAACCACGACCCACCATCGAGATCGTTTTCGCGTTTCACTCGTTCTGCCATGGCCTGGCCGTTAATGAACTGAGTCGGCTCCCGCCACCCATCGGAGCGGACTTTTGGCGCTTCCTAAACCAGACCGAAGGCGAGCATCTCTGGCGATTCGGGCTCGGCGCATTTGCGCGGGGGCTCTCGGGAATCTGACAACCACCATGCAGATTTGCAAATTGCTCAGCGCTCGGGATGTCAGGCGGTGCTGGCGCAGTGAACAGAGTTCAAATTCCCCTCGTTTCAGCTACCACTCAGAAGGATCGTGTGGGTGTTTGACGACTCATCAGCCACCAAACCCAAAAGTTTGAAATTGTTTTTCTGAGTAGCCGTTTTTTGTCATACCCCCCTGCGAACATGTGTTTGTGAACCAACCCGGGTATTCAAGTGGAGATAGGAAACAAGGTGCGCCAGTTTGGGCTCGCATCTCGATTCCCATGGTTCATCAAACCGATTGGTCCGACGGTGAGGTTCGAGCGGGTGTTCTTGAACTGGAACGCATCCGGCGCGAAACCGATGCCGCGATGGCACTTCTCATCGCTGCGTTACCTGAATCGCGAGATGCTGTCGCCGAACTTGCCCGCTCGGTGGGAATCTCAAATCGAGAGGCTCGCCGCCGCCAGAACATCGCGAAGGTTGTGAAGTGTGTTCCCGGGGCCATTGCGCTTCTGGGCTCTGGCGCTGTATCGGCCGAGCACATCGAAGCTCTTGCTCCTGTAGCCAGCGTGGCCGGCGCTGACCAGTTGCTCGTCAACGCAAGTAGTAAGTCACCGGAAGAATTTATTCGCGAGGTCGAGCAGTTTCGCATCTCCCTCGAATCCGGCGAAGAGATCACCAAACGACAACGAGCCAGACGACTACTTCGCTTTTACAGGGGTCCTGAGGGGATGGTCGGCATCACCGGTTTGTTGACTCCTCTCGACGGTACCGAATTGAAGAACAAACTGGCGGCTTTGGTACATGCAAGGTGGAAAACCGAGCATCCACATCGGGCAGAATCGTTGGGCTCCCACCGCGGCGACACTTACGAGCAGCGAACGGCGGATGCGCTTCTCACACTCACGGGTGTCCGAACATCCTACGAAACCGCAAAGGAAACTACAAGGCAGCCATCGGACGTAACTGCCGCCAACGACCAGCGAGCTGATTCCAAATCAGTCGACGATGGGCTGGCACCATTCAGCTCGGCCGTTGTGTCAGTTCACACCGCAAAACCAGCGGTAATCATTCTGTTTGACGTCGACAAATGGGAAGCAGAAATCGCTGGAATTGGACCGATACCGGTGACCACATCACTTTTCGATCAGGTCAGATCCGACCTCTACTACTGCTTTCAAACCATGACTGGCGAAGTCCTTAAATTCGGAAGGTCGAGACGCAACCCGACCCCCGTTCAACGCCTCGCCGTCATCGCCCGCGACCGCCATTGCATTTACCCGGGCTGCACTTCGCCACCCGACGCCTGCCAGGTTCACCATTGTGACGAAGTCGACGAAGACAACGGAAACACCGACGTCGATGTACTTGGCCTTTTTTGCCACGCCCATCATCGACACATCCATGTCAACAAACTGGTGGTTGTTCGTGAAACCGATGGATCCGTCACCATTCGAGATCGACGTACCGGGGCAGTCGTAGCCCGCTCGACCAAACAGGCGAGAGCGGCATGAGGTCGTGGTGCGAATCCCGGCGGGGCCGACCCTCGGATCGGTCTCACGTAAGAGTTCCAGGTTTACTCGATACGAAGACCCGAGATCGCCCTTGAGATCACTAGCTGCTGAATCTCCGAAGTTCCCTCAAAAATGGTGTGAATTTTGGCGTCACGATGCCAACGCTCAACCGGGTACTCACGGGTGTAGCCATATCCACCAAGAATCTGAATCGCGTCCTCGGTCACTCGAACGGCTGTCTCGGATGCCTTCCACTTCGACATCGAACCTTCGGCATTTTTGAAACCACCGTTTTTCGCCAACCAAGCAGCCCGCCAAATCAACAAACGTGACGCATCGATTTCAGTAATCATGTTGGCAAGCTTGAATGCAATGGCCTGGTTCATGATGATCGGACGGCCAAATGCCTTACGTTCTTTTGCGTAGGCAAGTGAATATTCATAAGCAGCCCTAGCAATTCCAAGAGCCTGCGCTCCCACCGCCGGACGGGTCGCTTCGAACGTCGCCATGGCCGGCTGTTTCGAACCGGACGGACCTGTCGACTTGCCGGCTTCTCGCGCCCGGGCCAACTTCTCTTCAAGCTTCGCGGTTCCACCCAAGAGAAACGAGCCTGGAATGCGTACTTCATCGAGGACAACCTCAGAGGTATGCGAAGCGCGTATCCCGTGCTTCTTGTACTTCTGCCCCATCGACAAACCCTTGGCTTCTTTCGGAACAATGAATGAAGCCTGTCCTCGACCCTTCAACAATGGGTCAACCGCACCAACAACAACATGGATATTGGCAATGCCACCATTCGTGATCCATGCCTTCGTGCCGTTCAACACCCACTCATCTTTCTTTTCGTCATATTCTGCGCGCGTACGAAGTGACGACACGTCTGATCCGGCGTCGGGCTCTGACACACAAAACGCGCCGAGAGCGACCTTGTTGCCGTCGGAATAGCACTGAGGCACCCACTCCATAACCTGCTCGGGTGTGCCGTTACCTGCGATTCCCGCTGCAGCCAGCGAAGAGCCCATAATCGCCATTCCGATCCCGGCATCGCCCCAGAAAATCTCTTCAATCGCGACAGGCATCATGAGACCCGTCGGGTCGCTGAAACCCTGCATGATGAATTCCCATCCGTACAACCCAATCTTCGCTGCTTCTTCAACGATCGGCCACGGAAACTCTTCGCGCTCGTCCCACTCGTGCGCCGCCGGGCGCATCACCTTGTCTGCGAAATCATGGCACCACTTCTGGATCTGAAGTTGGTCTTCGTTGAGCGTCATCGAGAAGTCAGGCATGGGATTACCTCGGTAGGTGAGCGTCCTCGGATGGTTGGATCGCTTCTGGACTTTATTCTGCATTACGTGCATAGTTGCAGTCAATGCAAAAATTGAGGGAAAACATCGTTCAGGACACGACGCTCGACACCAGACGGGAGAAAAACAAGCGTCGCACCCGACAAGCGATCCGAGCGGCAGCCATTGAGTTGTTCACCAAACAGGGTTTTGCCGACACCACGGTCGAACAAATTGCTGCAGCCGCCGAAATCTCCACTCGCACCTTTTTCAACTATTTCGATACCAAAGAACAGGCAGTGAGCCTTCCGTATGGCCTTCGCGCCGAAGCATCGATATCCGCCCACGGGCAAAACGACAATGATTCCTGGCAATCGATCGAGGCGGCATGCCTTACGCTTGCTACAGCGTTGGAAGCCGACACCGACGAGCGTCCAACCCTCATTGCCGGCATCAGGCTTTGCCAGCGTGAACCCATGTTGAGGGACCAAGCCTCGGCTCAACGTGGCCGGTGGGAACAACTTATGCTCAGCTCGCTCGATCAGACGCTTGTTAATCGGGTGCGGGTCAACGCAGCGGCCGGCGCAACCTGGGCTTCACTATCGATATGGGCGGAAAACAATGGGTCGGCATCGCTCGTGCAAACAGTTCGGGAAGCACTAGGAACCATCAGCCCAAACAACTGAGCAGCCCCTTGCAAGTAAGCAAAACCCGAGAGCAAAAAACGGCGGGCGATGTTGACAATTTGGCTGTTTGCGAGGGTAACTATGCCGGAACCGTTCCAGATGTGCCAACGCTTACAGCAGCACCATCCGCAACAGGTCGATTCGGACGCAACGCAATCGCCAACAAGACGGCCACGACGAACAATGCAGCACCAGCAATAAACGGTGCCGACGGATTGATCCGATCGTACGCAACACCAGCAGCAAGGGGCCCGAGCACACTCGCTGCCGAAGAACCCGATTGCTGAATCCCAAGCAGTGCCCCTCGACGAGACGGATGAATGCGGTTTGCCGCCTCGGCCGATAGGGCGGGCCCCGCAAAACCCTGCCCAACCGCAATGACCACGACGGCCGGAATGAGGAGCAACCAGCCGCTAGCCGAGCCAAACATCGCCAACCCAATCGCCGTCGCCATCAACCCTCCCCTAATCAGGGGCATCGTTCCGAATTTCACGGTAGCCGGACCAATAAGTCCACCTTGAACGATCGAACTCACAATTCCTACGACCGCCAAGGCAAACCCCGCGTTCCGTTGACTCATTCCAATCTCAGATTTTCCGAATGCGGAGAACAGCGTTTCAAACGCGGTGAAAGCGAACGCGGTAACGACCACGATCCCAATCAGCAGAGGAAGGCCAGCTTCGTTCCATCGACGGGCCAACCCCGTACCTCCATCAACAGCGTCTACCTCCGCGGCTTGTTGAATCGCAAGATGTTTCGTCTCGGTGACACGAACCATCATGATGACCGCGTTGATCGCCGATAGCCCCGCAAGCAGAAAGAACGGGGCCCGATTGCCGAACAACCACGACACCAAACTGCCAATCGCTGGGCCAATCGTAAAACCGATTCCGAATGCCGCCCCCAACATGCCAACCAGCGTTGCTCGACGGTGAGGAGGAGCAATGTCAGAGATTGCAGCGGTGGCCACACCGTACGAGGCGCCGGTTGATCCATCCACGAACCTCCACAGCACCAGCAACCAGAGTGACCCGGCCAAGCCTGTCATCAACGCTGCGATTGCGGTTCCGATGAGCGACATCATGAGTACTGGCTTGCGCCCGATTCGATCGGAGAGCTTTCCGAGTACCGGCGCAAAGAGAAACTGGGCTGCGCTGTACGCCGAACCAATGACGCCAATCATCAACCCGGAAGCGTTGAATTTCTCGATCGCATAAATGCCAAGTACCGGAAGTGCGATGCCAAACCCAATGAGGTCGAGCAGTACCGTCGTCCAAATCGGCCAAAAACCCCTGGGCATGGGCTCGCGGCCAGGTTTGGAATCAGAAGACGAGCGGTCCATGAGAAGCTTTCAGCGTAATCGCCAGCGCCTAACCCCGGTGAACCCGTGTACCTGATTTCGTGGTTTCGACCGTCCACCCCGCAGCCTGCAACTCTGCTCGAACGCGATCGGCTTCGGCAAAATCCTTTGCCACCCGGGCCGCATCAAGCGCCGCAGCCAAACCGGCTGTAACAACATCGACGGGTTCGTCGAGGCTGACAAACAACCCAAGACCACCACAAATTTCGAACGCAGTAGCGGCCAGAATTCGACCCTCAGCCTCGTTCCCAGCATCGAGTTCGGAATTGGCCCGACGAACAAGATCAAACACCGTCGCCATAGAACTCGGGGTATCGAGATCGTTCGACATAGCCATATCGAAGGCATCAATTGCGGTCGTGTCCAACAAATCGCATCCGCGCTTACCAAATGCCAAGGTAGGCGCGCTGCCGATTCGGCGACCAAGCGCATCGATGCGGGACAACGCCGACTCAGACTCGGCGATCGTTTCGGGGGTTACCTCGATCGGTGACCGATAGTGGCTTCGCAAAACAAGAAGACGGTATGCGCGCGCATCAACTTTGGTAAGTAAATCGGTGAGGTTTGTAAAGTTGCCCAGCGACTTGCCCATCTTTTGGCCGCCGACTTCAACGAAACCGTTGTGAATCCAGTGGCGAGCAAATGTCTTTCCCCAAGCAACGGCCTGAGCACGTTCATTTTCGTGATGCGGAAACGCCAAATCAAGGCCGCCAGAGTGCAGGTCGAAACCTTCGCCGAGCAGGTCAAGGCTCATCACCGTGCATTCTGTATGCCAGCCGGGGCGACCGTCACCCCACGGCGACGGCCAATTTGGTGTGTCGTAAGGCCCCGATGACTTTTTCCAAAGCGCAAAGTCGATGGGTGATCTTTTCTCAAGGTTCGTTTCGACCCGACCCGACCCGCCGGCCTGCAAGGACTCAATCGATTGACGCGCGAGCAACCCATAATCGGGCACAACCTGCGGCGAGAAGTACACGCCGTCGCTCGTTTCATACGCCGCGCCCCGTTCAACCAAATCGGTAATGAGGCCAACCATCTGGTCGATATAGGCCGTTGCATGTGGTTGATCGGTCGGACGCAACAACCCCATTGCGTCCATGGCTTTCCACCACTCGGCCTCGTAGCGCTCGCAAATGACGGCGGTGTCAACGCTTTCCGCCCGAGCTTTTTCAATAATCTTGTCGTCGATGTCGGTGATGTTTTGGGCATGACGAACCTTGAGCCCAGTCCACTCGACGTACCGGCGAAGTACGTCATAGGTGAGCGCATATCGGCCGTGGCCCAGGTGAGGAAGCCCATAAACGGTCGGTCCGCAGTTGTACATCGAGAACTCGCCATCGACCCGAGGGGTTACCTCGAGCAGTTTTGCTTGGGCGGTGTCATACAACTTCAAAATAGGCACCTGAACAGGCTACCGGCGATTTCGGGGGTTTCTGTAGGGAATTTTTCAAGTTCGACCGACCGGCCGACGTTGGAAGGGCTATCAGGCGACGACTTGGGAACCAATGGAAACGGCCAGCTCATTCGGGATCGCATGGGGCGACCTCACTCCGGCCACCGAGACCCCTTCGGCGACTACCCATGAGGTGGCCTCGTCGGTGTGAACGACACGCAACTGACCTGGCCCGGTGCACCCTGATGGTCGAACTAACACAGCGAGACGTCGTCCAGGCAACCACCCAACCGGTGTCACTGAACCGGTAATACCGAATTCGGACACCGAACGAAACTCGTCGGCCTTGGAACCAAACCACGTCTCGACCACGCCAGAGCAGTTACCCACGCTCACCGCCACTCGTTCTTCAGAGGCACTCGAAGTAAGCATGCCGATGGGTTTCGATGAATCAAACGCAATTCCTAATCCGTCGAACGCCTCGAAAGAGTGGACGTGGGTTTCCATTTCGTGTTTCGCAGTAAAGAACAACACGTCACCATTTGCCGAGTACACAAGGTCATCGAGTTCAGCTGCCGATTCGTCCGAAACAATCAACTTCGGGCCGACACCAGTGTTATCAGCAATCCAGATACCCAGAGTCAGCTCACCATCAGATCCAACCCCCGTACCGATCGACGCGATGGCCTTGCCGGCCGGATGATAAGCAGACTTAAGGTGCTCATCAAGAAATGAAACATCGGTTCGAGCAGCACTTGCACTGTTGCGTTTGACGAGATCACCGTTCGCAGTTGTTGCCAGCAGCGAACTTCCGTTTGGGCTCGACCAATTCACGTTAACGTTGGTTGGCAGGTATCCACTTTTGCTGACTGAAGCGCCCCTCGCCACTTGGTCGGGTCCGAGGAGAAGGGCGGTTCCGTCCGGGCTCCAACTCAGCGAGTTAACCGGCTGAGAACCCAGGGCATAGAGGCAGCGATCAGCGAGGCCTTCGCCAGACGACGACCAAACCTGTCCGTCTCGAACAAAGGTGACCTGGCCGCGAGGGCCAACGGGTTCAGTCTCGGGAGTGCAGTTCGGGCCGGTCGAAACGACAGCGATCGCCACCGACGAACTTGAAGCAACCGCGGCAGCCACCGACGAACTTGAAGAAGAACCCGACGAAACCGGCGCGACAGAGTCTGCACGAAGTTCTGTTGCCCGACCGGCAGTCTTGGAATCTACCGAGCCTACCGAAACAGTCGAGCCATTCGAACGGTCGCCGCTGGAAGTGCAACCTGCCAGTGTCACCGACACCACCAACACCAGGGATACCACCGACCCCACCGACACCGATATGAACCGAGACAATGAGTTCCGTCGAGAACACTGCATAACGCACGGTAGCCCACCAAAGAACGCAAAAGGCCCGAAACAAGCCCACCCCGCCGGTAACCTAGGTGCCATGAAGAACGCTATGCCCGAAAAGCCAACCCTCGACGGTCTTGAGGCGCGCTGGGATGGCGTGTGGGAATCAGCAGGAACCTACCGTTTCGACCCGACGGCAACCCGTGAACAGGTTTATTCCATAGACACCCCTCCCCCAACCGTCAGCGGTTCCCTACACGTCGGGCACGTCTTCAGCTATACCCATACCGACACCATCGCCCGCTTTCAGCGAATGTCGGGCAAAGCGGTCTTCTACCCAATGGGTTGGGACGACAACGGGCTGCCAACTGAACGTCGCGTACAGAATTTCTATGGTGTCAACGGCGACGCATCACTTCCGTACGACCCCGAATGGAAGCCCAAGCATTTCGGCGACGCCCCGAAAGATCGCGAATCGATCAGTCGTCGAAACTTCATCGAATTGTGTCAACAGTTAACGGCCGAAGACGAAAAGGTGTTCGAAACCCTTTGGCGCACCCTCGGCCTTTCGGTCGATTGGAAGCAGACCTACGCAACCATTGACGAACGAAGCCAACGAGTTTCCCAAAAAGCTTTCTTAAGGATGGCCGCTCGTAAGCAGGCATACCAGCTTGAGGCACCCACACTTTGGGATATTGATTTTCAAACCGCTGTCGCCCAAGCAGAACTGGAAGACCGCGAACAAGAAGCCGCCTACCACCGAGTTGCGTTCCATAGAAGCGACGGAGGTGGTGTCATCTTTATCGAAACGACGCGGCCCGAACTCCTCGCTGCGTGTGTAGCGCTGGTGGCTCACCCCGACGATGAGCGGTACAAGCCGTTTTTTGGCACCACGGTCACCACCCCCCTTTTCGGGGTCGAGGTTCCGGTAAAGGCTCACCCTCTCGCTCAGATCGACAAGGGCTCGGGCATCGCGATGATTTGCACGTTCGGTGACACTACCGACGTGACGTGGTGGCGCGAACTGCAACTTCCAACGCGGGCAATCATTGGCCGAAACGGTCGAATCGTCGCCGACGCACCGGAAGGAGTCGCTGCCGAACCGTACGCGCGCATTGCAGGCAAAACAGCGAAGCAAGCTCAGGCAGAAATTGTCATCATGTTGCGCGAGTCGGGTGAACTCGATGGTGAGCCTCGCAAAATCAAACACCCGGTCAAATTCTTTGAAAAGGGTGATCGCCCACTTGAAATAGTTACCAGCCGTCAATGGTACGTACGCACAGTAAATGATCGCGAAGCACTGATGACTCGCGCCGAAGACATCACCTGGCACCCGCCGTATATGCAGAGTCGACTTGAGAACTGGATTGAGGGTCTCAACGGCGACTGGTGCATTTCGCGTCAACGCTTCTTCGGTGTTCCATTTCCTGTGTGGTACTCAATCGATGCTTATGGCGAGGTCAATCACACCAACCCAATCTTCGCCGACGAGGCTTCGCTTCCAATCGACCCGCAAAGTGCAACACCTTTAGGGTTCACCGAAGCACAGCGCAACCAACCATGTGGGTTCACCGGCGACCCCGACGTGATGGATACTTGGGCTACGTCGTCAGTAACGCCGCAAATTGCAGGGCAATGGGACGAACCAGGCTCTGATCTTTTTGACAGAATTTTCCCGATGGACCTTCGCCCTCAAGGGCACGACATCATTCGAACATGGCTGTTCACTACACTCGTGCGGGCAAACGCGGAACACAACTCGCTTCCGTGGAACAACACCCTGTTGAGCGGTTGGATTCTCGACCCTGACCGCAAGAAGATGTCGAAATCGAAGGGAAACGTAGTAACCCCAATTCATATGCTCGAAGAGTACGGCTCGGACGCCATTCGATACTGGGCTGCGTGTGCGCGTCCCGGGGTTGATACAACCGTCGACCCTGGCCAAATGAAGATCGGTCGCAAACTTGCAATCAAACTTCTTAATGCATCGAAGTTCGTTCTTGGCATCACGGGTGGTGCACCAGCAGATGCAACGAAGGTCACCGAAATCATTGATCGTGGCATGCTCGTTCGTCTGAGTCATCTCGTCGCTGCAGCCACCCAAGACTTCACCGAATACGACTACGCAAGGGCGCTGGAACGTACTGAATCGTTTTTCTGGGGTTTCTGCGACGACTATGTCGAGCTTGTGAAGATACGTGCCTATGGTGCAGAAGCAATCTCACTGGAAGCCTCGCTTAGCGCCCAACATGCATTGTCGATTTGCCTCTCGACAATGCAGCGACTGTTAGCCCCCTTCTTGCCATTCGTAACCGAAGAAGTGTGGAGTTGGTGGCACGACGTTGATGCAACCGGTTCAATTCACACCCAGCCGTGGCCAACGACCAACGAATTCACCGATGCAATGGGTGCCGTCACAACTGATGACACTTACGCAGCAACCATCGAAGTGCTTGGTTCGGTGCGACGCGCGAAGACGGAAGCAAAACGATCAATGCGATGGCCTGTCGACAACCTTCTCATCAAGAGTGCGCTTGAACTGGAAACGACGCTAACACCGGGTTTGGAAGATCTCAAAGCCGCCGGAAGCATCGCTGCAGTTGTGTTCGGAACCGCCAACCCTAGGGAACCGCAAGACCCAGAATACGTGGTGACTCTCGCTCTTATCGACCCCAACGCCGCACCGCCAAAGCAATGAACTCGCCCATTCCGGACAGTCAAAGGGTCACCGGAAAGCCACTTCGTATTGGCTTCATCGGAACTGGGTTCATCGCTACCGCTCATTCGAAACGCTTGAAGGCTGCGCATCCAGATCTGATGGTGCGAGGCAACATCTTCGATCACGATCACCAGCGCGCAGAACAATTTTCAAAAGTCAGCGGCCACACGATCGCTCGAAGTGCCGAGGAAGTCATCGACACCAGCGACGCGATCTTCGTGACTACCTGGACCAGCGAACATCGGTCGCTCGTCGAACAGATCGTCGGTGCCGGGAAAGCAGTTTTTTGTGAGAAGCCGTTAGCGACAAACCTTGCTGACGCCACCGCTATGACTGAAACCGTTGAAGCGGGTGGGCAGGCCATCATTTCGCAAGCTGGACTGATTCTTCGCCACTCGCCGCTGTGGGCGCTCGCGAACCAAGTAGTCAACGACACGGCAGCTGGGCGACTCATGGCTGTCGTCTTTCGTGATGATCAGTTCATCCCGCTGCAAGGTCATTATGCGTCAACATGGAGATCTGACCCCGAGAAGGCAGGTGCCGGAACCCTCCTCGAACATTCGGTTCACGATATCGATCTCATTCGCTGGGTCGGCGGAGACATCACCACCGTGAACTGCACCACTTCGAATTTTCACGGGCATCCTGGCATCGAAGACATCGCAACGCTTAACCTCAAAATGGCCTCAGGGGCCCAGGTATCGCTGACCAGTGTGTGGCATGACAACCTTGCCCGACCCAGTCAACGCAACGTTGAATTCATCTGCGCAAAGAGGATCGTGACGATCAGCGGAGATGACTATTTCGGTACCATTCGATGGGAAGACTCGGACGGCACGATTACAGAACTCTCTAATGAAGCCACGGTTGCCGAGGGTCTCAAACCGCTCGGCGGCAATATGAATTCGTCGTTGGCCTTCGTTCAGGCGGCAGCAAATTTGAGCCCTGCCCACCCTTCGTTTCGAGAGGCACTACGCGCACAGACGGTTGTCCATCGCGCTTACGAAAGTGCAGCACTGGCTGGATCACCGGTCACTATCAGCTGACGCAAACTGAATCGACACAAACTGAATCGACACAAACTCAGTAACGCTCCATTCGGCTATCGTCACCGAATGGCCATACGAGACACCATTGCGAAAAATGTTCAGCCTCACCTTCAGCCAGGTGAAGAGTTGCAGGTGGTGTTTGCTGGCCAAACCATGAGCGGTTGGGTCGCATTGTTCGGTGTTGTCTTCCTGCTCCTCGGAAATAGCTACCGGACGATCGCTGTAACCGACCGGAGAATCATTGTGTTCAATAGCGGGAAAATGACGACCGCTAAGGCAAAATCGATCGTCATGGAAGTTCCCCGGGCTACCTACATTGGCCCAGCATCTGGTCTGTGGTGGAAGTGCACAACCCTCGGAACCAAATTGTCTGTGCATAAGCGCTATCACAAAGACATTGAAAACGCCGATGCATACCTCGCTCAGGCCGTCGCCCAGTTGCCAACACCTCCCATCGCCTAAGCCCGCCTGGTAGGCAAAGCCGCCGGTAAGCTAAACGACAACGAACTGCAGTGCGCGCCCGTCAATTTCGCGCACTTGCCGAACAAGTTCGTTTACTGCCGAGATACGACCGCTTATTTAATGGCGAACGTCAGCCGTACGACAGCCGTGATGTCTTTATCGATCGACGAAGTGTCGAGGGCCCCAGAGTCTTCGAACTCGGTGGCATCACGTGGGGTTACCTGTATGACGCCCATTGAAGCATCGCGAAGGTTGCCAAGGTTTTGTCCCGTCGCTTTCACGATTCGTTCGGCACGCACCTTCGCATCTCTAGCAGCGGCTTCTTGCATTGCGATGCGGACGTCTGCCAGTTTTGTAAACAGGTACTGGGGCTGATTAACCCGAAACGACACACCCTGGTTGATCACATCGTTCAGTGAAAGCGAGAGCTTCTTGATTGACTGAACGTTCGTTGATCGAACTTCGTACCGCTGATATCCGGTGTACGAAATGACCAGGCCGGTCGAGTTTCCCTCTGCATTCAGCTCGAACACCGAGTCAATACTTACCGGATCGCGTTCAACCTTCGAGGCTTCGAAGCCCTGTGCACTCAGAGCCGCCAGGAGCAATTTCGACTGGGCCTGAAGTTCACTATTGGCCCCAGCTTGGGTAAGCCCGCTTACCGCCAGGGTTCCAGACAAAATGCCGAGATCGGCGGTGATGGCTTTCTTGGCCGAACCGGTGACCGACAGTGTTTGATTGAGCTCCCGATTTTGTTGCCAAGTATTCGACACAATTGCGCCGGTGGCAATCATGCCGACGGACAACACTGCTGCCCCGATTGCTGCTGCAAATCGATCTGCCATTACACTCACTCAAGTCTTTCTCAACTTTTCGATCGGAACGCTTCCGTCGGAACCCTGCGCTGCACATATGTCTGTGCATCACTTAGACGAGAGCAGTCGCCAGTTCGGTTCCTTTCACCACAAATGAAAATCATTGGATTGACTTTTTGGTCAAACGCAGGCTTTGTGGTGACATGAGCATCGCTGGAGACCTGAACACGCAGACGACAAATGAAACCCGACGACAGGGTTCGACATACGTGGTGAGTCAAGAAGAGGTCGCTCGCTTTCGTAACGATGGTTACGTACACCTTCGCGGAGTGCTGTCAGCAGACGAAATGGACGAAATTGAACGGGTTTATAACGCCTTCTTAACCCGACAGATTTCGGTGCCTGGCAAAGACTTCAACGATATGACCACTGGTGAATTCGATTCAGACCACGCCAGTATTCGATTATCAACGTGATGTTGCCTCGCATCTATTTCCCCGAATGGCAAGGAAACATCTTCGAGCTTCTAGCAGCGTCGATTGCCCAGCAACTTTGCGGCGAAGGAATGACCATCGATTTTGATCAGTTACTTGCCAAGCAACCCTTCAAGGAAGATGCGGTGTTTGGATGGCATCAAGATCAGGCCTATTGGATTGAAACAGACGATCGACGAACAGCGACGTGCTGGCTTGCGGTTGACCCGTCGACAACATCGAACGGGTGCATGCAGTTCCTTCCGGGCAGTCATAAAGAAGCCGTGCGCCCACACCACCCCCTGCACGGCGACCGCGAGACCAGTCATACCCTTGTCACTGACCTGCGCTCCGGCGATGTCATGAAGCCGGTAGAGATTGACCGGGGCGATATTCCGGTTCATAACGAAGGGGTATTGCACGGGTCGGGTGGAAACAGGTCTGCGAACTATCGGCGCGCGTACATCGTCGCCCTTCGAAGCGAATCGACAGTGTCGAAAGAACGAGATCTAGGTTTCACTCATAGCCACAATGATCAGTCAGATGTCCTCACCAAAGTGAATGGTTTAAACACATAGGGTGAAGGGCAAACGAACTACACGCGTGTCATTTGTACGTGTACAGATCTTTGATGTAACGTGTACTTGCTAAACAGAACGTCTGCACACAAAGCGTCGATGATCCAAGCGTACTTACGCTTCGAACCAGAAGGCTGCCGACAGGTTGACGATCACACCAACTCACTTACCTTTTGGAGAAAATATGAGCGATTCTGCAGCATCAGCCACCGGTGGTTTCCTACTATGGCGGGCTACTAACGCCTGGCAGCGTGCCCAGCGTGCCGCACTTGAGCCCTTCGAGCTCACCCACGTTCAGTATGTTCTGCTCGCTACCCTGGCCGCAGCAGAAAAGAAGGGCATCTCACAGGCCGCTGCAAGCGCTCAGTCAGGTGTCGACCCTATGACCACATCGCAGGTACTTCGTGGCCTTGAGGGTCGCGAGCTCGTGCTTCGTGCTGCGCACCCAGACGACCGACGAGCACACCGAGTCACGGTCACCACGACCGGCCGTGCATTGGCTAAGAAGGCCGCTCCTAAGGTTGAAAAGGCCGACAACGAGTTCTTCGCTGCAGCCGGCCAAGACAAGACCAAGGTGCTCACCGCCTTGGCAAAGATGTCAGGCCTCTAAACCCAATAAATCCCAGAAATCCCGATGAAACTGGCCCGTCCGGTTTCACCCACTCTGTTTGACACAAATCTGTGCTGATGCCCCGCCAAGTGCGGGGCATCACCGCGTCACTTGACTACCGGTTTAGCCCATCAAACCAACGAGTTCATCGCCTTCGTAGCCCAGCGAGCGCAGCACAGATTCGGTAGACGACCCGAGACCGCTGACCGCACCAGGCGTAGCTTCCCAACCCTCAAAGTCAACCGGTGAAGCAACGGCACGATACGGCGGCTCGCCTTCAACCTCTGGCATCGTCACGAACGCGCCGGCCGCATTCGCCTGCGGATCTTCGATGACGTCTGCAATCGTGTTGATCGGTGCCCACCACACATCTTCAGCATCAAACCGCGCTTCCCAGTCTGATCGAGGTCGTTGAGCGAAGCACTCATCAAACAACGCAACCACCGCCGGACCATGTTCGGCACGTTGAACGGCAGTCGCTAACCGCGGATCATCGGCGAGCTCGACACGACCAAGGGCACGAAGGGTAGGAAGCCAGTGACGGTCTTGCTCTAAGCCAAGCAACCAAAACCCCCGACCATCTTTCGCTACGTAACAATTGATCAAGGGTGCTGGCGATTCAGTCCTTCCTCTGGTCCGTTGCAGCTTCCCAAACCGCAAGTGAATGCCAATTTCCCAACCGAGGCAATAGATACCGGTTCGTAAAAGTGACGTCGATACGAGCCGACCCTCACCGCTCTTCGTTCGTTCAAGCAGCGCCGCAAGAATGCCTGCAGCCGTGGTGATTCCCGTGACGTGATCGCCAACCCCACTTCGCAGGGCGAATGGCATAACACCGGGCGGAACGTGAGCGGAAGCGAGACCCGATCGAGCCCAAAATGCGCCAACGTCGTATCCAGCGCGATCACGATCTGGCCCCTGCATTCCGTATCCGGTCACGGCGGCGTACACCAGCTTCGGATGGCGAGCACGAACCGATTCGGGATCGAGCCCGAGACGAGCTAACGCATCGAGGCGCAAGTTCGTGACGAACACATCGGCGGTTTCGAGAAGCCGGTGCATGGCATCGATCGCATCCGCCCGTCGAAGGTCAAGCACAATAGTTTGCTTTCCGCGATTGTCGAGTTCATATGGAGGCACACGTGTTTCCCCGATACCGAGCTTTCCAAACAGTGACCTCATTGGGTCTCCGGCTGGTGGCTCAACTTTGATGACCTCGGCACCCCAATCAGCCAGTAGCCCCCCGGCGGCAGGTCCAGCCACCCAAATACCCAATTCGATGACTCGGTAACCGTTCAGCACGCCGATGATCTTGGCAGTCAGGGAGCACAAAAGCCAGACAACGCAATATGCCGAGAACGCCACTAACCTGACATAGTGAATTCTCCTCCAGCGCTTATTGATCTGCTGGTCGAGGCCGATCGGCCACTTGTTAACCGGAACAGAGAGTTCATCGCCGTACTGGCGCTCACCACCGCTATGTCGGCGTTAGCGATCGACACTCTGCTTCCTGCGTTCCCAGAAATTCGGGCACACTACGCGCTAGCTTCAAACTCGACCCGCGTCAGCCTTCTCATCACGGCTTTTTTCCTGGGGAGTGGAATCGCGCACATTCCCATGGGCATCCTTGCCGACCGGTTCGGCCGAAAACTCACACTGTATGCAAGCTTAGGTATCTGTCTTGGCTGGCGAGCAGCGGTCTTGTTTCCTGGTGTTGTCGCTTCGGCACTTGCGGTGTGGCTGATCAGAATTCCTGAGACGTTGCCCCCAGAACGTCGACGTACCATTCGGGCTCGAACCCTTGCAGCTGCGTTCAGAGACGTCACACGGGTTCGAAGTAGCGTTCTGCTTGCACTGGCAGTGACTTGCTTGCTCGCTGTAATCAACACCTACATTTCGCTTGCGGAAATCATCACCGACAAGGTGTACGGACGCGCCGCCCAGTTCCCGGTGACCTTCGGTGCGATAGCCGTAGCGATGGGGCTCGCAGGCGTCATCAATGCACGACTGGTAGGCCAGGTTGGGTTACGCAGAATGCTTCGCAGAACCCCACTGCTACTCGCAACGACCGGTGTTGCCTTCGCATCCGTAAGCCTACTTACTGGTGGACGGCCGTCTTTCTATTTTTATGGTGTTTCGCTCGCAGCGGTACTCGGGTTCCAGGTGTTGGTGCTTCCTAATTGCAACAGCCTCGCGTTACAGCCGTTGGGCCACGTCGCAGGATTGGCCTCTGGAATGATCAGTTCGGTGTCGACCATCGGCGGGGCTGTGCTTGGGGGCTTGGTTGCTCAGCAGTACTCCGGCAACACCAACGCGTTGGCGATCGGTATCGCAGCGTTTACGTCCGTTGCGTTTTTTCTCACCCGGGCCGCTACTCACTCAGTGAGCGTGAACCCCGGCTAAACGGGTTCGCCGTGCATTTCCAGCGGCTAGGTAGGCAATGAGAAACGCCAACGATTCAACTAAAACAATGGTGGCACCCGAAGGGGTGTCGGTGAAGTAACTGAGATAGGTGCCAATTCCACCGCCTATTGCCCCGACGGTCACCGAAATAGCGATCAGTCGAGGAAACGAGTTAGTCAGCATCCGGGCGACCGCCGCCGGGGTCACCAGCGTTGCGGCCACCAGGGTAACGCCGAGCACTTTCATGGTCGCCAGAACCGCTAACGAAAGCACGAGCATCAATCCGGCGTCAAGCCATTGGGTACGAACGCCACTTACCGAGGCAACATCGCGGTCGAAGGTCATGAAAAGTAACGGACGAAACCAGATCGTCACGAACGCTGTTGCAATCATGGCCACAACGATCACGACCACGACATCAGAACGGTCAAGCCCGAGGATGCTTCCGAAGAGTGCGCTTTCGATACTGCGTTCAACCCGGCGATTGACTGCCTTAAGAACGAGACCGAAGGCGAAACTGGCCGTCGTGATAACTCCGATTGCGGTATCGGCACCAATCAGCTTTTTGCTCGACACCGACACGATCGCCAAGCCGGTAAGTAGGCCCCACAATCCAGCCCCAATCAAAAGTCGTTGATCGGCAATCGCACCGGCTATTCCACCGCTTACGCCGACCGGAATCGCCGTTGCAATAGCTGCGCCACCGAATACTGAGTGTGAAAGCCCGTGACCGAGATAGCTCATCCCCCGTAGCGTTATGTAGGCGCTCATCAACCCACATAGGGCACCGGCAACGACAGCAACAATAAGGGCGCGAACAAAGAAGCCTTGTTGAAATGGTTCACTGAGCGATATCGCCACAACAGACATATGACCCACGGAAAACATTATGCGATACCCAAACGGGGCAAATTGTCGACCACCATCGGGATACCCATGTGATCGAGCACGGCCATAGGCGCGCCGTACGTTTCTTCGAGAATCGCTGGCGTCATCACCTCGTGCGGGGTGCCTTCACCGATGAGGCGTCCGTTCACACACATCAGCCGCGGAAGGTGAGCTGCAATGCCGTTAAGGTCATGGGTGGTCAGTACAACAGCCAACCCGCCCTGATTTAGGTCGTCGAGAAGGTGCAGTACCTCGTGCCGGGTTCGAACATCGACACCGCTCGTTGGTTCATCGAGAAGCAACACGTCGGGTTCGGAAAACAGCGCGCGAGCGAGAAACACCCGTTGCTGTTGGCCGCCCGAGAGCGCCCGAATGTGTCGATCAGAAAGACCAGCAATACCGAGACGTTCGAGCAATTCATCTGACCGGCGTACAAGCGCTTTACTTACCCACGGACGGGGCGACACCTTGTGCGCGGCCATAAGTACGACGTCGCGAACGGTGACGGGAAACGTCCAGTCAACAGTTTCGAGTTGTGGAACATACCCAACTTTGAGCCCGGGGGAACACACGACTGACCCATCGTGAACCTTTACGGTACCGAGCATGGCACGAAGCATCGAGGTTTTGCCTGCACCGCTTGGCCCTACGATGCCAACCATGTCGCCTGCGCTAATCGACGTTGTGACGCCGTGCAACACTTCGTTGCCGTCATAGGCCACGCTGACATGGCGAAGATCGATAAGGGCGTGAGAAGGAACTGCTGAGAGTGAGGTCATGTTGTGTACCCCTTCGCTAAGAAAACCAGTGTTGTTGCTGTAGCGAAGGCTGACCCTAGGGTGTTTCTGCGCACAGCGAATAGGGGGGAAATTCGCATTGCGCTTACAGCTTAACTAACCCCGAGAATTAGGGATAGGCCCGATACGCGGCCATCCGTCACAACGCGCAGAACAACTTTCGTTAGGCCCCAAACGATTCGGCGAGCGTCCACTGTGCACCCTGCGGGGTGTCTTTCACATCGACCCCAGCACTTACCAGCGCCTCTCTGATCGTGTCAGAGGCTGCATAGTCCTTGCGTTCACGAGCAGCGACCCGCGCGGCGAGTGCCACATCAACAATCGGGCCAACCAACGTTGCCAGGTCACGAGTCCCGCCAACCGCAACCTCCCCAAGTTGCACAACGAGGCCGTGCAAAATCTGGCGCGCCTGTTCGCGTTCGTTGGTTGTCGACGTATCGCCCTTCCATTCTTCCAGTACCTCTTCAACACTCACGATGTCAGCTACGACTGCTGAAACGTTTCCGGCCGCGAGTAACGCGATGACACGTACGGCTGCGGACCGCGCCGTTTCAAGCACACCGGCACCCGACGATTCGCCGTCAGTCGAACCATCTGGCAACGCAACGGTCGATCCGTCGGATCCATTCTTTGCGACATGGCCAACAGCCATCGTGGCGCGCTTCATATCGCCTTCTCGAAGTTCATCGATCTCGCCAGACGAACCAGTTGGGTACACCCACTGTTGACCATTACGCCTAACCGTGACCCCACCCTTTCCGGTAACAGCAAAACGATCAGCATCAAAATCAAGACTCAGCGCAGTGTGTTCGTCAACACCGAGCACCCAGCGACCATCGGGCAGTTGTGCTTCCATGGCGTTAAGCCTCTGCTCGCCAAGGTAACAGAACCGGGTGTCATGGTTACCGCCTTCAGAGTTGTCAAAGTGCGGAATTACAACAGCATCGAGCCCATGCACAGTGAGAAGATCAAGACCCGCTTCCCAGTAGGGGTCGGTACCGACCTTGTAGATCTCGTAAACCGGAACCGTATGCGTGCCTATAGTCAAAGCGGCCGCACTCGACATCACAACTACTGCACCCCGTTCAAGTCGTTCAGCAAAGACCCCGGCCATCTGGGTGCCACGCCAGGTTCGAAGTGCATATGACGGCGACCCAGGCCCAGCGAATACCCATCCCGCAGCATCAATCTGCGAACGTACCTTTGCCACCGTGACTGCATCGGCGAAAGGCGAACGCAGCGAAGCTACAGACGGGGTAATCAACACACTTTTAGTGAAGTACTCAAGGGTTCGATCGGTGATGTCATCGGCGTTCCCCTGAAATCCGTAGGGCGAGTCGAGCATCACGATGTTCGTACCAGCACCGTTTGCACCCGAAGACTTGGCACGAGCGATAAGCGCGCGATGGGTTTGGGTCATAGTTGGGGTGGTCTCACCCGATCCCATAATGCAGAGCGTGCCGAGTGTCATGTCAGACCCCCGGTCGGGCGACGGAACTTAAAGATCATGAAAACCATCCTTCGTTGATGCCAGACACCAAAAGATCAGCAATATGATCTGGGTACTGAGCATGTAGGTCGTGATCGCCACCCGCAAACCAGGTAGCACGAGACTTCCGTAGCGATGCAAGGGCGGCATCGATCGCGGTTGTTTTGTTCCCACTCCAGGTACCCGTGGGGTCGGTGAGTTCGGGCGAGCCGGCCACCATCCACCAGACCGGATCGGAAATGATTGGGTAGCAATCGGTGGGTGCATGAGCAAACAGCCCGTGCAGTACCGAAATGTGGTTCTCAAAGCTCAGCCATGGGGCGATCGTGTCGTCGGTCGCCACTTCAACGTTGCCCATGACACCTTCAATTGCCTGATCTGACCAGTCGGGGTGAGACGAACGCATCCAACCTTCAAAGGTTGATCGTTTTGTGCCAGCAAACTTCGGTGGAGCCAACTGTGCTTCGCATGCTGCCCAAGTTTCGAACTGAGAAGAAAGTTCAATAAAACCCCCGTCAACCGGAACCACGCCTCTGGTGAGGCCGGGGTTATTGGCAGCCAGTTCGATGACGACGTTTCCGCCCCAACTTTGACCGGCCACAACGGGTCGATCGAGTTCGAGTGTTTCGATCACGAGACGAAGGTCGTGAGCGACGGTGGCCATGTCGTACGGGCCATCGGGTTTGGAAGATTGACCATGGCCACGCAGATCGACCGAAATCGCATGCTCACCCCGCTCGGCCAAAGCCAGCGCAACCCCACGCCAGAGAAGTGCATTCGAGGCGAGCCCATGCACCAACACAAAGGTCGGTCGGCCCGTTTCGGCCACCGCGACCCCAGAAGGTTCTGGTGTGTACCGCAGTGTCCGAAGTGAAACCCGATCAGCTACTTCAACAAACCGCTCAACGATGCGAACAGAATGGCCACCCTTCGGATTCGCTCCGTCCCTCCGCTCACCACTCGATGGCCCTGGCATAGTCTCCAGTCTGCCTTAGGTTATGAGTTGTGGTGAATCGCTTAACAATGGTCTACGACGCTGATGGAACGATCACGGGCGAGCTTTCGTACTGGGTCGGGCACAACATCGTCGGAAATGTGAAGTGTTCGATGTGTGACATTTCACATGGACCATTTCGACAAAAGCAGGTTTGGAAAGCGTGGGTCGCATCGCTTGCGAAGCGATCGATTGAAGTCGTGACCCTGCACCGCAACGATTTGGCCAACCACGAACACCTCGAACTTGCTCAGGTCATCAACGGACAGTTTCCGTGTGTCGTTGCACACTCGGCCACCGGGCACCTGAGCTTCCTTCTTGGCGACGTCGAATTAACGTCGTGCAACGGCCAGATCGACGCATTCGCAAAGCTGGTCGAACCACACCTCGCCTAGGGGTTTTACATGTACCCGTGTTGCTGTCGTGAACCCGTGTTGCTGTTGTGCGCACGCATGTGAACCGATCAGAGGCCGCCATACCGTCCCTGCCTCTGTCGGCTCACTTGCGTGCCCCGCCGATTGTGTTGTTACGAAGCTCCGTCGAACTTCAAAACAACACCATCGTCTGAAACTCAGACACCACTTAAGAGTTCGAGGCCGAACCGGTGATACGAAAATTTTTGGATTGTTCGAAACTTCGCATCCATTGGACGCACACCAGCGCCATACGGGCTTGAAACGAGCGAACATGCGCGATTCCGGGTGGTGGCGGTTGAATCGACGCCCAAAGAAAATATCCAAGGACCCCAGCGACGATAGTTCGAACCTGCTCAGGCGCCGTGGTGCGTCCTACTTGAGACAACCCGATTGCTTCCCACGGAACAGGTCCGCCATCAAGGTGCAGTGACGCCAACATCGAAACCAATTCAAATACAGGGTTTCCGATGCACGCCCATGCCCAATCCACCGGGACAAATCCTTGAGCCGGTGTCGCAATAACGTTGTCGCTTCGCAAGTCACGGTGCAGTAGCGCTCGACCTTGTACCGCCAAGCCGAAACCCGTTTCGAGCGTAGCCACCCCGTGAAGGTTCGATGTCAACCAGGCGACAGACGCAGCGTCGAACACTGAAGCGAGGGGTGATGCTGCGAATCTGGCTAGAGCGTCTGCCTCCAGAAATTGTCGTGCCCCCATCCAGTATCCGCCGTTCAACAAAGATTCCAACGGATGCAGGATGTCGGGTAAGTCGATCGGTTCAAGTTCGGCCAACTGGTCAACAATCCCAATCATGTTGAGTACTGAGTTCAAAGTTACCGGCAGCATGGGATTTCCGCCGTCAAGAAATTCGGTGACCAACCCACCCCAAGGACCCGTTTCTACCGTGGCAATCCAACGCGCACACGGAACCGTCGCGGGTAAACGTTGCAACAGCCTCGCTTCGCCGAGGTGTAACGAAGGAGTCACCGGGTTCAGCTCTGTGCTGGAACCTTTAAAAAATACCCGTTGGCCGCCTGCGAGGCTGAGGCATTCGACGACACCGGGTGAAAAGCCACCGCTGATGGACTCGGAATCGCAAATGTTGCCAAGGCCGACCACGTGAAGCGCTGCCTGCACCTCGTGCCGCAGCGTTTGCGGGGCAACGTGCCACGAGATGCGGTCTGAGCTCACTGACCAAATTCTACTGGCGAACAATCGAAGAACGGGAAACAAAAAGCCCGGCACCTCGTGGTACCGGGCTTTCTTAGTGGCGGGGAAGGGATTTGAACCCTTGACCTTCGGGTTATGAGCCCGACGAGCTTCCAGACTGCTCCACCCCGCGGCGGAAATGATATTTAAACACATACTCAACAGGTGAGTCAACAAAATCCGAGATCTTCATCGAACAGCCTGTGTGTCTTTCGGCACTGTGCTCAAGCGATCAAGGATCGCCTCGATACTTTTGCGGTACTTCACCGAATCACCCGATCTCAAAAATTCTTGTTTGGCAAGATCCCAGAATCGCGCCGCAAGGGCTACTTCTTCCTCGGCAGTCCCGACAATCGTCACCGAGTTTTCGAGTGCTTCGTTGACCGTTTTCGCCATCACAACGTGCGTTCCGTCATACACAATGACCCTCGTAACGGTGTTCGTTGGGCGAAGATACACCGGGCGCACATACACGAGTAAGTCACCTTCAACGGGAATCACTTGAACCGGACCGAACATAGTTCGCGCCTCGTACTTCGATAGACCCGACACCACGGCAGGGTCATCCAACATGAGTTCCCCAACATCTGACGGTGTCGCGAGGCGTCCAACGATCGGCGTAAAGGTCAACGTATTTACTCCGTTCTGATTCGTTCGGCCCGACAACATCGCTGACAACCGGGCCGGTTCCGCACCAGGGGTTGTTTCCAACGTTTGCGTGATTGTGTTGCGGGCGGTTCGTTCGCCAGGAATCTTTACCAGCCGGTACATCGGAGCCACCCGAATTCGACGATCATCTGTGTACGTTCGATCAACCGGACCTTCTGCACTTGGCATCCAACGCCGAGTTCCGTCACGTAACGTGGCAGAGGAACTGTGACGATACGACCCAAAGACCGATGCCTGAATCGCTAACAGGTCGCTGGGATAGCGAAACTTGTCGCCAATACCCGGGTAGTCGCGCTCCAACGAGTTTGCAGAACGAAACAGCTTCGGGAAAGCCCGTGCCCAGGTAGCAATGATTTGATCACCGAGGTCCGTTCGATAGAGCCGTGTTGTTCCTTCAGAAGCGTCAACCACAACCCGGACACTGTTACGTATGTAATTGAACCCTTCGCCCAATTCGGTGCCACGCGACAGGTCGCTCGCCGTTAGGTCATGTCGTTGTGCCCCCGGGAACCGGTTTGAGGTGCTGTAGGCATCGATGATCCACAGCTTTCGCTTGTTGGCAACAACAGGGTACGGATCGGAATCGAACCGAAGAAACGGTGCAATCGCACGGGCACGTTCCACCACGTTTCGCCGAAAAATAAGCTGCGAACCTTTCGTACGCTTTGCTCCGCGTATCAACCCAACGTCACCGAATCGAAGCCCGAACGCAATTCGGTTCGCAACACCAGACAAGTCGATGCCGGTTCTCGCAGGCTTTTCGGTGGGTTTCGAGATTGAGTACCCGTCACTCGATCGACCAAACAACGGGGTGCCTTCATTGTTGATAGTTGATTGGGAATCGACACGTTGCACAACCCTGTCAACAACTTCGCTGACCTTCGACAACCGGGAAATACCAGCAGCCCCAATAGAGGCTGAAAGGCGGACACCGTCGAGATCGTAAGCGAACAGGGTTGCTTCGATGTGGTCGTCTAAGCCAGCAGATACCAGCTCGCCCGAACGATTTGCGGTTGACACGCGCGGCACTATTTCTAGGGTGATGAATGCGACGAGCGACCAACAGATCATTCCAACAGCAGGAATCGACCAGCGCTTCGACCGGGCATTTGAAAGCGCAGCACCGGCGACGATAGCTGCTGCCATAGCGAGCAAGCTATACGCCGGCACACGAACCATTCGATCTGTGTACATAAGACCTACAAACGGCCCACGCTGACCAACAGCCAAGCCAAAGCGAGTGAGCCACATCGCCATACCAACAGCTAAGCAAAACAGTGCAAGCAGTGCCGACAGGTGCGTGTTTGCTTCTTCGGTGATCAAAAAGCGATTATCTACCCGCCGAATAGCTCCGCTCAGCGCATAACTCACGAGGTTGATAGCACCGCACACGATAAGCAAGGTTATGAGCCATGCAATGATTGACACAAAGAAGGGAATGACGAATACCGAAACATCGGCTCGCTGACCAAGCACCCGAATTGGTGAGGTCGAATGCGGACTGCGAAACAGCAGCAGCGTCAATTCTTCCCAGCGGCTTCCAACGATGGGCGAAACAACGAGGGAGACTACGGCTGCAACAGCGACACGGGGCCATCGTCCAGCAAACCCGACCAGCATTGCAAGTTGCCCAACAGCATCATTTGAGAGCGACCCGGAAGGCCCTACCGTCACGGCGGTACCCATTCGGTTGGCAATCAGCAGGTTTGCCCAAGCAACAGCGAAGGTCAGAAGAAATGCCCCGAATGACAAACCTCGTTCGATGAGTGTTTGGCGAACCCAAGTTGAGCTTGCCCCAACCGAACCAAACCACATTTGCTCGGTGTACATACGAACAAAGAACCGAGCCACTGCCACCACCGAGGCGGCGACCAAGACCGCCTGAGCAATTCGCCGCCTTCCTCGAATGGTGGAGTACTGCCCCGAACGTCGGTTGGGCTGACTCCACACGAAAGTTGGGTCGGTCACGTCACCAATCTACGGCGACAGTGACCCGTCTGAGATCTGCTCGATTCGAGGCACGACCAAACAACGACATCCGGGCCCGAGGGGCGGAACGCTATGGCCAGTCGGGAACAGTTCGCCATTCAGGACCGTGCCTTCGAGCGCGTTGTCGTCACACTCGGGTGACGGTTCGTCTCCGTGGTCAACCAACCAATGCATTGGCACACCTTGAGCGACCGACCCAACCAACCCGGATGCAAACGCCGATGACAGACCGTCTCGCACACGCCGACCAAGTCGATCAGTATTCCATTCACGAAACGCTTGGCCAAGCAGAGCCGCTATGTCGGCGTGCTGGTGTTCCAATGCGTCAGAGAGCGCCTCGCGAATCGGCTGCAGAACATCGTTGGCCATGAGTTGCACCAGCCCGGCGACCGAAACGATGGTTCCTGTCGACGGCGCACCGAATGTCTCAGCTGATCGAGCCCCGGCAAGGGCCGCTTCTTCGAGCCCCGGGGTTAACACCGTTGTGGCACGACCATGTTGCTCTTCTGCGGTTCCGAGGACGGCCTCAACACTTAACCGCCCGCGGGTGCGGCGCACCGCTGTAAGCGCAGCACTGTGCTCGTCTTGAAGGTGACGTTTGAGTTGTTTTGAGACCCGCAGAAGTAGTAACTCCATATTGCTGTTTCGACGCTCAAGAATCATGGTGTCGCGGTCAATGATTTCGTTTTCGGACCGAGGTTCGCTTGCCCGACCCGTGGTCTGAGGCGCCAAATTCGGGGCGTCGATCGCCGTGGCAGAAGCATCAAGCCCTTTGGTACGTTCACTTACGACTTCATCGTTAGGTTTGTCGATCGTCAGTCTGCCCAGTTCAAGTTCCGAGATGAGATCCGGGGCGAGCGCCGATGTTCCAACGCTCCGCTGGCCACGTGATTGAAGGACTTCTCTTGCTTGCTGAGTCGAGACTTCCCGGTCAGCTCTGATCCTGGCAAACACGTCGTCCATACGTCGACGTCGAACCAAAGGTTCTGGCGAGGCCGCCGTTACTGACGCCACTGCCTCTAACAGCATCGATGTTGACTCGGCGACTACGTGCTCTCCGTCTGCCCGTTCGGCGATCCCCAGTTCGGCGATTCCCAGTTCAGCGACGTCGATCTCAAGAGCATCGTCAACCGTTTCGACAGGAGCATCAACGGCGACAACCGCTTCGACAGCTTCCACGGCTTCCACGGCTTCCACCGTCTCCGTAGCTTCCGCAGTCTCCGTAGCTTCCGTAGCTTCCGTAGCTTCCATAGCTTCCATAGCTTCCGCGGTTTCGGAAGGTTCCACAACTTCAACGCCTTCAAAGACATCCGCTACATCGGCGACCTCGGCCACCTCGACTTCAACCAGCTCGACCACTTCCACGACCGCAACCACCAACGATTCATCGGTGGCCGTCTCTGCAGCAACCGTATCTGCAGCAACCGTCTCGCCAACAGCTTCGTCGAATACCGGTGGAAGGTCAGCGGGCTGGAACAGGTGGAGATGGCGACCACCCATTACCTCAATCTCGATCTGCTCAGCGGTTGGGATTGGTTCGGCACTGACCCGTCTCCCTGCAGCCTCGGCGGCGAGTCGGGCGTCAACTTCAGCATGGGATACGTCACGGCTCGATGCATCAATGACCCGGCGGGCCTCACGCAACGTTTCCTGCAGTTTTTCGCGAGCAACACGAAGCTGCTCAAGTTGAACGTGCGCAGTGCGGCGCCGTTTCGCCAAATCGGTCAGAATGCGTTCGCGAACCGCCCGAGCCTCTTGAATCATCGCCCGTGCCTGGGCCCGTGCAGCGTCTGGATCGTTCGGCACGTCAAAGATCGCTTCGCCACTACCGGCAGCCATTGCCGCGACACCAACTGAACCGGCGACGCCAACCGAACCCGTAGAAACGGTCACAGCTTCAGATTCGACCGATGAACCCTTCCCATCTGCTTGCTTTCCCCGCGATTCGGCGCGGGCCCTCAACAGAATTCGACCGGCTTCTTCATGCGCACGATCTAGTATCAGTTGGGCTTCACGCCGAGCAGATTCGAGGGCCGTTGTCGCTTCGGCCTGAGCCGAATCTGCAGCCTGTTGCGCGGCAATGTCGCGCTCAGTTTCCTCTGCCCGACCGGCAGTATGAGTGTCACCCTCCGCTGACGTTGTGATGTCGACAATAAGTCGAGCGCTTCGAGCAGCTGCCAACTCGATATGCAGCCCGCCTACCTGCTCGTGCAGCCCTTTTACGTGAGACGACAGCCGTAGGAGGAAGGTTCTGACCTCGTCAGCGTCATAGCCCCGAAAGGACGATCCGAAACGGTGCTGAGCAATTGCCCCGGCCGCAAACTCGGAAGGCACGTCGGGCAACGAGCGCGCCGTCGGCGAAATAACCGAGCCCGTCGGGGCCTGACCGGATGCCTGACCGGCAAGGTCGGATGAGGTGGATGTAATGGTTACTAAATCAGTCATGGTGTGGCCCTCGGGGAAGGAAGGGGCTGGCCGCCGTATCGACGGAGTGCCGCTAACGCCTCGTCGAGGTTGCGCACAGCCACCACCGGAAGTTTCCCGGCTCGGGCCCGCGCTTCCCTCTCTTCACCGGGCGGCACTAGGAACAGCTTTGCACCTGCAGCGATCACTCCGGCGGTCTTCTGCTTAACTCCTCCAACATCGCCCACCGATCCGTCGCCGTCGATGGTGCCAGTTGCCGCAATTACCTGGCCTCCGGTGAGTTCTCCGGCAGTCAACCTGTCGAGGATGGCGAGCGTCATTGACAGGCCCGCACTGGGGCCACCGATGTTTGCGGTGTCAATGGTGACGTTCACGGGCAGCACGCATTTGACCGTTTCGACGCCAACTCCGATGTAGCGAAACCCCTGCTCTTCAAGCGGAACCATCTGAACAAGTTCGGTTGCTCCGCTGGATTTGCGCACAACTTCAAGATTGACCGGTTCAAGACCCTCGGTTGATTTGATGCCAACGCGAAGGTCACTGCCAATACAAATATCGGTGCCGTTGATTCGCTTAATGACATCGCCCACCTCTAGTCGGCCCTTCGATGGGGACTTTTCGAGCACTTCTATAACCTTCACGCCCGAACCAACGCCATCTCGGCCCAGCGCCCGAAGTGCGGCCAGGGTTGCGACCACCTTTGAATCGTCCATCATCACTTGAGCGCGTTTGAGCTCACTTGTTCGACCGGTCGGAAAGACTTCTTCGAAATCGAAGACGTCGGTATCGGGGTCAAGCCAACCTCGAATCGCCTGGAAATAGGTGAGTTTCCCGGTGATTCCAACAGTTGCCAGCAAAATTCGGCCAGTCGGCGGGTTATCTTGCCCTCCGCTGATCGACATTCGAGGCGTAATATCCGATGCGTTCCCGGCGACGTAGGCCACCCGATTAGTTCGGACCACAAACCCAGCGGTTACAAGGGCTACGACGACCAGCATCGCCAACGGTTGAAGGTCTTTCAGTACTGAGCGAAACGTTCGGCGAGGACGAATTACTCGCCCATCGGGGCCAACCCGGGGTGGCCGCTGGAACGGTGCCTCTGCTCGGGCTCGCCTACGGCCCCGATTTCGAGACTCGGGCATGGGAACTTCGTTCGAACTCTCAGACTTCCGGTCGGGCAGGGGAACTTCGTACGAACTCATTGTGCCCTCAGCCTCCCACCGCCCGGGCACAATGGGGTTCACCCTCCGTTGAAGTTTTGGCGCCCGCGATTTGGGGAACGGTGAAGATCAAACCCGCTCACCTACCTCTAATCTGGTGAACGTGGCCTCGAGTGACCAAATTGGCGTCCCACACGACTGGGAATCACTCAGCGTTTCGGAACGTAGACGCCTCGCAGTCGTCGCCGGTCATACTCATAACCCGAGCGTGGCACTGTTAGCACTGAACGACCCAGATTCGTCGGTTCGGGTGGTCGCCATCGGGGCAGTAGCGCGGCTCAACCTGCTCACGCTCGCTCGCATACACACTGCGCTCACAGATCAAGATTCGGTCGTCGCGAGGCGGGCGATTGAGACCCTTGCCCCCATGACGTTTGGCGAATCAGAACTCGACCAACTTGACGACTTACTGGTTGGCGCCCTCAAGGGAACCAACGATGCGGTAGCCGAGGTCGCTGGGTGGGCGCTCGGCGAACGCCATCAGGAAGATTTTGCCAATGCCCCGGCGTCTGTGGTCGCGGCGCTCATTGAAGCAGCGACCGATCATCGTGAAGCCCTGGTTCGCGAATCATCAACAGCAGCCCTTGGGGCAGTTGGTCACCCTGACAGCCTTCCCGCTGTGCTGAAAGCGTGTCGGGATAAGGCAACGGTTCGGCGACGCGCCATCATTGCGCTCGCAGCGTTCGATGGGCCAACCGTGACAGAAGCGCTACAACGTGCACTGTCTGACCGAGATTGGCAGGTTCGTCAGGCAGCCGAAGACTTACTTACGATCGCCGCTGGTCCATCAGAACAAACCTAAGGGTGTCATAGTTCTCGATACATTTTCCGGCGCCGAGCACGACGCATTCGAGTGGCGACGCAACCACCCGCACCGGGACACCCGTGATGGTGGCCAGTCGTTGATCGAGCCCAGGCATCATGCCGCCACCGCCCACCAGGTTGATGCCATTACTAATGACGTCTTGAGCGAGTTCAGCCGGTGCCTGGCCAAGACACGTCACCACTGACTTACAAATCGAGGTGATGAGTTCGTCACATGCCTCACGCAGTTCAGCGGGGCTCAACGACACCGTTTTGGGAAGCCCACTCATAATCTCTCGCCCGCGAACCTCAGCGCGCAGATTGTCGTTCGCCGTGGGCCACGCAGACCCAACAGCCAACTTGATATCTTCGGCGGTTCGCTCGCCAATCGCGATTCCGTATGTGCGCCGAACGTACGTCTGAATAGCAGCATCGAAATCAAACCCGCCGACACGAATAGCTTGAAGGGCGACAACGCCTCCCAAGCTGATCAATGCGGTCTCGGCGGTACCTCCCCCAATATCGACGACCATCGAAGCCTGGGGTTCGTGAACCGGCAACGAGGCCCCAATAGCAGCGGCCATCGGCTGCGGAATGAGCTGGGCATCGGCAGCACCCGCACGACGGGCAGCTTCGGTAACAGCCCGCTTCTCTACTTCGGTAATTGCTGACGGAACACAAATCAGCACCCTCGGACGATTCAGCCGACTCACGCCAACCCGCTGCAGTAGCAAGCGGATCATTCGTTGGGTGATGTCGTAATCGGTGATCGCACCCTGACGAAGGGGGCGAACGGCCACGATGTAGCTCGGCGTTCGACCAATCATTTGCCAAGCTTCGCTACCCATTGCAAGCACCTCGTTGTTAAGGCTGTTGAGGGCAATGACACTGGGCTCGTTAAGAACAATTCCGGCCCCGCGCTCGTAGACCAGCGTGTTGGCTGTGCCGAGATCGATAGCAAGGTCGCGTGCCAAGGGGGCTTACTTTCTACGAGCGTCGTTGTTTCGACGACTGGTGTCCGGGTTCAAAGCATCGAGCCCTGCTTGGAACTCTTTCATACCGGCTTCGAGTGACGTGGGACGCCGATTACGAAACACGCTGATTCCGATCACGATGCCCGCGATAATCACCGGAACAAGCAGATACAGCAACACAGTCATTGATTAATTCCCACCGTTTATTGGCTGTGAACCATCATCGTGGTTCAGCAGGTCTTCGAGTTCTTTTGTCGCTAGGCCCCAATCGGTGCCGTCTGCCCAGTGTTCCCGCTTCCAGATCGGAACAGTCGACTTTAATGTGTCGATACCGAATCTGGCTGCGTCGAACGCCTGACCCCGATGCGCGGCCGAGACAGCCACGACTACCGAGACTTCTTGAAGCGCAAGCGGACCGATTCGATGCAATAGCGCAACCCGGCCAATCTCATCGAAACGTGACCGAATCTCACTCACGATGACATTCAATCGCGGCACCACCTGCGACTCGTACGCCTCGTATTCGAGCAGTGTGACATCTGTTCGGTGTTCGGCATGATCGCGAACGGTGCCGCTGAACACCACCACAGCCCCAGTGCTGTTCATGATCGCCCAATCATGAATTGCTCCGACCGGAATAACTTTTGAGGTCAATTCGACCCAGTCGCATCCCTCTGATGGCGGAAAAAACCCAGCCAAAAGGTACGAGGGAACTGGAAATGACACTCACCCATCGTAGGCGCATCTGTACTCGGGCTTAACTATCGGAGGGGTAACTATCGATATCGCCGCCGGGACCGAAGCCACAGCACCACTGTTCCTAGGGCTCCGGCGCCCACTAAACCCACCGCAGCAATCGTGACTTCTTGGCGTTTTCGAGCAAACAATATGGCAATCTTCGATGGGGACTTACTTGACACAAGTACCTCGGCGCTCGTCGAACGCGGCGCCCAACCCGTTGCCTTCAGGCGGTCGTTGGCAATCACCCACGGGTGAACGGCCCATGGGCCCGCTCCTGCCGGGCGAGGACGGCCGCGTTGGAGTAATCGGGCAAGCGCTGATGCCACATCGTGAACCCGACCCGTTGCAGGAATCGACACCATGGTTCCGAACAGGGCAGGAGCATCTTCACCAGCGAGCCATCCGTCAGGGGCGACGTTAAAGGTTCCGTCGAGCTCTGCAACTGCTGCATGCAACACCGCAGACGCAACATCACCCACGTGCACAAACTGCATTGCTGGCATAGGCGCAATGAACTGGTCGAGTCGGGTTGGCCGGACTGCTTTGGCAAGCCATCCGCTCGGACCGCCAGCAAGGGGAGAAACGGCCGGCCGAAGCACACTGAGCGTACGGCCAGGTGCTGCTGCGGCCCATTCGCGCCCAAGTTGTTCCATCGCTACCCGGCCGTGAGCAAACGAAAAATCGGGGTTAGTTCGCAGAGGGGCGGTTTCGGTCAGTGGCACCGGATTGTCGCTGTGGGCACCGTACACAACGGCGCTCGAAACCACGACGAGGTGAGTAACTCCAGCCGACCCAGCAGCATCGAAGACCCGTTTCGCAATGGACAAATCGACCTCCGCGGAGGGTCCGTCGCCGTCGCCACCTTCAGAGGCCAGGTGAATGAGTACTGACGCGGACCCGAACAGTTCGACCAAACCCTCGCTTCCTCCGGTACTCAAATCTCGTACAAAGGTTCTCAGGCCGTGGGGCCTGACCGCTGTCGTGGGAAGTGGAAAGCGGTCTACGGCGATGATTTCGGTAACCGCAGGCGCGCTAGGCGCGGCAAACTGGGCGACGAGCCGCTGACCGAGGGCCCCGGATGAACCTGTAATTACTAAGCGCTGCACCTACGTACGATGCCATGCCGGTGAACACCAACGATTCAAATCAACCAAATTCAGAGTTTCCTGATGATCTTCCGCCCGATCCGTTCGGTCCGGGAGATCCTTTTCCTATTCAGTCAGATGATGAAACTGCGAACTCCGCATCGGTTTTGGGGGCAAACCCCGACCCGTTGTCTGGGCTTCTTGGGGGTGCATTCGGCTCGATGCTCGGGCCAATGCTCGGAAACTTTGCGCAGATGATGGCGAAACAGGGTCCGCTTCCGTGGGAGACCGTCACGCAGATTGCATTGATGGCAGCAACGACCGATACGACAACACCAACGAGCACCACCGCCCCAGGGGTCGCTCGCCCTGGTGTTGTTGACCCGCTTCATCGAATACGTCTTGAGGAACTCGTTCGGATCGCCGAGATGCACGTGGTGGAAATTGGCGGCCTTCCAGTTGCCGGCATCGACGGCATCAAGGTTGCGGCCGTCACTCGCGAGCTGTGGGCACACCAGTTTTTGAACCGTCATCGTTCACTGTTCGAACTGGTGGCTGCTGCGGTTTCAACTACTTCAGCCGAGTCAGACCAAACGATTGACGAATCAGAGCAACTAATGATGGGCATCATGAAAATGATGGGACCATCAATGCTTGCGATGCAACTTGGAGGGATGGCTGGTCACCTTGCCCGTCGTTCTTTCGGCCACGCCGACCTTCCACTTCCGTCTGGTGCCGAGACCGATCAGCTCACGTTCGTCACAGAAAACATCGCTCAATTCGCAGCCGACTGGAGCCTTCCTCTCGACGGGCTACAGATGCGCCTCGCCATCGATGAACTCGTGATGCATGCCATTATGCGGATACCGCATGTTGCGAAGATGTTCAGTGCGCTTACGGAACGTCACGCCAAAGCAGTTCGTGTCGACACTGCATCCATCGCAGATCGATTGTCTGGAATAGCTGACCCTGCAGAACTCACCGAAACGTTGGGTGGGGCTGGCGCATTCGGAGTCTTGCAGTCACCGGAACTTCTTCGAACGGCAAACGAAATCACTCGTCTTGTCACCTTGGTCGAGGGGTGGTGCAACCACGTAGGCAACAGCGTTGCCCGCCGACTTCTTGGTGGAGACCGCCGGGCAGACGAAGCACTTCGACGTCGAAAACTTGACCCCGATGACGGAACCGACGTGCTTGCATCGTTGGTAGGCATACGACTCGATCAAGCCATGTTCGACCGAGGGTCGGCGTTTATCGAAGGCGTGTTCGACCGGGCTGGCACTGACGGGTTGCTGCAGCTTTGGACAAACCAGGAACACCTGCCAACTGACAGCGAACTCGACGCACCGGGTCTCTGGTTGGCTCGCCTTGAGCTACTCGCTTAGCGTCTGATGTTTACTTTCGGCTACGTCGACGTGAGATAGTTGAGGTTCCGGGTAGCTTCCAAACCGGGATCGACTGAGATGCCTCTTCGGTGTTTGGCACATCCTGGTGCGCTGCGAGGTGCGTATCAACTTGGCGGTCGAGTACCCGACCAGACGAGCTTGCAATGACCCGCTTTTTCTGCGGTTTCGACACCTTGTTTGTTCGCTGGTTTCGAAACCCAAATCGCCCAACTACGTGTCGGAGTTGACCTGTTACCCAACGCAGTTTGACCCCGATCCAGTCGAGCGCTGGCTCACCGACAAGCCCAACTATCAAACCGAAAATCATCGATGCACATACAATCGCGAAGCCAAGTGATCTTGGAAGTGAAACCGCCGTAGGTAGTAAAGCGCCGAGTACCCATGCGAGTTGAAACCGGGTTTCATAGCGGGCGAAGGCTGCGCCGAAGTCGTCGTGTGCGAGTGATCGTTGGACGATTGCATCGAAGGCCAACCGAGAAACCGACCCACCGATGCCAACCGCGGCCGCCAAGACGACACCAAAGAAAACGCTAGGGAATGCGGCCGCAACAGCTGCAACACCAGCGACGGTGATCAATGATCCGAGGATCATTCGACTTTCAGTGGTTCGGGCTCGAAGCCGTTCAGCTATTGCCGCACCGACGCTAGATCCGCCCGACAACGACCCGAGCGTTAGTCCCATGACCCACAGCGGTTCGGCTCGCAGCGAAAAAAGCGACAAAAACATCACGCAACCGACGGCACCTCGAAGGATTGCCATGGCGAACGCGTTCACCCGCACTGCACCGGCATCTGCCACTACCTTGGCGAAGCGATCAACTGAATCGCCGTCTGCGTGACCCGTGCGGCGAACTTTTATTCGTAACGACGACAGAGCTGCCAACACAAACACCAGTGACGCGAACACCAACACCCAACCGTCATCGGCAGTTTTGCGAATGATGAGCCCGACCGGAAGCAGCATGGCACCGCCAAATACCGAGATCAACGACAACCGAGCATTAGCTCGAACGAGTTCTTGTTCACTCGGAACCACCGCCGGAACCAAAGCATTGCGAGCAACGGCTGCGGTCTTTGCTGCCACCAGTACTGCGAACGCTTCCGGGAAAAGGAACAATGAATCGAGATGGCCAGCCATGAAGAGCGCCACCACAGCCCGGGCCATCAACGATCCAAAAAGTACCCATCGGCGGGCGTGGCCGAGTCGATCGACAAGTGGACCAATAAACGGCGCAACCACTACAAACGGAGCCAAACTTATGAGGAGATACTGCAACACCTTTGACTTTGCAGCGTTCGGTTCGAGGCTGAAAAACAGTGACCCGGCTAACGCCAGCGACACCAACGCATCGGCAGCTGACCCCCCTGCGTGGGTTACTCCGAGGCGCCCGAATGGAGACCGCGGCAGCATCGTGTCAACTCGACGACCCGATACCGAGCCAAAGTGCACCAGGCGGTCAAAGACAGACACCTACGAATCCCCCAACCCATCGAATTCGGACAGTTCGTTGAACCTCACCAGCGTGACGTTACTGCGAGCGGTGCGCGGGTGGGACGTACTCGGCCCGTATGAATCGGCCTATCGTTACGTCAGGTTCAACAATCCACATCGAACCCTTTTGGCAGCGCGGTCGATCCCCAAGATCAATCCCGTGGCTTGCTGCGAGATGCTGCAACAACTCAGGCACGATGTCACCGTGGCTGCAGAACACGGCATCTATGCCGATGCATTCCTCGAGTAGAGCAATCGCCGCCTCAGCCGGACCCTCTTCCAACGCGGTCGACACCGACAGTTGCAGGCCGCGACGAGCAGCAAGTGGGGCAACTGTTTCAATGCACCTGAGGTACGGGCTTGAGTAGATTGCGCTGAGTGCGACGTCGGCCAATACGCCAACCAAGTCGGCTGACTGATGCCTTCCGAAACCAGTAAGCGGACGTTGGATATCGTCGCCATCCCAACTCTGGCGTGAACCAGCTTGGGCATGGCGAATCAAGTACACGGTCACGAAATTGCTCTGCCTTTAGCTCGCTCGTACAGTTCGAATTGAGCGTCGATACGGTCGCCGCCTAGGTCGGCGCGCCAATGCCCGTCAGCTTCCAGTTCCCACGACAAAATATCGTCGCGGAGTTGCGTGTCGATCAGATGGACTACTTCGGCAACAAGTGCCGGTTGGATAATCGGAACCAGGGCCTCGACTCGCCGATCAAGGTTGCGCGACATCATGTCGGCCGAACCAGTCAACCACAGCGGTCGTCCGAGCCCGTTTCCGTTAGCGAAGTGATACACCCGAGAGTGTTCAAGGTATCGGCCCAAAATGGAACGAACTCGTATGTTCTCAGACATACCTTCAACACCGGGAAGTAAGCAACAAATGCCCCGAACCAACAGGTCAACTTTCACACCGGCCCGGCTCGCCGCGTAAAGCTCAGAGATGATTCGGGCATCGGCAAGGCTATTGAGTTTCATGACGACATAACCGGCTTGGCGTTCGTCGGTCGGGTACTCACCCCGAATCAGTTCAACAATTCTGTCGCGCAGCGAGTGCGGTGCAACAATCAACCGTTCAAACTGTTCCGTCCGACCGAATCCGGTCAGGCTGTTGAACAGCTTCGTTAAATCAGAACCGAGGGCCGGATCAGCGGTGAACAGGCTGAGGTCTTCGTACAACCGGGCAGTTGAAGAGTTGTAGTTGCCGGTAGAGATGTGACAGTAACGCCGCAAACCTTGCTCTTCAGCTCGAACCACCAAAGCAACTTTGGTGTGCGTCTTTAACCCCAGCACCCCATAGGCAACATGCACGCCGACTTCTTCAAGTTTTCGGGCCCAGGTAATATTCGCCTGCTCGTCGAATCGAGCTTGAAGCTCGATGAGTACAGCAACCTGTTTTCCACGTTCAGCGGCATCGATGAGCGCTCGCGCAATTGGTGAATCACCCGACGTGCGATACAGGGTCATCTTGATCGTCAGCACCGAAGGATCGACCGCAGCATTGGCAACAAACTGTTCGACCGAAGTGGCAAAACTGTCGAACGGATGATGGACGAGGATGTCTCGTTCGCGAATGGCAGCGAACATATCAACTCGCTCATCATCATCGGCACTCACGAACGGTTCTTGAGTGACGGGGTGCCAAATGGTGTCTTTGAGGTCTGCCCGCGGAACCCGATGCAACGCCCACAGTGAAGTGAGGTCGAGCATCCCGTGCGAGAAGGTGACATCGCCATTGTCGAGTTCGAGTTCGTCTGTGAGCAGAGCAATCACGTCAGGGGGAGTTTCAGAAGTGACTTCCAAACGCACCGCCCGCCCGAAACGGCGACGTCGGAGTTCAGTTTCGACAGCGGAGAGCAAGTCTTCTGCTTCAGAATCGGATGTCGAAATGTCTGCGTTTCGGGTGACCCGGAATGGATACGCCCCCAAAATTTCCATCCCTGGGAAAAGCGCCCCAAGCTCTGCAGCGATGAGATCTTCGAGCAACACAAACTGGTGACCGTGTCCGGTCGAGATGAACCGGGGAAGTAGGGGTGGAACCTTGACCCGGGCGAAGCGCCGTTCGCGAGCTGACGGGTCCATGAGGCTGACAGCCAAGTTCAACGACTTGTTGGAAATGTATGGGAACGGATGACCGGGGTCAACCGCGAGCGGGGTTAACACCGGGAAGATTCCTTCGTCGAAAACACCCTTCATCGCCTGGCGGGTCTCGTCATCGAGATCACTAAACCGAACAATTTCGATACCTGCAGCGGCAAGGGCTGGGAAGAGTTCGTCTCGCAAAATGGCCGACTGAGCCTGCGTCAGGCGCTGGACACCAGCGCCGATGAGTTCAAGCTGTTCGGCTGGAGTTTTACCGTCGGCCGATGTTGTGCCCACGCCGGCGTCAGCTTGCCCTTTTAAAGCGGCGACTCGAACCTCGAAAAATTCGTCGAGGTTGCCGCTAAAAATCGCGCAAAATTTAAGACGTTCAAGCAACGGTGTTTTCTCTTGCTGCGAAAGCAGCAAAACCCGTTCGTTGAAGTCAAGCCACGAAAGCTCGCGGTTGATGAACCGGTCAGCGGTCATACTCCGCCCCTTGGTTCGTCAGACAGTTTCGGGTAGGCCGAAGTCCCAATCGACGACGATGCCTTCGCGTTCTGCGTCATTGTTGACTCGGTCACGGTTTCGACGGAACTGCGGGTCGTGGAAGGGCAGAAGGAGAAGACGGGCCATAACTCGGGTACGGAACTCTTCGACGAGTGCCCGATCACCGTATTCGGGTTGCACTTCCCAGTGCGGTGCAATTGGGCCAAGATAAAATATGCGCACTTGGGCGCGCGCTTCCACTGGAGCAGAACTCATGTCAGGTCAGCCCGAATCAGGCTTTGTCGTCAAGTTTTTCGTTGACGGTATCGGAGGCCTTCTTGGCCCCTTCAGCTGCACCGTCTTTGACGCCATCTTTGAATTCTTTGGAGGCTTCGCCTAGCGAACGGGCGAGCTTCGGCAACCGCGATGCCCCGAAAAGAAGCATAACGATCACCAAAATGATGATGAGTTCAGTTGTTCCGAGTCCGGCCATAACTCAACCCTACCGCTTACGGGGTGGAAAAAAAACCGAAGCCCACCCCAAAAACTGGAAGTGGGCTTCGATGAGGAAGTTCTCGCTGAAAAAGCGAGCCCTCGGGTGGGTCGTGGTCACCCGACGGTCGTTAGGCAGCAATCTCGCAACTGGCCGATTGCGATTACTTGCCGTGATCAGTTAGGCAACTGGTTAGGCAATCGCCCCAGCGGTCGCCCGGCGAGCCAACGCCCTGCTGCGACGAACCTTGCGCCGTTCACGCTCGGAAAGCCCACCCCAGATGCCGAACTTCTCGCCGTTGGCAAGGGCATATTCAAGGCAGTCAGACCGGACGACACAGCCTCGACAAACTTCTTTTGCTTCACGAGTAGAAGCACCACGCTCAGGAAAAAAGAGTTCGGGGTCAACACCCATACAGTTCGCCTTATTTTGCCAACCCCGGGCGGCTGCCTCGGGATCGGGTACGTATCTACTCATAGGTTTTGCTCCCAAACACTTTTTGACTTCACAATTTCCTTCACGACTAACCCCCGCTACCTTTTCCTTGAATGAGTTCTTGGATACCGGTTGGCGGCTGAGCGCAGTTTGCAGACCAAGGTCGCAAGCGCATCGAGCACGCCACCAGCGTTATGGGTAGATCTTTACCGAATAACAAACGTGGAATTACAACGAGAGCATTGTCGACGTAAATCACCAGATGTGCAAGTGAAAGTGCCGAAATCTGCGTGATTTCCGGGAATTTTGTCTTTTCCACGGTAAGAACCCCGTAAGAAAGTCGCCAACTTCTTACACCAAGGGCTCCCTCGGTGGTCAGAAACGCCTAAGGTACAAAGGTTCAGTTCTTGAGACGTACTCAAGATCGCAGCGAAATCTCGTTGTGAGTGAATAACTCAAGGGGAGTTACACATGATGAAGAAGACCTCAGCCGTCGCACTTTTCAGTGCCATGGCAATCTTCGCCGCCGCTTGCGGTGGAAGCAGTTCAGCACCGGCCGACACCGAAGCCGCACCAGTCGAAACCGAAGCCGCACCTGTCGATACGGAAGCAGCTGTAGCTGCTGACACCACCGTTGCCGCTGCCGCGGTTGAAACCACAGTCGCTGCCGCCGCAGACACCACCGTTGCTGCCGCTGCCGCTGCCGGTGGAAAGGCCGGATTCATCCTGCCTGACTCAAAGTCATCAGCACGCTGGGAATCATTCGATCGTAAGTACATCACCGAAGCGTGTGCTGCTGCTGGCATCGAATGTGACATCCAAAACGCGGAAGGCGACAAGGCCAAAATGGCTACCATCGCTGACGCAATGATCACCTCAGGCGTCAAGGTTCTTGCCTTGGTCAACCTCGACTCACCATCAGCCGTTGCTATCCAAGAAAAGGCTGTCGCTGCTGGCGTCAAGCTCATTGACTACGACCGCCTCACCTTGGGTGGAAAGACTGACGTCTACGTATCATTCGACAACGTTGCTGTCGGCATGGCTCAGGGTGCTGGCCTCATCAAGTGCTTGGGCGATACCAAGGGCAAGAAGATCATCCAGCTTCACGGCAGCCCAAGCGACAACAACGCCACGTTGTTCAAGCAGGGCTACCAGACCGCAATCGAAGGTTCCGGCCTCGAGACCGTTGCTGAAGAAGCAGTTCCAGATTGGGACAACGTCAAGGGTGGCCAAATCTTCGAGCAGTTGTTGACGAAGGCTGGCGGAAAGATTGACGGCGTTCTTGTCGCCAACGACGGCCTATCACTCGCAGCTCAGGCTGTTTTGGCTAAGGCTGGCCTCACCGTGCCTACCACCGGCCAAGACGCAACCCCAGACGGCCTTGCCGCAGTGCTCAAGGGCACCCAGTGCATGACCGTTTACAAGTCAGTGAAGATCGAAGCAGAAGCCGCTGTTGCTGCTGCTGTAGGCCTGCTCGCAGGTACCGATCCAGCAAAGCTTGGCAACGCCACCATCAACGATGGCGTCCGTGACCTTCCGTACTCACAGGCTCCAATCACACCAATCTTCAAAGACAACGTCAAAGTCGTCACCGACGACGGTTTCGTTACCAAAGAAGAGCTGTGCAAGGGCGATGTTGCAGCCCTCTGTACCGCAGCCGGTATCTGATTTAACGTCGTTTTGTAACGACCGGTAGTTCCGACTTAGCCCACCCAATTCGGGTGGGCTTTTTCGCGCCTGCGAGACCTTCGTCACATCGACTAGAAATGGTGACATATGAGGATCGATCGTTTCGCTGGTCACCTCGGGGGGGCGCGTCGTGTCTGAAACGCCAATCCTCGAGATGTCGGGCATCAATAAAAGTTTTGGCCCGGTACATGTATTGCATGACGTTGACTTTCGGGTGTATCCCGGCAAGGTGACTGCCCTGGTTGGTGACAACGGAGCAGGCAAGTCGACCCTAATGAAGTGCGTGACGGGTATCTACGGCGTCGACAGCGGTACGTTTGCGTTCGACGGTCGACCGGTATCGGTATCCGGTCCGAAAGACGCAGCAAGCCTCGGTATCGAGGTGGTTTACCAGGACCTCGCATTGTGCGACAACCTCGACATCGTGCAAAACCTTTTCCTCGGTCGTGAAATGAAAAAGATGGGCCTGCTCGACGAGCGAGGCATGGAGCAAAAGTCTCGCGAGACGCTTGCAAGCTTGTCGGTTCGTACCGTAAAAAGCGTACGTACGAAAGTTTCCTCGTTGTCGGGTGGTCAACGCCAAACGGTCGCTATTGCCAAGGCAGTGCTGTGGAATTCCAAAGTCGTGCTTCTCGATGAGCCAACCGCAGCACTTGGTGTTGCACAAACTCGTCAAGTACTCGACCTCGTTCGGCGGCTCGCCGACAACGGGCTGGGCGTTGTTCTCATCAGTCACAATATGAACGACGTGCTTGAGGTGGCTGATCGTGTTTGTGCGATGTACCTCGGGCGTATCGCAGCCGATGTTGCCGTCACAGATCTTGAACCGAAAGATGCCAGTGCACTTATTACCGAGCTGGGTGAAGTTGGCGGACGGGCCGAGATCAAAGATCAGAGCCGGCGACGTTTGGTCGATTTGATCACTTCAGGGCGTAGCGGTGACCTCGGCCTACAACGAGTCGAGGCATAACGATGGAAACACAATCAAAACTCGCACCGAGCGCTTCGACATCAGTTGCTGCAAGCGATTTCTCACTCGACACGCAGACCCAAACGTTCTCATCGGTATGGCATGGGTACCTAGCAAAACTCAAAGGCGGCGAACTCGGTCTGATTCCGGCAGCGCTCTCCATTAGCGTACTTGTCGCCATATTCGGGTTCTCGCGTGGCGACACGTTCCTTTCGCTCGGCAACTTCGGCAACCTGCTGCAACAAGCCTCAGCGACCATCGTGATTTCGATGGGTGTCACGTTTGTGTTGCTTCTCGGTGAAATCGACTTAGCTGCTGGCTGGACGGCCGGCGTTACCGCAGCGGTCATGGTGACTGCGTTTCGCGATGGACGGCCCTTCGTTATTGCGATCCTGTTGAGCCTGTTCGTTGCCGCGGTACTCGGCACTATCACCGGCTACCTCGTTTCGTATGTTGGCATACCTTCATTCGTTGTGACCTTGGCGTTCTTCCTTACCTATCAAGGAATCCTGCTGAACATTACGGGCGAAGGTGGCACAGTTCAGCTGCAAAACAAAACAATGAAGGCCATCATGACGAAAAACATGGGGGTCTTTGGTTCGTGGGCGTTCGCAGTGATTGCGGTTGCCGGCCTCGGATTGTTGCTCTACAAGAAGTTCACCAACGGGGCCCCCATTGCCGTGGTTGCTTCACAGTTCCTCGCAGTGTCGTTCGGGATTGCCGTGTTTACCTTGGTGCTCGCCAGAGACCGTTCATTCGAAAACGCAACCATCCGACAAATCGGAATACCGATCGTTGTTCCGATTGTGATGATCATTTTGGCGATACTCACGTTTGTGTTGCAACGAACCACATACGGTCGACATCTTTTTGCCGTAGGTGGCAATACCGAAGCCGCTCGTCGTGCGGGTATCAACGTGAAGTTCATTCGACTCTCGGCGTTTGTCGTGTGTGCAGTGATCTCTGGGATGGGCGGCTACCTGTTGGCATCGCGTTCGGGTTCGGTAGACCCTCAGATGGGCGGCAACCAAACGTTGCTGCTGGCCGTTGGGGCTGCTGTCATCGGAGGAACCTCGTTGTTTGGCGGCAAGGGTCGCATGATCAACGCACTCCTCGGTGGTCTGGTGTTGGCCATTATTGACAACGGTCTTCCGCTCGTCGGCAAAGCGTCTCCGTTCGGGTTGAAGACCATCGATTTCAGCCGGTCAGGAATCAAATTCATTGTGTCTGGGCTGTTCCTGTTGATGGCCGCCTCGGTTGATGCGCTCAGTCGTAAGCGAGCCGGGTCAAACTGATTCTGTTGCCTAACAGGCAGTCAGTCTTGTACTCACCCAGCGAACTGTTCGCCGGGTTCGATGCTGCTCGCGTTGGCTCATACGTCGACACGCTCGACGCTCAGACCTACCTTGCGACGCGGGTCGATAACTCGACTCGTGCCGGGGTGACACGAGCGCTGCATGATCATGCGATCACCGTCGCACGAGATGAGTTACTGGTCGGGCGTACGGTCATGGCCGTTATGGGCGGCCATGGGCGCAGTCGGAGTGAAGACGCGTATCGAGTTGTTGCGACTCTCTCAGCGCGCCTAACAAAAAGTGGAGTGCTTATGGCTTCGGGGGGTGGGCCTGGCATCATGGAGGCCACCCATCTTGGCGCCCTCTGCGGTGAAGGTGGTTTGGCTGACGCCCTGAAACTGCTGAGTACTCTCCCCGTGTTTCCCCATGGAATGTCGGCACTCGTTCCGAAAGGTTCCGACCACTTTGACCTCTCGCTCGTCGCAGCACTACATCAGTGGCAGGTACCAGCTTTCGAACTTGTCGACTCGATCCCACCGGTTGAACGGGGTATCAGCCTGGCAATTCCGACATGGTTCTACGGACACGAACCACCAACGCCGTTCGCCACTCACATCGCCAAATATTTCCACAACGCGATACGAGAAGATGGGCTCCTCGCAATCGCTGGTGACGGAATCATCTACGCACCCGGTAGTGCTGGAACCATCCAAGAGATCTTTCAAGATGCAGCCCAGAACCATTACGAATCGTTCGGTCGGTTCAGCCCAATGGTGTTTCTCGATATCGATGAACATTGGTCAAGGCGGTTTCCGGTAGAGAACATTCTGCGGCCACTCTTCGGAGATGAACGATATGCGCGCTGGGTTTTAATCACAACGGATCCGGACGAAGTCTTCAACTTCCTTACCCAATAGGCTGATCCATCCGCACCTAGCGGCGTCCCCTCGACATTGCCCTTTTTTGCTGTATGAAGTCAACAAGTACGTAATCGCCAAGCGTTTCGGGTGTCGTGAAAAACGCCCGTCCTCGGTTCATTTCGGTAATGCGCTCGACGAACGCTTTCAAGTAACTCGTGGCATCAAGCATGAAGGTGTTGATCGTGATGCCATCTTTGGTGCAGCGGGCAACTTCGGCCAGCGTCGCTTCAATAGTTTCTCGAACCGGCGGGTAGGAGAAGAACGGTTCCCCGTTAGGAAGTATGTGCGCAGTGGGTTCGCCGTCGGTGATCATGATGATTTGCTTGGTGCCAATCTGCTTGGCCAACATTCGGCGACTCAGCAAAAAGGCGTGCTGCATGTTGGTGCCGTACACAAAGTCCCAGGAGACCTCTGGGAGCTTTTCGGCTTTGATTTCGTAAGCAGTTTCACTGAACCCTACGATGCCCAAAAAGTCTCTCGGGTACATCGTTGAAATCAACGAATGCAACGCCATCGCAACTTTTTTTGCACTGAGGAAGTTGTCGCGCATCGGCATACTTAAGGAGAGGTCGAGCATGAGCACGGTTGAACTTCTGACCAGGGTTTCGGTTTGCTCGATCTCAAAATCTTCAGGGGTGAGCTTTACCGGTGACCCTCCCCCACTTCGGGTCAACGCATTACGAATGGTCTTTTCAATGGAAAGGTTGAATGGGTCACCGAACTCGTACGGTTTGGTTTGGTAGCTACGTTCCGCACCGATGCCGATTTTTTCGATTTGATGGCGACCCATTTGGTCCTTAGCCAACTTCGAGAAAAGTTCGTTCAACGCGTTGGCGCCAATACGTCTCATTCCCCTCGGCGTCAGTTCAAGCCGACCTTCTTTCTGCTCGACCAAGCCTGCCTTCTCAAGCATTTTAGTAAGTTCAGCTAGCTTCTCGAGCGAACGAGCGCCATCATCACCGAGTAACTGTTTTGCAATGTCAAAGTCTGTCTCAGACAATGCCCCGGGGTTCGTGGCGTTTTTCATAAGGTTTTCTAGCTGGTCAATGTTGCCAAGCTCTTGCATAAGGCTCATCGCATCGCCCATGCCAAGGGGGTTATCACCCTGCATGTCGTAGCTCTTTCCCCAATCAAGACCAGGAAACGCTTGCTGAAGGCCTTGCCCAAGTTGTTCGACCTGCCAGCGCAAATCCATGTCCCCAAGCATTTGTTCGGTGAGTTGCTGCATCTGGGCCCGTTGCTCTGGCGTCATTGAGTTCAGCATCTGTTGCATGGCTGCCATCTGCTGGGCCATTTGCTGCAACAGTTCTTCGAGTGACTGGGGGTTTCCAGGGAAGAAATCGCCGAACTTCGCCATGAAGTCTTCAAACGCCGGCTGGGTTTCTTGGCCCTCGTTGTGCATGTTCACCAACGTGTTGAGCTCGGCGTACATGTCTTTCATTCGAGCCATGTCTTCGGGGGTCATGTCGCTGATACTTTTCGCCATGTCACCGAGGTAGTTGTCCATCAGTTGCTGGCGAAGTTGGTTCATGAGTTCTTCGAAGCGTTGCTGGGCTTCGTTCGACGCAAAGTCGTAGTTGCTCAGTTCCTTCACTTTTCCGGCAAGGTCTTGGGGCAAGAAGTCGAGCGACATCTGCTTTTCCATCGCCATACCCTCGGCCGTTTCTTGGCGACGTTGATCACCTGAGTTACGGGCCTTCTCGACAATGTCTTCAATCGCGCTTCGCTCCATGTCGAGCACCTCGTTAAGGGCATCGTTGATCTCGTCGTAGACGCCGCCAAGGTTGTTGTCTTCGAGACGCTGCTGACGCCGTTCGCGCAGCTTCTGCAACAGTTCTTGCATGCCCTGCACTCGTTCGCCGTTTCGGTCTTCAAACCCGTTCTGCAGCATCTTACGAAGCGCCGCGTTCAAGTCACCGTGGTAGAGCAGGTCGTCGTTGAGTTGCGCCATGATGTCGTCAGCATCTAACTCAAAGCCAACCTGGGTTCCATCCCACCGGGAATACGACAAGCGACGATTCATGGTTTCGACGATATGCCCTAATGCCTTGGTAGTGCGACTGCGACGAACAAATTCCGAGAGGTTTAGCCTTTGACCGCACCAGCGGTGAGGCCGGAGACGAGGAATTTCTGTACGAACTGGAAGACAATCATGATCGGTACGCCCGCAATAATCGCTGCCGCCGCGAACGGACCCCACCGTGATTCTCGGCCAGCGACAAACTGTTGGATGCCGAACGCCATGGTGTAGTTATTTGGCTCTCCGTTCAACAAAACCGAAGCGAGCACATATTCGTTGAAGGCAGAAATGAAACTGAAAAAGAAGATGGTGGCAAGAATTGGGCGAGCCAACGGAATGATGATTTGAAAGTAAATGCGAGCGTGACTTGCGCCGTCTACCTTCGCTGATTCGTCAAGCTCCATCGGCAACGTGTCAAAGAAGCTCTTCATCAGCCACACGTTCCCGCCCAACGCGCCACCTAGGTAAACCAAAATCACGATCAATTTGTATCCGGGTCCTAAGGGCTTCCAAATGTCACCCAGGTCAATGGCAAGCAAATAGATGGCGGTGGCCATACCGATACCCGGGAACATGTTCGATATCAACAAGAACATCAACCCCGGTTTTCGTCCCTTGAATCGCATTCGTGAGATTGCGTAGGCGGCAAAGGCGGCCAGGAACACGGTGAGTGCCGCGGCACACAACGCTATCGACACGGTGTTCCATAACCATCGGGGGAAAGGTGCTTCTTCTGGATGGTTAAACAACCAACGGTAATGCCGAAGCGAAAACGTTCGAGGTATCAGCGTCTGTTGAGACAACGTGTCTGTTGGGTTCAGTGACGCCGACAAAACAAACAGAAACGGAAAGATGGCGAAGAAACCAAACCCTGCACCAACGAGGTGACGCCAGCCGAGTTCTCTAAACCAGCGACCGAGACCACCCCCGGTTGGGGCTGTTATGGAATCGGCCCCCTTTTCTCGTATCGGCTTTGAAGCAGACCTTGCATTGATATCTACTGTGGTCATCTCACAGCTCCTTGAAGGCTTTTGTCTGGCGGAAAGAGAACGCCGACATGATCGATACGAGAACAAAAATAATGATCGAGATTGCAGAAGCCAAACCGTATTGGGTTCCCTTGCCCGATGCGAAGGCCAGCTTGTAGGTGTAGGTGACCAGGATGTCGGTTTGCCCGCCTGTTCCGCCACCAGGTATCGCTGGTCCCCCACCAGTCATGAGGTAAACCGGAAGGAAGTTGTTGAAGTTAAAAGCGAAGCTCGAAATGAGCAACGGGGACAATCCAACCAACAGCATGGGAAGCGTGACCTTTCGAAACTGTTGCAAACCAGTGGCACCATCAACCCGTGCTGCTTCATAGATATCACTCGGGATACCCTGCAAGAGGCCAGTACACAGCAGAAACATGTACGGAAAGCCAAGCCAAGTGTTCACCAGGATAATCGCGACTTTGGCTAGCCACGGATCTTGCAACCAAGGCCAATCAATTCCGAAGGCGTTGTTAATGTATCCGTACTTAGCATTCAAGAGTCCTTGGCTCCACACCAAGATCATCATGAATGGCGGTAGCGCATAGGGCACGATGAGTAATTGGCGATAGATCGACTTACCGCGAAGCTTTGGATGGTTGAGCGTAATGGCCAATAGCATGCCAATCGCAACTGCCATAAACACCGAACCGGCAGCAAACACAAAGTTCCAGGCAAAAATTCTGATGAACGGCTTTCGGACAGTTGGCTCCGTGAAGATCTTGGTGAAGTTCTTTACACCCACGCTCGCCTTGAAGCCAGGTTCGATCACATGTTCTGAATTAGTGGTCGAGGTGTACAGCCCTTCCCTAGGGGTGAACACCTCTTTGGATACGAGGTCAACGAACTCATCTTTCTTCTTATTGTACGCGTACCTATCGATACTGACGGCAGCTTCTGTGGCCGAGGTCGGTCTAATTTCGCCCTGATCAGATGTCGAAACGAATGCATCAAGCGCGGTCTGGGCACTTCCAATGTCCTTTAATCGAAGTCGGTTATAGCCATCGATCGAAACTATGTTTTCGCCGTCTTTCACAATGTTTGCTGACAGCGAAGCCAATGACGCATACGAATCAGGTGTGGCGAGGTACAACTCGCCGGACTCAGGGTCTTCCAATAGCAAATGAAGATCTCCGGTGGCGTTCTGAAGCACCTTCATCGGGAAACGAGGCGACTCGTCGGTTATCACCCGCGAATTCGAAGTGATGCGCTCAATTGCTTGACCCTTGCTCAAGAGGTTGCCGCTGCCGTAGTTGCTCGTGGACGTAACGAACGTATAAGCGACTGGGTAGAGCTGAAAAATGAACATAAGTACCAGACCCGGCGTGAGGTACTTAAGCGGTATCGCACGTGTTGTAGCGAAGGCTGCGTTCAATAGAATCGTCGTCGCGACCAGGATTGCAAAGTAGATCCACTTACCATCGGCGGCTAACGTAATGGCACCAAAAATACCAAGTGCATTTACGATGGCAAGAAACAAGACCCGGAAAACAAGACCGACACCGATTGAACGGACGGAAGGGGTGACAACGGTGGCCATGTGGTGTCCTGTGTAGTTCGATGAACGGGCGACGACGGTACGGAGGCTGACAAAGATGCCCCCACCCTGACGGGTGGGGGCCACAAAAATCGGTTGCTCACAACTCCTGGTTGCCGTGAGCGAACGATCAGACTTACTTCTTGGCCGCTATCTTGGCGCGAATCTTGGCGGCGGCGTCTTTGAATGCCTGATCTGGTGCACCCTGCTTGGTGAAAATCAACTGGTAAGCCGAAGTCCAGTCGTCCCACACTGCACCCATTGCCGGGATCGCAGGAAGGGGCTGCCCGTTCAACGCAGCTTGACCGAAGCCCTTGACATCTTTGTCACCCTGAACTGACGGATCATTGAACGCTGCGGTCAGTGCTGGTGGCCGACCGCCAGCCTTGAACAGCGCCAGTTGTGCGTCTTTGGCACCCAGGTAATCAACGATAAAGGTTTTGGCTAGTGCTTGGTTCTTCGAGAATGAACTCACCATGAAGCCCTGTACACCTACGAATACTGCTGGCTTCACGCCAGGTTTCGCTGGTGGGAATGCTTCAACTACATACGGGGTGCCCTTGGCCTTAAAACCTTTATCTTTGTCGTTTACTGCCCAAGGGCCGGTTACGGCATAGGCCGCCTTGCCCTCAGCGAAGCTCTTAATCATGACGTCGTAGGTAATAGCCGGATCGATAAAACCTGAATCAACCCATTTACGGAACTGCTTTGCTGCTTCGAGGCCACCTTTCGAGTCGATACCGACACCGTTGGGGTCGTAAGTACCCGACTTGTCTTGCTTAAAGACGAAGCCACCAAGGGCTGAGAAAAAGGGATAGTTGTGATACGGGTCAGCTGTACCGTTTTGTTGCATCGCAAGAGCGATATCGACCTTGCCAGCCTTTTTTAATGCAAGCGCCGTCGATTCAACCTCGGCCATGGTCTTCGGGGCCTTCGGCACCAACTTCGTATTGCGGATCAAACCGATGTTTTCGACTGCATAAGGCACACCATACGTTTTGCCGTTGTACGTGAACGCCTTCACCGAAACAGCGGAGAAACCCTTTGCTTTTGCGCCAAGGTCAACAGGGGCAACGATGCCAGACGTAGCCAACTCACCCAGCCAATCGTGCGCGCCCACCACGATATCTGGGCCTTTGCCAACGGGTGCAGCAACCTTCAGTTGGTCCTTAATGTCTTCGCCCTTAAGCTGCTGGACCACAACTTTGATGCCCTCAGCCGCCGCGAATTTTTCCGCAATTGGACGAAGAATCGGGGTCTTGGAGTCATCAGCCCAGATCACAAGATCTGCGTCGCCTCGAGATGGAAGCGTTGTTGGGGCGGGTGTCGTAGTTGATGCCTCTTGAGCAGTTGCCGGGGTGACGGCAACGGCAGCCGTGGCGAGTGCCGCAACAGCGACAACAGCACCAATCATGCGCTTCATGTTTGATTTCCTCCAGGGTGGGGCCTCGGCAAAGCTTGTCGAGGTGCGGGTTATGAGCAAGCAAAAAAGTTTGCTAAACAACGCTAAATCATAGTGGCTTTCGTCACGTTTGCAACTGATTCCACCCTTGGTGGAGATATATAAGCGAAAGACGTCCCTAGCGGGCTCGGTAGGTTGACTTTGCCCCGGCCTGGTCTTTGTTGAGGCGCTTCGACAAATGCAAACCCTCAAGAAGAAACTCGATTGCGCTTGCCTTTACGGCCATCGTTGCGTCGGCCCCAACAAGCTTGTGAACACCTTCTCGAAGCCCCTCAGCATCGGCGTGTCCGAGTACACCCACCACATCTGTCGCACTGACATCGTCCCCAGTATGAATGACCATGCCACCATCGAAACCGGTGATTGCGTTTCGCAAATCTTCGATTCGACAGCGTTCTTTAAAGACCATAAGTACACTGGCTTTTAACAGGCGGTCGATAACATTGCCTTCACGTTCGTCGATGGCCTCAACTTCAACCTTGCCCTGGGTCGATGCTGCAAGCGATTCAAGGTCGCTCACTCGCGGTACCGCTTCGTTCTCGCCCGACCGAAGTGCCCGACGCAATGCCGCAGCCACCAACGTTTCATGATTGGCAACCGTAAGACGAACAGAAACACCGGAACGCTGGCTAATCTGAGGGCTTTGGCGAGCAAGCTGCGAGAACATCGCGACGATGTCGCTCATGAATTGAGGAACCGTGACCGACATGCCTTCAGGGGCACCGGCATCGCGAGCCTCCTGCTTAACTACTGCCAATTCGGTTGCGGTGTCTAGCGGGTAATGGGTTCGAATCTGCGCCCCAAATCGATCTTTCAACGGCGTGATGATGCGGCCACGGTTCGTGTAATCCTCAGGGTTTGCAGATGCCACCAACACCACGTCAAGCGGAAGCCGAATCTTGTAGCCACGAATTTGAACATCCCGTTCTTCCAACACATTCAGCAAACCAACCTGAATTCGCTCGGCGAGGTCAGGGAGTTCATTGATGGCAAAGATGCCACGGTTCGTTCGGGGCACCAACCCGTAGTGCAGCGTCATTTCGTCCGAAAGGTAGCGCCCTTCGGCAACCTTGATCGGGTCAACTTCGCCGATGAGATCCGCTATTGAAGTGTCTGGTGTTGCAAGCTTTTCACCGAATCGATCGGAACGGTGCATCCACGAAATGGGGGTGTCTTCACCCTGCTCGGCAACAAGGTCTTTGGCGTATCGACTCACCGGTTCGTATGGGTCGTCTTGAATTTCTGAGCCAGCAATCACTGGCATCCATTCGTCGAGCAGTGCAACCATCGAACGAATCATCCGGGTTTTACCCTGGCCACGTTCGCCAAGAAAGATAACGTCATGACCAGCGAGCAGGGCATTTTCGAGCTGAGGAAGAACGGTGTCTTCGTACCCGTGCATTCCCGGGAACAACGTCTCGCCCGAGCGTATTCGGGCGATCGCGTTGCGTCGCATTTCTTCTTTCACCGGAATTGACTTCCAACCGGAAGTTCTCAGTTGACCAATCGTTGCTGCGGGGGGGTGATTTGACGTGGTCGAAGTTGCTGAACTCATGCTTCGACCCTACCGCTTAGGGAAAACAATTAAGGAACTGGCCAGCCAAGTGTCTCGGTGACCTGTGCCGAAGTCAGACCAAGTATCTGACTGACGACATCGGATTGGAAACCATTCGAATCGCGGACGAACCAGCTCACCGTTTCGGTCGGTAGGTCGGCAATCAACAACTCTTCGACGCCGTGTGCAAAGTAGAACCCAAACTTGTCGTAGCTCTCATCATCGGGCGACCGAACCTCTACAACCATGGTTGCGGTTGGGAACCAGATACCTTCCGGGGCACCGCGGTGAACGCCGAGATCAGGAACCCGAAAGTCTTTATTGACCCCAAGGTTGAATTCCATGCTCGCAATCAACCCACGAGGGGCCGCTGCGTTGTCGAGTAGTTGAAAGAGCAGGCCGTTGGACCTTGAATGTTTGAAACTGGCTGCTGGGGCCATGTGGTACTCACCATTCCAGACCTCGTCGTGTGTATCGAGGCCGAGGCGTTGACGCTCAGCAATGAGGGAAAGCACGGCGGGCGGCATGTCTCCGAGCACCACAGTTTTCATAACGGCAGTGTATTCGGCCCCTCTGACAAAATTTGCCGGGCTAGAACTTGCAGATGGAACTATTGGCTGCCCTTCGCTCTACCGGCTCGGTTCGGGCATTCACTGACGAGCCAGTCGATGACGCGACGGTGCATCGGGTGCTCGATACCGCACGGTTTGCGCCAAGCGGGGGGAACGCCCAAGGGTGGCATGTCATCGTGGTGAAGTCTGCGGAGATTCGAACCCAAATACGTGACCTGGCCCAGTTCACTTGGAACGAATATGCCCAACTGACGGCGATGGGTGTTCGACCCTACGGGGCCGACGAAACAGGTCGTTGGCCGGGGCCACCGCCTGGGGTCGACCTGGCCGAATTGAGGGCGAACCACATGCCGAACCCGATGCTCGACAACCTGATCGGTTCGCCGGTGGTGTTGGTCGTATGTGCCGACCTTCGCGCCATCGCGGCAATGGATATTGAACTGGATCGAACCCAAACGACGGGTGGCGCATCGATTTACCCATTTACATGGAGCATCTTGTTGGCGGCCCGAGACGAAGGACTTGGTGGCGTCATGACAACGTTCCTTGTTCGCCAGGAACCACTCGCGAAACCAATACTTGGGCTTCCGCCTCATATGGCGATTGCGTCAATGATCGTCCTTGGTCACCCGGTTCATCAGAACACCAAACTCACCCGCAAACCGGTAGAAGAGTTTACCACGATCGACACGTTCACAGGGGACGTATTTGTTAGTCAGTAATCCAACTTCCGTGAAACCCGAATGGTACGCGTACTGGCAAATGCACTATAGCCACGGGGGGTGCTGAGAAGTCTTGCGCATCGACAATAATCAAATCACTTTTGTCGGTATCGCCGTCGTACACGTAGGTCATCACCCAACCCGCATCTTCTTCGTTTGGACCAGCATCAGGGTCTTTCACAAACACCCCTTCACCTGGTTTTCGGTTTTCTCCGCAAACGTGCAATTCTCGACCGCCAGTTACGAGGTCGTACTTCACGAGTTCATTCGAAAACACAGCCCCACCCTTTGGTGGACGCGTCGCCATCATGTACCCATAACGATTTTCTAGCCCGATCTTTTCGTCAGCAACTCGACCGAATTCGACTGGCTTGTCATCAAGTGGTGTTTCCCGAACGATCCCGGTTGAAAGATTGACCTCCCAACGATGCAGCAACGCAACGTTGTCGAACTCTTCAGAACCTTTGCGCCACATTGACTTGAATCGGCCAACATCCATCACGAGCGTGACCGCTCCGTCAGGGCCGATTCGTTCGAAGGCATTCATTGGATGAAAGACGTAGCACGGGTCAATGTCGAACCAACGCACATCGGTGGCCGAACCGTTGCGAGGCATAACGCCAAGTCGCGCCCCGTACTCCTCGTCCCATCGATATGGCATGGTTCCTTTCATCGCCAATTCGAAATCAAAAACGACGGATAGATCCATGAAGATCACGTAATGTTCGGTGGTATTGAAGTCGTGCATCATCGTTGGGCCCTTAACGGGGATTTCGGTTGATTGCACCAGTTCGCCCGAGGCACTTACCCGGTGGTACGTGACGTAGGGCGGAAGAAACCCGTATCCAAAGAACAGCATCTCACCGGTGAGCGGGCAGATCTTCGGGTGCGCTGTCATCGAGGTTGTAAGTCGATCATCGAATGTATGTGCACCAACGGTTTCGAGTTCACGGTCAACTTCAAATGGAAAATGACCTTCTTCGAGACACAACACTCGACCTGCGTGAGCCATCACGTGAGTGTTCGCTGCTGATGCAGTCATGTCTCGGGTTCCGTCAGGGCGAACACCTCCACGAGTGGCATCGGCAAACAGCGGCGTTTTCACGTATCTGTTTCGGTACCATTTTGCTTGTCCGCCGTCGAGGCGAACACCGTGCAGCATTCCGTTACCGAAGAACCAGTGCGGCGACTTTCCGCTTTGTGGGTTGGCACCGTTGCGCATGAACACCCCGCTGAGCGCCGAAGGGATTGACCCCGATACCTCAAGCGATGTGACGGTCTGTTCTTCGAACACGGGCGCAAAGTTGCCGGTCAAATGCCAAGGGGTTTTGCGTGGTTCAGCTTGGGCGTTCATGCCCTCCAAACCTACGGCCAACCAAGAGTTAATCGCCAACCACGATCACATTGAGAGACGGCACGATCAATTCGCATCGCTCACGCTGATGCTGCACAGAAACCCTTGACGGGAGCGCTCCTGAAGCAGAAGCTAAACCGAGGAGGAGCAACGTGCTCCACAGAAGCCGGGGGCTATGTTGCACCCATATTCGTTGTTGTAAATCTCATTTTGTTGCACATCTCAAATATCGCTGTCGACACTTGTTGGCCGCCGCTCACGCCACGCACGTTCTTCAAACGAGGAGTGCTCGCCGCCTGACCTCATTGCAATGTTTTTCTTGACACTTGCCCATAATCCAAGTTTTGAAGAAAAGCTGGGTGCAGGATTTCAGTCAGAGCCTCAAACATCAGAGCGCCACGACGAGAGTAAACGTCACCATCTTCGACGCACCTGGCAATGCCCAGGGCGAGGCGAGCCTCGGTATCCTTTCGGGTACCGAGGCTCTGTCATTTGAAACAACGCCGATTGGTTGCGACGTCCTGGGGTAGCGACGTCCTAGGCTGGACCGGTGATTGATCTTTCCGGCACGTGGCGTGCTGCACTGGCCAACGATGAGCTTCGCCGCCAGGCACCCCTTGCCGGATTCGATGATGCAGATTGGGAATCAGTTTCGGTTCCGCACCATTGGAAAAGCACAGCGACCTTCGCGTCCGTTGATGGGCCGCTGATTTACCGGCGCAGCTTCGAGGCCCCGACTGAACTCACCGATTCGAATCGACGATGGTGGCTGCAGTTTGACGGAATTTTCTATCAAGGTGACGTTTGGCTAGACGGGTCGTACCTTGGCGATACCGAGGGCTACTTTGCCCCTCATTCGTTCGAGGTAACCAACCAGCTTTCGGCTGGAATCGAACATTTTCTGTCGGTGGAAGTCACATGCGCTCCACAAAAAAGTAGGAAAGCGAAGCGAAACCTGACCGGTGTTTTTCAGCATTGGGACTGTATCCATCCCGACTGGAATCCGGGTGGTATCTGGCAGCCGGTTCGTTTGCTGTCTACCGGGCCAATTCGCATTGAACGGCTCAGGGTGCTCTGTATGGAAGCGAACGACCGCCAGGCGGTGTTGTCGATTCGCGCAGTTCTCAATTCCGATACGGCACGCGTGGTCACTCTTGGCACCCATGTTGGAACTGACTCTGACGGCACTGAACATTCGAGTGAACACTCACTTGCTTCGGGGAGTAACCGAGTCGAATGGAAAGTCACTGTTGAGCGACCCGCACTCTGGTGGCCTCACGCTCTTGGCACCCCTGAACTTGTCGATGTCTCGGTTGCCGCCGTTGATACCGAAACGGGTTTGGTGTCAGATACTCGCCGACGACGAACCGGTCTTCGCCAAGTTCTCCAAGACGAGTGGATTTATGAAATCAACGGTGAACGGCTCTTTGTCAAAGGCGCAAATCAAGGTCCGCTTCGAATGGCTTTGGCTGACTCGCAGGCTTCTGAACATCGACAAGTTTTGTCGCTAGCCAAAGACGCAGGTCTTGACCTCCTCAGAATTCACGCACACATTTCAGACCCGGCCCTGTACGACGCAGCCGATGAGATGGGCATGCTGTTGTGGCAAGACCTTCCACTGCAATGGGGTTATGCGAGAAGCGTTCGCAAGTCAGCAGTTGACCAGGCGCGTGATGCTGTCGATCTGCTCGGCCATCACCCATCGATCATTCAATGGTCTGGGCACAATGAACCGATAGCACTCGACATCGAACCGGGTGAGTCACTGGAAAACCGTAAGCGCGCTGTAAATATGATCGGACGGTTTGTTGCGCTGCAAACGCTTCCTACTTGGAACAAAAACGTGCTCGATTTTGCGATTGCGCGGAGCCTCACAAAGTCCGACCCGTCACGACCTGTTAGCGCGCATTCGGGTATCCTTCCCGGACCATTCAGTGGCGGGTCAGATACTCACCTGTACTTCGGCTGGTATCACGGCAACGAGCGAGATTTGCCAGCGTGGTTGGCCCGAGTACCTCGCTTGGCCCGATTCCTTTCAGAGTTTGGGGCTCAGGCTGTTCCAACCGGCGCATCAGCGGAATTTATGGACCCGTTGCGGTGGCCGAACCTTGATTGGGAAGCGTTGAGCCGAGACCATGCATTGCAGGTTTCTGTTATGGACAAGTTCGTTCCACGGTCGGATCACACCACATTCGAGTCCTGGGCTGTCGCAACACAGCAATACCAAGCTGTAGTTGTACGTAGACATATCGAAGAGCTGCGGCGACTCAAGTATCACCCAACCGGTGGGTTCGCAATGTTCAGTTTTTCCGATGCCATTGACCATCCTGCGGTTACCTGGGCCGTCATTGGCAATGACCGCACACCTAAGCTCGCTTATGATGCACTCAGGGCTGCATGTGCACCGGTGATTGTCGTAGCTGATCGACTTCCGGCCGTGCTTATGACGGGCAACTCTAGAGAATTCGATGTTCACGTGGTGAACGACCTTCGCACCACCCTTCGAGACATCACCGTAACGGCTGAACTGAAGATTGGTTCTGCGGCGCCTGCATCTTGGACGTGGATCGGCGACTGTCCAGCTGATCACGTTGGTCGAATCGGCTCGATACCAATCGTTGTTCCCCAGGGAATAGCTTTGGGCACCACGGTTTCGCTGACCCTCACCCTGAAGCATCCCGATGCCTCAGCAACCAACCAGTACACCGCATCGATATCGCGAAGTACCTGAACCCGCTTTGACCTAGTCGAGCCGTTGGTAGCAGGGTGGCACGACCGGCAAACCCTCAGCCAGCCACGCTTGCATTCCGCCAATAAGGTCAGTCGCTCGATGAAAGCCCAACTCGTGAAGGCTGGCCGCAGCCAAACTCGATGAGTATCCACCGTTACAAACGACCACAAGTAATTGGTCAAACCCACGAATCGCTTCGTGCTGGTAGCCCCACTTTGGCTCGCACATGAACTCAAGCAGTGTTCGAGGCGCATGTACGGCACCCGCGATGCAACCAAACCGGTCGCGGTCGGTTGGTGTTCTGGAATCAAGCACTACTGCGCCATTAAGTAATTCGGCCTGAAGCTCACGTGGGGTAAGGCGGATGAGCCCTGATCGTGCCCGGTCGAGAAGTTGTTGCACTGTTAGTCGGGGCATGTTGGTAGTTCGTAGATCCCAGGCTGCCGGATGACACTTCTGCAGCAATTTGTTCCCAGCGGTTCGTATCGAATCTTCAATCTAAACCGACCGGACCCGGACGCGATCCAATCTCTAAGTGACCTGAGGAGACGTGAGGTGATCTACATGCGGTAAAGGTCGTCCGTTCAATTGCCGAAGAACGCATAATGTCCACCCGGCTTCGAGATCGGCCAGCTTTGGTCGAGATCGAACGTGAACGGCTTGTGGCCCAAATTTTACCGAAGTATCGACTGCAGTTATTTTTGCGGTCTCTCGTCGGACTCGCACTTGCGACGACAGCCGCCCCGCTCTCAACGTCGCTGGCCGGACGACCGTTGCCGCTGTACGACATCTCGATCATTGCAGTCGCGATCGTTGGACTCTTTTACGCTTTGCATACTTTCGGTATACAGACTCTCGCTGCACACCACAAGGCACACCACAAGGCACAACTGAGCGGCGTCATGCCTGGTGCAATCGCACTAGTTTTGGGCGTCATCGTTTCTGGTCTTGTTCACCCGTCGCGCACATTTCTACAAAACGTACTTATTATCCTTGGGGCGGTCATTGTTGGGCAAGTCATCGCTGGGTGGGTTCGATCATCGCGAGTAGGCGGGCTACTTCGTGTGGTGAGTATGTTTGTTTTTGGCCAATTCGTGGTGAGCATGTTGCAGATGCGCCGTGACGGGGTGATCGGCGGACGGTGGTTCGGCGAAAGCGAGTCAGGATTTCGACGTATCGGCGGCGTACTTTCCCCGTCCGGAACCCTCGTTCACGCGAATGCACTGGGATCGGTGACCGCAATCACCACCGTGGTGCTACTCGCTCTACTGGCACAGCGTCCAAACGTAAAAGTAGACAGGATGATCGGTAGCGTCGCAGCGGTCGCAAGTGCCTCGCTGACGGTCTTGTCACTCACCAGATCAGCCGTTGCTTCGCTTATCTTGGCTGTCATTGTTGCCGGTTTGTCAACACACCGAAAGGTACTTGCGCCAACCATCGCCGCCATCATGTTGGCTGGGGTCGCCTCAGGAATTGCTCGTTCAGGTGCCTGGGTGGAACGGGGTCGGGCGTCAACCGGAGGTTTGGAAGCAGCGGGATCGGGTCGTGTTGCGCTCGCTCGTCAAGCAGTTGCACTGTTCCGACTCGACCCCGTGTTCGGCGTCGGACCCGGCCACTACTTTTCCGCAATACGCGACCACCCACTTATCGCCGATCTTTCGACCGAAACAGTCGCGGTTCACAACGTCTGGCTATATGTACTCGCCACCCTCGGATCGGTAGGGGTAGTTGCCCTCGCATGGTTATCGATCGACATCATTCGACGGGCGCAGAGGGGCGGCTTCTGGGCGATAGGCATGCTAGTTGCGCTCGTTCCGCCGCTGATGCTCGATGCTGCACCGTTCATGGGCTGTGGGCTCATGTGGACAGCGGCAGCAATCGGATGCGTGATCGGCCTCTGCGCCCCCTTTCAACCGAAACAAACTAAGGGCGTCGACCAAGCAAATCCAGTAACCGAGTTTGCAGCGGATCATCTTCGCTGACGGTTCCGCTTGCGCCTGATCCGAAGACCCCGATATGGGGGATCATCGCGGCCATGGGCTGCATAGCCGTCCAGACCGCTTCAACTACCTCTGGATTGAGCGTTTCGTCGGTGCCAAGCGACCGCGACAGGTCCCAGGCGTGGATCAGATAGTCGAGCACCCTGAACTGAAGCATTTGAGATGCTGGCATCGGACGAGCTGGGTGCGGCACCTCAACGTCGAGCGAAGGTGCGTTTTGGAACGCAGCGACTTCTTGAGCTGCCAGGGTTGCGAATGTGAGAGCGGCGCTATCGCCAAGTTGACCGCCAGCGAAAAAGGCCATCGACTCTTCCTGGGTTCCTCCGCTCATCAGTACCGACGACATTTTCGCCCCGCCAACGAGGTGGTCTGCCAGGTCACTCATCACCCATCCCTCGCAATTCGTTGGAAGGCTGAGCTGGTCTGAGGTCAGTAAATTCAGGCGTTTCTGGACGTCGGCGATTGCGGCAGGCAGAAGTTCGAGCATGGTCATTTCCGAACTGTAGAACATTTCCGCCGGTTGATCGGGGGTAGTGATTGGATACATCTTCACCACGCCCACAAAAGATTGTGCGATTGTGCAGTACACCCGTAGCCTTACCGGTAACCGAGATGACCTATCTTGGCTATTGATATCGCGCTCAAATCGTCGAGGATTAAAAGATGGCCCAAGCTATTTCGGTCGCTACCAAGAAAAAAGTACCCTTCCCGGTCGAACTGTATAGGTCCGCGATCGGGAAAAAATACGTGATGGCAGTGACTGGTCTCTTTCTCACGACCTTTGTACTTGGCCATATGGTCGGAAATCTCAAGTTGTATCTCGGTCTGTTCGTTGCGAGCGACCCGAAGCGCGAAGAGTTCGGGTACCACATCAACGAATATGGCGAATTTTTGCGCAGCTTGGGCGAGCCGATTTTTCCTCGCACCGTTTTGCTGTGGATCATTCGTACGTTGTTGGCAGTCTCTTTCCTGCTTCATATGCACGCTGCCTACAGCCTCACGATGATGAACCGCAAAGCCCGTGAAGTGAAGTACGCAACAAAGAGCGATTATCAAGCTGCCAACTTCGCAAGTCGTTCAATGCGCTACACCGGCACAATCGTGATCCTGTATCTGGTCTGGCACATTCTCGACCTTACGTGGGGCGTTGGAAACGGTGCTTGGCGTCGCGGTGAGGTTTACCAAAACGTCGACTCCTCGCTGAGCCGCTGGCCCATCGCCATTGTGTACGTCGTCGCCAACCTTGCGCTCGGCATCCACCTCTTCCATGGTCTGTGGTCGTTCTTTCAGTCGCTCGGCTGGAGTAACCCAAGATTCAATGCGTGGAAGCGCAAAATTGCCATTGGCACCGTCGGACTGATTGTTACTGCCAACGTGTCGTTCCCACTCGCCGTTCTCGCTGGCATCGTCAGCGTCAAATAACTGTTTACCCCTTCACCCCGGAGCCTCAACATGCCAACGATTAGCGACCGCAAACTTGACGCAAAAATACCTGACGGTCCCATCCAAGAAAAGTGGAACAACCACAAGTTCTCGATGAAACTCGTCAACCCAAACAACAAACGTAAGTTTGATGTGATTGTGGTTGGTACCGGGTTGGCCGGGGCGTCTGCCGCTGCGACAATGGCCGGCCTGGGGTACAACGTAAAGGTCTTTACGTTTCACGACTCACCCCGCCGGGCACATTCGATTGCCGCCCAGGGTGGCATCAACGCGGCGAAGAACTATCACGGCGACGGTGACTCGATTTACCGGTTGTTTTATGACACCGTAAAGGGCGGCGACTTTCGTGCCCGTGAGGCCAACGTTCACCGCCTGGCAGAAGTAAGCGTCGATATTATCGACCAGTGCGTAGCCCAGGGCGTTCCGTTTGCCCGAGAGTATGGTGGCCTACTGGCGAACCGTTCGTTCGGTGGCGCTCAGGTCAGCCGAACGTTCTACGCAAAGGGTCAAACCGGGCAGCAACTTCTACTCGGCGCATACCAGTCACTTGCTCAGCAAATTGGGCTCGGCACCGTCAAGTTTTACAACCGGTCCGAGATGGTTGACGTGGTTACGGTCGATGGTCAAGCGGCCGGAATTGTCACTCGCGACCTCCGTACCGGTGCCATCGAATCCCACTCTGCCCACGCCGTTGTTTTGGCAACGGGCGGATACTCAAACGTGTTCTTCCTATCGACGAACGCCATGGCCTGCAACGTCACGGCAGCATGGCGAGCACACCGCAAAGGTGCACTGTTCGCTAACCCGTGTTTCACGCAGATTCATCCGACATGCATTCCGAGTTCTGATGAGTTCCAAGCGAAACTCACCCTCATGTCCGAGTCGCTACGTAACGACGGGCGCATCTGGACCCCCAAAAATTCTGAAGACAAACGGCCTGCCGGCCAGATCCCCGAAGAAGACCGCGACTACTACCTTGAACGCCTGTACCCATCGTACGGAAACTTGGCTCCCCGTGATATCGCGTCACGCGCCGCAAAGCGTTCCGTTGACTCGGGCCGAGGTATTGGACCGTTGCAGAATGGTGTGTACCTCGACTTCGGCGACTCGCTGAAGCGCCTCGGGCCAGCACAGGTCACCGAGCGCTACGACAACCTGATGGAAATGTACGAGCGCATAACAGGTGAAAATCCGTTCGAGCAGCCCATGCGTATCTACCCTGCCCCTCATTACACAATGGGCGGCCTGTGGGTTGACTACAACCTGATGACCACTATTCCTGGCTTGTATGCGACGGGCGAAGCCAACTTCTCAGACCATGGCGCAAACCGCCTTGGTGCTTCTGCGTTGATGCAGGGTCTCTCTGACGGCTACTTCGTATTGCCCTATACGATTGGCGATTATCTAGCCCCGCAGCTTGGTTCGAAACCAGTCGATACCAAACATGAAGCGTTTGTTACAGCAGAACGCGAAGCCAAAGAGCGCTTCACTCAGTACCTTTCGATCAAAGGCAAGCGTTCGGTTGACTACTTCCACCGAGAACTTGGCAAGATCATGTGGGACTACTGCGGTATGGAGCGCAACGAGCCAGGCTTGTTGAAGGCCCTGTCCGAAATTCCTGCGCTCTACCACGAGTTCAAAACCGATCTTCGAGTGCTTGGCGACGGAACCAGCATGAACCAAAGCCTCGAAAAAGCAGCACGGGTCGATGACTTCTTCCAACTCGGGTACACGATGTGCCAAGACGCCCTCGAACGAGAAGAGAGCTGTGGCGGTCACTTCCGCACCGAGTACCAAACCCCCGAAGGCGAGGCGCAACGCGACGACGAGAACTTCGCTTATGTGTCTGCATATGAATACGCCGGTGAGCCGCTGAAAGAAGCGACGCTCGTTAAAGAGCAACTCACCTTCGAAAACGTCCACCTCGCCACCCGTTCATACAAGTAACTGCGAAAGACTTACCAATGACTGCGATTATGGAACCGGCCCTCGGTGGCGATGCATTCCAACATTCGATCCCTCTTCAGCATGCGCCAACGCTTGACCTCACCTTGAAGGTTTGGCGCCAAGACAACGCTCAATCCCCCGGCCGCTTCGAAAATTATGACGCAAAGGGCATTAGTGAAGACGCGTCATTTCTCGAAATGCTTGACCTCGTCAACGAGCGACTAAACGACAAGGGCGAAACACCGATCACCTTCGATCACGATTGCCGCGAAGGTATTTGCGGCACCTGTTCGCTGATGATCAACGGGGTGCCACACGGCCCCGAAAAAAACACCGCGACCTGCCAGCTACACATGCGAAAGTTCACCACGGGCCAAACGGTCACGATCGAACCTTGGCGAGCAACTGCGTTCCCCTTGATCAAAGACCTTATGGTTGACCGCTCTGCATTTGACCGTATCGTCGAGTCGGGCGGCTTCATCACCGTCGCAGCCGGAGGTGCGCCTGACGGCAACCTGATCCCCATTCCGAAGCCGGTCGCTGACGCATCGATGGATGCTGCTGCGTGTATCGGGTGCGGAGCGTGTGTGGCTGCGTGCCCGAATAGTGCGGCCAACCTCTTTACCTCGGCCAAAATTGCGCATCTCAACCTGCTTCCGCAGGGTCAGGCCGAGCGTTACCGTCGGGTTGAAGCAATGGTCGACACAATGGAGTCGTTCTTCGGGTCGTGCACAAACCACGGTGAATGCCAAGAAGCCTGTCCGAAGGGCATTTCGATCGACAACATTGCGCTCATGAACAAGGACTACATCAAGTCGAAGTTCAAGAACCGCCGCTACCTCAGCCGGGTGTAGTCAACTCGGTGTAGCGGCTACTCATTACGTTCTCCGCACACGTAGCTCACAGCTTCATCATGTCGTTCACCCAGAGTGGTTGTAACCCCCAACACCTCAACCCTTTTGGAGTCCGACATGATTCGTAAGCACCTCTTCACTCGTACGGCCCCGCTCGCTCTTACCGTGCTCTTCGTTCTGGGTTCCGCACCCGCAGCATTTGCCGATTCGACGGGCGACACGGCACCACTTCCAGTATCAGAACCAATCGTTCCGTCGCAAAACAGCGCAGAGGCTACGTCAGAGGCCGACGCAGCCAAACGCCCCGCTCCAGCCAATTTGAACGATCTCAAGTCGAAGGGTGCCGCCGAAATAGCGAAGCGCCAAAAAACTTTGAATGACATCGCCGGAAAACTCGCAGCACAAACAACGGATTGCGGTTCGAACGCCGCCATGAGTACCCAGGTTGCTTCAACCTCAACGAGCCTGGCAAGCGTCGGCGTAAACCTCGCCGCAGCGACCGATCCGGTAGCTGCTCGAACCCTGTACAAGTCGATCTTCATCGACCACCGTGTCTATATTCTTGTTGCCCCCAAAGCCGGAAAGGTGCTTCGCTGCGACGCCGTACTTGCCCGCACTGTGGCTCTCACCACTAACGGTGCGACCCTGCAAGCAAAAATCGATGCGGCAAAGGCCAGCGGGGTAGACACCACAGCAGCCCAAGCGTCGAAAGATTTGGGCAGCGCCTTGCTTCTTACGGTAAACCCAACAGGTGCGCTAACCCCCATCATCGGCCTCGTGCCTGACCGTGGCGTCGAAGCAGTTCGCCTCTCCAACTCGGCTGCGCTCAAAGCCGCCGACACTGCCCTCGATGGTTCACTGGCTACCCAAAAGCAGGTTCACGCTCAATTCGAAGCAGCCCGCAAGTTGCTCAAGCCAGCGGTAGCTGCCGACAAAAAGGCAGATAAAAAGGCAGAGAAAGAGTCAAAGAAAGCTGAAAAGAAGGCGGAGCGCGAAGCCAAGAAGGCAGCCAAGACCAAGAAATAACCCCCGTCGAGTTATCAAGCGGGCACTTTTGGTGGGTTTTCCCGTCGAAAGTGCCCGCTTGTTTCTTGTAGGTTCAACCAGTGCCTGAGCCGATTACACCAGAGCGAATTCGGGAGGTCACTGCGTTTCTTGAGGCCATAGCCGCAGATCGTTCAGTCGTCGATTCGCTTCCCCTTGAAGAGCGCATGAGGTTCACCAATGCTGCCGGCGATGTGTTTCACCCCGACCCAGACGAGCGAAGACGACGGGCACGAGCTAAACGTCGTGAGCGCCAATCGAGCAAGGTCACCAACGACCAACAGATGCTTAATGAGACGGGCATCCGAACCCTTCGGTCGAAACCAGTGTTCGTTACACCCAATATTTATCCTCCGCATGGCCCGAAACTTGCTTTCGACGAAACCGAAACCGTCGACGATCCATGTTTCAGAGAGTCGATCGAACCTCAACATTGCTATGTGTGCAAACAGAAATACTCGCTGATTCACCATTTCTACGATCAGATGTGTCCGAAGTGCGCAGACTTCAATTTTGCCAAACGCTCGGAAACGGCCAATTTGAGTGGCCGGGTCGTACTGCTGACGGGCGGCCGAGTCAAGATCGGATATCAGGCTGGCATCAAACTTTTGCGGGCCGGGGCGAAGGTGTTCGTCACGACGAGATTTCCACGCGACTCAGCTATGCGATACGCAGCCGAGCCCGACTTTGCCCAGTGGGGTCACCATCTTGAGATCTACGGTCTCGATCTGAGGCATACCCCCAGCGTCGAGGCTTTCTGCCATCATTTAGGTAAGCAAACCAATCGACTCGATTTCATTGTCAACAACGCCTGCCAAACGGTTCGACGACCACCAGCGTTTTACGAACACATGATGGAAATCGAGCAGGCCGCCGAAACAACAATGCCTGCACACATATGTGCGTTAGTCGGCCAGCTCGAAGGTATGCGTGGTTACCATATGTTGCCATCGACAGACATGCTGCCCGACAGGCAATCAAAAGGTCGGAACGATCTGTTTCCGATTGGCGTGCTCGACAAAGACCTACAACAGGTTGATCTAAGTGACCGCAATTCTTGGCGTTTAACGCTCGCCGAAGTTTCATCGGTTGAGCTACTCGAAACGCAACTAGTGAACGCTGTAGCTCCGTTTGTACTCAATGCGCGATTGAAGCCGCTGATGCTGCGAACTCCTGGGCGAGACAAACACATCGTGAACGTGTCGGCAGTTGAAGGCCAGTTTTACCGTCGCCTAAAAACCACCCGGCACCCACATACCAACATGGCGAAAGCAGCGCTGAACATGATGACGCGAACGTCGGCCGCCGACTATCACACCGATGGTATCCATATGAACAGTGTGGATACCGGTTGGGTCAGCGATGAAGACCCAACCCATATCGCCGAACGAAAAGCCGTGGAGCAGCATTTCCATCCGCCACTCGACATCGTCGATGGTGCCGCCCGTATCGTCGACCCCATAATCGATGGAATCAATACCGGCAATCATGTGTGGGGCCAATTCTTGAAGGATTACACCCCAACCGATTGGTAACCCGACCGACTGGGTAACTCGTGAGACGACTGGTGCCGCCTGTGCCAGTAGTTGGTTGGCTGCGCCGACCTTTGGGGTCTCCAAGTGTCGGCACAGCCAACAATCCCTCGGCACACCCCATCGACGGTCTGCAAGTATTTGACATGGTCGATGCATTCCCAAACCAGATTTTCCATAACGGCCTACTTCTACGCTGCCCAACCGAGCGAGACCTGGGATGGATTATCGAAGCGTGCCAAGATCCCGAGATACCTCGATACACCAGAGTGCCGTCTCCCTACACCGAGGTCGAAGGCCGCGAATTTCTGAGTCGTGCCCAGCAGGGTTTCTCCGACGGAGCGGATTCCACTATTGAACGACGTCCCTACGTCGTGCTCGATGAAGCAGACGCCGGCCTCGGGATGTTCGGTTTCTTCCGTGTCGCGCCTGAACGAGCCACCCTAGAAGTTGGCTACTGGATGACTCAACCGGCCCGGGGCAAAGGTGTCGCCACCCAAGCTCTCACCGCACTCACAATCGCAGCGTTACAGGCGGGGTATGAACGCATAGAAGCGGAAGTTCTGCTCGGAAATGATGCCTCGTGTCGACTTCTGGAACGAGTCGGGTACACACACGAAGGTATCCTTCGCTCGATTTTTGATAGTGAGCCCTGCGGGGGTAGCAAGCGCGTTGACCTTCACCTCTACTCGATGGTCACGAATGACCCACCAGCGCAAACCCTGCGAAACCATTCTCTAGAATCGAGCAATGACTACTCCGGCTGAGTTCAGTGAACCTCTCGAAATTGAAGTCCGAGATTTCGGAAGTGCAACTGGTGATCCGGCCAACCACATCGTGCGCTCAGTATGTGCCGGCTGCTCAGGAACCCACTTTTGGATGCAATGCAGCGAGGAGGATGGCGTTGCTCTACGTACCTGCACCGAATGCAAAACTGCCATCTTCATCGGTGACAGCGAAGCGCTTTGGGAAGATGCCGATACCGGTGATGCTACGTGTCCATGCGGAAAGAAGGTGTTCGACATAGCCATTGGATACTGCCTGAACGAAGAAGAAAATGTTACCTGGATGATCGTAGGCGCGCAGTGTGTTGCCTGTTCAGAACTCGGCATCTACGCAGATTGGTGCATCGACTACGAGCCCAACAAACACCTACTCTCAATGAGCTGACCTGAGTTCGCGCAACGTATTCACAATGCGGTCTTTGTCACCAACGCCCTGCGCTGACACGAGCAACAAATCGAGTCGTTCAATCCACTGGTCCCGTAACAATCGATGGTCGTGCACTTCAAGGTAAGCCGCCAAGCTGATCTCGGCTTCGATCAGTCGAAATTGCATCTCGAATTCGGTATGGCGAGCAGCAACCGGCGGCAATCGTTCGGCCTTCCCACCTGGGTACAGCGTTCCTTCCACAAACTCGGGAGGCTCAACTGCAAACAGGCCCGACAGAATAAGAACGGTACGTTCACTTGGATGGCTCATTCCTGCTTCAAGGTGCGAGACTGCCGTTCGAGACATGGCGAGGCGATCGGCAAGATCTTGTTGGGTCCACCCACGGTCGGCTCGATATCGGGCTACGCGTCGACCAAGTGGTTCTCGATGTTCTCTGCGAGCTTCGCTATTCATGCCGAGTGCAAACTTATGTCCTACAAACTTGGGTCGCTGCCAACTAACTTGGCTGACACCTCAGTCGTTTGCCTTCACACTGATCAACATGGCTACAAAACGCGCACTTATTACTGGTATTACCGGGCAAGACGGCTCATACCTCGCCGAGTATCTCCTTGAACTTGGTTACGACGTCATTGGAATGGTTCGTAGGTCGTCAACGATCAACTTCGAGCGGATCGCCGGTATCCAAGACCGCCTCACGCTGGTGCCCGGAGATCTCCTCGACGAAGTGTCGATGATCAGCGTCATTCGAGATCATCAGCCAACCGAAATTTACAACCTCGCTGCTCAGTCATTCGTTCAAACGTCGTGGTCGCAGGCCGTGTTTACTGGAGAAACAACGGCATTGGGTGTCACGCGTGTACTCGATGCCATCAGAATTGTTGACCCGGGCATCCGTTTTTATCAAGCAAGTTCGTCGGAAATGTTTGGCCGGGTTCAGGCAGTTCCCCAAAGTGAAGACACCCCGTTTTACCCTCGAAGCCCTTATGGTGTGGCAAAGGTATATGGGCATTGGATCACCGTTAACTACCGCGAGTCGTACGACATGCATGCCAGCTCCGGAATCTTGTTCAACCACGAATCACCTCGTCGCGGGGTTGAATTCGTCACCCGCAAAATTTCGCATGCCGTTGCTCGAATCAAGCACGGTCATCAGACTGAACTCCGACTCGGAAACCTCGATGCCAAACGAGATTGGGGGTTTGCTGGTGATTACGTACGGGCTATGCATTTGATGCTTCAACAAGACACCCCAGATGACTATGTCATTGCCACCGGCGTCACCGAAACCGTTCAGCGTTTTTGTGAGGTGGCGTTTGGCCATGTGGGGCTTAACTGGCAGGATTATGTCGTCATTGATCCTCGTTTTATTCGCCCGGCTGAAGTTGAGTTACTTATCGGTGACCCCACAAAAGCTGCCACCAAATTAGGCTGGACACCTACGGTTACCTTCGAACAACTCGTCACTATGATGGTCGACTCTGATATGGATTTAGTTAGCGGAACCAAATAGCTAACAATCAAACCATACGTGCGCTTGGCCGGTTCCGACGGCCGCCTCGTACTCGGAATACCGGGTTCCTGGCGACGTCCAGTCCGTTCCGCCAAGCGCACCAGCCATCGTGAGGTAGTGACCGAACCGGCCTTCCGGGGCGTACTGACGATATGCAGGCATATTGTTGATGACCCACGCATGGTCACCACGTTCTAGGGCAGTCAGTACTTCAAGATCGGCTGCACATGCCTCAGCCGAAATGACGTTTGATCGATCGTTCGTCTCATGCTTTCTGATTTCACGCAATGGCCAAAAGCGGTGCGACATTCCGCCGGAAGCAAGGATCACCACCCGTCGATCAGATGCCTCGACCGCTTTACGAATAGCCCTACCAAAGCTAAGAAAATCTTCGGTGTCAGCAATTTGGCACACGGAAGCGCTTACCCAACGTTCATCACCCTGCAAGGTGTGGGTGAGATTGATGGTTGGGTAATGAACAGGCAGGTACTCGTGGTCACATGCGTATGCCCAGGTGTCGCCGAGTTCGGTCGCCGCAGATTCGATTCCCTGGGCGAGAAGCGGATCACCGGGAAGATCGAACGGCACGGCTGCCATTCCCCGTGGTAGCTCATCAGATGTGTAACGCCCCACTCGCTTCGCATGCGACGTCACAATGAATTCGAAGGTCGTGAACCAGTGGGTGTCAATGATGAGGAACGTGTCGGCCTGCAGTGCGTCAAGCTTTTCTGATCGAATGCGCCGTAGGCCATCGATCAACGTGATGTCGACGCCACCATTGAGCGGGATACGCACTTCGTCAGGAAGCACGATGGTGGGAACATGTGCAACCAGGGCCGCCCCAACGATTGACCCCATATCAATAACCCCCGATAGTCGTTCGGAACCGAACCACTTTCAGGTTAACGCAATAACTGTCGACCTGTTTTGACGACTTGTTGGTAGGCGGGGCAGGCGGAAACGGTGTTCCTGGCACCGCTAATGACAACTCGTTGGCGACCATGGCACAAGAGAGGGCGTTTCCGCTCCCCCGAATTTCGATGATCCCGTTCAGTGCTTCAAGGCCACCCAGAAGGGTGAGACCAGCGCCCCCTACGGACAACACCCCAGTTTTGGTCGACAGTGCTACAACGCCTGCGGCCACCGGGGTGATGCGGGCCCCTGCCCCTTGGAGAGTGACCGAACCTTCGCTGACGACAGTTGTAGCAAAGTCGCCGCCAGTTGTCTGAACGACGATATTGCACGTCGAAAAGACGACCTTGCCAGAGGCTTGACTTCGGCTGACTGAGACCGCACCGTTACGACACAGACTAGAAACGTCGAGGTAGTTCGCTGCGTACAACTGCGAAGCTGGGCCACCAGCCCCCCAAGCGGCTGGATCTTGAGAAACCGCCGCCATCATCATGTTTACCTTCACCCCGATGGCGGTGTTACCCGCACCGGTAACGGTGAGTTGCTCGGTGTACTCCAACTTCGCGGCAAAGCGATTCGCAGAACCGGACACGGATACCGAACCACCAGCCCGCGCATCAGTAAGAATCGAATTCCCGGCGCCGCTTACCTGCAACGTAACCCCAGAACCGGCCATCGTAAACAGACCACCGGGCCGAGGGTCAGCCGAAATGATCACGCCACCAGTTGGCGCCACACCGGTCCCACCTTCATAGATGACGGTGGAATCAAGCGGTTCATCAGATTCGTACGGTCCTTGGCTAATAACAAGCGGAGCCCCTTCCGCATTTTTGAAATCTATCGGCCCACCCTGACCGGGCACGACGCTGTAGACCGTCCGCCCATTCGACGGCGCCTGACCCTTCGGCTTTTCGGTCTGGGAAGTCCGAGCATTCGTCACGAAAAATCCAATACCTGCCAGCGCGGCTGCGATACCCACCCAAACAACTGGGCGATACGTTGATGTCGAACGCTGCATGTTGGTATCAGTACTCATGATCCAGTCACCTGTTTCGCTAAACGCTCCGGTCGCGACGCGTGCACGGCTTGTCTATCGACTGAACGTCAAGCACACTTGAAGCTCACTGATTTGCCCGACGGGGCTTGCATTTCAAGGTCCCTTGCGTTTCCTGTGCCACGCTGTTGTGTGCCTGAACCGCTTGAACCTGCCGTTGCTCGTCTCCGTGATCTCGTTACCGACCTTGACGGCCTGGTTCGCGCTGTGGGTTCTGGAAAACGTCGGACGGGGGCACCTTCGATTGCACGGGTTGAGCTTCGTCCGGTGACCCTCAAATCAGGTTTGCACCTTCAGTTATCGACGCACGACGGGCAGCGCCCCACTGTTCGCAACATCGCACCGGGCGTCGAGTTAAACGCGGCCCTTGAACAACTCTTCGACGAGCCGTTCGGAAACTGGCATGTCGAAACCTTGACCCAGACCCTGCAACTTCGGGTCACCAAAAAGGGCGAAGCTCAAGTTCACGTGAGCGTTACCGCCTCGAGTGGCACGACTGGCACGACTGGCGCCATCAAGAGAGATACCAACCACGACCGTGAGGGTTCGCATCTCATTCACCCTGACGATCCCCTGTTCCGAGTCATCGGTGGCAACGCTGCGAAACGTCGACAGGTTGACGCTTTCCTACGCGCACTTAGTGCGACAGTCGATCTCAATTCGATCGAAGGACCTCTTCATGTGGTTGACCTGGGTTGCGGAAACGCCTACCTGACGTTTGCCGCATACTGCTACCTGCGGGGTCTTGAACTCGACGTCACACTCACGGGGGTCGATATACGAGCCGATCAACGAGACCGCAACACGGCTCTCGCAGAGAAACTTGGTTGGGCTGATCGGGTTCGGTTTGTTGCTACGGCAATCGATGGGGTTGCGCTTGAAGTTGAGCCGGCCGACATCACACTTGCACTTCACGCTTGCGATACCGCTTCCGATGATGCAATCGCACAGGGCGTTCGATGGAAGTCACGGTGGATTCTTGCTGCCCCATGCTGCCACCACGACATTGCGAGCCAACTCAAAGCGCAAGGATCTGATTCGAATCACTTGCTAACTCGTCATGGCATCCTTCGAGAACGATTTGCCGATGTACTGACGGACTCGTTACGGGCGGCCTTGCTCCGTCTCAACGGGTATTCGGTCGAAGTGGTCGAATTCGTCGACTCGGCGCATACACCTCGAAACCTTCTCATCCGAGCCAGCAGATCCGACGTGCCACCCGATGCGGGGCTTTCGGACGAGTATCGCCTGCTCGCTCAAAGCTGGGGAGTCATCCCTAAACTCGCAACCCTCCTCTGAACTTCACGGGATCCCATTTGTCACGGACCATCCCCTATTCGTTCGTTCCGTAATGATCGGCCGCCCGGACCAAAAACCCTTCGACCCGCCCACTCGTTCGTTACGTAATGATCGCCGACAGGTATCAAAACCACTCAAACCCACCTACTCGTTCGTTCCGTAATGATCGCCCGAGGATTCAGTTATCCGATCATTACGGAACGAAACAAGAGGAAGGCAAAAACACAACTTTCCCGGGTCAACCGATCATTACGGAACGAAACGAGAGGGGGGTCGCAACGGATTCGACTGCCCAAGACATCCGCAGGTCAATAACAGTTTTGCCGCTGTGAAGAAGTCGCCCCGAAGGTTCGGGTCGAGCAACTGGTCGATCGTCGGGAAAGATCGGCTGACCTTCCGGTAGTGGCGAATCGTTTGGAACCAAAGTATTATTTGGTTATGGGTGAAACTCAAGGTTTCTGGTATCCGAAGACGGCGACCGGGAAGGCTTCGATGCTCCCCAACCCCCCGTGGCACTATTCGGGCGAACTACTCACCCTTGAGTACCGAACCGATCCAGATGCTGTCGCTGCGCTTCTGCCCCGAGGTATCGACCTCGCCGATGACGACCCCGGTGCAGTCGCCATAATTTTTGCCGAATGGCAATCGTGCGGCGACTCGTTTGACGAAATTCTTGACCCCGGCCGCTCCCAATACAAAGAGTGTTTCGTCGTGGTTCGCTGTCAGTTCGAAGGACAGCACTACAGCCGCTGCGTGTACATCTGGGTAGACAAAGACTTTGCGATGGTTCGCGGCCAACATCAGGGCTACCCCAAAAAACTGGGTGAAATCTGGATGACCCGACCGGTGACCGTCGGAAGGGCCGGTCCACGACTTCAGCCCGGTGGGCGCTTCGGGGCCACTTGCTCAGCATCGGGACGGCGCCTGATTGAAGCAGAGTTCACGATCACCGGCCCCTCAGATACGAACGGGTTCGTTAATGGGCTTCCTATGGTTCATCACCGCGAGATGCCCGCTATCGAGGGTGACGGCACCATGTCGCTGAACGAAGTGGTGACCATGAGCGGTTTCGATTTTGACGGCGGCCCAATATTCACTGGAACCGTTGACCGGCTACACCTCGGCGAGTCGCCAACAGAAGAACTTGCCTTGCTGGTTCCGCACGAAATGATTGCCGGATACTGGCGAACCGTAGGCACTTCATGGAAAGCCGGAACCACCCTCTCAAAGGGCGGGTCATGATTACGTCAACAACTGACCCCGTGCTCGGCCGAGTGGAGATGGACGTTGGCGCTGACGATGCCGACATCACTAGCCACGATACGTATGTGCACGGGGTACCTCACGCTACGTTTCGACACCTCCGCGATAACGACCCCGTAAGTTGGCACGACGAACCAGAAGGAAACGGTTTTTGGGCGGTTACCCGCTACGACGACGTGCTGACTGTCTCACGCAACCCCGCCATCTATTCCAGCGAAACCGGAATACGCATGGAAGAAATGGACGAGGAGGAAAACGCCGCCCGCCGAACCATGATGGAACTTGACGCCCCGGAACACACTCAGTATAGGCGCTTAGTATCAAAGCCCTTCGCTCGACCCCAGGTCATCAAGTACGAACCAAGCATCCGCCACATAGCTATCGACGTGATTGAAGAGGTTCGACAGTCCGGGGCTACCACCTTTGACTTCGTCGACTCCATAGCAAAACAACTGCCAATGCGAATGCTTGGTCGTTTGCTTGGGATACCCGACGAAGACGGGCCTTGGCTGGTAGAGAAGGGCGATGCGCTACTCGGCAACACCGACCCAGACTTCACGTCACACCCGGTAGATCTTGTCGACACTGAAGCATTCCGGCTAATGCCGTTTCGGTCTCCTGCCGGTTTCGAACTGTTCAACTACGCTCAGAAGCAAGCCGAATTGCGGCGTGGCTGCCCAGCTCAAGATGTCATAGGTTCGCTTATGGAACCCATGCCAGACGGAAAGCGGCTTTCGGAACATGAGTTCAACAATTTCTTCACCCTTCTTGTTGCTGCCGGAAACGACACGACGCGCTACACAATGGCAGCCGGAATGCAGGCGCTCATCGATCGGCCAGAGATGCTCCGCGAGTTGCAAGCCGACCCGACACTGATTCCGTCGGCAGTCGAAGAGATTTTGCGTTGGACTTCAGTCACCATGCATTTTCGTCGTACCGCAACCGAAGACACCGTGCTCAATGGTCGAAGCATCAAAGCGGGCGACAAAGTCGTCATGTGGTTTGTGTCAGCCGATTTTGACGAGCGCAAATTCCCTGAACCATTCCACTTCGATATTCGAAGAACCCCAAACGAGCATGCAGCGTTCGGTTGGATGAGCCCTCACCTCTGCCTTGGTGCGCCGCTAGCCCGCCTTGAAATTCGGGTGCTACTTGAAGAGTTGCTTCCCCGCATCACCGAAATTGTCCAGGTCGGGCCGACAGCGCGCTTACGATCGAATTTTATCTCTGGATTGAAAACTCTTCCGGTAGAAGTGACCTGGGCCTAGGACGGTTACCATGAGGTCATGAGTGCGGCCGGGTATCAACCGATGACCATCGCCCAACTCAGTTATCGGCTGAGTCAACGGGGAGATGACTCAATCAAATGGCGTCTAGTTCTCGAATTCCTAGAAGAGTTCCGTCATGAATCGACTGTGGTTCAAGAAACCCTCATTGCCCCGGAACCGCAGGATTGCGGTGACCCACGATTTGACCTGCTTCTTGCAGCCGTCGTTGAGCACCTCGCTTACCACTATGGGCTCAACTTTCCCGAGTGGACGTTACAACAAGAACGTTTGTGGATCGGCACGGCATGGTTTCCGAACAACCTTCCGAGTGCCAGGGTTTGGGCACTCGCGCACTCTCCTGCTGCGTTTCGGCGGCGAGGCATATTCCTTCATCCCGACGACTTGGTTCGAGGATCTTCGAGCAAAGCAATTAACGAGCGCAAACGCATGATTATTGAAGACCTATTCCCCTCACATCCGATCACCTGACGCGCTGTTAATCAGCCAGGTAAAGCAGGGGTCGGGCTGGGCCAACACGAGTTCAGGATGCCATTGCACGGCAAATACCCGCATCGAGGGAACCTCATAGGCTTCGATCACACCATCCGGAGCCACCCCCGTCACGATCACACCATCGCCGGGTCGGTCAACGCATTGGTGATGCAACGTGTTCACCATGATGTTCGACGACCCGAATGCGTTCGACACGAGCGACCCGGGCGTCAAAGCAACCTCGTGCATAAGTTCCTCACGAGGGAACGACCAGGCCGGATGGCCCGAGCCAACCCCGGCAGGAAGGTCAGCTACCAAGGTGCCGCCGAGTGCAACGTTCACCAATTGTGCGCCGCGGCAAATGGCCAGAACTGGCTTGCCGGCCGCTGCCGCGGCATGAAACAGCGCTGTCTCGTAGGCATCTCGAAGCGGCTCAACCTCACCAAGATTCGGGCTGGGCAACGCACCATATCGACGAGGGTCAACATCGGAACCACCCGTCAAAATCAGTCCATCCATGTGGGCCATAACGGCAACCGGGTCACTCTCGAACGGAACGGTCAACGCAATACCGCCGGCGGCGTCAACACATTTCGCATAGTCAGCCAAACAGAGGTCGACCTCGGCTGAAGCGAAATTCGCTGGGAACCCGGCGATTCGATGACCAACCCACCGACGACCTGACACGGCAATAAATGGTTTCGACATGCGCCTAGCGTACCTTGTCACTATTGTTTGGTTCCGAATGAATTCGATCAATCACCTTCCCGAAACCCGACGAATACTGTTAGACGGATATCCGACCGAGGTAACTCGCCAAGATGACGTCTTGGTTGCAGCCGATGGGCGCAGTGTCTCAACTGGTGATGCCGTTCACCTTCCGCCCGTGCTTCCGACGAAAATCATCTGTTGCCATTTGAATCACATTTCGCGGGTTAGAGAATTTGGTGTCTCACTGCCACCGGCCCCAACCTACTTTCATAAACCAATCAGTGCACTTAACGCTCACGGTGCGGCAGTAGTTCGCCCAAGTAACTGCGAATGGCTCAACTACGAGGGCGAAGTAGCCATCGTAATCGGGCGCACATGTCGAAACATTCGCCACGCCGACGCCGGTGACTACATTGCCGGCTACACGGTTTCCAATGACTACGGCCTGCACGATTTCCGCGACACTGATTCGGGTTCAATGCTTCGGGTTAAGGGGGCTGACACCCTGTGCCCTATCGGTCCCGGCCTCGTTAAAGATTGGGATTTTCGGGGGAAGTCAATTCGGACACTTGTCAATGGCGTGGTGAAACAAAATGGTGGTACCGATGAAATGGCGTGGGATATGCACTACCTTGTCGCCGACATTGCTCGGCTTATTACGTTGGTGCCTGGCGACATCATTCTTTCCGGAACGCCAGCCATTTCACGCCCGGTACAGCCAGGCGATATCGTGACCGTTGAAGTCGAGGGCCTAGGCGCGCTTACCAATCATATTGTCACCGGACCAGAACCGGTCAGTGATGAAGTCGGGGCCCAACCTACTGCTACCGAAGAAGTGCTGTCGACAGCCCTTGGTGGCGAGTGGGAATTTCGAGGTCAGCGCCGACCGAATAACACCGATCGAAGTGAACTTCCCTTTCCCCGAGTACACCCGAAGATGACGCAATGACCGCGTCACGTTCGTGGCCGACCACAAGTTCAGTAGCGCCCGGCGCAACAGCACGATTCGACGTTGCGGGGATTCCCGTTTCAGGTGACCACTACATCGGCGGTCAACGAGTAGGCAGCGCGCATACCTTTGAAGACCGGTCGCCGCTCGACTGGACTCTCAAATTGGGCGATATCAGTCGTGGTGATTCCGCTGCTGCTGCACTCGCAGTTGACGCAGCGACCCGAGCGTTCCCAGCATGGGCTGCACTTGGCCCGGGTGGCCGCGAGCCCTTCCTGAAGCGGCTGGCCGATCTCATTGACGAGCATGTTCCAGACATCGCTCAGGTTGAATGCCTCGACATGGCCATGCTCGAAGAAAGCCTTCGCCTCCGCGTACTTGGAAGAGGGGCTCGTAATTTTCGCGTGTACGCCGAGATGGCGGCACAATACGAAGAAAGGGTTTGGTCATCGAACGGCACCGCCAATCGGGTGATTCGTATGCCGGCGGGACCGACCGTGGTGATAACGCCTTGGAACGCCCCGTTCATGCTGTCGACCTGGAAGTGCGCCCCTGCCCTCGCAGCGGGGAACACCGTCATTCTGAAGCCTGCTGAGTGGTCACCGCTTTCGTGCTCATTGCTTGCCGATCTGGCTCACGAGGCGGGTCTTCCACCGGGTGTATTTAATGTGCTGCAGGGCATCGGCGAAGAGGTTGGACCACCCCTCATTAACGATGCGCGCATACGACGTCTTTCATTCACGGGTTCACCTGCCACGGGTCGCATCATTGCAGCGGCAGCCGCTTCGAACCTCATTCCGTTTACCGCCGAATTGGGTGGAAAGGGTGCATTCGTTGTTTTCGCTGATGCCGATATCGATGCTGCCGCCAAAAAAGCAGCTGGGCAATACGACGATAGCGGCCAGGTATGCCTGGCCGGAACTCGCCTCATCGTCGAAGCGTCGATTGAGCATCGCTTCCTTGAACTCTTTAATATGTACACAGATCGACATGTAATGGGTGATAGCCGAGTCTCTACGACCACGATGTCACCACTGATTCACCCCGACCATCTCGCCAGCGTTGAAGGTTTTGTGGAACGGGCCCGAGTCAACGGAGACACGATAAGGCGAGGCGGAAATCGGCCGAAGCCCAATGGCCTCTGGTTCGAACCAACCCTCATCGCCCCGAAGTCAAACGACTCAGAGATTGTTCAGCACGAAGTGTTTGGCCCGGTCCTGACATTCCAAACCTTTGACTCTGAGGCCGACGCGATTGAACTGGCCAACTCGACCGCATACGGTTTGTCTGCGCTGATTTATACCGGAGACGCCAGCCGGGCAGACCGAGTAGGTCGGGCCGTGCGAGCGGGAACAACCTGGGTGAACTGCTTCTTGATCAGAGATCTCACCGCCCCGTTCGGTGGAATCGGCATTAGCGGCATCGGTCGCGAAGGCGGCGACTTTGCGCTCGATTTCTGCTCAGATCTGAAGACGCTTCAGATCCTCGACGGGACAACTGGCTACTAGGCATTTCGCCAGCGCGGAAAATTGTCATACGGGCCTCGTATGCTTACGGCATGAAGACTGTGGTTCTCGGTGACATCCCGCCCGCCCTGGATTCGCACCTTGCTGAGCGTAAACGCCTCGGCCTCGACACACACGACGAGGTATGGACAGGCGACTACTACATGGCACCAGCAGCAAGCTTCAATCATGCGAAACACGAGATGACTATCGGCCGTCTCCTTTTCGAAAAGGCCGAACCACTGAATTTGGTGGTGACAGGTGCGTTCAACCTTGGAAGCCCCGACAATTTTCGGGTGCCCGACCTCGGTGTACATCGTGGCGATCCTGAAGGTACGTGGATAGCTTCTGCTTCAGTGATTGTCGAAGTTCGATCACCCGACGACGAAACGTACAACAAGTTCGATTTCTATTTCGAGCACAACGTTGACGAAATCTTGGTCGCTGACCTGACGTCACAAACGGTCCATTGGTTTATACGCACACTTAGCGGTTTTGAACCTTCCAGCGCCAGTGCTGTACTCGGGTTAACCAGCCAAGAGGTTGCCAGCGCGCTTGACTGGTAAGCGGTAGAGCAGAACCTCAGACCGAGGTACGTCGACCCGGATGATCACCAGGATGAAGTGTTGGGCCAGCCTTGTGCGCAAACAGAACCAAAGCTTCGATACTCGGAATCATCTCTCGGCCGAGCTCACTGAACTGATAGTAAATACACTTATTTTCAAGAAAGCGAACAATGAAACCCTTCGTCTCCAGTTCTTGAAGACGCTCCGTCAATAGTCGGTCGGAAAGACCTGGCACAGTCGATGCGATATCGCTGAAACGGGCAGGGCCTTGGCTGAGGCGAAGCAGAACCGAAGGGGTCCATCGCCTACCAATCAGTTCGACAACTGCCTGGAACATTGGGCAATACCCTCCGTGTCCTGGCTCAAGCACTTCTCTGGTTAGATCCATCACCCCCCCTTCAGACGTTAACCATACGCCAAGTGGTTGGCCCGGTCCAGGCACCAAGCCAACCGTATTGCAATGGTTAAGCGGCGATAGCCGCGTCGATTTGTGCCTCGGCTGCAGCGACTTTTTCGGCCGCGTTCGGCTGATTCATACCGTCAACAGCGACTATTTCAACATTGGTAAGGCCAATGAATCCGAGGGTGAACTTGAGGTACGGCGTCACAAAGTCCATATTCGAACCAACGGGCACGCCGCCAGTGGGAACAACAACAATGACCTTCTTGCCTGCAGGAATGAGACCCACCGGGCCTTCGGGTGTGTAGGTGAATGTCAGTCCGCGGCGAACCAGTTGGTCAACCCAAGCCTTCAGCGTGGCCGGAATGCCGAAGTTGTACATCGGGGCGGTAATCACGATTGTGTCAGCAGCCAGTACTTCATTCACGATGGAGTCAGACAATGCGAGGGCCGCAGCAGCTGCCGGTTCGGTGGATCCGCTGTACACACCATCGTGCCAGTCGGTATCAACGAACGGGATTCCTTCGGCGAGATCGCGGTGCACAACAACGGCACCCTTTGCAGCGGCACCAGTTGCGTACCGAGTGACGAGTTTGCGTGAAACTGAGTTGGCGTGGTTGGCGCCAGATGAAACGACGAGAACATTGCTAGTCATGGGGGATTCCTTTGTAGGGTTGGTGACTTACTAAACATAATAACACTCATTATTCGTAAGTATTCCCTTCACTGCGAGAAACCTCAAAAGTCGTGTTCGTTGAGGTCAGGTACTGAATACGGGCTGGGTAGGTCAAACCCGTCGATGTCAATGGGAAGTTTAAGGGTTTCGATTGCAAACCCACCCGGAAGCAGAGTCTCAACGAAACGTCCGCGTTCACGAAGTTGTTCGTGCTGCCATACGTCAGCCAACGTATTCACGCTTGCGATAGCCAAATCAGCTGCTTTCAACCGACTCATCACCTCATCAGAATTCACAGACAGAAAGAACGTTTGAAGCATTTCCTCAAGCTGATCAACATTTCGTATGCGTGCAGTGTTATCAACAAAGCGGACATCTGACACCAACTGCACGTCACCAAGAACCACATCGCACAGTCGACGCCACTCAGCTTGGTTTTGAATCGCAACCAGTACCTCACCACCACCAACGAGGCGGAAGGTTCCGTACGGGGCGATGAGTGCATGACGGCGTGATGTACGTGTCGGAGAAACCCCCACTGCGTTTGCATTGATCAGCGGGGCACTCATCCATTCCGTAAGTGCATCAAGCATCGCAATATTCACCGTCGCACCTTCCCCCGTTCGTTCCCGCCGAACAAGCGCGGCCAGAATTCCGCCAAATGCGTACATGCCCGCCGCAACGTCTGCGACTGAGAACCCAACCTTCCCTCGAACCTCACCATCGCCCGTCACATCAAATACCCCAGCCTCGGCTTGAATCGCAAGGTCGTATGCTTTGTCGTCCGACCGGGGACCACCGGTACCATAACCAGAGATCTGACAGGCAACGATCGATGGAAATCGACCTCGAACCGAATCGGCATCTAGCCCGGCCCGTTGAGCCGCTTCTGGTGACAAATTGTGCACATACACATCGGCACCGGCCAGCAACAATTCCAAACGCTCCCGATCTGCCTCAGCTTTGGTATCGATAACCACGCTTTGCTTCCCGCGATTCGCCCACACAAAGAACGCCGACTGACCCGAAACGTTTCCGTCGTAGTGCCGTGCGAAGTCACCGGTCTCTGGTCGCTCGACTTTGATGACGGTCGCACCCAGATCACTCAGTTGACGGGTAGCAAACGGAGCCGCAATGGCCTGCTCGACGCTTACGACCACGATGCCGGCAAGGGGAGCGCTCATGGGTAACAAACCTACTGGTCAACCAACATCGCACTACTCGGAGAATTCCGACCGATTACGATCCTTACGATCACCAGACGTGGTGCTCAACTAGCAACGTGCGGTGATCAGTGAAACTTGTTCGTACCTCCACATCCAACATGTTGGCAATTGGCGCTTTAGCCGTCACGATTGTCATCGGGGTGATTGTCGGGTGGAACCCATTGGCCGCCGCTTCGGTACCCGCAACCACGACCCCACCTGCTCAGAACCAAGCCGCACCGACCAAACGCACGCTTACGGTTGCCATCAAGCCCATTGATCCGTTTGTTATCAAGGAATCGGACGGGGTGTACCGCGGCTTTTCGATCGAACTCTGGAAGGAAATCGCCGACCGGAACGGGTGGGAGACCGCATGGCAGTGGAATTCCAAAGTTGGGCAGGTGTTGGATGCCGTCGAGAAGGGCACTGCCGAAGTCGGAATTGCTGGCATCACCATCACTAAAGACCGCGAGGCGAAAGTCGACTTTTCGCACCCCATGTTTTCAAGTGGGCTCGCAATCGCCGCGACCAAGAAGGAACGATCGGGTATTCGTACCGCGCTGTCGCAAATTTTCTCGGCACGACTTTTGAAAATGCTGGCCGTACTCGGCATCGGAATTGTGCTGGTCGGAAACATGGTGTGGCTTGCTCGATTCCGTCGTCGTCCAGCACTCAAACGCTACCGAACCGGCGTCGTGGAAGGCATGTGGTTTGCCGGTAAAACGCTGGGCTCGGCTGACTTCGGCGACGAAGAACCAACCAAACCGTTTGGTCGTCTTTTGGCCCTTGTGTGGATGTTCGCAGGGATCATCATCATCCAGTACTTCACTGCGCTCACCACTACGGCACTCACGATCCAACAGATCGACGGCTCAATACGTGGCATCCAAGACCTTCCCGGAAAACGAATCGTGACCGTCGAAGGCACAACGGCTGATACGTGGCTGACCGAGCAAGGGTTGGCACACAACCGGGTTGCCTCGATTGACCTTGCGTACCCCGAAATGATTGATGGGCGAGCGGACGCAATCGTTTACGACGCCCCCGTTCTTCTCCGATGGACCGCTACGGCTGGCGGCGGAAAGGCCCAAATGGCTGGGCCGGTCTTCAAGCAGGAAGCCTACGGAATCGCAGTTGCATCAGGAAGTGAACTGCGCGAACAGATTAACGCTGCGCTCCTTGATATCCAGTCAGACGGCACATACCTTGCTCTCTACAATCGCTGGTTCGCTGCTAAGTAAAGGTCACTACGATGCAGCAGCGATCACCATCGCCACTCCAACAACTGCAAATAGGATGACTGAAACTGTGCGAACAGATCGTTCCGGAAATCTCGAACCGAGCCACCTGCCGATCATAACGGCGACAAATCCGGCCAAGAAGATTCCGAGCGTCGAACCAATCCATACCTGAACATACGAACCATCTGTTGCCAAGGCTGCTGTCGACAGCATGGTTTTGTCACCAAGTTCAGCCAAGAAGACGGTAACAGCAACCGAGGCAACCGCCTTCGCAAAACCAACCCCGGAGCTAGGGCCTATTTGCGCCTCGCCACTCACCATGACCGGCTCACCCGCCGAGACTTTAAGATCGTATGCACCTTTACATGCGAAGCCAAGAAAGAGGAGACCGGCCGCGAAACCGAGTGGTCGGGTGGGAAGGGTCGAACCGAGCAAACCGCCGACAGCCACAGAGACAAGGTTCGCTAGCGAGTAGGCCAGCGCCAACCCGACGATGACCGCACGTAACCGGTATCGGGCGCCCAACCCGAGGGCTACGAGCAAGCTCTTGTCGCCCAGTTCCGAAACGAAAACCACGACGAGCGCCGTTAGTAAACGAGCCACTACACCCACATTCCGTTGCGCAGGGATCGGGCTAACTCATACGTCGACTCGCCGTCTTCATCGAGGACCCAACCGACCCACCGATCACCTTCTGTCACCTGGCCCATTCGTTCGACAAACCATTCCGGATCGAGACATCCCCAGAGGTGGTCGCGTTGACCCGTCGCGGTCACCTCAATCTTCGCATCGTCAAGTTGTAGGTCGCCAGTGACCAGTGACGTTTGCCGGTAGCCACGCACCAGTTCGCCGGAATGCTCTTCTATGCGGTCAACCCGGGAATCACGGGTCTCCCATTCAAGGTCGAACGCCAAGCCAATACGGTCACCGAACTCACCGGAATAGGCGACAGCCGGATCATCGAGTGCGACAGCGTAAGCCTCCATAGCAACCGACCAGTGTTCAAAGGGCGTCTCACAGATTGCGTGTGACCAGAGGGCCGAACTTCGAATCTCTAACACCGCCGGTTGCGATGGAACGGGAACCGACAGGTCTCGGCAGAGCACCACCGGTTCGTCACCGTAGATAACGCCGACCCAAAACCAACATGAACCCCGCTTCGGGTAGACGACATACCTCACGAAGGCGGCTAGATCATGGGCCGAATCGACAAATTCAAACCCCCACGTTTCACCCCACCAAGGATCAGTACCAGCGGCGTGTCGTTTCTCGTCGCGCACCGCCGGCGTCCAGTGCGAATCAATCATTGCGCCGAACACTAAGTCATTCCGTAAGTAACACTACGAACTACCTCGATCGTGTGATCTGGGGACTCAAATTCTGTTCGCACCTTGTGGAGTCAACAATCGGCGAGGGCTTCGAGTGCTCGACAGATTTGTGTTCGTGCGAACTCGAGTTTCCCGATTCTTTCAGTAAGCAACGAGATAAGTTGTGGCGAGAGGCTATCGAATGATGCTGCGCAGCGCTCTCGCAGGCCGCTCGATTCGTCGAGTTCAATCTCAGTAGGTATGCCGCGAACGGTGCGTGAAACAGGAGCAACAATGACTCGATTCAAGTACTGAGTGGCTTCTGATCGACTGACGATCAGCACCGGACGGCGTTTGTCTTCGGCTTCTGCCCACCAAACCTCACCCTGCTGCGGGGTCGTCACCACGGCTCTTCGGCAATCATTGCGATCGTTGCTGAGCGAGCCAACTCGAGCTCTTCTGGAGTCTCAGGAATTCGTTGATAACCGGCCAGGATCGACGCAGCAATCTTCGCTCGACGTGATTCGTCGACCAACCGATTGATTCCCACCCGGACTGCGTCAGACCGAGAGGAAAATTGGCCGTCGGCAACCAAATCGTCAAGCGCTTTCGCTGTTGCGGGGTCTACCTTCGTCACCAGTTGAATCACACCAAAAGCATATCAAGTTGTAATGCGAACTGAATATCGATCAGCGATCCACTTGCTCCGCGCCTTCCCCCTGAACCTGGGCTCCGAGTCGCCATTCGCGATCCGGCGTCCACGCTCGGTTTTACGGACCGGCGTAACCCCATAGCAAGCCCGAGTTGTGGCACGCATCGAATGGCGCGATATTCCAAGGCGGGGGCATAACCGCGCCGGTGGCGTAGTAGCTCGAACCTGGGTAGGTCGAAGTGCACCAAGCTTGGCGCGATGGTGCTGCGCCGCCGGCGTCGGACGCAACAATGGCGTTGCCCGTCGTGTTGAACGTCGACTTCACTCTCCCGCTGAGAATCGAAACTGGAACAATGATCGCCACAGCGATGAGGCCCACCATGAGGGCATATTCAACGGCCGTGGCTCCCCGTTCAGTTCGGCCCAGAAGACCGCGACGCTTCCAACGAGTCAGTCGAGAATCAGCATGGGAAACCTCTTTGACCGACGACTGCGGAGGTGACTTCGTTTGTCGGAACGGCATGAGAAAAACTCCTTGGAGATATCGAAATCGTTCTGACTCAGGTGTCTGAACACTTATAACATCGTCGCTTTCGAGCAAGGACTCGATCGATGGAAACCCTGATTTCGTCTGGCCCGAATCGAGGCATAACCACCCACGTTTGGCGACCTGCGAAGCATGAGACGACCACATGCTCGTTGCTCAGGGTTAACCCTGAGCAACGATTTCTGAGGGCCAAGTCAGTATGCTTACGTGATATGGCTTCAGCAAACCTTGCGGTTCGGGAAGAAGTCAACCGCGATGAGACGATCGCTCGTCTCGATGCATGCGGCCTCCACGGACGACAGCTGGTGAACCTCGTACTCGAGTACTGCGGCCACCACTCGTCCGCCCTCGAAGCTTTCATCACCGCCTCGCTGGTTTCGGAGCGCACCCGTCGGGCGGTGCCATGGCGAATGCCGTCGATCGTGGTTCCCGCGATCGAAGCCGAGATCCTCACCGCTTTTGCCGGTCTCCCACAGCGCAACCAGCGCGCCCTTGAACTCGTCGCCGCCAGCCACGAACTGCCAACGGCGCTGCGCCGTGACTCGATCGACCGGGCCTTCCGAGCCGCCGAACTCAGTCACCGTGACCTGTATCCGGCGGGGGATGCCGGACTTCTGACGAGCGGCCAACGCATCGATCTCATTGTTGCCCCGGTCATCCGTTGTGTCCTGGAAACCCAACGGACCTTTCCCGCCGCTCTCGCACGGATTGCCGAGGTCACCCCGGCAGGTCACGACCGGGTCCGCATTGCGGCTCGGGCGGCGCTGCCGGGTATCGACCCTGCGCTGAGTGCCACGCTGGAACAGGTCGCCCTCGAACGACGGTCGAGCGTCGACCTCCTCGTCACCGCTCAGGATCTCGACGTTGCCGCCCAACTCGCCGAGGCAACGGATCGCGGGCGCATCCTCATCGACGTTGCTGATGTTCTACACGAGGCCAACTTCCTGCAGGCGGCGATCGTCGCCCTTGACGAAGCCGAGTCGCTGCTCCATGACAAGTCCCTCCGGGCACGTGCGCTGGCCCTACGCGGCAAGGTCGAGTTGTCTCTCGGCGATCCAATTCGCAGCGCCGCAACCCAAGTGCGGGTGGCGGAAATGCTCATCGGAAGTGACGATCGCTTGGCGGCGTCGAGCTTCATGGGTGCCGCCGGTTGCCTCGTGCTCACGACTCGCGCCACGGAAGCGCTTCGTCTCGCCCGTCGGGCACGCGAACTCGCAGGCAACGACGCAGTGGTGCTCCTCACCGCCGACGTTCTCGAAGGAGTATTGCTCGTTCGATCCGGCGACTGTGAACTGGCGCGGCCCTACCTCGACACACTCGAATCGCTCTGCCAGCAAACGGTCACGGACCCGACCGTTACCGACATCGGCGTGATGGAGCATCTCCTCTGGGTCCACCACTCGTCGTTGCTTTCACTCGAACGTTTTGACGACTGCCGTACCTTCGGACAGCAACTCCTCTCACTGGCGAAACGACTCGATCGAACGCAACTCCGCCAACATGCCGTTTCGACGATGGTCCTCCTCGCCTGGGCGCAGGGCGACGTCAACGCGGCCATCGCATGGCTGCCAGAATTTGGCGACGCGACATCACCCGTTGGCGGAAGCGAATTCATTCATCCATTGGTCGTGGCGCCAACGCTGGTTGAAGAGCCTCCGACAGGAGCAACTTCGAACGATGACCAGGTCTTCGGCGGGGAGATCATGTGGGAAGGCTTCCGCACGCTAGCCGCCGGAATCGCCGCGTTCGCTCGTGACGATCCAACCATCGTGCGGGCCAGCCTCGAGGCGCTCCTCCGCGATCTCGTCCAAGGGGGATGTCGCAACTTCGGCTACGTCGGTTGGCTCACCCTTCTCGTGGAGGCCCAACTCGAAACCGGCGCCCGCCACGCAGCAGTGCGAACAGCTGAACTTCAGGACGACTTGGCCGCCCGAAGCAACCTCACGTATCACCGCGTACCCGCGCTTCGTGCGGCGGCGCTGTTGGCGGACCATGACGAAGCGCTTTGGGAACGGGCGATCATCGCCCACGAGAACTGGGGAAACCCCATCGAACTTGCCCACACGTTGCGGAGCCGTGGGGAACAAATTCTTCGCCGTCCGCCGTCGGTAAAGCGGTCGTTGCTGTGGGACCGGGCCGAGGTCGATCTGGGGCGTGCGGCGTTTCTGTTTGGAGAGTCAGGGGCGACCGGATTCGGGCATCGGTGCGAGAAGCGGCTCGCCGAACTCCGTTCGCAACGCAAAGCCGAGCGTCCGAGCCTCGATGTCAGCGACCGCGAAATGGACGTTGTTGCCCTCGTGCAAAGCGGAGCGACCAACCGAGAGGTTGCGGCGAAGCTTTCCGTCAGCTTGAAAACGGTCGAGTCACACCTCCGCAACATCTTCAAGCGCAACGATCTGCGCAACCGCGCCGAGCTCATTGCGCGAAACAAACCACAAGAGTGACTGGCTGTCGCTGTGGTGCACCGTGAGGCACAATCATGAAGTGATTACTGCAGCCGACGACTATCCGCTTCATCAAACCAGCCGTCCGTTTCGCGACCCTGGTACGAACCGAAATCAGTATGACCGGTTCTTCTTTTGCGGATACCCGATCAACCCCGCAGGGACCCCAGCCGACGAGAGTTACTTTGCGGTGGCGTTCGGTCAATACCTTGGCCGCAATATCTGCGATGGCGCGTTCTCAATCATTCACCGTGGTGTGCAACACAGCGTTCGCGGGTCACGGCTGCTTGGCGATGATCGCCTCGACCTCACCGTTGGCCCGTTGAAGATCGAAATACTCGAACCACTTCATCAACTTCGGGTCACGGTCACCAGCCCGGAAGCGGGCATCGCTGCTGTCCTTACCTTCGACGCCACTGCCGCACCGTTCGAAGAACCCCACTACCACTGGGCACCCGGGAACCTCACGGTTTTCGACATTACCCGGCTCACCCAAAACGGTCGATGGTCGGGTTGGATCGAAGTTGCTGGCGAACGAATTGATCTGCACACAGATGACTGGTGTGGAACACGCGATCGCTCATGGGGTATTCGGCCCATCGGCGAACGCGAGGCGAATATGGCGCCCGACGGACCACCTCCAACATTTTACTGGCTGTGGTCTCCGCTGACCTTCCCCGACATGAACGTTATGTTCGATGTAAACGAGCACCGCAACGGCCAACGCTGGCACGCCAACACTGCCACTTCGTCACCTCAAAACCATGACGCCGCAGCCATTCAACATGGTACCCACACATACGATATCGGATGGAGGCCGAACACCCGCCATGCCGACTCGTTCAACATGCAACTCTTGCTACGCGTCCGAACCATCAACATCGAACTCGAAGCCCAAACAACGTTTTACATGCAAGGCATCGGCTACACGCACCCAACCTGGGGCCATGGCTATTTCAAGGGCCCGAACGAACAAACCCACGATTCGCTTGTACTGGCCGAAGTCGACGAGACCGACCCGACTTTTCAGCATGTACAAATCTTATGCAACGCACGTCGCGATGACGGAGTCACAGGACGAGGAATACTAGAGATGCTTATTAGTGGGCCGCACGACCCAAGCGGTCTTGCTACCTACACTGATATGCACCTCTAGGAACGTTCCGCCCGGGCTAGATCAGGCCGAGACCCGCAACCTCGTCGCGCTCAGAAATCAGTTCATCGGTCGTGATCTGAATTCGAGCCTTGGCAAAATCATCGAGAGCAACGCCCTCTTTGACCGACCACGACGCCCCATCAGACACGATCGGGTAACCGAACACGAGGCCTTCGGGCATTCCGTATTCGCCCTTGCTCACAACTGCGAGTGACGCAACGTCACCGGCGGCGGTTGGGTTCCAGATGCTGGTAATCGAATCGATTGCTGCATTCGCTGCCGAAGCCGCAGATGACAACCCACGGGCCTCGATGATCGCCGCACCACGCTTCTGAACGGTTGAAATGAAGTCACCTTCAAGCCACGCGTGATCAGTAACTACTTCGTAAGCAGGCTTACCACCAATGGTGGCATTTCGCGCATCGGGGTACTGGGTTGCCGAGTGGTTACCCCAGATCGTGACGTGTTTGACCTCGCTTACCGCAACCCCAGCTTTCCTGGCGAGTTGCGCCTTAGCGCGGTTCTGATCGAGACGGGTCATGGCAAAGAAGCGGTCGGCCGGAACATCGGGAGCGTTGCGCTGCGCAATCAAACAGTTCGTGTTGCAGGGGTTACCCACAATCAGCACACGGATATCGTCGGCAGCATTCGCATTGATCGCCTGACCTTGTGGTTTGAAAATACCGCCATTGGCCGACAACAGATCGCCACGTTCCATGCCTGCCTTGCGTGGCATGGCCCCAACGAGCAACGCGTACGACGCACCGCTAAATGCCACGTTGGCATCGCTCGACATCTCGATACCGGCGAGCAATGGAAACGCGCAGTCATCGAGTTCCATAGCAACGCCGTTGAGCGCTTTCATGGCCGGCTCAACTTCAAGCAAACGCAAAATCACTGGCTGATCAGGGCCGAGCAGGTGGCCAGAGGCAATGCGGAACAGCAGCGAGTAGCCAATTTGTCCGGCAGCACCGGTAACCGTTACATGTTTAGGGGCGTTCGTCATACCGACAGATTAGGAGAAGCAGCATGACGTCGTTAAACAACAACTCGATCGGCCATTTCAAGGTTCTTGAAAATCTCAAGCGTCGCCCCTGAGCGGTTCATCGTATAAAAGTGCAAACCGGGTGCCCCAGCGTCAAGAAGTTCCTGCGACAGTTCCGTGGCGGCCTCGATGCCTACCTTGCGAACCTCGTCCGGCCCGCCGAGTCGCTCGGCCTTTTCGAGGCGCACCATGAGTCGAGCAGGCATCGTCGCCCCCGACATTTGACTCATTTTTGCGATTGATGCCACGTTGATGATCGGCATCACCCCCGGAATCACTGGCTTATTCACCCCAAGGTCAGCCAAATCGTTGACCATTGAGAGGTAATGATCGATATCAAAGAAGAACTGGGTCACGGCAAAATCCGCTTGTTGCAGTTTTCTGGCCAGGTGCTTACGGTCTGACACCAGATCGGGCGATGCAGGATGCCCTTCCGGATGGGCGGCAATTCCGATTGAAAAATCGCCGATTGCTCGGGCGAGCGAAACCAACTCTTCGGCATACCGAAGATCGCCTTCGGGAATACCGAGTTCCTTCGGAGGGTCCCCTCCAAGCGCCAACAGGTTCTTCAGCCCGGCCTTGGCGTACCTCACAAGGATCTCGGCCAGATCAAGGCGGGTGTGGCCAGCGCACGTCAGGTGCGCCATGGGGGCCATATGAGTCGTTCGCATGAGACCCACAATGAGGTCATGGGTTCGATCACGAGTTGTACCGCCGGCACCGTACGTGACTGACACAAACGAGGGGTTCAGCTGCTCGAGATCGCGCAACGTGTCAATCAGTACTCGTTGGGCCTCGTCACTCTTTGGTGGGAAAAACTCGAACGACATCGTTCGGCCTTCGAGCACCTTTTCGTGAATTTTTCCCATCCGCCAACGTTACTGGCGAATTCGGACGGCGAGGTTGCTCTTTGTTTTGCGAACCGCGCGTGTCAAGCAACTTCGAAAAGTTGACATACCCCGTCCGTATGGTGGACTACAGACCTCGCTACACGATGATTTACTTTCGCTCACGGCTCGACGATTGCTACTTCAGCAGGAAGAACATCGCCTTGTGGCTGATGCGATAAACGCTGATTGGAGTTACACCGCGATTGCACGCACGCTTGGCATTAGTCGCCAAGCTGTGACCAAAATGGTTCGCTCACCCACGCTGCGCAGATCGGGGGCCGAAGCTATTGTCGCCCGAGAGCAGCGTCAGCAGCTTCGTGAAATCGAACTTACCGAGACTATCGAGGCAGTACTCGGACCACTCGAACAGCGGCCCTGGTATCGGCGAATGTTCCCCGAGCCGATCAGTGCTGACTCAATCAATGGCGAAAGTGGCGGCGACCGGTAAACACTAACGCCAACCCAAACTCGTCGGCAGCTGCGATCACTTCATCGTCACGAACCGACCCGCCTGGTTCGATGATGGCCCGTAACCCAGCTTCAGCCAATACGTCAAGACCATCTCGAAACGGGAAGAACGCATCAGACGCACCCACCGCCCCACGCGAACGGTCACCGGCTTTGGATACCGCAATACGTGCAGCATCCACCCGACTCTGTTGGCCAGCCCCGATACCAACAGCTTGGCTTTCGGCACACACCACAATTGCATTCGACGACACATGCGAGCAGAGCCGCCACGCGAACGCAAGATCACGTCGGGTTGCTTCATCGGGTTGGGCTTTACTCACCACTGTCCAACCCTCATCGCTCTCACCAACCCGATCGGGCGACTGCATCAATAGGCCCCCATCGATACTGCGAAAGTGTCGCTTCGACGACGAAGGAGGAAGGGCTTCAAGAACCCGCATCTGCTTTTTTGCCGCCAACACCTCAAGAGCATCGGCTTCGTAACCAGGGGCAATCACTACCTCGGTGAACACACCAACAAGCAGTTCCGCCGTCTCTGCATCCATTCGACGGTTCAACGCAACCACGCCACCAAACGCAGAAACCGGGTCACCTTCGTGGGCCCTTCGATACGCCGCAGAAAGCGTTCGGGCCGTCGCAGCACCACACGGATTCGCGTGTTTCATCACTACAGCAGCGGCCTCATGACCCAGATCGTGCACCAGCCGCCAAGCTGCATCGGTGTCGAACAGGTTGAGGTAACTCAGTTCTTTGCCCTGATGTTGAATCAACGAGTCAGGCCATCCCTTTTCGCCAACGATTCGATACCGAGCCCCTATCTGATGGGGGTTTTCTCCATAACGCAACGTTTGGGAAAGGTGCAGGTCAAGCGAGATTGTTGGGGCGATAATCGAAGCAGCTTCAGTCGTTTCGGTTCCGGTCTCTTCAAGTGCGACCAAACCATCAAACCATGAAGCTATGCGCGCATCGTATGAAGCGGTATGATGAAACGCGGCCTGAGCTAGTCGCAGTTTTGTACGCGCACTGACATTTCGTAAGGACTGAAGTTCAGCCAGTACAACCTCGTAGTCGACTGGGTCGACAATCACAGCGACAGACGCCAAGTTTTTGGCCGCCGCCCGAACCATCGTTGGCCCACCAACGTCAATCAGCTCGATACTCGGATTCGACTCGAACGGGTACAGATTGCAAACAACAAGATCAATCAGCCCAATATCTCTCGAGGCCAGTTCGGCCAAATGTTCGGGCTTCGACCGGTCAGCAAGAATCGCCCCGTGAATCGTTGGATGCAGGGTTTTAACCCGCCCGTCGAGCATTTCGGGGGCACCCGTGACCTCATCAACCGAACGGTGCGGGATTCCGGCAGCCGCAAGCGCAGCGGACGTGCCACCGCTCGAGATCAGTTCGATCCCCAAATTGGCCAAACCCTGAGCAAACGGAACTAAGCCGGATTTATCCCATACTGACAACAACGCTCGAACAAGCACGCCGAAACCGTAATCGACCAGCGGGCATGACACGATTCACAGGCGTGACAGGATTCAAGGGTGATTCGTACCGATTGTCGGCACTATTCGTCTCGAACCACCCAATCGGGGGTGATCGAACGATGCCGTATGGATATGGCCCAAGCCATCCCGTTCGACTGCCCCGACCAATGCATCTTCTTTGAACCACGTGGCGTTTCCGGAACGGGCTGGATCATCGACCCATCGCAGGTGGTCGAAGACGAACCCGAAGATGGACAGCCGGACCCGACATAACTACTTCTTGAGTTGAACCCTGACCTAGGCCTGGGGTTGGTGTCGGCGCTTGTACTCAAACGCTTTGGCCACGCTCCAACGCAGGCCAGCGTCGCTCAGCGACTCATCGATGTCAGCCCAACTTCCTGGTGAAAGGTTGTAGACATCGGTCGGAAACGCCTGCCCGGCAAAGGGGTCACGATTGACGACCGGAACCCCGTATCGCCGGAGCACTTCAGTAGGAAAGCTGACCGCTTCACGAATCAACGTGAGCGGAGTACCTCGTTGGGCATCAACATCGGCCGACAGCAGGGCGCGCAAACGTGGCATTACTGCGGCAAGGGCATTGTGCGCAGCAACATCGATTTCCTGTGCCGGGACCACCATGTTGGCCACATCGGCAACCTCGACAATGCAGCGCGTGACCCAACCCGAAAGACATTCTTCAACACCGTCGGCCAACAAAGCACCCCAGTGCGACGGATCAAATTCAGTACTCACCCTGCCAGGGTGACACACTCAAGGGCGTATGCAACGTCCCACACCAACAGTTCCGGGCCCAGGGCAAGAATCGGTCTGGGAGTATCCACGTCCCCCACGCCTTGAACGATGCAGCGCGCTGATCGAAATCGTATTCTCTGGGGTCACGATTGCGTCAACCCGGGAAGCGTTCAGGGTGCTCGAAACCAGCCACCCCCCGTCGTACTACCTTCCACCAGCTTCAATCTTGAGCAGCGCACTACAGCCCAGCGCCTCCCGTCCGTCGCTGTGCGAATGGAAAGGTTTGGCGCTGTACTTCAGCGTAGTTTCTGACACCGACGAAGCACGAGACGCTGCTTGGGCGTACCCCCGACCAACCAGAGGATTTATCGAGATCGCCGATCATGTTGCCTTCTATCCGGGTGCCATGGATTCGTGCACCGTTGACGGAGAACTCGTTGAACCCCAACCTGGCGGATTTTATGGTGGGTGGGTCACGTCGAAGGTTGTGGGGCCGTTTAAGGGCGGCCCGGGGTCAATGGGTTGGTAGCCAGTCAGTCGTTAAAGCCCAAGGCCGAAAGCACCTCACCCATGTCGGCGATGAGACACGTCGTGAACTGACCAAACTCGGCATACTTCGCCGAACCTTCATCGAAGCGCATCGTGTACACGACCTCTTTGAGATCAGCCGGGTCATGGGCAAACAACGTGACCCCCCACTCGAAGTCATCAAAACCGGTTGACCCCGTAATGAACTGCGCGATGCGCCCAGCGAACGTTCGGCCAGACACCCCGTGCTCGTGCATCAGACGTGATCGGTTTTCGAACGGCTCAGTGAACCAGTTCGCATCATCAGTACCCGCACCACGCCGTTTTGACATCGGGTAGAAACACATCGCCCGCATATCTTTTGGGGGAAGGTTCGGATACAAGCGAGCCTGAATGTGAGCTTCCGGGGCACCCTTGGCATATTCAGAAACCTCGGTCATCGAGACATACGAATCGACCAATTCAAGCCCTGCATTGCACAGGTCGGCTTGCAAACGACGAAGGCGCCACAGGTCAGGCCCTATGCCCATCACCCCAAGGTCGGCCTTGTGACCAAGGACTGCGAAACTCACCACTTGGTGACTGTCGCTTTGACACTGCGCTATCGCAGCGACAACATCAGCGGAATCCGTGAGCGGCCCAACCCGGAAGAACAGGTGAAGCACACCCCAACCAACGGTAGGAACCAGGGGGCCGTGACCACCGGCGTTCGGAACAACGGGTGTGGAAGGGGTTTCACTCATGACTGAAAGTCTAAAACCCATTAGTTCCCTGTATGAAAACTGTCGTTAGCGTTTTAGCTGAGTTCGGGGGTCTTCGGTGCGAAGTGCCCACCGAAGTGCCAACCACAGAGCCCCGAGGGCGGATCCTCCGAGTGCTGACCACCCGGCCCAAGGTGGCAAAGTCGATTGCGTGGCGGGTTCGACACCAGCGGCCAGTTCCACGTTTGAGGCCCCTGAACCGGTCGCCTCAGTCGTCAGCGAACGAGTCGACGTAGGTGGCGAAGTTTGTGGCGTTAGTGCCGCCTTCGGCGCTGACGTCGGAGCAACGGTGGGCGCCTCACCAACCGGCAATGTCGTGGTGGTCGTTGAGGAACCTGCCGACGAATCACCTGGAGCCAGAGCGGGTATCGGAATGTCTGCAAACAGATCATTTTCGAACGCGTTCTCGCCATCGAACGCGAGCGCAACCGATCCACTTGAGACCGACGATACGCCGGATACCCACGGGCCAGACGGAAGGGAACCGACCGGGTCTGTAGATCGGCCGACCACAATCGTAAAGTTGGTTGACTTCAAACCGAGGGCCGCGTCGAATCTTGGGCCAGCCAGGCTTCGAACGCCAGCCGAACCAATGAGGTCGATCACGGTGGCCCTGCCGGACGGACCTTGTTGCGACACGGTGGTGTCGTACAGGGTTCCGGGATAACCAATTCGCCGGCCGAGCTCAACCAAACTCATTTCGACCCGCCACGGTTTCGGGTCATCGATTGGATACGTGCCAGCCTTCAAATACGGGATCGGCGTACTCGGCCCCCAAATTTCACTGGGGTCGGCAATGGTTCCGCCGCCAGACGCAGAGTAAAACGTGGCTGCCAATTGACCCTCGTACGTCACTACTTTTCCGGCGCTCGCGACAACCGCTGCGTCCATGGCTGGGTACTCAGCCTGAGCCCCGAGGTATACCTGGCAGCGTTGAGTCGGGCACACTTCGCCCTTCGTTGCCATGAGACGCAATGCATACGTACGAGCAACGATCGTTTGAGATTGAAGCGAAGCGCTCGGCCACCGTGGGTCAAGTACTTCTCCCATTCCGCGCAGGTATTGCTCGACATCGAGTTCGTTGACCACTCGCATTCCTGAACTCGCGGCAGTGAACTCCAACATCCCCCGGTACTTCTTGGAACCAATAACGCTCACACCTCCGTTTGCTGCGCTCAGCACGACGGTGGGCGCAGCGACTAGTTGGTTCGGGTTGACGATTGTCGTTGAAGGCGCGGTAACAGTTGAACTTGGCACGGTACTGGATGACTCACCCGTGGGCACCGACGTTGAAACTGTTGAAGGAAGTTCCGCCACGGTTGAAGGAACCACCAGGTCTGGCAACGACGTTGGCTCAACCGGAACCGGCACAGCTGCTGCTGAAGACGCTGGTGGCTGCGGAGTGGGCTGAACCCTCGGAAGGAATTGCGATAGGCCCTGAGCCGATGCACTAATGAAACGGGCTTTCGCTCTTCCTCGGGTGGCTTTTACTCGGGCGGCTTTTCCGGGTGCTGCTAATGCCACCGGTAACGGATCACTTGACCCTACCCTTATAACTGACACAACACCGTTGGCGGCCGTGAATTTTAGCTGGGTACCGGCTGGAATATCGAGTTCTCCAAGCTTTCCACCGTTTGGCAACACAACAGTAAGCGTGCCTACAGACGAGAGTGGGACTCGAACTGCACCACCCCGCTTTCCGAGCGCAGTACCGGGAAAGAACAGAGCCAAAATTTGCTTGGCTGACTTACCATTTTTCCCCATCCAAAGAGCACCGTCTTGAGCAAGGCCGACGCCATGACCAAACCCCTTTCCATCGATCACAACCTGCCCAACGGCGACTGGGCCAGCGACGGTTGTTGACGTAGAAGTGGAGGTTGCCGTCTTGGCCCCAGAAACTGACGAGCCCTGGACTAAACTAAGTATACTTACTAACGTTGCAAACGTCGCAACCTTTCGAACCTTCACCAGCAAGAGCTCAGGCCACCCTCGCGACCACAACAAAGACCACTGTTTCGCCACCCAGCGTCGCCGAGACTGCCACCGGCACCACACCAACTTCGGCACCCGTATACGCCCCCACGAAGAGAAATCCTTCGTTTCCGCTGGCCGTCGTTTTGTCAAAATTAGCAACCATTCCCTTTGGAAGTGCAGCAGCGATGGTGAACGTCACGTCGCCGGTTACGCCAGCGCGCCGCTCGATGCCCAGACGATACGAGCCAACTTCACCCAACACCTTGAGCGCAGTACTTGGTTGGTTGTACGTGATCGAAAATGCCCCAGACGCTGAGGTGGCGCGACCCGAAACCGTTGATGGCAACGTCGTTGTGGTTCCGCCACCTGTTGCGGTTCCGGTGACGTTGATCACCAGTTTCATTCGAGCCGTGAACGACGCTGAACGACCCTCGACGGTTACGAGCGGCAACACACCGGTTCCTTCGCGGACGGTGATCGACGCCACGGTGTAGTTACGAATCGGGTTTTGCTCGAACGACATTGACACGCCAGCTGGAAGATCGACCGGAACCAGGGTGACGAGTTCGTTAAACCCGGCCCGCACGGTTAGCCACACCGGGAACGTGACAGTGCCACCAAGGGGTAAATAAACCGTTTGAATGGGCGTCGAGAATGCCACAGGTTGAACCGTTGTCGGTGGCACGGTAGCAACCGTGGTCGCGACCGTTGTCACGGTTGTTGGGGCCACGGTCGTCGCTGCGACCGTGGTCGGGGCGGCTGTAGTTGGGGCGGCTGTAGTTGGCAACACGGCTTTTGTTGTCGTACGCCGCGTCACTACCGATCGTTTCGTGGTTTTGACTACTTTGCGGGTCGTCTTAGACGCAGCCGAAGCCACGGGGTCGAGCCCAGAGAACAAGACCGTGGCCACCATCGCTGCGACGGTTGCCAAACGAAAACGACGGGTTCTGGCATCTTGTTTCATCATCCAATCCTCGCGCATTCCACACCCTACGGGTCGGACCTTCGGGTGCTTGTACCCGCTCAGACGCGAAACAAGAGGGCCGAAGCCCTCTTGTTCGAATCGATCAGTGCCAATCGCTTGGCACAAATCAGTCAGGCAACACGACTTAGTAGTCGTCCATTCCTCCGCCGCCCATTGGGGCAGCGTCTTTCTCTGGCTTGTCAACGATGACAGCCTCGGTCGTGAGGAACAGCGCAGCGATTGACGCGGCGTTCTGTAGAGCCGAACGGGTTACCTTCGCAGCATCGATAACGCCAGCCTTTACGAGGTCTTCGTATTCGCCGGTAGCTGCGTTCAAGCCTTCGCTCGGGTTGGTGAGGTTGCGGACCTTGTCGATCACAACGCCACCTTCCATACCCGCGTTGATTGCAATCTGCTTGAGTGGTTCTTCAACGGCCTTGGCGACCAACCGGGCACCGGTAGCCTCGTCGCCACTCAACGTTTCGGCGATGGCAAGTACAGCAGCCTGGGCACGGATCAAGGCAACGCCACCACCAGGAACAACACCTTCTTCGATGGCAGCCTTTGTCGTTGACACGGCGTCTTCGATGCGATGCTTCTTTTCCTTTTGTTCAACTTCGGTAGCTGCGCCGACCTTGAGAACCGCAACGCCACCCGACAACTTTGCGAGACGCTCTTGCAGCTTCTCTTTGTCGTAGTCAGAGTCAGTGTTTTCGATTTCCATCTTGATCTGGGCGACTCGACCCTTCACGTCTTCGGCACTGCCCGCACCTTCAACAATGGTGGTTTCGTCTTTGGTGATGACGACTTTACGGGCCCGACCGAGAAGGTCGAGGGTAGCTGTCTCAAGCTTGAGGCCAACTTCTTCGCTGATGACAGTGCCACCAGTAAGTACAGCCATGTCTTGCAGCATTGCCTTACGACGTTCACCGAAGCCAGGGGCCTTGACGGCTACCGACTTGAACGTGCCACGAATCTTGTTGACAACGAGGGTTGCCAGTGCTTCGCCTTCTACGTCTTCGGCGAGGATGACAACGGCACGGCCGGACTGCATGACCTTTTCCAAGATAGGAAGCATGTCGCGAACGGCAGAAATCTTTGACGACACCAAAAGAATGTAGGGGTCTTCAAGCGAGACTTCCATACGCTCGGTGTCGGTCACGAAGTAAGGCGAGATGTACCCCTTGTCGAAGCGCATACCTTCAACAAGATCCATCTGCATACCGAAGGTTTGGCTGTCTTCAACAGTGATCACACCGTCTTTGCCGACCTTGTCAATCGCATCAGCGATGAGGCCACCAATTTCGGTGTCAGCAGCTGAGATCGAAGCGACCTGAGCAATCTGTTCCTTTGAGTCTGCAGCCTTTGAGATGCCCTTGATGGCTTCGACGGCGGCGGCGACGCCAGCTTCGATTCCACGCTTGAGATCCATTGGGTTGGCTCCGGCGGCGACGTTGCGAAGACCTTCGCGAACCATTGCCCCAGCCAACACGGTTGCCGTCGTTGTACCGTCACCGGCAACATCGTCGGTCTTCTTAGCGACTTCTTTGACCAATTCGGCACCAATGCGCTCGTAGGGGTCTTCGAGGTCGATTTCTTTAGCGATTGAGACACCGTCGTTGGTAATTGTGGGGGCGCCCCACTTCTTTTCCAACACAACGTTGCGGCCCTTCGGCCCAAGCGTCACCTTTACGGCGTCTACCAGCTGCTGCATGCCCTTTTCGAGCGAGCGGCGAGCGGCCTCGTCAAATGCGATCATTTTGGCCATTTGCATGTCCTCCAGAGAGAGCGAAAGTTCCAGTTGGCACTCACGTGTGCCGAGTGCCAACTCTACACCCGAGCCTGAAGCTAATTGGCACTCGCCTGGGTCGAGTGCCAAGACCGGGCGTTACGGGACGTTACCGGCGTTCCCTATGATGACGAACGGCCAATTCAATACAATTAGAAGTGTCAGTCATGGCTCGATCAAGACCGAAGGCTTCGACAAGTGAAACCGCCTTGACCAGGTGTTTCGCTTCAGATCCGAGGTGCCCGATTGGAAGTTCGTCAACCAGGTCATCGTCAATTCCGCCAGCCACAATCAGTACCGGCAAGCGACGCTGAACTGCGGCCTCGCAGACACCGCCAACCACTTTGCCGTTGAACGACTCAGCGTCAAGAAACCCTTCGCCGGTTATAACAAGGTCAAATCTTTCATCGAGTTTCCCGAGCGCTTCGTAAAACCCGACTGACTCAGCTACACACTGAAATCCACTTACGATTTCGGCCCCGATCGACACCAGCGCCCCGGCTAAACCACCAGCGGCTCCCGATCCAACAACATCGCGAATGTCGACCCCGCGTTCCTCGAAGTAGCGGTCGGCCAGCTGTTCTAATCGCCGAGTAAGCAACGCCACTTGCGCAGGGCTCGCCCCTTTTTGTGGGCCAAATACCTTCGCAGCATCAATGAAGCGTGTCTCGACATCGCACGCAGCAACCAACCGAGTGCCTGCGAGACGTGAGTGTGGGATCAACGCTTGAAGTGCGCCCAAACCGCCATCCGTAGTAGCTGAGCCTCCAAGCGTGACCGTGATCGATATTGCACCTTCCGCAATCGCCGCAGCGATCAGTTGCCCCGTTCCGAACGTAGTTGCGCCGAGGGCATCGTTACCCGTTCGACCCCCAGCCAGCATCAGACCAGAGGCACGGGCCATCTCAATAAACGCCTTGCGTTTCCACATCAACCACTTCGCGTCAACGGGCTGACCGAGCGGACCTGTAACCGTCGTTGTACGGAAGGTACCGCCAGCCGCAGCGAGGGCATCGAGGGTACCTTCACCACCATCAGCCAGAGGAAGAAGTTGTGCAGAAACCCCGTTGAGGCCGCGCTGCATTGCTGCTGCAGCTTCTAAGCCGGTGGCGGTTCCTCGATACTTATCGGGGCAAACCAGTACTCGCATGGCTACCGATCGACGTTATGCAGCAGGAACAACGCTCACTGCGCACGGCAAATTGCGGATCGTGTCGGCAATCGAATCGCCAATGATCAACATCACGTTCGGTAACGGGGAAGGAACCGCTTTGAGGTTCGTCGTTTCGGGAAACGGAAGCGGTTCAAGCTGAATGTTTAGGGTCAACGCGATCTGGCGGGCCTCGGCTTCGAAACCAGCTTCTGCATAAAGGGCTGAAGGCGAAGGCTTGATGTTGGTATTCGTCGGCGACAACGCATCGTAAGTATTCAGCACGCAATTGCGAGCTTTCTTAGCAATACCGTCGGTGCGCGTACCGTTAACCATAAGTACTCGGACGGTTTTCAAATCTCGAGGTGGAAGCACAGGAACGGGGATCGTCGACGAGACCGTGGTCGTCGTTGTATCCGCCGCTGTCTCCGAGGCAGCCACTGGATTGTTGGTTGTACGACTGATGATCCACGTTCCAATTGCCAGCGCCAACACCAAAATGATGGCACCACGTGCAGATCGACCGAGTGAGTTCATAGGCCATCCTCAAAAGACGCCCAAGACAAGCTTGGGCAGGTGCCATAGATGGTAACCACCAGAAGAGGTCAAGTGGAGCCACTTCGGCGAGTTCTAGCAAAACTCACCAAACACTGACTCGAAACGGACGAGAGCCGAGTGTCGGAATTGAACCGACGACATCCTGTTTACAAGACAGGTGCTCTACCAACTGAGCTAACCCGGCGGGGTTTAGCCGCAAGGTTACTTCTTGGTAAAGACCCCGCCGCCCGTTTCGCCTCCACCCGTGAAATACAGCTCAGCTGCCCGAGAAATCATGTCATCGTCCATAATCCGCGGAACCTTTTTGTAGTCACATACGTTTTTGACCAGCCGGACCAAGTCAACCGGGTAACACGAGTGCAGCCCTTTACGTCCGACAGAAGCCAACTTGTTACGCACTGATTGATGGGCACCTGCCGGGAGTTGAACATCGAACGCCACAGCCACACGAGACAAAATTTCGTCGAACTCCTCGACGGTTGCAGCCCCTACGTGGATTTTGTTTTGGATTCGACGGAAGAAGGCTTCATCGCCAAGGTCATTGGGGTTGAGGTTTGTTGAAAATACAACGAGCACTTCGAACGGCACCAAAAACTTTGTTCCGGCATCAAGCGAAAGGTAGTCAACCCGACGTTCCAGAGGAATAATCCACCGGTTCAGGAGGGCGCCCGGGTCAATAAGTTGTCGGCCGAAGTCGTCAATCAGCAAAATTCCGTTGTTGGCCTTCAGCTGAAGCGGAGCTACGTACACCTTCGAAACCGGGTCGCGTCGCAACTGCAGCATGCTCAGTTCAAGTTCACCACCAGCAACCACGAGCGGTCGCTCGCACACCACCCAGCGTGGGTCAAGCCCTTCGATGATGGTGTCAACCTTTTTATGCACCGAAGGGTCATATACCGAAATGACAGCCCCTTCGACTTCGATCGCATGCGGAACCAGCACCCAGTCGTCGTACAGGCGGATCAATCGTTCAGCAAGGCTTGTTTTGCCGGTTCCAGCGGGGCCCCACAGCAACATCGAACGTTGACCGGCGAAGGCCGCACCGAGTTCATCGACGATCTTTGGGTTGAGCACGAGGTCAGTGAATTTCGAACGTACGAGGGCGTCGGATACATCAACTTCGGTCTTCAGCCACGCAACCACCTCGGTATACCGGGTCAACGACACCGGAGCCGCACCCACCCAGGTTGAGCGTTCTTGCGATGCCCTCGACCGTTCTCGCCCAATATCGGTAAGCGAAAAATGGTAGTTACCCATTCCTTCGAGGCTGGTTACGTCGAAGTATTTTCGGTCTCTCAGGGTAGAAAACACTTCGGCGATAATCGACGGATGCAACGAAAGATCGGTGGCAATCTTGTTGACAGTGGTTCGATCAAGGATCGCGGCACGCCGAAGAATCATGTCTTCGACAATCGCTAGGGGAATGTCGAGGTCGACCAAACGTCCAGGAAGTCGTAGGTTCTCGGGAAGCTGTTCATCGCTCACCCAACGGCTATCGGCACGTACCTCGCCTGACCTGAGGAATCATCAGGTAGTCAGGCCCGATTACCCCTGCTGCGCATCGTCCGCCTGGTCATCGTCGTAGTCCTGGTCGTCATCGTCATAATCTGACTCGTCAGCCAAGGGGATCTCATCGTTTGCCCGGATGTCATCGACATCTCGTTGATCGTTTCCTCCCACCAGCGGGCCGTCGACGGGTCGGTGTCTACCGATCTCAAACAGGGCGACCGCCCCAGCGACCGAGGCGTTGAGTGATTCAATGCGACCACGAAGTGGGATGGCGGCAATTACGTCACATCGGTCTCTGACCAGGCGGCTCAGGCCATCACCCTCGGCACCAACGACCACAATCAGCGGCTGGTCGGCGAGGTGGGCCAGATCGTGAACAGTCGTGGTTGAGTTGGCATCGAGCCCAATGACCCACGCACCGCGCTCTTTGGCCCGCAGCAGGTACGCAGGAAGGCCGGGCACCAATCCGATTGGTAAATGCTCAATCGCTCCGGCGGCAGACTTGGCAACGGTTGGAGTGATGTGAACCGCCCGATGTTTCGGTACCACCACCCCGGTGACACCAGCCCCATCGGCACTGCGGAGTAGCGCCCCAAGGTTGCCGGGGTCGGTTAGGCCGTCCAACGCCAAAATGAACGGTTGGGCCATTCCGTGGGGGCGACGTTCCAACATTTCGTCGGGATCGGCCTCTTCAAGGGGTTCGGCTAGGGCAATGACGCCTTGCGGTGATTCGGTTCTGGCCTGGGCGAGAACCTGCTCCTTGCTCACCCGTCGAACCGGAATGCCCCTAGCCGCGGCGAGCTCTTCGATATCCATGAGGATCGGTGAGTCATCGGTTCCGTCGGCCATGATGAGGGTACGAACCCGTCGCCTGCCAGCGGCTAGTAACTCGCGAACCGCTTGACGGCCCTCTACTTGGGCACCGTCGAGGCCCTTCGGGGCCATTGGGTGCTCCCAAGGAAGTCGGTCCATCTGACCTGAACCTGCTCGTCCACCTCCTCCGCCCGAACGCGCTGAACCCGAACGCGCTGAACCCGATCCTGATCCTGATCGTGTCGGGGCTGCGGAGCGGCTTGCACCTCTCCCACCTCCGCCGGGTGTACCCGTTGGACGTCCAGCACCTGATCGGCCGATTCCACCTGCGCCGCCAGCACGTCCGCCCGAGTTTGCCCCAGACCGACCGGACCCCCCCGAACCACCTGACGGTCGACCTTTGCCAGAGTTGCCAGACCTACCGGCCCCTGACCCACCTGCGCCTGAGCCACCTCGACCGCGACCCGACCCCTGTCCACTTCGACCACCGGCTGGGCTCATGTTGTACTCCTCATTTTCATATGCGTTGTAACAAACAGACAGCAAAACATGCGATGCCTTCGCGACGCCCGAGAGCACCGAGACCTTCTGCACGCTTAGCTTTTATCGAAACGGTTGCACCCACGACGGCTTCAACGCGATGCTTCATTTCCGCACGGTGGGGGGCCAGCTTCGGGGCTTCCAAAACAACGGTGGAGTCGACATTGCAAATAGTCCAACCATGTGATCTGACTAATTCGACCGTGGCCGCAAGCAGGCGCATCGAATCGGCACCCTTCCATTCGGCATCGGTGTCAGGAAAATAGTGGCCAATATCGCCCAGGTCAGCCGCCCCAAGCAATGCGTCAGTTATTGCATGGGCCAACGCGTCAGCGTCACTATGGCCGCGTAAACCCCGATGCCCTTCAAACAACACCCCGCCCAAAATGAGGGGGCGAACGGCTCCGTCGATGCCTAAGTCATCTGTGAACGGATGAATATCGAAGCCTTCACCGATCCGGAGTTCGGTCATGTCACATCTACCCATTCTTGTGCCGCAAGTACGTCTTTAAGGTATTCGAGGTCGGCCAACGTGGTGACCTTTCGAAGCATCAACGAACCTGGAACTACTGCGATTCGGCCGCCATACTGTTCGACGAGAGCGGCATCGTCAGTTGCATCTGCACCATCGGCGTGAGCCCGTCGAAGTATGTCGGCTCGAAACACCTGAGGGGTTTGCACCGCCACGAGTTCGTTTCGGTTTGGGGTCTCTACGACGAAACCATTGACGACTCGCTTGATCGTGTCAGTCACAGGGACACCCGGGATTGCGCCGTCTGCGCCCCCGACTATCGCATCGAGAAGATCTGTCATGACCTTCGGGTCGATCAAAGGTCGGGCCGCATCGTGGACCAACACAAACTCGGCCGTCACTGGAACCATCGCCAGACCACAACGAACCGATTCGCTTCGAGTGGAACCACCAGTAACGACACAACCCGCACCCGGTTCATCGTCTTTGCAACGGTCGGCATGAACGACCAACACCACCTGCTGACCGAACCACCGTCGAAACGATTCAAGACAATGATCAAGTACCCGCCGGTCACCCAAGGCAAGGTATTGCTTCGGGATTTCGCTACCAAAACGCGAACCTGACCCCGCAGCAACCACAATTACCCATGATGGCGAGGCGGCCGGATGAATGAGTTGGTCAGGCAACGGACTTTCGTTCTGGCTCACACCAGGGCGTCAGACAGTTTCTGTTCCGCTTCTTCTTGGGTCACGTTCAATGCAAAGGTAAGTTCACTGACCAAAATAAGGCGAGCCTTGACCAACATTCGCTTTTCACCAGCCGAAAGACCCTTGTCTTTGTCGCGGATCGATAGGTTACGAACGACTTCGGCAACCTGATAGATGTCGCCCGATTTGAGCTTCTCGACGTGGTTCTTGAAGCGACGTGACCAGTTCGTTGGCATACGCGCTTCCTTCTTACTGAGTACTGCGAATACCTCTTCGACTTCTTCGTCGTTGATGACTTCGCGAAGGCCAACCTCGTCGACTTTGTCAACGGGAACCTTGAGCGTGAGCTGATCAAAGGCGAGCTTGAGAACCAAATACTCTTTCTCTTCACCGCCAAACGTGATCGACTCGCGTCGCTCAATAGTTGCAGCACCGTGGTGCGGGTACACGACCTTGTCACCGACATCGAATGTCGTCATGGTGCTCCAAGTAGAACGTGGCTGGTCACAGCCGGAAATAAGCTTTTCCATGATACCGGTGATCTGCTGCCCTTCGAACCGTCGTTACACAACCAGGCTCGATTACGCTCCAGTGCATGGTTAAGGTCGAGTTCTTTTCGAGCATTGAGTTCTTTCAGGTCTTTTCACCGGAGGCCCTTGAACGCTTTGCGGCTGCTGCGTCGGTTCAAACGTTCATGCGTGGCGATCACGCATTTGCCGAGGGCGACGAGGCAAAAGAGATGTTCATCGTAAAAAGTGGTCGAATCGCGATCGCTAACCGAAACATAGATCGTGAGTCACTGTTGGCACTCATGAACCCAGGCGATCTTTTCGGCGAAATGGCGCTTTTTGACGGTCAAGGTCGCTCGGCGGGCGCACGAGCACTGGAGCAAAGTGAAGTGGTCGTGCTTCCTTACGCCAGCATGACCGAAGAGTTGAAGCTCGATCCTGATGCCTTGTGGGCTGTGGTTGGGTTGTTCTCTCGCCGTATCAGGGTGGCCGACGAAGCCCTTGCGGACTCGGTTTTCCTCGATGTAACCGGGCGCACCGCTAAGCGTTTGCTCGACATTGCTGGCGACAGCGACGAGTTCCAGTTACCAATCACCCAGGAGGAGCTAGCCGGAATGATCGGGGCCAGCCGCGAGCGGGTCAACAAGGCCATCGCGCAATTCGTCCGCCTCGGTTGGATGGAGCAGCATGAGCGCACCTACCGAATTGTTGACCGAAAGCGTATGACCAACCGAGCGAGCTAAGTCGTCGGCACTTGTTCTACCTTTTTCACTTACGCAACAGGTGAGCACCCGGTGACCACGTCTTGAGGCTCACGCAGCGAGGGGTCGATCCGGCGGTTGCAGCCGCTTGATCAAGTCCCATCATCGAAAACTGTGCGTTTACCGTGTCTTTCGGATTTTACTTGAAAAGACATCACGTGCAGTGTAGGTTACTTCTGATGTTACGCAGAGTGATCATTTTCGCCGGTCTGGGTCTCTTGGCAGCAGCCTGTGCTCCGAGCAAGGGCCCTGCGGTACCCAGCGCAACCGTGCAAACCATTGCCGTTGTTGCAGCCACCGAACCAAAATCAACCACGGTCCCATCGTCATCGAGCAGCACCACCACCACGACCACCACCATCACCACGGCCGCTAGTTCGACAATTCCCGAAACGCCCGTGGCCAAAGACCCCGACTTCGATGCCATCGAACAGGCTCTCAAAGAAGGGCAAATGGAGTACGCAGATCAACTGACCACCAATGCACCTGACTTCGACCGTCTTTCTGAGTTTTTTGATCGGGAAACTGCGAATTCGTTGGTCACACGAATCCGGCAGATTGCTTCCTCGGGCCGACGAATCAAAAGCGGATCAATCGGTGAGCTGAAGGTAACGCAGGTTTCGCCAACCAATCTCCCCGAACTCAAACTGGCCCGGGTCTGTTACCAAAACAATGCAAGGGAATATTTAGTTGGGGACCCGTCGAGGGATGATGACGACCAACTTGTTCAGGACAAGTACGAGGTTGTGGCATACGACATTTACGTCCTTAACAAACAAGGCGTTTGGCGAGCTGGCCGCAAAACCAATCTGAGTGAATCATCATGCGCTGGCGTTTTCGCATAGCTTCCCTCGCTTTCGCAAGCCTCCTTTCGCTTCAGCAAACGGCGGTCGCCGGAGGAGATGCAACGGGGGATACGACGATTGGTAACGACGGAACCGATTCCAACATCGAGACTTCCGGAACAAAGGGCGGCCCTGAAAATCCTGGAAACTCTGCACCCAAACCCCGCCCACCGTCGAATTGCCCACAATTCGAACTGCAGCCAAATTCGCCCACATTTCACATGCGACGACCCAACGGGGGTTACTACCTCATGGCACTTGCCCGATGCCGGGCTGGCGACCAATACAGCCCAACCCCAATCAGATGCATCTCCGAATGCCCCGCCAACGACGACATCCCAGATATTCCCCCACCGCCAAACGCTGACGGCGTGTTACGCAACCTTCTTTCCGCTGCATTGCCACCAGTGCCCCGATTCGCCCCACCAGTCGAACGACCGGACGTTGAAGCAATCACTGGCCTGCGCCTCTACTTCTCGGTAGACCCGGCCATGTGGACGCCAATCACCCCTCCAACTCAAACAGCGCCCGGCGGATGGTGGGCCACTGCGACACTCACCCCGACCGACATCTCACTTACCTTCAACGGGATGAAAGCAACTTGCGATGGTCCCGGTGCAAACCCCAAAACCGAAACAGGACGCGCTAAATCAGCAGCAGCAGGCTGCTACCTCGCAATCACCACGATTCCAGAAGGCGGTACTGCACCAGCAGAACTCACCATTACCTGGACCGCCGTGATTCAATCGAACGTCCCCGGGGTACCAGCCACCGGACTAATCAACACCACAACAATCACGCCTGTGCGCGTTAAAGAACTTCAAGCCGTCATCACCAAGTAAGCGGGAGCGACCACCTCTTGAGGCCACCGTCCGTGAATGGAGGCCCGAGGCCGTTCCTCTCGTTTCGTTCCGTAATGAAATGAATCGACCACTCCGATCCGCCTCTTCGTTCGTTCCGTAATGATCACCGCACGCCGAGCCGATCATTACGGAACGAATCAATATGCGTCAAAACGGGCACGGCGATCATTACGGAACGAATGCGTAGGCGCCGAAAAATGCAACCGGGCAACCTCACTCCAATCCAGGTCTCGGGGCAAACTACGAGAGGAAAACGCAACCAAAGTTGCGCCTCCGCTAGAAAACCTTCGACCCCACCCTCCCAGCATGTCGACCCCAATCACGGGCACGAAGTCCAGACCAACTATTGGTGGGTCGACTGATTGATGTTTTAGAGTCACTGGCATGAGCCATCACGGTCAGTGCGAATGCGGCGGCGTCTCGTTCGCAGTTAATGGTGAGTTGCGTAATGTCAGCAACTGCCATTGCAGGCGATGTCGGCGCTTTACCGGCCATCACATGGCGGCGACCGGTGCGGAAGTGAGCAGTGTTGCCATCACCGACTCCGGTGTGTTGCGCTGGTATTCGCCCGAGCCGAGCGTCGCATACGGGTTCTGCGGAACCTGTGGGGCATCACTGTTCTGGAAGACGACCGCCAGACCGGAATGGCTGTCAATTTGTGCCGGCGCACTCGATCAGCCGACTGGCCTGCGTACCGCCAAATCGTGGTGGACGAGCGAACATGGCGACTATCACGAGCCTGAACCGAACGTTGAGGCGCACCCCCACGATGGCTAGCAGGGGTCAGGCTCAACCGCCGTTGAGAACCGCTTCGCCGATGGCGTCCCACGAGTGACAACATACCGCTGAGCGGTTGCGGATCATCAAGGCCCGATTACAACGTCGGGAATGTGATGCCAACGAATCGATTTGGGCCGGCGTTGCCGAGGAAGGTCAAGTCGCCGTTGGTGAGGTTGACTCGGAAGAGCGTTCCGCCTCCATCGAGTGTTGCGTAACCGACGTTGTCGACCGCCTTCCCATCTCGCAACGTCGACTGGATGTCGAAGGTGTGGACAGCGCTGCCCGAAAAGTTGAGTCGTCCGACACTAGTAAGCGCGCCATCATTTGGTGGGTTCTGAATCGTTAGCTGATCGCCAATCGAATCGATGTTGAATAGTGTCGTAGCTGTCGACGCATCCACGTCGTTATTGGTGTACGCCACTGCAGCGACCCCGTTTGCTCGTACTACACCGAACTTTAAGTTCGCATCAACCGTCGTAGCACCAGTGTCGACATTTACCCGAAGGTTCTGGCCGCTATCAGACACAACACGAAGGCGATCAACGGTTGGATTGAAATCCATTCCGAAGCTTTTCCCCTCCAACGGTACTGATAAGCGCGCTTTGAGCTCAGGCTTGCTATTGGACGGTTCAACAAGATATACACCACCTGCGTTTCCGAGCCCGTAGATAGCGCCACTTGCAGGCCGGATGTCGATACCAACCAACTCGGTATCGGCCCCGACAAGCGAAGAAGTCGACATTAAAACCTGGAGCGTCTGTGGGCTGTTGGTTTTAAAGCACACCAGTTGTTGACGCGACGTGAGGGCGTACCCGATAGCCGGCCCACCAACTGCGCGCTCGTTGCAAACGGTCGGAACCGCGGCACTAGCCACGACAGCTGACGCAGTCACCGCGAGTGCGGCGATCGAGGCGAATGCAACGCCTAAGGTGAATCGATATGAATTAGGTATGTGGGACATGGCTAATCCTTACGGCGCGCCAAGCAGAGAGCCCATTGGCACCGGGTAGTTGGTCAAGCTGTTCGTTGCTGATCGCCAGCTGGACGTCCAAATCGTGGTGTTTCCGCAAAGGGATTTCGGATCGTGTCGCAGGCGATCTAGGTTGGCGGAATGGTTCTGGCGCTAGCGATTATCGAGTCATCCATGGCCTGGTTTCGAGCTCTAACAATGGTGCAGATTGTTCCGCTCATGTTGCTCGAGAACCTTGCACTGATGCTCTCAACCATTGTGGTCGGCAACTGGGCCTCTCGGCGTTGGGCCCACCGCCGTGTCGCAGTTGAAGTCGTTGACCCCCGTCCAGCCGAGGTGCGACTTGGCTATATTTCGGTCTTGATGAACACCATCGTCACGGTTGGCGGATGGGCATTGTGGAAGTCTGGCTCGATCACCGTCACTAGCGACGTATCAATTCGGGTGCTGTTCGAAGTTCTAGTACTCGCTGCGGCTCTTGATGCTCAAATGTACCTTGGGCATCGTATTGCTCACCATGATTTGGTGTACCGGTTCGCTCATCGGTTGCATCACCGTTTCGTTGAGCCGCAAACGGCAACCCTGTTTGCGCTTCACCCGATCGAGGCGCTCGGTTTCGGTGGATTGTGGTTGGCTTGCCTTGTTGCTTGCTCGGCGGCGGGTCTTTCGATTAGCGCTGTTTCGATCGCCGGCTTCGCGTTCGTCAACCTAGCCTTTGGGACGATCAGCCATGTAGGTGTCGACCCGCTTCCCGATCGCCTGCGCGCTTCACGATTGTTTCGATGGATTTCGACACCATCGTTCCATGTCAGCCACCACCTCAACCCGTCGGTGAATTTCGGATTCTTCACGACGATCTGGGATCGAGCTTTCGATACGATCGACCCTACGTACGACAGCGCGCGCACTCATCCGCTGATTGCGGTCGGTAGCAAGCGAGCAGAATTACAGTAGAGGCATGACCTGGGCGGAAATGTCTCGCAAGACCTGCTCTTTGGCTGCCAGCGGAGGTAAAAGCATGATCTGCGACAGCCCAGCCTGTTCCAATGCACGCATACGGGTTGCGATCTCGTCAGCAGCGCCGACCAAGCAAGTTGCTTCGATGAGTTCCTTCGTGACGAATTGCTCTTCCTCTGGAAGCACCCAGCAGTTGTGACCTTGATGAACTCGCTGATGAAGACGGGCGGGGTCGACATCTTTCAACATCGCCACGTAGTCGTCCCAGAAACTGAAACGGCCCGGAGTGTCGGGCTGGCCAGCTTCACGCCACTGCTCGTATGAGTAGTGCAAGCCCGAGATAGCGAACGCACCAACGCCCTCCCGAACCCTCGCGCTGTCAACTTTTTCACCCGGTTCGAGCACGAATGCCGTGGTGAGCGTAGCGGTAAGGAAATTCGTCGGATCGATGTTTCGGCTTACAGAACTCGCCGCAGCATTGAGCCGTCCCCAGACACGCTCGACCGCCGCAACCTGCGGGGGCACCGACATCACTAAGCCGTCGCCGTGCTTCGCAGCAAGCGCCATTGCTCTCGGCCCAAAGCCCGAGATGTAGAGCGGGATTTTCGTATCGAAGGAAACGAACCCAAGGTCTGGCATGAGGTGACGAATCGGGGCAGTACGACCCCTCCAGGAAAGTTCGGCTTCGTGACCCGACAACAGTGGGAGCAGGGTTTCAATATACGACTCGAACTCGGCGATCGGCATCGGTCGATGACCCATAACCCGCATGGCTGTGTTACCGGTCCCGATGCCACAGAACACTCGACCCGGTGCAATCGCGTTGATCGTGGCGTGAGAACTCGCCGTGACCGGTGCAGCGCGGGTGCCAGCGACGGCTACCCCGGTGCCGATGCGAATTCGGCTGGTGCGAGCCGCAGCCAAAGCCATGGTGGCATAGCAATCAGACCAGATCATCTGGCTGTCGGCGAACCACAAATCGTCAAATCCGAGGTCTTCGGCGAGCACTGCGTAGTCAATATCTGAGATGTCGGAGGCGACGCAGACCCCAAGCTTCATGGTCATTGAACAGTTCCCTGACTTTCCGTCGACGAGGCTTGCTGGGCGATGATTGCTTCGGCCATCTCACGAAGCTTTACCCGTTGAATCTTGTTGCCGTTCGCACTGGGGATGACCGGAAACTCGCAGATGTTCACCACCCGTATCGGTACTTTGTATCTGGCCAACACGCTCTGGCAATGCGCAATCGCCTTGCCCTCATTGAATCCCTCGGTTGCGATCACAAACGCAACCGGCCGAGTCCCCCGAGGAAGATCGACGGCGACAACCTGCGCTTCCATCACTACCGGAAGGCTGAGAAGTGCCGCCTCAATGTCCGCAGGCGCAACGAGGAACCCGCCTAGCCGCAGAACATCACCGATTCGAGAATGATACGTAAACGTACGAGTGTCTGGCTCGGTTGAACCTTTGACGAAATCGCCGTCGGCTGCATCGCCGGTACGAAACCAGCCTTCGTCAAAGAACCGGTCGGTCAACTCCGCATCGATCTGATCACCACCTTCGGCGAGGTACCCCTCGAACATCGACGGCCCTCGAAGTTGAAGTTCATTATCGACGATCCGGTACTGAGCGCTGGGTGAAACTAGAGTTCCCCCTGCTAATTCGCGACTCGCCGCGGTGCCCGACGGATCACGCAGCGAAAAGAGGGCCTGTACCTCACTCATGCCGTATAGGCCCGTGATGGTTGCGCCTTGACGACCGGCTCGGTCGACGATGCCATCCAAACTGGTGTTGAACCGTGCGTAGCCCCCGAGCCGGACTGTGGAAAGATCAGCGCCATGCTCCACCAATCGGTGAAACATGTCGTCGCTTCCGTTCAGGACAGTCACCCGATGACGAACAATAAGTTCGCTTACGTGCGCAGCGTTGAACTGATCGACCACGATGATCGCCGCATTGATAGCTAGCGCTGCGGCAAGGCTCGACATACCGAATGTTCCACAAAAGGGCATTGCGAGGAGGGCAACATCATTGCTCGTATACCCGAATGCTCGTGAGGATTCGTCACCGTGATTCGCGATCGAGCGTTGTGTATGACGAACCATTTTTGGTTTGCTCGTCGTGCCAGAGGTCGTAAATATGAGGAACGGATCATCAGCTTCAGCTGCGACTTCCGCAGCGGCCGTGGACGAGAGGTCAGGATGCTTGAACCGATGATCAACTACGCGCTCAGCCCCACTTCGTGCCATCAGATCTTCGGCTTCGATGTCGCTGTAGCGAGTGTTGACAGAGACCAGAACAAGACGTGCGACGCTGCACGCCACTATTGTTTCGAGGTATCGCAAACCGTTCGGCAAACGCACTGCTAACCGGTCGCCCCGCACCAGGCCATCGCTGACGAGGTGAGCTGCGAGGAGAGTTCCATCGTGGGCGATCTGCTGAGCGGTTGTGGTTGAACCATCAGGCAGGGTGATGGTCGACGTTGACTCTCTGAACAGGTCGAACACACGCATGGCCGCATCATACGGACGCCTGCACGGCGGACCAAATAGCTGAACACTTGTCAGCCTCGAAGGGATGGTTGGTTCTTGGTGCGGCGCCTATTCGTTCGTACCGTAATGAAATGAAATGAACCGGATCAAAGCCACACTTCCAACCCGCCTATTTGTTCGTTCCGTAATGATCGCTGGCTCGGGCACGCCGATCATTACGGAACGAACGCGCAGGGGCCGAAAAGGGGTACGTCAACCCGCTGCGATGTAGGACCAGGGACAACGATGAAGAGGTAGCGCAACCAAAGTTGCGCCTCCTCTAAAAATCCTTTTGACCCACCCGCCAACTCAAGCCGTCACTACGGGCGCCGAGTGGTGACTCGAACTCCGGGGATGAAGCTCGCAAGCACCTGAATATCGGATGGGTCGGTCGTCAAGACCACGACCGAATCAAACTCGGAACACAGCGCCACGACATGAGCATCCGCCAATGACTCAGAGCCCAAAGACGCCGCGTGTAGGAGGTTGCCAATTCGTTTAGCGAACACTTCATCGGTTGACCGAATATGGATTGCTCCGATCTCACTTCCCGGCGAAATGCCACGTCGAAGAAAAGCTTCGACTGATGCGGTTCGATCACGCCCTCGACACACTTCCGCAAGATTGGCGGCACAACACCAAACCTCGGCTTCACGTCGGAGTGCTTGCTCAATGAGCGCCCTAGTTGCCGGCGAATATGGGGCTCCGTCGAGCGCGCCCGCGTCGAGAATCACTGAGCTATTCAAAATTCTGAGCTATTCAAAATTCTGCTGTTCATAGCTCGTCCGGTTCCGAGGGCCCGAATCCAGCCTCATCTAACAGTCGATTGGCCTCGGCGTAGTCAGCTGTACTTGGCACGCCCAGATCGTCGTTCATTGCCTGTATCCAAACCAAACCTTGATGACGATGCAACTCGCGTTCAATTGCCCTGCGCAGGGCCTCATTTACCCGCGCAGATGCGCTCCGACCCTCAAGAAGTTGAATTCCGTCAGCCACGGCATCATCCAAAACAACCGTTATGCGCTTACTCATACTCTCAGCATACTCTCAGCAAACAAGTGATCATTCGTCCTGGTCAGCCCCTCCAAAACCGTTGTCGTTTCGGAATGGGTCAGCATCGCCCAAACCGTCGTCTCCGAGCCCGTCGTTGCGAAACACCCCAAGATCGCGACGGGGTGCTGGCCCACGCCTGATTTCACCCAGGGAAGTATCTAGGCGCGCCTGACCACCGGGCGGGCCGTGAATTGGTTTCAACACCCCCATCTGGGGCCGCTCTTTGGTGGCCTTCTTGGTGCGTAACCCGAACTCGACGGCCGCTTCTCCGATGGAACCCACCCGAATGAGGGTAAGCCCCGGTATCTTCGGATCAACCGTTGAAGGCGGAACCACGGCGTACTTCATACCCACCCTGGCGGATTCGGTGAGGCGCTGCGTCATATGGGTGACTTGGCGAACCTCACCTGCCAAACCAACCTCTCCAATCGCAACCAAATCGCTGGGAAGCGCTTCATCAGACGAACTCGACAGCACCGCAAGCATGACCCCCAGATCAGCTGACGGTTCGGTGATTCGCACGCCGCCAACCACCGACACGAAGACATCCAGCATGCCAGTGCCCAGACCCACACGACGATCGATGACGGCCAACAACACAGCTAGGCGGCTTTGCTCGAAGCCCTGCGTACCTCGACGTGGCACCGACAACGGCGAAATCGCTACCAAACCCTGCACTTCGACGAGTAGTGGACGTTGCCCCTCAATGGTGGGAACCACGATCGAGCCAGGAACATTTTTTCGACGGTCAGAAAGAAACATTGACGAGGGGTCGGCCACCGCCACCAGCCCGGCTTCGAGCATCTCAAACAAACCCAATTCGCCCGTAGCCCCGAAGCGATGTTTGACGGCACGCAACATACGAAGGCCGTGATGACGATCGCCTTCGAAACTGAGCACGGTGTCGACCAAATGCTCAAGTACCCGGGGGCCAGCCAAATTTCCTTCTTTCGTGACATGGCCCACCAGGATCACTGCAATGCCGAGTTCTTTCGCTAACCGGGTAAAGGCATGGGCGCACTCGCGAACCTGAGTCACCGAACCCGGTGCACTGGGTAGTTCGGGGTCGTACATGGTTTGAATACTGTCGATCACCGCAACGTCGGGCTTCACCGAGCGAATATGGGCGAGTACGACGGGCAATGCTGTTTCGGGGGCGATCCACAGATCGGTGGACAGAGCCCCTAACCGTTCTGCACGCATTTTGACCTGTTGCGCAGACTCTTCACCCGAAACCAACAAACAGCGGTGATCGCGAGAACTCATTTTGCCGAGCAGCTGTAGAAGAAGTGTCGATTTTCCGATACCAGGCTCGCCACCGACGAGCGTTACCGAACCCGGAATCAACCCGCCACCCAGCACCCGGTCAAACTCGTCAATACCTGTCGGCCACGCCTTCCACTGGTCGGAATTGACGGTAACGAGTGGGATGGCTGGTTCACCGATTGACGAGCCGGGAAGCGGCGCCGACCGACCGACCGGAAGGTCGACTTCTTCAACGAGCGTGTTCCATGCACCACACGAACCGCATTGACCGCCCCACTTAGGAAACGCAGCCCCGCAGTCGGTGCACCGATGAACAATCTTGACCTTGGCCATACCTGCAAGCGTACTGAGGGGGTATGTCAGAAAAACCCGGAAGCACTCGAAAAACCGTCGAGACCTACCGTTGTCTGCGAAGAATCTTTCGGAACAAGACGATGAGACCGACCACGAACACACCAAGCGGGGCCAAGATGGGAATATTCCAAACCGATGATCTGGCATTAATTTTGGTTACCTGACCGGGAACCAGCGAAAACTTTTTGGGGTCTGCGCCGGGTAATTCGACGGTCACTGTCACAGGCAACAGTTGTTCGATCGGCGCCCCGAAACGTTGCGCTATCAGTTCGGGTTCGACCCCAATCAACGACGTTGTTTGCAGCGTTTGAGCAATCAACACGTCACCGAAAGTCTCGTATCCCGTAGTGAAGTCGAGGTCGCCTCGGACCGACGAAGAAATTCGGACGGGAGTTCGGTTTCGATCAACGACAAGTTGGCTAAACGGCCCCTCTTCGCCAGTGAGTTCGTTGAGGGCGAGGGTGGCCTCGCCCGGGTTTCGAAAACTTTTAACCACCTCGAAACGCATCGACTGGTCAACAGTGCTCGTGGTTGGCCCCACTAATCGCCACCCGGCTGCTTCCAGGTCAGCAACCCGAATGGTGCGCCGGATATCGCCAACCTGTTCAGCTGCTTGGGCGTCGAGTAGCAACGAAACCCGTACTTCCCCGGTTCCGTCGAGGTTTTGTTTCACCGCAACGTCAACGTCGGTTCGACATCCAGCCATGGTCAAACCGAACAAGAGGGAGGCACACAGCGCGAAAAGTCGGCGGAGGATTGGACTGGTCACAGCGCCCAAACCTTACCGCCCGAACAAAACGATCCCTGGCATGGCCGCTCCGAGGAACTGGTTCAAGCAGGAACGTTTTCGGTGTGACATTGTTAACACTGCCCCCGGAACCAGTGAACAGAAATGAGTATCGCCCATGGCGCATTACGAGGCTGCACAGCAAGGGTTAAGTGACGGATCTTCGAGCAACGCCGCTTCTTCCAACAACAAAGGGCTGAAAGGGGGCTCACTCGGCCTTTTAGCGGTCATTGTCATAGGCGTTGCGTCGACCGCTCCCGGATACAGTTTGGCGGCCAGTATCGGTTTCGTAACCGGTGAAGTGGGTGTCAAAGCACCATTCATTATGTTGTTCGCATTCGTGCCGATGGGATGCATCGCGGCGGCGTTTTACTACCTCAACAAGGCCGACCCGGACTGCGGCACCAATTTCACCTGGGGGGTCAGATCGTTCGGCCCGAAGGCAGGTTGGATCGCCGGATGGGGCTGCATTGTGGCTGACCTGGTCATCATGCCGAACCTGGCCGGAATATCGGGAAGGTATCTTGTGTTGTTGTTCAGCGAAAGTGCGGCCGACAACATTTGGCTGACCACCACTATCGGCATCTTGTTCATCATTGCCATGACGTGGATTTGTTGGCGGGGTATCGAACTCTCTGCGAGGTCGCAAGTCGTCCTCCTCGGAACCGAAATGGTTGTACTCAGCGCATTTGCCGTAATCGCGCTTATTAAGTCCTTTCAGGGCACCACAGCGACGGTCAAAGTGAAGGGGGTTGCTACCACCTACAAATCGGTGAAGCCGAGCCTCTCTTGGATGTCGCCGAGTGGCGTGTCAACGAAGGGCATCATCGCGGGCCTTGTTGTAGCCGTTTTTATTTATTGGGGTTGGGACACGTGTGTGTCAGTCAATGAAGAGGCCAAGGACTCAGCTAAGACACCAGGACGGGCGGCGGTACTTTCGACGGTCATTCTGTTGGCGATCTACCTGGTCACTGCGTTTGGTGCCGTGGCACTTCTTGGCCCGCAGTTCGTGACCGACAACGCCGACGAAGCGATCTACGAGTTGGGCAAGGTTGCGCTTCCCACGATCATGGTGAAACTGCTGGTCATAGCTGTACTTACTTCTGCTGCCGCCTCATGCCAAACCACGATTCTTCCAGCGACCAGAACCATGCTGTCGATGGGGTCCCATGGTGCGGCCCCACCTCGATTCGCTCATATTGACCGTGCCCGACTGACCCCCGATTTCAGTACGTTCCTCTTCGGCGGAATATCCATTTTGTGGTATCTCGGCCTCGTCATTGTCAGCAACAACACCAGTACTGATGCCTACAGCGCATCGATCGCGGCGGTTGGGTTGGCCATCTCGGTCTATTACGGCCTGACCGGAATTTCGTGCATCGTGTACTACCGCCGTTTCGTGTTCAAGTCACTGAAGAACTTTTTCTTCATAGGTGTACTTCCTGGTTTTGGAGGGGTCGTCTTGCTGTATGTGTTTGTGAAAACGCTTTGGGATTCGCGGCTTGCCGCCTACGGTTACGGCACGCTGTTTGGGGTCGGCACCGTGCTCGTCATTGGCACGTTGCTACTTGTACTTGGGGTTCCGCTGATGTTGTGGTGTGCTGCCAAGTATCCAAAGTTCTTTACCTACCGCCCAGACCCAGCTGAATTGGTTAAAGATCCGAATGCCGACGACACACTTGCTGCGCCGCTCGGAACCTACGTGAAAGGGGCCGCATAATGGCTGGTGAAATTATTGTTGGTGTCGGCGGAAACGGCAGCGGGTTCGAGGCAGCTCGAACCGCGGCCAGAGTCGCCAGTTTGATGAACGTACCCGTGGTGTTGGTATTCGGGTACGAGTCGTCGGCACTTGCGCCAAGGGGTGGTCCGCTTGAAGAACGGGTGTCGTCCATTGGTGAAGATGCGACCGCTCAAATTCGAGCCGAATTGCTGGAAAGCCGCCCCAACCTCACCATCGAGGTAGAGCTGGTACCGCTGCGGCCGGTCGATGCACTCATCGCAGTCGCCGAAGCCCGAGGCGCAGAAGCGATAGCCGTCGGGCATGGAGGTCAAGGCCCCCTACGCGCTGCCTTACTCGGTAGCGTCACCTACGAGATTGTTCACCGTTCGCCTATTCCGGTGCTGGTAGTTCCCGATGACGAAGACGACGAGGTCTCCGCCACCGGTAGCTAGCGACAATCTGACCGGCTATTCGGCCGGGGCGCCGCCGACCAACTCGTCGACGGCAGGAGGGGCCAACGGAGCGGTGAGTTCGAACACGATCTCTCCGCCGACAGCATCGGCGATAACCGACGAACCCGTCATGATTTCTTTCAACAACAACTTCTCGGCCAACGGATCTTCAAGCATGCGCTGGATGGCACGACGCAATGGTCGAGCACCCAATGTTGGGTCGTAACCCTTATCGGCAAGGAACAATTTGGCGTCGCCTGTCAACTGCAAGTCAATGCCCTGCAACGACAGTTGCTCGATCAGCCGTGCGGTCATCTTGTCGATCATTGACACGATTTCTTCGCGGGAAAGTTCGTGGAACACAATGGTCTCGTCGATACGGTTCAAGAACTCTGGGCGGAAGTGGTTCTTCAGCGCATCGTTAACCTTGAGCTTCATTTTTTCGTAAGAAACCGACTCGGAGTTACTCGAGAAGCCGAGTTGTGCCTTTCGAAGGTCGGCGGTTCCGAGGTTTGACGTCATGATGATCACGGTGTTTTTAAAGTCAACCGTTCGGCCTTGGCTGTCGGTCAAACGGCCATCTTCCAAGATCTGAAGCAACGTATTGAACACGTCGGGGTGAGCCTTTTCGACTTCGTCGAACAGCACAACGGAGAACGGCTTGCGGCGAACGGCTTCGGTGAGTTGGCCACCTTCGTCGTAACCGACATACCCAGGGGGCGAACCCACCAGGCGACTCACGGTGTGCTTCTCTTGGTATTCGCTCATATCGAGACGAATCAGTGATGCTTCGTCACCGAAGAGGAACTCGGCCAGCGTCTTTGCCAGTTCGCTTTTTCCCACGCCGGTTGGGCCGAGGAAAATGAACGAACCACTTGGGCGCTTCGGGTCTTTCAGACCAGCGCGGGTACGACGGATTGCTTGGCTGACTGCCTTGATGGCGTCGTTTTGGCCGATGACTCGCTTGTGCAATTCATCTTCCATACGAAGCAGACGTGACGTTTCTTGTTCGGTCAGTTTCGCAACCGGAATGCCTGTCCACATAGCAAGTACTTCGGCGATGGCTTCCTCGTCAACCTCGTCGAACAGGTCAACGCCGGCAGCTTTCCATTCGGCTTCTTTGCCAATCTTTTGTTCGAGCAGTTCTTTTTCGCGGTCACGAAGCTTGGCTGCCTGTTCAAACTTTTGGTTCTCGATCGCGTCTTCTTTATCTTTGCGAACCTTGGCGATTTCGTTTTCAAGTTCTTTGTAATCAGGAGGGGTTTGCATGCGCTTGATACGTAGACGACTACCGGCTTCGTCGATGAGGTCAATGGCCTTATCGGGAAGTTGACGGTCGGCGATGTAACGGTCAGCAAGATTCGCGGCGGCGACCAAAGCCTGATCGGTAATGGTGACCCGGTGATGGGTTTCGTAGCGGTCGCGAAGGCCCTTCAAGATTTCGATCGTGTCGGCAACACTCGGTGCTTCCACCTTGATCGGCTGGAAACGACGTTCCAAAGCAGCATCTTTTTCGAGGTGCTTTCGGTATTCTTCGGTGGTGGTTGCACCAATGGTTTGAAGTTCGCCACGGGCAAGCATTGGCTTAAGAATGCTGGCTGCATCGATGGCACCTTCGGCGGCACCCGCACCAACGAGGGTGTGGATTTCGTCGATGAACAAGATGATGTCGCCACGGGTCTTGATTTCTTTGAGCACCTTCTTCAGGCGTTCTTCGAAGTCACCACGGTAACGAGAGCCAGCGACGAGTGCCCCAAGGTCGAGTGTGTAGAGCTGCTTGTCACGGATGGTGTCAGGTACATCGTTGGCCACGATCTTTTGTGACAGGCCTTCGACGATGGCTGTTTTGCCCACACCAGGCTCACCGATGAGCACCGGGTTGTTTTTGGTTCGGCGTGAGAGCACCTGCATGATGCGCTCAATTTCTTTTTCGCGGCCGATAACCGGGTCAAGCTTCTTTTCACGGGCGAGCGTGGTGAGGTTGCGACCGAATTGGTCGAGCACCAAGCTTCCTTGAGCCTGCTCGCCTGCCTGGCTGCCGCTTGCGACACCGGCGGGCTGGCCTTTGTCGCCAGAGCCGCTGCTACCGGCTTGAGCACCGCTACCTGATTGGTAACCCGAGAGCAGTTGAATCACCTGCTGGCGAACCCGGCTGAGGTCAGCCCCCAACTTCACGAGCACCTGGGCCGCGACCCCTTCGCCTTCACGAATGAGGCCAAGCAAGATGTGCTCGGTTCCGATGTAGTTATGGCCGAGTTGCAAGGCTTCGCGAAGCGACAGCTCAAGCACCTTTTTGGCCCGTGGCGTGAAGGGGATGTGACCGGAAGGTGAGCTGCCACCCTGGCCGATAATTTCCTCAACTTGGGCGCGCACCCCCTCAAGGCTGATGGAAAGTGATTCAAGGGCTTTGGCTGCCACCCCCTCGCCTTCGTGGATCAGACCCAGCAGAATATGCTCGGTTCCGATGTAGTTATGGTTGAGCAAACGCGCCTCTTCTTGGGCGAGCACAACGACACGGCGAGCACGATCAGTAAAACGTTCAAACAAGTGAACCGTCTCCTAGGGAGTGGGATATCAATAACACTACTAACCCGTCGGCTTAATACAGCCATCAAGATCAGTGACCCTGGGCAACCATCCGAAGATTCTTTCCATTCCCGTTCGTCAAAAGTAGTGATGTGACATTGATCGGCCACCTGCACCTGGTTATCGACCGTGCATGAGGTGCCCCATCCAACTAACCCAGCCCGGTTTCATAATGGTTGCATTTTGGTTCCATATTCGCTACCATTCGGGATGGCAAGTGTGACAATTAAGGAAGTCGATGACGGTGATCTCAGTTCAGTTGCTGCCCGTGCGGCGAACGAGGGCATGTCAACCCAAGAATTCCTTCGGCGCCTGATCGCTAGGGAAGCCGCACGACCCATTGTGCCCGATGAACTCACCTTGTTAGCGGCAAAGCGTCGTTCTGGACGAACACCGATCTCGATGAACGAATTCAATCGAGTTCGGCGCAGCACTTCGCGTTCGTTGTGAGGCTTGATTTTGCCGTCGCTGACACCAGCGCACTTCTCGCTATCGTAGGCGTCCTTCCCATTGAGCCTCCAGATGTTGACTTTCTCTACGCCGCCGATGCATCACTCATCGAGGCGATAGCAGTTCTTCGATCTTTCCACGAAGGTCGACTCACCGACATACGGGGCGATCTTGCAGTCATCGGGCCCATGGTTTCAGAATGGGTGGGCGGCCACCGCTTCGCCGGAACTCTTGCCGAACTAGCCGTCGCCCATCCCGAAGAAATCATTACTGACCTGGCAGCGATCGCAGCGGCAAAAGTGACCCGCCTCCCACTCGTAACCGGACAACCAGGATTAGCGGGACTCGACCCCGATGTTGCTGTGGTTCTCTTGCCGCGTGTCAAAAGGTAGCCCGTGGGCTAAATCCCACTAGCTCACAACTATCCACCATCCCAGAGCGACGCTATCGGCATGGCGATGACCCGGTCAGACAACCAAAACATGCGTGGACCAGTGTGAAGTACCACGCCAAGTGCAAAGCGTTCCCCAAGGGAATTTGCCAGCCAGATGAGGTGGCGGGCATCCTCCACTTTTGGTGAAGAGGTGGCTTTGATTTCGATACCGATGATGGACGAACCCGCCACCTCGATCACTAGATCGATTTCATGCAGACCTTTTTCTGTGCGCAGATGAAACATGCGCGTGACGCGATTCAGGAATGGAAGCTCGGCGCGCAACTGCGCCACCACGAACGTATCGATAAGACGGCCAAGCATGTCACCGTCACGAAGAAAGGCCATCCGGTCCATTCCCAACACCCCAGACAGCAGCGACGAGTCAACCAAGTAGCGCTTCGGTGACAACACGAGTCGCTTGAGCCGATTCGATGTCCACGAAGGCAGTTCCTCGGTAATCAGGAGGTTCCGAAGAAGCGAGTCATACGCCGAGGCAGTGGCCTTCGAAATTCTTGCTGCCTGATACAGCGTTGAGTGGTCGGCGATGCCGGCACTGTTTAACGCCCACGCTTCGAGGTACCGGCGAAGTCTGACAGGGTCCCTTCCGGCGTCGACGTCGAGAGCATCGCGGGTGACTAACTGCTCGGCATAGGAACTTACCCACCGAGTCGCTGCCGCCGCCCCCAAGAGGAGGGCCGGTTCGGGAAACCCCCCTCGCAGTGCGGCATCAATGTAGCCAACGAGGTCGGGTGGATTTGTGGGCGCCTTCAGGCTGGCCGGCTCTAACAGTCGGTCCACAAACAGAGGCTGATCGAGGCGTCCGACCTGCTCAGACTGGGTGAGCCCAAATACAGGGGTGCGAATCAGACGCCCTGTACCTGGCCACGTCGGGGAATCGAGGTCACCACGAACCGACCCGGTGACGACGAATCGTCCGGGTGTTGGCTGTCGATCAACTGATCGCTTGATGGCGCCGAGAACCTCGGGCACTACCTGCCATTCGTCGATCAGAACTGGTTCCTCGAAGGCTGCCAGCGCAGCATCGGGGTCGGCCCTGAACGCAACCGCTTCGTCTGCACGATCGAGGCGTACGACTGAGCGAACGTGATTCATAGCGGTAGTGGTTTTTCCGGTTGCTCGAGGACCAGCGAGCAGAACCGCCGGGTGTTCGCTCAGAAGCACTGTCAGGGCCTTATCCAGGTGTCTCGCCTTGTAGGCCATTTGCACAGACTATCCGTTTGAGGGGCCATTGACTATCCATTTACGGATAGCTTTACAATCCATTTGCGGATACGAGGTGCGATCCGGTTAACCCTCACCATCTGCGTAGGGCGACTCGTCCAAAATCGCACATGTGGTCGGTCGGAAGATTCTTTCCGTCCCCATTCCTCAAAAGTAGTGATGTCACCTTGATCAGTATGTTTTCAGCCCACGCTTCAAGCTTGCGGGCGCTCGCCTCAATGTCCACCTTCATAGCCTGAGGTTCGATGACGATTACGTCAACACATGTTGACTAGCCCTCATGAGGACGGCCTGAACGCAGTGCTTCGTCTCCACGCTCAAGGCGTACGACTTATTCATTTTACGGTGGCGGTCATTGCCGAGGGCAGTGAGCAGAACCAATCGTGCGACCCACCAGCACGCCTAACCCTCGCCATCTGCGTAGGGCGATTTGTACGGGATCGCACGGGTGGTCGGTCGCGCTGCGACGTTCGGGTCATCACCATCAGCCGTGATCCTCACCGTCTCGTACCCGTACTTGGCAGCCAAATTCAGCAGAAGCCGGTCGCCAACAAACCGACACCGGTACTCCAACACCTTCCCCGCCGGATACTCATCAATAAACCGAGGGTCAGTCACAATCTCTTGATTCAACAACCAACCCGACCCCACCGAACCAGCCCAGTGGGCCACGATGCGGAACCTGCTGGTTCCTTCGCTGCTCCACCCATCAACATTCCGAGTGTGATCGGTATCATCGAAACCTCCGCCGGGGCCGCTACAAAGCACACGAATATGGCGCAGTGAATGCTGCATCATCCGCTCCGTGTAAAACGTGATCATCGAAGCCTCAGAAAGACCAACACCACCCCTACCAAGCAACCACGCCCCGCCACCCTGACAGGAACCGGCACCAGCGCCGGGCCACCACCACCCGACGGCGTAGCCACCACACTCGACTTAAACCCCGGTTGGGGTATCAACCCCAAGCCCAGTCGTAGCCGCCAACCTGCCAGCAACCGGGTCATACGAACGATCCGCCCCACACGAAACCAACGCCAACCCACCAAACACCAAAATCCGGTGGAAAGGGGTCATCTCCCTATCATCGGATCAGACTACGAAAGACTGAAGATTTAACGACCGCTACAGCTAGAGGTACGTCTTCTGGTTTAAAAATCGGGACCTCAATGTATGCAAATGTGACTTTCAACCGCCGACGTATGGGGTACACGGATGGGTGGCGTAGCGTTCGGGTTGTGGGAAAGTCACCGTTCACCTTGCCGGGCTTGGCCGATGATCTTGTGCGGGTTGAAACCGCACTCGCTGACTCGGTGAAAACCGGAGACGAATACATGTCAACCGTCGCCGGGCACCTCATTAAGGCAGGTGGCAAACGGATACGTCCGGCCCTCTCGATTGCGGCTGCTTCAGCGGTTGTCGGTCATGCCCCTGACGAGGCAATCATGGGAGGGTGCTCGGTCGAACTCGTTCACATCGGCTCGCTCTACCACGACGACGTGATGGACGAGGCGCAAACCCGGCGCGGAGTCACCAGTGCCAACATTCGATTTGGCAACGTGATTGCAATCCTCGGCGGCGACTTTCTTCTTGCCAAGGCATCCGAAATCGCTGCATCGCTAGGAACGGAGGTTGCCGGGCTGCTCGCTGCGACGATCGGCGAACTCTGCCAGGGTCAGGTGCTGGAACTCCAATCGGTGTTCCAGGCCGATCGAACCGTTGAACGGTACCTCGCCTCAATCGACGGAAAGACAGCTTCGTTGATGGCTACCTCGTGCCGAATCGGTGCACTGGTTACCAACGCACCACGACCCCACGTTGAGGCCCTCACGACCTTCGGCCGCCAGCTCGGTATGGTCTTCCAAATTGTTGATGACATCCTTGACCTTGTTGCGACCGATGAACAACTTGGTAAGCCTGCAGGCAATGACTTAGTTGAAGGCATCTATACACTTCCGGTTATTCACGGCCTTACTGACCCGCGATTTGGGGAAGAACTTCGCGGGCTGCTCGGAGGCCCGATCGAACGCGACGACATGCAACATGTTCGGAAAATTGTTCGCTCTACAACCGGTGTTGATCATGCACTCACTGTTGCTCGCGAATATGCGAACCAGGCCGACAAAGCGTTACTTGAACTTCCACAAAACGATGTCACCATTGCGCTGCGCGGTTCGGGTTTCCGACTCGTCGACAGCATCCCGTTCTAAGGATTAGCTCGCCTGCTGTTTTTCTTGCTGAACTACCAACCGGGCTAGCTGCACACGAGAAGTCAATCCGAGTTTCGCCAGTGAGTGTGAAACATGGGAGTCGATCGTTCGGTGAGATACGAACAGTTGGTTTCCAATTTCTTTATTCGTGAGCCCCTCGGCGACCAGGTCAACCACGTTGCGTTCGATGCGGGTGAGCGCCGACATGGTCGCAAAGCCAGAATTGTTGGGTTTGTTGAGTTTGTCGGCAGAGCAGCCTGATCGCTCGGCCAGCAACACCGTCACGGCGTGAAACAGGTCGGTTGGTTTGCGGGTTCCTAACACTCGTTCTGCGACGAGCGCAATCTCGAATACTGCCTCCTCAATACCGCTTTTGCCGATGGGGTCCGTCACCAATTTCATGTTTCCTATGGTGAATGATTGCAGCCGAACCAACATCGGCCAAGTGGTTGACATTCACTGAGAGCGGTTGATCGACACTGCGGCGGGCGGCTTGGGAAGCCAGTTCGGCTCGCGTAGCAATTCCCAGCTTGTCGTATACGTGTACGAGGTGGGTTTTGACAGTTGCACGCGACATGAAGAGTCGATCGGCGACCTGAGGGTTCGTTAAGCCGGTCGCTACTAGTTCAACAACCTGGAGTTCTGTCGGCGTCAAACTTCCCCATCCGGTCGTAGACCTCAATCGCTCTCCTCGCATTCGTTGGGCGAGAGCCACTGCATCTGGAAGGTTCATCGCTTGACCCTCACCCCATCCAAGATCGCCGACTACCGATTCATATGCGATGCTCACATACGATTCGCGATGCGCAAACCGATACCGATACTTCATACGATCTCGGGCTTCGGATGAAGCACCCAAAAGGCGGGCAGCTTCTCGAACTCGCCCAGCCGATATCAATAGTGAGCCGATTGATTCGAGCGCATCGATGACGGCGGGCCACAATCCGAACTCGGCAGCGACAGCCAACGAACGGTGTGCATTGTCGAGTGCACCCGAAAGATCGAACGACATATCGCACTCGGCCAGCACTAGAAATGCAGAAGCGTCGTACGCTGGCGTTATCTCAGCCTTCCAAAGATCGATCAAGGTGCGCGCCGTTACACGCGCCGAATCGAATTCACCCAACGCGGCTTCAACCTGACACAACCAACGAGCGGTTCGACCCGCTGCATACGTGGGAGCTACCGGTCTGAAGGCGTCACGGGCCGCGACGAGATCCTTGTTGATCAGATGGACTAAACCGATTGACATCACACGACTCGGGTTAGCTGTTCCGGCGAACACGAAACTTCGTCCGTCGAGGTAGCGCCGGTCAGTGAGATGAGTCGGGTCTCGTGTCAACAAGGCAAGTTTCGCCGCAGCCATGGTCATCAACAAAATCTCTCCAGACTCACTGGGAAGGTCGTCAAGATACGGGTCGGCATCATCCAAGAGCCGCGCCGACTGATCAAAGTCACCGCCCTGTCTCGCAGCAACAGCCGCAGCGAGCAACGTTCGATAATGCTCAAACTTGCCAAGCATGTTCCTCGCCTCTTTGAGCCGCCCGCTCGTCGCCATGACCATCAACGGAAACACGGTTGTGTGGAGAAGCACAAACCAGTCACCGATGGCCTCAGCCCGTTCGCGCTGATTCGCAGCGATTGCTAGTTGCTCATCGGTGGGGCCATATGTACCAAGATTCCACCCTGAATGGTATTCACTTCTCAATATCGCCCGGGCATCACCCGACTGGGTGGCACGCGCCGCTACCTTCGCAGCGAACCCTTCCAGCACAGTGTTTTCCGCGTTTCCGAGCACCCCGCTCATCTCGAGCGCCGCATCGAGCCACCCCTGAGACTGTTTGTCGCCTTGCACTAATATCGATGCGCCGAACCCGATTGCGTCGGTTGAATTTTGACCAAGAAGCCAGTAGTAACCAAGACCAGCACACAGCCGCAGTGAGAGCGGGCTTCCTGCAACCACCCACCCTAGGGCCGCATAGCAATTTGGTTGCTCCGAGCTGATCTGTCGACTGAATGTTCTGCTTCGATCTACAAACGCTTGCATTGTCGAGCCGTACAGGTTTGCGTTTAGGACCTCAAGCCAACGGGCAAAACATTCTGCATGCACATCGCGAGCAGTTGCCGCTTCGTTGGTTTCCAACAACCGTTGCAATGCAAACGTACGAATTGTCTCAAGCATGTTGTAACGATCATTGCGTTCGTCGAAGTTAACAAGACTTTTCTTGACGAGGCGCCCAAGCAACTGAGGAACATCACGCTCGTCGATAACACCGAACATTGACAGCACTGCGGTTGCTGCATCGAGCGTAAAGCCACCGACGAACACCCCGAGCCGCCGAAACGAGGCACGGTCTGCCACGTCAAGAAGCTCTTCGCTCCAGGCGACTGATGCCTGAAGTGTTTGTTGTCGCGGCACAGCGGTACGAGAGCCGCCGGTTAACAATCGGAATCGATCGTTGAGCTGTTCGGCAATTCGTTCAGGTGCCATCAACGCGACTCGCGCTGCAGCTAGTTCAATTGCTAGCGGTAACCCATCAAGCCGCGCACAAATGTTCGCTATCGGCCCAGCATTTTGGTCGGTCAATTCAAAGCCGCGGCGCGCCCGGGAAGCTCGATCAATGAATAGGCGTACCGAATCGAACTCGGCAATTGGCTGGGTTGCACTTCCTGAAACCGAGCTCAACGCTGGGAATGAAAGCGACGGAAGTCGCCATACGACTTCACCTTGGGCACCCAAGGGTTCACGGCTGGTACAAACGATTTTGACTGCATCAAGTACGGAAACCAACGCCATCGCCAAATCTGCTGCGGCTTCAACAACGTGTTCCGTGTTGTCAAAAATGATCGTGGTGACCCCCCTGTTTCGAAGTGCGTCGACAATCCCCGAGACAAGCCGGCTAGTCGATATCTGGGGAACGCCGAGTGCCGCAGCTACCGCGCTTACGCATCCACCGCCATCGGAAAGCGACGCGAGTTCAATCCATAGCACCCGGCCCGGTTCGTCATCGAGAAGGTGGTGAGCGAGTGCAACAGCCAGTCGAGTTTTTCCGCAACCGCCAGCACCAGCGATGGTCACGAGGCGTTCCGTTTTGACAACATCACGTAGTTGTGCCAGCTCAACTTCACGACCAATCAGCGGCGTCAGGCTGAGGGGAAGGTTGTGCCGATCGCGTGACTTCCCTATGACGCTTCGAGCTGGTGAATATTCGTCTGGTTGTTGGTTCGATGCCAGGGATCGTGAAGCCACCATACGCTCACATATCACTGACGGATTTCCGTTTGCCCCCTCCAGACAAAAAGCAGCCTGTGCTGTGAGTTCGGTTCCAAGCACGGCAGTAGCGAGGTCTCGCGATGCAATTTCCGAGAGGCCCGATAAAGTGACAGTCGCACCCTGCTGGGCGTCGAGTTGACTTCGTAGGCGCTTGACAGCATCACGCGTTGAGGGTGCAAACGTGGCCACAATCATCAGCTGCACGTCTCGACGTTGTGAAAGTGCACCAAGCAGTTTCAAACTCTCGTCGTCGAGCAACTGAGCATCGTCAAGAGCGAACAGCGTTGGCAAGCTTGGAATCGTAAATTCATCACTTCGCTCGAAGGTGACGTCCAGCATGGCCTGGCCCCCTACATTCCAACCGAGGGCACGCGCTTGGGTCTCCAGTTCTGTCAGAAGGCGGCTCCTTCCGATACCCGATTCACCTTCGATCGCGATTGTTTCAGATCGCCCAGATTCAACCCTCGACAACGCAGCAAGAAGTTGTCTCAACTCGGGCGCGCGGCCCACTAATCGATTCACCGATATGACCTCCGTCACTAACAATATGACCTCAAATCAAACTTTCAGACTTCTTACCGGCAACCTCTTCGGGCAACCCGTTGGGCAACGGCACGATTCTCTCTCCGAGCAACGCAAAGTAGCGTGATGGATCATGAGTTCAGGATTTCGCCCATTTGAGCCTCCCCCAGAACCCGTTAACGAGAGCGATACCGAGCATGAAATCGAACCTGCCGACGACGCACCGGTAGCGACAACTGAACCCGTCGATGGTCTTCTTCCCGCCTGGGCTGAAGCAGAACATGATGATTACGCAGACTTCGATCACGAGGCCGAACGTATTGCCGAACTCTTCGACGACCCGTACTTTGAGAAAGTCAACGCCCTTCGCGAAGAAATTCGTCCGGCTCGATCAATGACCCCGAACGGAAGTGTCGGTCGAGCCGTAGCGCTCGGGTTTGCCAATGTATTCGACCCAGACCGGGTTCGTGAAGACATCATGGTTGTTGCCGAGCGCGGAGAAGGCGACCCTGATGTGCCCGACACCCTCATTGATCGAGACAACCCGAAGGCTACGAGGGTGATCTTCAAACGTAAGCGTGCTCGCTCATAATCTGATTGTTCCATCGCTTGACCCGATGTTTGAGATTTATCAGAGTCTTATCCCCCAACCAATCGTTTCCGAACGATCTCATCACGTTTTCCTCACACGTGATGGGGAAGGTAGTCATGCCGAGTTAACGACATTCGTTTGACACGGTGGAGGTTTCTTCCCATGAGCATGACCCAATACGCACCAATCGAACACTCAACCGCCCAGCACTCCTCGGCAACAGTGGTTCCGTTACGAAAAGATGCATACGGACGCTTAGTTGCTGTACCTCGTCGAGAACGTGCCCGACGCGGTGACGGAGATCGGCTTCGTGAAGAAATTCTTGAAGCAGCCGAATACCTTCTTGCTCGTTATGGTCACGACGATGCTGTCTCGATTCGGGCAGTAGCAAACCGAGTTGGCTGCACGCCTCCCGCTATCTACCTTCATTTCGAAGACAAAACGCAACTGCTCTTTGAAGTATGCGCACGTCGATTTAACGAACTAACCGCTGCGGTCGATTTGGCTGTCGAGTCCGAGAGTGACCCTCTGAGCAAACTAATGGCCGGATCGAAAGCGTACATAGCATTTGGTTTAGCGAACCCTGAGCACTATCGAATCCTATTTATGCAAAAGCCGATCCTTACCCCAGAACAGTGGCGGGGGCTGCGTGCGTCTTCAACGGCTGGGTTTAACGGGCTCGAGCAACGTTGCCAGGCGCTTCAGACGGCCGGCCTGATGGGCAACCACAATCCAACAACCGTTGCTATTGCTGTGTGGCAGCTCTCGCACGGGGTCGTGTCGCTCATGATCGCGAAGCCATCGTGGGGTTGGAATGAGGTTGACGACACGACTGAGCATCTCATGGGTGCTTACCTTCGAGGGCTCAACGCTGAAGTTCCATCCGGGCGTGTTCAAGAGCCATAATGATCTGAAATTGCTTCAGCGAGACCGGCATAATGGAAAGCCGATTCGCCCGTCGAAGTAGGGCAAAGTCTTGGCCGAGTTCGTCTGTACGCGTACGAATATCGGCGAGGGTGATGTAACGGTCTATCCGTCGAAGAAACTTCACTTCGCGGGTGATCCACCGGGGTTTTTCTGGGTCAGAGGCCGGGTCGAAATACTTGTGATTCGGTTCGAATTGGGTCGTGTCAACCACGGGTTCAGAGTCGATAGTTGCCAACCCGGCAATACCGGGAATCTTCACGGAGGAGTAGTAGAACAGCACCGTGTCGCCGAGCTGCATCTGATCGCGCAACATATTTCGAGCTTGGTACCCGCGCACACCATCCCAAAGGAATCGGTCATTCGGACGCGCCGCTAAGTCGTCAATCGACAGCTCTTCTGGCTCATTTTTCATCAACCAGTACTGCATTAACCTGTCGCCCTACAAGAGATGAGCATGGGTTCGAGCTACCTCTACCGCTGCGGCACCAGCCACTTCGATGGTTCGATTCAGTTCATCGTCAGAATGGGCCAGCGATGGAAACAATGCCTCGTAGGCACCGGGCGCCATTGCAACACCACGACTCAACATTGCATGGAAGAACGGTGCATACAGCCCATTTCCCGCCAGCACCTTCGCCGACTCGTAGTCGCTGACTACCGGCCCGGCACCCAGGAACAGGCCAACAAGTGTCTGCACCTGCGGAATCTGAACCGGAAGTGAAGCAGAAATAGCAGCGCGCATACCATCGGCCAACAACACAGCCCGGCGAGTGAGTTCGCTATAAGCGCCATCGGTCATAAGTTCAAGCACACTCAGCCCAGCAGCGCAGGCCATTGGATTGCCGCTCATGGTGCCACCCTGATACACAGGGCCGAGCGGAGCCAAATGTTCCATGATTGCTCGCGATCCGCCGAAGGCCCCAACCGGTAGCCCCCCACCGATAACTTTTCCGAACGCCCAGAGATCTGGGTTGATTCCGCTCCACCCAGTTGCGCCACCATTACCAACACGAAATCCGGTGATGACTTCGTCAAACATCAGAAGTGCACCTACCTTCGTACACGCGTCGCTGAGGCCTTGAAGGAACCCGGGGGTCGGTGCGACGAGGCCCATATTTGCGGCAATTGCTTCAACAATAACGACTGCGACGTCGTTACCAACCTCGGGAACAACATTGTAAGGAACCACGATGGTGTCAGCAATCGAACCTTGCGTTACCCCAGCCGTTCCGGGTAGCGATTGTTGCGCTACCCCGCTACCTGATTCAGCGAGCAACGAGTCACTTGCCCCGTGATAACAGCCTGCGAACTTAATAATTTTGCTTCGCCCGGTAACCCCTCTGGCCAACCGGATAGCACTCATCGTTGCTTCGGTTCCGCTTGACGTCATCCGAACCATTTCCATACCTGGCACCCGGTCAATAATCGTCTCGGCCAGTAGAACCTCGCGATAGGTAGGTGCCCCGAACGTGGTGCCTTGCCCGGCGGCCTCGCGCATAGCTTCCACAACTTTTGGGTGGGCATGGCCAACGAGTGAGGCACCGTAGCTTTGTACGTAATCGATGTACCGCTTACCTTCAACGTCCCATACATATGCACCTTCACCGCTTGCAACGAAGTAGGGGTTACCTCCAACACTGCGGAAGGCGCGAACCGGTGAGTTAACGCCTCCGACGAGAACCTTCTGAGCCCGTTCGAAGAGCGAAGTATTTGTTTCGCCGCAGAGTGTACCCGTTGCCGTTGCGCATCCACCGACTGGGTTCGCGCAACCCTGAGGTCGGGTACAAATGGGGTTTACCTGGGTACTACTCATTGAAGGGCCTCAGCGATTTCACGGGTGAGATAGGTCAGAATCATGTCGGCCCCAGCGCGCTTGATTGCAGTGAGCTGTTCCATCGCAACAGCATCACCATCGATCCAACCGTTGGCCGCCGCGGCTTTAAGCATGGCGTATTCGCCAGACACGTGGTAGGCCGCTAACGGTTTGTTAGTAAGTCCACGTACCTTTGCGATTACATCGAGGTAGGTGATCGCCGGCTTCACCATCACCATATCGGCCCCTTCGCTGAGGTCAAGTTGAACTTCCTCCAGCGCCTCTCTAACGTTGCGCCAATCTTGCTGATAACCCTTGCGGTCGCCACCGCCAGCAATCTGCACATCGACCGCGTCCCGAAAGGGCCCGTACAGACCTGATGCGTACTTAGCAGCGTAGGCAAGGATCGCTATTTCGCTGTGCCCGTTGGCATCAAGGGCAGCACGAATTGCTGCGACTTGACCATCCATCATTCCTGACGGTGCCGTGACGTGAGCCCCGGCTTGGGCTTGAGCCACTGCAGCCCGTTGGTAGATCTCGAGCGTTGCGTCGTTGTCGACTTCGCCGTTTTCACCGACAATTCCACAGTGACCATGGTCGGTGTATTCGTCGACACACAGATCGGCCATCAACACCATGTCGTCACCCAGATCGTCACGAAGTGTTTGTAGCGCAACCTGCACAATTCCGTTCGGATCGAATGCCCCTGAACCAACTGCGTCTTTCGTGGACGGGATACCGAACAAAATGAGCCCGGGCACACCTAAATCACGAAGTTGTTTGGCCTCGGCCCGCAACGAATCAAGGGTGTGCTGCACCACCCCTGGAAGTGAATGAATTGGGACTGGTGCATCGATACCCTGACGAACAAACAGCGGTGCAATGAAGTCGTCAACACCCAAGCGAGTTTCGGCGACGAGTCGACGCAAAGCTGGCGTACGGCGCAACCGACGCGGCCGTTGGGTCGGGGTTACCGGTGGAAGTGACAGTGACACCCCATCATCGTACGGCTGCCATACCCCGGTCGGTTAACGCATGTGTCGAATGACTTAGTTGGCGAAGTTACGAGGTGATTCCGACCGGGCATGACACCCCGATCCCACCGATTCCGCAGTACCCACCGGGGTTCTTGGCGAGATATTGCTGGTGGTAACCCTCGGCCGGGTAAAAGACCGCAAGCGTCGGCGACGAGACTACGCCAGGCGCAATCTCGTATCCGGCTTCGATGGGTGCCGCATCAACGATCTCGGTGGTGATTGTCGCAAAGCCAGCAGCGCTCAACACGACCTGATAGGTGGAAGCAGAGGCCTCAGCGGCGGCTCGTTGCGTGGCGGAAAATACGTACACACCAGAGCGGTATTGGGTTCCGGAGTCATTGCCTTGACGCATTCCCTGGGTTGGATTGTGGTTTTCCCAGAACACGCTCAGTAGCGATTCATACGAAATCGCAGATGGATCAAACGCCACGAGCACAATCTCGTTATGTCCCGTTCGGCCGGTACAGGTCTCTTCGTATGACGGGTTTGGGGTCCAGCCGCCGGAGTAGCCGACGACCGTTGAAACCACACCCGGCGTTTGCCAAAACTTCCGCTCGGCCCCCCAGAAGCAACCCATTCCGAACATTGCGAGTTCGGTTCCCGCTGGAAACGGTGACTCAAGCGTCGCACCGTTGACGAAATGTGCCGCAGGAAGTGCCAACCGCTTTTGGCGGCCAGGAAGTGCATCTTCTTGCGAGACGATTGTCGAAGGCTTGCCAAATCCGAAAAGTGCCATGGTAGATAGGTTATTGAAAACTGAGCGCTAACCAGAACGAGGTCAAGCGGGAGGGCGCGCTCGGTTCTTCCGGCCAATTCTTCCGGCCAATTCTTCCGGCCACGCCCAAAACTCACAAAACAGCAGGTTTTGGGGCCAATAACGGGGGTTTCTTGGGGGTTTTGGGCGTCGGGTGACCGTTTTCTGGCCCGGTTTCGGGGTTTCGGGGGTTTCGGGCGTAGCGAGGCTGTGGGCAGTGTGGCTAGTTCTTATGTAACACCGACGACAGCCCGCCCCACTCGGCTTTGTTTGCGATCGCTTCGACCGCACCCGACTGCGAATTTCTACGGAATAGAAGGTTGGATGCACCCGACATGTGGCGGGCCTTCACGATGTCTCCATCGGGAAGTTTCACCAGTGTTCCGCCGGTGATGTAACAGCCAGCCTCAACGATCGAATCGTTTCCGAGACTGAATCCGATGCCTGAGTTCGCGCCAAGTAAACAACGTTCTCCGATACTGATCACTTCCTTCCCGCCACCCGACAAAGTGCCCTGAATCGAAGCGCCGCCACCAATGTCAGATCCGTCACCAACCACGACACCGGCCGAAATACGACCTTCAACCATTGAGGCACCGAGGGTTCCGGCGTTGAAGTTACAAAAACCCTCGTGCATCACCGTTGTTCCCTCGCTGAGGTGGGCACCAAGTCGAACCCTGTCAGCATCGGCAATTCGCACCCCAGACGGAACTACGTAGTCAGTCATTCGTGGAAGCTTGTCAACACTATGCACACGTACTTCATGACCCAGGGCTCGCAGTTCTAGTCGTTTGAGGTCGAATCCATCGGGGTCGAACGGGCCGAGGTTTGTCCATACGACGTTGTTCAAAATCCCAAAGATTCCGTTGAGTGATACCCCGTGAGGCTTAACTTTTCGATGCGAAAGCAAGTGCAGTCGAAGGTACACATCAGATGCATCAATTGGATCATCGGTAAGTGCACCTATAAATGAAACGGTTGCAACCCGATCACCCCCAACATACGGATGGTATAACAGCCCCCGAATCGACCGTAGTGCATCAATGTTTGGGTGTGCGTTTCCATCGTCTTGGAATGGGACAAACGTAGCAATTGCCTGGTCGAGTTGCTCAACTGAGAGCGAGTGAGTTGATGTTCCGGCAACGTATCCGACTAGATCAGCAAACACGGCAGCTGATCCAAAATTTTCGGCCAGGTTTACAACCGGATACGCCGTGTCAAGCACCTTTGCGGAAGGTGCGATCGTGGCAACACCAAGGGCGAAGGCAGCGGGGCGAACATAACCGGGTCGGCTTTCGATTGACGCAACGTGAGCAGAAAAGTCTTCGGTAGTAACGATTGGCACGTCATCCACGGTACCGCAACTCAGCCAAACTCTGAGTGGATTTAGCCCGAGTACTACCGGCGAACCGCTTTCAGATAGTTATAGATCGTGACTCGGCTAACCGCCATTGCATCGGCTATTTCTTCCACAGCCCCGCGGAATCGAAAGGCACCGCGGTCGTCGAGCATTCGTGCTGCTCGCTGTTTGCTGGTTCGTTCGAGGAGGTGCAGTTCTGAACCGAACTCTTTTTCAACCTCGTGGATCAGGTCGAGAAGCGGATCGGGTGCAAGTTCCCTCGTCGATTGCACTTGCGAATGAGAAACACCCACCGACACAGCAACCCCCGGCACACTCGGGATATCGGTCGCATCGGCAGGTGCAATATTGATCGATACTGACGTCGCACCGGCTTCAACGGCCGTGCTCATCATTCGGCTCACCGACTCACTGACAGCACCATGCTCGCCCACAACTGTGTTCGAGAAGGGGCCTACTTCTACGTGGTGGCCGTCGGCGATCATCGACGCAATCGCTGCCAACACGTGTGCACCGGGAAACCCTTCGATGAATGGCTCAACTGTGAATTCAACCTGGACGCGCACGCACGCACCCTACCAAGGTGGTCAAGCGGTTCGTGCAGAAAGCGCGGCCACGACTGCAGCTACGAGGCCGTCAATTGTATGAGGTTGGGCTTCGCCTGAAACTGTGAAACCAGCAGCCGCGGCGGTAGCTGTGGTCTGTGGTCCGATACTTACGACCAATGCGGGGGTCACGTGTGCGAGATTGGTCAGGTCAGGAAACGCTGCAATCCACGCCTCTACAGAAGACGATGAGGCGAATGCGATGGCATCACACTGTGCCACTTCGGCCAAAACCTGATTGCTTGGTCGTACTGAAATCGTTTCGTAGGTGGTGAGCACCGCCACATCCCATCCGGCGAACCGCAAGCCGTCTGCCAGCGTGGGGCGAGCCGCTGCAGCTTGGGCACACAGCACCTTGGTCGGCGACAAAGCTCGCATGGCTTGAAGTAAGCCCTCTCCTGAAGCAGTTGCTGAAACCAGCGACGCAACGCCGCCCCGAAGTTTCACCGCCTCTTCGGTCCCTGGACCAACAACCGCAATCTTCGGTGTTGTGATTGTCGACCCATCAAGGGCATCGGTGGCATCGGTGGCATCGAAGAAGACCGCCACTGCATTCGGTGACGTGAGGGTAACCCAATCGAAGTCTTCTACCCGCTGAAGAATTTGCTGAAGGTCGTTTCGATGTTGTGCCGTTACCTGCATGGCAATGAGTGGAACCTCTACCGCGATTAGCCCGTGACGTCGCAGGCCTTCAGAAAGCCGAGATGCTTGATCTGACGAGCGAGTAACGACCACCCTTGGTATGTGATCAGTGCCCATACGAGTCTTCGGTGCCCATAGATATCCGCTAGTGCAGATCAGCCAACAGCTCGGCAAGTAAATGGTCGCCACCCATTAATAAGAGCTCATTTGCGAGTCGGGTTCCAAGGTCTTCGATGGTTTCGGTTTGCCCGCTTTGGGTCACTCGATGCCGCAGAACTGTTGATCCGTTGGGTGCCGCGATCAGCCCTTCGATCGTGTTGACCCCATGAATAGTGTGTGGGGTGGTCATCGCACCGATTGGCAGCTGACACCCGGCACCAAGACGACTGAGAAATGCACGCTCACCAAGAACTTGGCGTTCACATTCGAGGTCGTTCACTGAACGAAGCAACTCATACGTGAACTTATCATCTTCTCGACATTCGACTGCGATAGCGGCCTGCGCAACCTGGGGAAGCATGAGGTTCGGGTCGATTCGTTCAACGATTCGGTCGCCTAGGCCAATGCGGTCTAGGCCAGCACACCCAACGATGACCGCATCCACGTCGCCTGAATCGACTCGGGCTGCGCGGGTGGCCATGTTGCCCCGAAGCTCTACAAACATAACGTCTGGTCGAAGCGCAGCCATTTGTGCTCGCCGTCGAGCCGAGCCGGTAGCAATGATGCCGCCCAGCGGTAAATCGTCAATTGAACTCCCGACCATTCCGTCGCGAACATCGTCACGGCGCGGAACTGCGGCGATTCGTAGACCTGGTGCAAGCAGGCCGGGAAGGTCTTTGGCAGAATGCGCCGCCATGTCGGCTCGCCCTTCGAGAACAGCAGCCTGAACTTCTTTAACAAATACGCCCTGACCGCCAATCTGATGAAGTGGTGTTCCGAGTGCCTGGGTGCGGTCACCAATCGTATCGACAGTTACGATCTCGACGTCGGCCTCGGTACCACTGCGGGCGATACTGCGTCGCAACGTTGCAGCTAGGTCTTGAGCCTGCCACAGCGCCAGTGGTGACGAGCGGGTTGCAATGCGAAGAAAACGGGTCACGACAATAGAGAGAGGAAACGATCTGTATGCTTACAGATCGAACAGGGAACGGGTTGAGTCTGCCAACCGCTGCCCCTTGGTGGTTCCGGCCGCCGCCTTGAGGGCCACGGTTGGTTCGTGCGCAATCTTGTTAACCAATTGGCGGGTGAGTGATTCGACTGCTTCGCGTTGTTCGTCGCTTAACCCGGCGAGGCGTGACGAATAGCGTTCAATCTCAGATACTCGAAGTGCTTCAAAGTGACTGCGAAGTGCACCTACTACCGGAGCTACTTGGCGACCAACCTCGGCCATCGTGAAACGATTGACCTCGTCTTCGATGATCGCAACAACCTTGTCGAACTCGGCTCGGCGAGACTCGAGGCCCGCTTCTGCGAAGGTTCGAATCGATTCAAGGTCAAGCAGTGTGACGCCATCGATCGTGGCAGCCGACGGATCGACATCGCGAGGCATTCCGGTATCGACGATGACGAGGGGCCGACCGTTACGAGCCTGCATGACTGAGGCAACGTCGTCACGATCGAGTACGACACCCGTCGCCGACGTGGCAGTGAGCAACAGGTCGACACCTTCGAGGGCACCCGGCAATTCGTGGAGAGCAACGGTTGTTCCGTCGATTCGTGCCGCCAAGGCAGTCGCTCGCGCTCGGGTTCGGTTGGCTACCAATATTTCCCGAACGCCGGCATGACGAAGCGAGGTGGCCATACCCACACCAATTTCGCCCGCACCAAGAACGAGTACCGACCGATCGCACAGTGAGCCCAGTTGGGCCGATGCGAGTTCAACCGCAGCCTGAGAAACCGAGGCAGTTCCTCGCGAAATCGCCGTTTCGGTACGGGCTCGCTTTCCGGTTTCAACCGCGTGACGAAACAGCGAATCAAGCCGTGAGCCGCACGACCCTTCAACCCGCGCTGCATCCCACGCCGTTCTTACCTGCCCGATTATTTCGTGTTCGCCGACGACAGCTGACCGCAAGCCAGACGTGACGCCGAACAGATGGGAGGCCGCACGTTCGTCGTACTCGGTTACAAGATAGTTTCGGAAATCATCGACATGTAAACCGGAGATATCGGAGAAAAACTGGTTGATGTCGGTAATTGCGCCGTGGAACGTTTCGGCAACGGCATACACCTCGGTTCGGTTGCATGTTGCGAGCACCACAACCTCAGAAAGGTGGTCACGCTGATGCAGATCTCGGAGTACTTTTGCGAGTGCAACCGCTGGAACCGTCATGCGTTCAAGTACGCCAAGCGGCACTGTGCGCTGATCAATACTGACGACGATTACTGAGCTCATAGCGGGAAGACTCGGATCATGATCACACGAGCGCCGATGGACATCGACGAGCACCGATCACACTGCTAAAAGATACCTGCTTGTGGACAACACAACAACCGCAGCGTTGGGTGATCGCTGTCACTGATACCCCTCGCTTGATCCCGGATGGTCGCCGCTTCGATGCTGCTCATGAAAGCTGAGTATTTGCAGTTCAAGGGCCAAATCGACCCTCCGAACCGTGATCAACTCCGGAACATTCAGTACAGCTGGGGAAAAGTTCAGAATCGAAGTTATCCCCGCGTCCACCATTTCATCGGCGACTTCCTGGGCGGCAATCCCAGGAGTCGCAATAATGCCGATAACGGCCTCATGTGATCGAACAATGTCGCCAAGTTCCGATGTGGCACGAACCGCAAGGTCACCAACCAGCGTTCCGACCTTTTCCGGGCTTGCATCGAGGAGAGCAGCAATCCGAAACCCCCTCGCACTAAAGCCCCCGTAGCTCGCCAAAGCCCGACCAAGGTTGCCGATTCCTACGATGATCACAGGCCAGTTTTGCGTAAGGCCAAGCTCGCGGGCGATTTGACGAAGCAGGTTCTCGACGTCGTAACCGACGCCCCGGGTGCCGTAACTTCCCAGGTGGCTGAGGTCTTTTCGCACTTTCGCAGCGTTGACGCCGGTGAGTTCGGCCAGGGCGACCGACGAAATCGTGAGTTGTTTCGACCGAACGAGTTCAAGCAAGCCACGGTGATACAACGGGAGGCGAGCCACTGTGGCCTCAGGGATACGTCGTGGTATCCGGGTCACTCCGCCGACAGTAAGCGATTGTGCACGCATTCACAAGCACGATCACGATCTACGATTCACGGCGATGTTCACCACTGCTCTTGCTGCCACGGCCGCGTTGGTGTCGCTGGCCTTTGCGGGTTGCACGTTCGAGCGTTGGTTGGTAAAACGACGACCGTATGAGTTGACGTGGACGCTGTCGCTGCTCACGTTTTTCCTTGGGGCATGGGCGTTGGCGTGGGGTTCGGCCGGTGGGTGGAACGGCGCAAACTTTCGGATGTTCTACTTGTTTGGAGCGATCGTCAATGTTCCGCTACTTGCCGTTGGGCAGGTCGAGGTGTTGCATTCGAAACCGTGGGTTCGTTTTCTGCGACCAGTGGTGCTCGGTTGCTTGGTGTTCGCCGCCGGGGTACTCACGGTGAGCCCACTCAAGGCGCCGATTCCGCCAGGTCGGCTTCCGGTAGGACGAGAAGTTTTTTCCGCGCTTCCTCGCGTGTTCGCTGCGGTGGGTAGTGCGGGTGGTGCATTCGTCGTGTTCGCTGGCGCCGTGTTTAGTTTGGTATCGATGATCCGAGCACGTCGTAGCGGAGCTGTCCGTATTCCTGGTTCCCGAGTGGGTGGGACCGCGTTGATCGCGCTCGGAACAATCGTGCTGTCAGCGTCGGGTTCGCTCAATAAACGCTTCGGTGAAATGACCGCATTCGCCATCACGCTCACGGCCGGTGTCATCATTTTGTTTGTCGGCTTTCTGGTTGCCACGAGGCCAAGCCGCACCGAATAACTCAGGAAAAGCGGTTTGCACTGCGCACATAGGCCATGTGGGATTTCACGTGGATCAGCATGCCGAAAAAGGCTACGCGGTGACGGTGGGCACATCCAGTTGGGGAATGGCCACGAATAGGGTGCGACGGAAATGTACCTCGTGGCCATTCGCCACCCAACTGATTGGAACTACATGCACACCACACAAACCGCGCGCTCTTTCGCGTCCGGAAGTCACCTGCAACGGAGGCGTCTTATTGCAATTGCGTCAGCCGTACTCGTCATTGCCGTCTCGCTCGTCACGGGGACGCGACGGGCAAACGCCCAGACGGGCACGTTTTCGTTAACAAACGAACAGAGACGAGGCTACCTGAACTACTACGCACCACTACTGCTGAAACGAGGGAATGGAAACCACGGTAAGCAAGGCCTCGATTGGATTACCAATTTTGACTTCGATCGAGACGGGGTGTTCTCTAATAACAAGACCAACTACCGAAACGTAGGTGCCTATATCGATGGGTCCCGTTCTCAAAGTGGCGCCTACGCAAACTGGCGAATTCGCCCAACGCTTTACACGTCACTCATCGAATTTCAAAGCAACGGCGCAAAGAACCTTAAACTGATTTATCACGTCTACCACGCCCTCGACAAGAATGCCGCTGGCACGACACAGCTTCACGATTGGGAACGTATCGAGATGCTTATTCGAAACGTTGGCCCTACCCCGGGTGCCGGCGAATCGGTTGACTACGGTGTCGTTACCCAACACGGCCGCAATGTCGTGCGACCGAACGCCCAGATGAACTTTTACAACACTGCTACCGGAAAGCACCTAATGATTTGGCAGGCCGAGTGGTCGAACAAACTTGGGGCAGCCCACGGAAACGAACTGCGATTCGTTCAAGACAACGATTCATATGTTCGTAACGCTCTTCTTTCCAACGGCAAGTCAGAGATCAACGTAAACAATGACAGCGGCCGGAAGAATGTGCATTACGCATTCGTTCCTGAAGCATCGTCGAGCGCCGTGGCCGAGTTCGGGGCATCAGCAATTACCTATGCGAGTGCCGATCGCCTTGCAAGTCGAGCTGACAACGGAAACACCGTCCGGTGGAATGAAACTAAGCGTGTGACCTATGAACTGCAGGACTTGGCCGATATTGTTCCGACCCATTGGAGTGGCGGAAACTTTCAGCCACATTGGTTGACCAGTCGGGCAATCAACATCATGCTCGAGTCACCCATCCAAAGTGAGACTGGCGCAACAGAATTGCCTGCTGGCTTACAAAGCTTGTTCGTGAACACCTTCGATATTGAAGGAAGCGATACTCGCGATGGCTACCCAGCAAAGCACTGGTTTTGGGGCACATACAAAACTGACCTGAACGCATCTGACTTCGGTGGCGGAAGCGGCTCCTTTACCGATGCCGCCTTCGCTAACACAGTCACCGATGGGGCAGGCCTTACTCGCACTGTAGCGAACGGGCTTCCCGCTTCTGCGGGAGCTTTTTTCTGGCAGCACGACTACTTCGTGCACGATTCATCTATCGCTTACTACGGTGATGGAAATTCAACGCAGGGTCGTTGGTTGGTTGGCAACTGGTACCAAGCCAATCAGGGCGGATTTGATGGTCGTTTCGTGCAACTGTTCGATGATCGGACCGATTTGGCCGAGCCCGTGATCAGCCCACAGCCACCAGCTGGTGGGGGCGGCGGTGGTGGGCCCCGTCCGGTTTGCTGTAACCCTGAGCCGTAACCGCTCGTAGTATTCCATACGCGTACAGATGATAGTGGTTTGATCGCTCAGCGGTCAAACCACTTAAACTTCCGTCCGAGCGCATCATTGCGAGTGCCTTGAGTACCAGCAGCGCGGGGGAAACGTTGGAGTGAGAACCGGTAGCCAAACTGATGGCAACCAGTGTCGTAGCAAGTCAGCAAAGGAAGCAACACGCGGGCGACGCCAATCCGGCACCACACACCACGGCTCGATGTAATCGGTCGCACGCAAGCACCAAATGCGGACAGCAGGCTCGGTGTGGTGAGAAAGATGCTCATTGCTCCGCTGGTGGCAGTGCATTTCTGGTGGAACGTTGGCGAAGTCCTCCTGTTAGGCGTGGCAGGCTGGGCGACCCGCAACCGTGCGGAGAAAACTTCGAGACAATCGAAGCATCACTAGTAGCGAACACACCATGACACTTCCACTCATTCATCTGTCCACAAACGAATTATCGGTTCTGATTGATCCATCTACTGGTTGCCCAACGGTGTTGCATTGGGGAGAACCAATCAAGGGGCCCGTCAACGACGATGCGATTCGGTCAGCTTTGCAACCTCCTATTACCAACGGGAACCTCGATGCTGTTGCACCAATCTCATTGTTGCCCGAACACGGTTCTGGCTACAGCGGCCGCCCGGGGATCGAAGGGCATCGAACTTCTGGCGCAGGGTGGGCACCGCGCTTCACGCTCGAGTCGGCTGAGCAGTTCGGGTCGGATTCCGCACATCCAGGAAGTTCCCGTGCGGTAGTAGTTAGTTTGGATGTCGAAGCAGGCTTAAAGCTTATTACCGAGTTCGAGGTACTCGACTCGGGGGTGCTGCGTACCAAGATTTCCGTTCACAACGCGGCCGACACCTCGTACCACTTGTCCGCCCTTCGCCAAACCTTGCCACTACCATCGTCAACGCAAGAGACGATGACGTTTGGCGGTCGTTGGAGCCGAGAGTTCATCGAAATTCGGCAACCTCTGGTGACCGGATCCGTCACCGTCGAAAATCGTGCCGGTCGCACCTCTCATAACCGTGTTCCAATCATCTTCGCCGGAACACAAGGTTTCACCAATGATTTTGGAGCGGTCCGCGCTGCTCATCTCGAGTGGAGCGGCAACTCGTTCGTTGCTGCCGACGCGTTAAGCGATGGTCGCCGGTGCCTTCAAGTCGGCGAGCTGTTGTTTCCCGGTGAGGTGGTGCTCGCTGCCGGAGAGCACTACGAATCGCCATGGGTGTGCTGGGCCTTTTCTTCGGGGGGTTTGAATGGTGTCAGTGAACGATTCCACCGAGAACTTCGATCGCGACCCAACCATCCGAAAACTTCTCGACCTGTGACGCTTAATATTTGGGAAGCGGTTTACTTCGATCATCGGATTGAGCCAATTGAACAACTCGCCGACGCTGCGGCTTCCATCGGCGTCGAACGGTTTGTGATTGACGACGGGTGGTTCCATCTTCGCCGTGATGACCATGCAGGCTTAGGCGACTGGTGGGTGGACCCTACCGTTTGGCCACACGGACTAGGACCGATTGCACAGCACGTGACTTCGTTAGGGATGCAGTTCGGGTTGTGGTTTGAACCCGAGATGGTGAACCCAAACTCTGACCTGTATCGCGCTCATCCCGAATGGGTGCTCACCGACCATCATTACGAGCCCGTAATGGGTCGCCAACAGTTGGTGCTTGACCTCGGTCGAAGCGAAGTGCGTGACTATCTGTTTGAACACATGTCGGCGTTGCTTACTGAGTATCCAATTTCTTACGTGAAGTGGGATCACAACCGCGAGTTAGTCCACGCTTCCGACGCGCAAGGTCGAGCCGGCGTGCACCACCAAACTCTCGGCTTCTACGATTTGTTAGCGCGCTTACGATCTGCGCATCCAACGGTAGAGATCGAATCATGCTCGTCGGGTGGCGGTCGAATCGACTTCAAGGTGTTGCAGTACACGCATCGATTCTGGACGAGCGACTGCATCGATCCGCTTGAGCGCCAACACATCCAACGCGGGTACAGCTACGTGTTTCCGCCGGAATACATGGGTTCTCATATCGGATCCGGAAGGTCGCACACTACGCGTCGACAACATTCACTAGCGTTCCGTGCTGCCACCGCCCTCTTCGGTCATTTCGGGATCGAGTGGAACTTGCTACATGCCACTGACGACGAGCGTAAATCGCTTGCAGAAGTCATCGAGTTCTACAAGCGTCATCGAGACCTGTTGCATAGAGGTGTGGCACGTCGTTTCGATCACAGCAACCCGGCCGTTATCGCCCATGGTGTAATTGCAGCTGATCAATCGGAGGCAATGGTGTCGTTTGCTACCGTTACGGCCAGCAGTTCGTTAATCATCGAGCCGATGAAAATCAGCGGACTGAACCCGAAGCGCCTCTACCAGGTCTCTGTCGAAAACTTGGCCGGAGGCGTCACCGGCCCATCACGTCACAAACCTTCTTGGGTGGAATCTGGCGTTACCTTGTCTGGCGAAGAACTTGAGCTGTTTGGCTTGCAACCACCAGCCATGGATCCTGAGCAGGCCATGCTGATACGGCTCGTCGCCCAAAGCTAAGCGTCACTACGAGTGAAGTTAGCCAGCACGGTCTCGGCACGATTCTCACGCCAGATCGCGACGTAGCATCTTTCCTGACGCAGCCCTTGGAAGTGACTCGACCACCATGACCTTCGACGGGCACTTGTACCGGGCCAGTTCGGTCGAACAGAACTCGATGACCTCGTCTTCGTCAAGAAGGCGATCACCCAGCGGAACCACATACGCCTTCACCGACTCACCGGTATGCGGATGAGCAACACCAACCACGCATGACTCTTGAATGCCGGGGTGCATATTTAACACCTCTTCAACTTCAGCCGGGAAGACGTTAAAACCCGACACGATAATCAAATCCTTCGACCGGTCAACTAAGGTAAGCACACCTTCGGAATTAACAACAGCGATGTCACCTGTGTGCAACCAACCGTCAATCAACACCCGGTCGGTTGCCTCTTTGTCGTTCCAATAGCCAGGGAAAACGTTCGGGCCTTTGACCCAAATCTCGCCAGGATCACCAACCACCACATCAGAACCATCAAGGTCGACGACACGAACTTCTACGCCCGGTGCAGGCACCCCAATCGTGCCAACTTTTGGGTTTGGAAACAATGCGGTCGTGACCGTTGGACTGGCCTCGGTGAGCCCATAGCCCTCAGCAATTGTGATCCCAAACCGCTCGGCAAACGCCGCGGCAACATCGCTATCTAGCCTCGAAGCCCCGCTCAATGCGAGACGAACCGATGCGAACGAAGTCGGCAACGCATCTTCGGCTGGAAGACTTACCCACGACTCGAACATCGGCGGCACCCCGGCAATAACCGTCACCTTGTGCTGCGCAATTGACCCAAGCGATGAGACAGGGTCAAATCGCTGAATCAGAAGTACCGAGGCACCGGCTAGCAACGCCATATGAAGGACGGCATTTAAACCAAATATATGTGAGGTAGGAAGCACGCAGAGCAATACGTCGGACGGTGTTATGCGCGCATACATCACTGCCTGCATCGTATCGAGATTGGATCGCAGGTTGCCGTGGGTAAGTTGCGCTGCCCGGGGCGAACCAGCGGTTCCGCTCGTAAACATGAGAACGGCGACGTCACTATCTGATCGATCAACAACCGGAACCGGTGAACTCACCAATAGGTCTTCGAACGACAACGAACCTTCCGTGAGCGCCACGCCCTCTGGTGTGAATACAAGACTGATTCCGGCTTCCTGACGATCGATACCATCAAAGGCCCGGGCCGCACTTGGGCCCACAATCGCGGCCTTTGGGGTAACTACCTTAAGTTGACGCTGTATCTCCGCTGTTGGGCTTTGCGGGTTCAGCGGTACGACCACTGCCCCGGCCCCCAAAGCCGCCAGGTGCGCAACGACGAAATACCAGTTCGAGGCCAACAACAGGGCCACTCGATCACCGGGGGCAATACCTGAGGCGACGAGACCACCCCTAACGGCTTCGACCTGACGTCGCAACGCATCGTATGTCGTTACTTCGCCGGCCGAGATCACAGCAGGGGAATCGGGCGGATGGTTGTCGATGATCGTAGCGAGGTTGGTCACCGATCAGCCCGCCACGACGGTTGTGGGCGTTCGGTCAATAACCGGAGCCGAACGTCCCGAAACTAGTTGCAAGACAGTTGCCCCAACCAACATCAGCAGAAGTAACACAACGACAAGGGTGGTGGCAGGGCGCATAACATCCCCATTCTTGTCGATCCCGGTCACCTCGTGCTGCGCCGTACGACCATCCTTTGTAGAGCGGCGGGGATGCCTACCCAAGATTCGTGACATCTCATTTGGCAGGTTGGGGTTCACTTGTCACTTTCGACCGTGGCCCAACATGACAAATGAGTCTGCAACTGACAAATGGGATCGTTGAACGTGGCAACCCAAACCGCCGTTACTTAAGTCGTTCCTTCTTGCGGCCGATATCGTGGTGTTAAAGGAAAGAGGCATTTCGCATGGCACCCAGCGGCACAAGCACGAGTACGAGCACCAATAGCAGCAAGGGTAACGACGTCAATGGCGTCGTGAGAAACACCTTGCTTGCTCATGGAAAATTGATCACCGCAATCGAAGGAGTCACCGATGAGGCCGACCTGTACGACGCTGGCCTCACATCAATGTCAACCGTTACCGTGATGCTGGCTCTCGAAGACGCGTTCGATGTTGAATTTCCCGAAACACTGCTTTCACGCAAAACCTTCTCAAGCATTTCGTCTATCGAAGCTGCCCTCACAGCATTTCTGACGCCCGACCTGTAACTATGAACCGCCTTTTCGAACTCTCTTCTACCGGTCAACATCTCCTTGAACTGGCAGAAAAGGTCGCAGACGAGGTGTGCGCGGTTCACGCCGTCGATGTCGACTCGGCAGGCCGATTTCCTCATGAAGCAATCGCTGCGTTGCAAGAACAACGCTTACTCGGTGCGTATGCACCGGTCGACCTCGGAGGGTACGGCGCGTCAATCACCGACATCGCGGCTATTTGTCACGCACTTGGCCAGCGATGTTCTTCCACGGCCATGATTTTTGCGATGCACCAAATACAGATGGCGTGCTTGGTTCACCATGGGCTCGATAACGATGCCCTCTGCGAAGAAATTCGGATGATCGCTGAAGGACAACAACTCGTAGCCTCAGCAACTACCGAACTTGGTGTTGGTGGAGATGTGCGAACCAGTCTGTGTGCAGCAGATGTTGGCGAATCAACATTCACTGTTCGCAAAGAGGCTTCCGTCATTTCATACGCCGATTTTGCTGAAGCCATTTTGGTAACAGCGCGTCGCGGAAATGATTCAGCATCGAGTGATCAGGTCATTGCCTTGGCTCGAAAAGACCAAACGACGTTAACCCCCATTTCGAATTGGGACACACTTGGTATGCGCGGAACATGCAGTATCGGGTACGTGCTTGAAACCCAAGGGTCTTCACAACACGTTCTGCCGCTACCCTATGCAGACATATCAAGCCAAACGATGCTACCCGTATCGCATATTGTTTGGGCGTCACTTTGGCTAGGCATCGCCACCGATGCCGTGACACGAGCCCGAACCTTTCTTCGAACTTCCGCGAGAAAAACGCTTGACCGAACACCACCCATTGCATCGTCGGTCGCTGCGGTATTCGGTGACCTTGAAATGATTCGAGCAACAGTTTTAGCTGCGGTCAAGCAGTACGAAGCAACCCGATCTGATCTGTCAACGCCGATGTCGACCGGTGATTCACTCCGGATCAGCCTCCTTAAAACGTCGGTATCAGTCGCGGTTCGACGCATCGTTGTTGATTGCCTGGAAATTTGCGGCATCGCCGGGTACCGAAACGACACTCCGTATTCGGTCGGCCGCCATCTACGCGATACCCACAGTGCAGCGCTCATGGTTCATAACGAACGTATACTTACCAATATGGGTCGGCTGCTCTGCGTGTACAAAGAGGATTGAAGCAAGGAACATCATGACTGAAGAAAAGACGTTCGACATCGCAGGCGCCCGGGACGACTACATGCGCGAACTGGTCGACGCAGGTTTGCTCATTCCTACCGGGGTACCCGGCATACTCGGGCGAAACGGTGTGTTCGAGCGCATTGTTGACGGGCTACTGGCTGCCGTGAAGACCCGATCGGCTGGCGACGTTGTTGAGTACGTTCGCTTCCCACCGATCATTCCGCGGGCAAACTACTTACGTAGCGGGCACCTTGCCTCGTTTCCTCACCTCGGTGGTTCGGTGCATGCATTCATTGGCGACGACAAGGCCCATCGAGAACTCTTGCGTAAGGCTGACGCAGGCGAACGATGGACTAACGACCTTGAACCCACCGACGCAGTTCTCACCCCGGCCTGCTGTTACCCGGTATATCCAATGTGTACAGGGGTAGTGCCCGAAGGTGGCCGCACCTTCGATATTCTCGGTTATTGCTTTCGTCATGAACCCTCAAATGACCCGATGCGGATGCAGGCGTTTCGACAGATGGAGCACGTTCGAATTGGTTCCCCAATGCAGATCGCTGAATGGCGAGATCTGTGGTGTGAACGATCGCAGCAGCTACTCACCGACCTCAAACTTGACTTCAGCTTCGATGTTGCGACCGACCCATTTTTTGGTCGTGGCGGACGACTGATGTCGGCAAGTCAGCGCGAACAAGAGCTCAAATTCGAGTGCAATGTGGCCATTCTTCATGCCGATTATCCAACCGCGTGCGTGTCGCTCAACAGTCACGAGAACCACTTCTCGCATGACTTCGATATTCGATTGGCCGATGGGTCAGAGGCCTGGACCGGTTGCATCGGGTTCGGATTAGAACGACTCACGCTTGCGCTTCTGCGACGCCACGGGTTTAACCCTGATGTTTGGCCTACAACGGTGAGGGCCGCCTTGACATGAGGATTCCGACCGCCGGTCAGGCAACGGGACTACGTAAGGCTCGAGCGTTCGAAGTTGATCAAAGTTTGTACACGTCACATGCACTGCATCGCGGCGAACGAGACTGGTCCGAAACGAACTGCTATGTAGACGTATGGATTGAGTTGCTCAATGTCATGGGCTTCGAACCGCTTGCAGCGCTGGGCTTTTGTTTGGGTATCGACCTCGAAGGCGATCAATTCACCTTTTACAAGTTTCCCGCCCATGAATTGCGACAGATGTTTGGGCTCACCGTGTTTGAGATCAATCCCTGGGTGTCGATGCTTGATCAAACGATCGGCGAGCTCAACGTTGGGCACCCGATACTTATCGAAGTTGACTCTTGGTATTTGCCCGACACCGCAGGAACTGCGTACCGCACAAGTCATGTGAAGACAACCATTGGTGCGCTTGCTATCGATGTCGACTCGAAAACGTGTCAGTACGTACATAACCAATCGATGTATCAATTGTCAGGTGATGACTTTCATGGTGTCTTTCGAACAGACGCTGCGGCATTCGCCGGGCAGCTTCCCTCGTATATGGAAGCGGTAAAGTCACATGGCACTGCGCTTTCGGGAACCGCACTGTTGAGCCTAGCTCGCGAACTACTCGGCGCACATATTAAACAGGTGCCGGCCACTAACCCGTTCATTGGCTTTGCCGATCGTTTGCCAACTGAACTTGCAGCACGGTGTCACCTCAACGCCGAAATGTTTCACGCCTACTGCTTCGCCACATTTCGGCAATTTGGATCGGCGTTTTCACTTGCCGCATCGCATCTTGAGTGGCTCTCAACCGGCGACCCCCGAGAGTTTGCACCGGCAATTGAAGCGTTTCGGAGTATCTCGACAACGGCCAAGACCCTACAGATGAAGTCGGCAAGAGCAGCCCTGGCAGGTAAACCTTTGGCGGCCGCCGAACAACTCACCAAACTCATCGAGAGTTGGGAAACCGGTATCGGATACCTGCGTGATGTTGGCTGAGGTCGCAATGCCGGTAGCGGTCCGTGCAATGAGCACAAAGACTATTGAAACCCTCACCGATGGGTGGCAGGTTTGTACCGTCGCCCCAAGATGCCAACCCGAGCCATCGAGTTGGGTACCAACAACTCACCCAACGGCAACCGATGATCATGTTGATCACTGGTTTCGACGTACGGTTCACATCTCAGATTTGGCCGAAGACCGTGTCGGGGTGCCGACGTCGGGCGCGTTACCCAACAAACTGGTTCACCTTGTGTTCGAAGGTATTGCGACTATCGCCGACGTGTGGTGGAACGGCGAACTCATCGCAACATCGACGTCGATGTTCACGCCAATTCGCGTCGATATTACCGATCGAATCAACCACACCAATCAACTCGTTGTGCACTGCCGTTCGTTACAAACGCACCTCGCGACGATCAAGTTTGGTCGGGCCCGATGGAAGACACGCCTCGTCGTCGACCAACGACTTCGCGGTGTTCGCACGACGCTGCTCGGACACATTCCGTCATGGGCTCCACCTACCGTTGTTGTAGGGGCGTGGCGTCCGATTCGGATCGAGGTCACTTCGCACGGCGACGTGACCTCGGTTCACGCAGTCAACACGTCGCAAACGCTGAAGCTGCTGGTGACTCTCGGAACGGGGTTTGCACCAGTTCACTACCGCGGGTCAGCATCGGTCGGCGACGCGACGGCACCATTCAGCATCGAAGGCGATCAACTCGTCGCCAAGATTGCAACAGAGGAACTAGCGAAGTGGTTTCCTCATACGCACGGCACGCCGACACTGCATCGGGTAGCAATTAATCTGCTTACAGATGATCATCGAGCTATCAGTATTGATCTTGGTTTGACCGGCATACGCGATCTCGCAATCGATCGCGGACCTGACGGTAAGGGTTTTGGTGTTGTCATTAACGGTGCACCGATCTTTTGCCGCGGTGGCTCACTTATGCCCCTCAACGTCACCACGCTCGACGACGACCCACAGAAACTACGTGATTTGCTCGAATTGTTGCAGCGCTCTGGTGTCAACATGGTGCGTATCAGCGGAACGACAGTCCCGGCATCAACCATCCTCTTCGACTTGTGCGATGAACTCGGCATTTTGGTGTGGCACGACCTTACGTTGGCAAACTTTGACTACCCCTCATCTGAAGGTTTCGTCGCTGATCTGATTGCCGAAACTGCGGCATGGTGTGATCGGGCCTCACTTTCGCCCAGCCTGGTTGTGGTGTGTGGGGGCAGTGAAATTGAACAGCAAGCGGCGATGACCGGTCTCGGCCTTGACCGCGTCAGCGAGATGCCGCTACTCGAAGCACTCGAAACATTCATTCACGCCCATCGCCCCGATTTGGCCTTCGTCCGATCGTCACCCACCGCAGGGCACCTTCCCTTCGCCATCGATCAGGGTGTTTCGCACTACTTCGGGGTAGGTGCGTATCGTCGACCGCTCAGCGACGCTCGCACATCGGGTGTTCGCTTTGCTTCGGAATGTTTGGCCTTCGCTAACGTCCCGTCACAACAGCAAGTGGTATCGCTCCTCGGTGATTCACGAAAAGCACCAACCGACCCTCGCTGGAAGGAACGCGTTCCACGAGATCGCGGCGTCGGATGGGACTTTGACGATGTGCGAGATCACTATACGCGCATACTATTTGGTGTCGACCCATTAGACGCAAGGTACACCAGCCCTGACTGGTATCTCACACTTGCTCGCGCTACCAGCGCTGAACTCATGAAACGAACCTTCGCCGAGTGGAGGCGTGGCTCGTCAAGTTGCACCGGTGCACTCGTCTGGTTCCTCAATGACCTGTGGGCTGGTGCCGGTTGGGGTGTTATTGACTCGACCGGTGAACCAAAAGCAGCGCTTCACGGAATGGCTCAGGCCTTGACCCCCGTTGCGCTTTTGGCAGTCGACGAAGGTTTAAATGGGCTTGATTTTTGGGTCTGCAATGACCTTCCGGTCGCCCTCGAAGCCACCCTCTCGCTAACGGCGTTGCAAGACGGCCGAAGTGTTGTGATGTCTAGCCAACTAAGTGTCGAGGTTCCGGCGAATGCACACCTATTGGTAAGAACCGATTCAGTGTTCGGCCAATTCACTGATGCTACGCGTGCCTACCGATTCGGGGCACCGAGTTTTGATGTTGTGGTCGGCCATCTGTCACGACCCGACGGCTCTTCACTCGCCGCGGCTTCCTACGTTTGCGGTACTCCACTTGTTCAACTGCCCGACCTTGGGGTTCAGGTTAAGGGCCACTGGATTGGGCCATCAACGCTTGAACTGGAAATAGCTTCTGAACGTTTCAGTCGTCTGGTTGACATCGAGATCGCTGGCGCACGAGTATGGCCGAACATGTTTGATGTTTGCCCGGGTCGCAATGCCTTCATTACCGCCGAGTTTGGAACCGGTGTTGTGCCGAGCCACGGCTACGCAACCCCGGTCAATGCGCGATCACCGTTTTCCTTTTCCATTCCTCGGCGGTTGCCATGAAAACTAAATGAACCTCGAAACTGGTGGAACCGTAACCACCGGGTGGATACCCCTTGGCGGAACCCACGCCGGGCAAAGTGCCTCGGTCACCGAGATTGTTCCGACCGTTGTAACTGGTTCCGTCGTCGTGATTTGTGAACCCTACGGAATGGAAGGTCTGTCCGCCGATAATGCCCTCAACGCGTTGGCCAAGATGCTGGTTTCGAACGGCAATCCGGTCGTGCGGTTTCGGCCGCCAAACTTGGGTGACGCCTCAGATCTTGCACCTGAAGATTCGATCCTTGGCACATGGATCGCGAGTGTCAATGCAGCTATCGAGCTTGGAACTTCATTGGCTGGCGACCATGGGGTCTACCTTTTCGGCTTACGTCTCGGTGCAACCCTCGCTGGCATCGTAAGCGAAACACGATCCGACATTTCGGGGCTTGTGTTGTGGGCACCCGTGAACGGTCGTCTGTTTCTGCGCGAACAACGACTCATTCGGTCATCAGCGACCCGACATTCGGGTTCGCCTGACGCCGAAATTGGCTGCGTTGAAGCCGCTGGTTTCCGCATGTCTGCTGCTTCCATTGCAGCACTCGAATCGCTCGACCTTGTCAACCTCACCCAATCTCCAGCGCCTCGAATGCTGGTCATCGACCGAGATGACGTTCCTTCGATTCGCCCCCTCGCTCAACATCTTGAATCGCTGCGGCGTAATGACAACACTGCAAGCTCGGTTACGACTGAACATTGGCCGGGATACTCGGGCCTGCGCCTCGATACCCCTGACGAAGGAAGTATTCCAACCGCAACCTTCGATTCAATTATCGAGTGGTTACACACTGCGGCACAAGATGGTGTCGCAGCATCAAGACAAGACCTCGCAACACGGAAGCAACTTCAACCAAACCTTCTATTGAAGAATCGTGTAACGGAACGGGTCGCACGCATCGGGTGTGACAGCGAGCAGGTACTTCACGCCATCGTTACCGAGCCTCCGCCAGAATCAGCAGACCGCGCATTGCCGATCATGGTGATGCTTTCCACCGGCGGGAACCCCTGTAGCGGGGCAGGGCGGGTACACGCAGAACTGGCCCGCTGTTGGGCGATACAGGGCTTTACCTCGCTGCGCATCGACCGACGCGGTGTCGGAATTACTGCACTCGGGTCGCATCTTGCACCCAACCGGCACGATGAGCACGCGTTTGATCGCTTAGGACCGTATGCCGATGAACACTTGATTGACCTGGTTGAGATCGAGAAGTTTGTGGGCTCAGAATTTGGCGGTCGACCGTACGTACTTATTGGAATCTGCTCTGGTGGGTATGCAGCTTTCCATTCGGTAAGGGTTGGGGTTCATCCCAAAGCTATCGTCAGTATCAATCAGATCATTTTCGATCCGCTTGAGTTTGCTACGGGTATCGAATCTCCAATATTCGCCATGAAGGCCCGCTACCAACTTACTAAGACACTCAAAAGCCCATCCGCGTGGGTACCAATTTTGCGAGGCGATGTTCCGATCAGACCAGCAGTACGCCGCCTAGTTAGTTATGCGCGCTTACGTCATGAAGCCAACCCACCGGATGGAAACAGATCAGCAAACCCTCTCGACGTCAACCATCAAATGCAGCAGATGGCCAACCTTGGGGTCAAACAGGTCTACCTCCTCGACGAAGCAGAAACTGGGTTGGCGTACCTACGGTTCCGTGCTGGAGCAACGACGAATGAATTGTCGGCCGCTGGGCTACTCCGTATCTCCACCATCTCTGGGGCCGGCCATACGTTTGGCACCGCAAACTCTCGGGCCTGGCTGGCGGAGGCTGCGCTCACTAAGCTGAGAGACCTAAGTGTGATTTAGACATCGGGAAGCGCAACGACAAACGAGCGGATGTACTGCGAGAGTTCGATCGTACTGCCCTCTTTAAACAACTCATCATGCTTACCGTTTACCCATTTGACTGAAGTTGTAGACGGTGCGTCATACGCAACCGAGTAGTCCCGCCGACGAACCGGGTTCTCGGCAAAGGTTCGAATCAGTAGTGCAGGAGCACTGACCGACCCAGGTTTGGGGGAAGATTGAACCGCACTTTCAATAATCGCAAACACATCGTTATAGCCAAGTCTCTTCAAAGCCGCGGCACCCTCGGCATCCCATTGCGCTCGCGACCGCCAGCCACTCATCGCCCCGGCGGCCCAGCTACGCACATTGAGGCCGTCGCGATGGATCGCATTATGTACGACGTTCGCGGCTTTTTCCAATAGTCCGTTAGGAAACGGGGCCGGTCGGAACGAATCTACAAAGATAAGCCCCTTTACTAAGCCGCCCCGACGCGCAAGACGCTGAGCAACGTGAACACTCAAGATACCTCCATCAGAGTAACCGCCAAGCAGGTATGGTCCATCGTCGAACGCCGCAATGGCTTCAGCGTACCGATCAGCCATTTCATCCAAGGATCGGTCGGGCTGTTGGTCTCCTTCAACCCCAATTGCCTGTATACCTATGAGTTCTATTTCATCGGCCAAGGTCGCAGCCAACGATTGGAATCTAAGAACGTGCCCACCAGCACCGTGAATAAAGAACAGCCGTCGACGTTTGTGGGTCGCTAGCCCTTCGATTGAGTGAGAGAAGTGAACGATAGGGCTGTACTCACGAAGGCTTTGAGCTTCCAAATAGTGGAGCAGTTCGCTCGGTGACGATGCTTCGAGAAGTGCCGACAACGGCACCGAAATCTGGGTTCGGCGTGCGATGCGTTCAACAAGTTCAACGACGAGCAACGAGTGTCCACCGCAATCGAAGAAGTTGCTTTCGGCTGTTATGACATGGCCCGCTCGTGTCGGAAGAACAATTCGAAAGTCTTCGACGAGGGCGGATAGCCCGTCGTCACTTTCTGTCGCTGCCGGGCGTACTCGTTCACCACCAAGAGATTCGCGAACTGCCACTCGATCAAGCTTTCCCGACGTTGTTTGAGGAATCGACTCAAAGAGAACGATACTTCGAGGAACCATGATCGCTGGTAGTCGAGCTGCCAGGTGTTCTTTGAGACTCTCGACGAGTGCATCGTTTTTGATTCGAGTCAACGCACGGGGCGCAGTACCCTCCGAACTTCGAACCGACACGGCAGCGATGAGATCTTGGGCTTCTTCGGTAGCGGCCACATGACGACGGTCAAGCACAACAATCACATCTTGAACGTCAGAGTGAGCTTCGAGAATCGCTTCGACCTCACCCAACTCAATGCGATGGCCGCGTAGTTTGACCTGACCATCACAACGTCCACGAAACGCCATCGTGCCATCTACGTTCAACGAAACAAGATCACCTGTTTTGTAAGACTGAAGTTCAACACTACCGAATGTACGCTTACCAAAAGAGATAGCGGTAAGTTCAGGGCGTTGCACGTATCCGCGACTTACGAATGGTCCGGCAAGAATCAGTTCACCAATTTCCCCAGCAGAAACCGCGTACCCGGCGCCGTCGACGATGACCGATTGCACACCGGGTAAGGCCAACCCAAGCGGAACGATCGCTGCGTCGAGGCTTGCACGAGTTACCTCGTGGGTAAAAGCCCAAACGGTCGCCTCGGTTGGCCCATAGGCATTCGTGAGTCGTTGAACTCCTGCTTCAAGTAATTCAGAAGCGACCGAGGAAGGAAGCGCCTCGCCACCGATCACAAAATGTTCGACCCGGCAAAGCGACGCGCGATCGTTGGGATCGGCGAGCAACAACTTTGCCCGAGTGGGAGTACATTGAACATGGGTGATAGTATGCGTACAGATAAATGATCCAACATCGTCTGCCAACCCAACTGAACTGCGATTCGGTGGACTGATAGCTAAGGTGCCACCGGCATGGAGGGGCCAGAAAATTTCGGCTACCGACGCGTCAAACGAAAGAGCCGAAAGCCAGAGGCTCGTGTGCTTTTTCACACCCATGATCGTGTCCCACGCCATCAAGAGCGCATCGAGATTCGAATGATCAATCTCGACGCCTTTAGGTGCTCCGGTGGTACCCGAAGTGAAAATGACGTAGGCCGAATCGGCCCCATCACCTTCCGGAAACACCAATGCATCGCTTGCCCCCGGTTGGGCAACGCAGAGGGCTGCAAACTCAACCGTTTGACAGGTTTCGTTCCACGAGACGGGCGCTGACGCCTCAGGAACAATTATCAGACCAACGTCGGCAACCTCAACAATCGTGCCGAGACGCGATGTTGGCTGGTCGGTATCGATTGGTACATATGCTGCCCTGCAAAGGTGAACCGCAAGGACGGCAACCACTGCATCCACTGATCGAGGTATTGCGATTCCGACACGATCGCCGGTTGTCACACCGGTGGCCAATAGACCGTGCGCGACCGCGGTGACCCGACGTGTGAGGTCGGCATACGTGACGTGTTGCTGGTCGTCAACGAGAGCAATTGAGTTGGGGCTCGTCAACGCGTGAGCGAATATCGATTCAACTACTCGCGACGGTTGTGGCATGCTCACTTTGACTTCTCGACAGTTAGTTGAGGAACATTGAGTTCGCTGAAGATTAATCGCCCTGACTAGGCGACGAGATAGCCAATACTGACGATCGCTGCGAGCACCTGGACCGCAACCAGCAACCAACCGCAGGTCATTTGAGGGCCCACGCGACGGAGTGGCTTTTCAACAAGTCGATGAAGAAGTTCGGTCGCAACAACGGTCGCGGCCACCTTCATGGCCAATCCCCCGACTCGGCCGAACGAATCAAATCTATATACGAGTGGAAAGTGAGTGAGATACAACACATAGCTACGTTCACCGATCAGCAGTGCTGGCCGAGACCGAAGTAGGCGAGAGACGATGTCGTTTGAACCGGTGAGTACAACGCTGATGGCAACGATTGCCGCCAACATTATACTGAGCAAGTGAAAGCCACCCCGATAGAGCCACCTCGAATTGAAGTCTGCGAGAGCAAGTATCGGCAGCAATGCACCACCAAGCAGCACCCGCGTCACCGACAACATCGGCATGCTCACATGCGACGTCGGGATCCGATGGGCTGGTCTTCGGGCCAGATTCCGGCGCTGAGACCAGACACCGAGTAACACCCCGAGAGCAATCGGTGTGGCTCGTGCGAACGACGAGAAATACACCTGGTTAAACCCGTCAAGGTCAAACCTCATTGTCGCGAAAATGCCGACACTCAGCGCGACCAACATCACGCTCAGCACAATCGCCATTCGTTCAGCGATGCGACGACCGAGCACCAACACAACCGGCAGAACGAGGTAGAACTGCTCTTCGATCGCCAGACTCCAGGTGTGAGTTAATGCCCCGGCACCTTGTTTCGTCGCTGTTGAGCGAACCCACCAATTCGCAAACCCCGAGAGGCTGGCGACGGCATTGTCTGTGGTGTAGCGCAAGTCGGGGCCCGGAAACAGTTTCGCCCCGGCCACGACTAAAGCGAGTATCACCACAAGTGACGGTACGAGTCGCCAGGTGCGACGAAGGTAAAAGTCCGAGAGCAGTTGTCGGCGACCAATTGGTGCCCCTGAGCTATCCACGGAAGAAATCTGAGCAAGTAGTGCTCGCGTGATCACCAGGCCGGAGATGACGAAAAATAGGTCAACACCAATGAACCCGCCCCGAACATGCAGGTCAAAGTGGTAAGCCACTACGAGTGCAATCGCTACCGCTCGAAGCCCGTCAAGTTCAACAATCCGCCTCGACGACAGGGCGCGAGATTCGATCATTGCTTTTACTTCGACGTTATTGGCCATCACCTAAACCCCAACGCTTACCTGGGTAATACGACCGATCGCTCAGTAAACCTCTACAGGGCAACTTGCGCCCACCAACTCCAAAGCCGGGTTGAGCGTGATGAAAGGAACCGCCAGACTCTCGGCCACAGCGATGCACCATGCGTCGGATGGGTGACAGTCAAGTGTCGCAAGTCGCGGAATATCCCAGGGCCAAAGCGGGCGCAGTTCAACCCCCGATTCGCACACCAACATCGAAAGCCGGACGACCTCACTGGGCGACAGACCACCTGACGCGCCAAACTTTCTTAGTAGGCGATGAGCTCGAAGAAACTCACAAGCAGGAGCAACCAGCGTTGTTGCACCGGCGAGCCGGGCGTCGAGGGCTGCAGATTCAGTGGTGTTGGAAACGCCGACCGTGACCCGGTATGCGAGCACCCGAGCGTCAACAACCAATTCACTCACTCGTCACCATTCATGACGCTGATGGCCTCATGTGCGCCGACTGCACCCCGAAACCCGGCGGAATGATGCGAAGCCGCAATGTGCTCTCGCCATTGGGAGAAAGACTTTGCACCAATGTGAGCGAGCAAGGCATTCGTAGCAAACGTATTGAGTGACTGTCCCTGAGTTTCGGCTGTTTCCGACACCAGTTGGTGGAGATCATCGGGGACCCGCAAAGTGATTTGACGCATGACCGCACTTTAGCATCGTCGATAGCATCACATCTGCTGGCATCCTCGACTTGCTGCACCGGAAGACGCCGAAGTCACAGCGCAGAATAGAAGACTCGGTTCTGGAGTCGAGCATGTTTGCGTTGCACTCAGTCCAAGCCCAACACCGTCATGAGCGCCACGTCCACGGCATGTAGCTCAGTGGCGCTCGGCCGCCCAGCGAACTGGCCCAACCGCTTCTCTGGATCGACAACGGTGAGCTGCTCGACCAGTAGAAGTTGGTGCGACAACCCACATAGACAACGGCAGGTCGTCGGACTGGACGACCACGGCAAACCGGGTTCCGGCTTGCTCGTGCCCACGTACGTCTTTTGGCGCCCGAAGCCGGTACAGGTCACCCGCACGAATGCGGTCTATCTCTGCTGCCAATTCACGAGAGGCAGCCCCGGCGATGTGCCCGGTCGGCGTCAAGGATTGCTGCCCTGGCCGCCTCGGAGCGCGAAAAGCCATCGCTTTTAAGTGCGTCAAGTGCTCGCTCAACCTCGGGATCAGTTCGTATCGTAAGTGAATTCATGAGGCAAAACGTAACGCTTAACGCACCACGACGACTAGTTCGCTACTCACTCGGACGGGCGGCGGCCGAGGGTCACTGGGGTGGACTGACGTCGCGTTCCTCCATCGGCCTGTGCAATCGTGATCGCCATTCCCTCGGCGAGTCCAAGGTCGGTCGAAGCCGGACGCCGATCAAGACAGATGGCTAATAGGCCGTACGAGTCGACAACTAAGCCGATTTCACCAGACTTCAGGTCGCCGAACGCCCTCGCTACCCGAGCCGTTCGTGTTGACGTGCCGAATCGAAGCGCAACCACGTCACCAAACTGTTCGACTTCCGCCGGATCAATATTGATCTGGGCGTTTCCAAACCGGTCAACCCACAGCACTTCGCCCTGCAGTTCGCCGTCTTCATCGCGGCTCAAGGGAAGAATGCCAGGAAGCAACGAATTTGGGTCGATCGCGTTACCGACCAAAGCCAGGTCAAGGCCCTCGCTGAGGCGTGCTGCGACCGGGGCAAAAATGTCGCGACCAGCAAACGTCGCGCCGGGTGCCGAAAGGTGAAGTTCAGTATTCGTGAGCTCGAAGGCCCGTACCGCACCGCCCGACATGGCTACGGCTGGGGCTAACAAGCCGTTATCGGGGCCAACGAACACAAGATGGCACGACTCATTCGACACCTCAACCGCGATGGCACGCCTCGCGGTTCCAACGCCCGGGTCAACAATGGCCAACACAATTCCATCAGGAAGATATTGAACGGCGCGGGTCAGGGTTAACGACCCGGCCCGCACATCGTGAGCCACCACACCATGGCTGATATCGATCACCTGCGTGTTGGGCGCAAGTTGACGAATGACTCCTTTCACGACACCAACGAATTCGTCGACGAGCCCATAGTCGGTGAGAAATGAAATCGTCGATGGAACGGTCTGCGCTTCCATGTCACGCACCGCGCAGTTCGGTCGCTCGCGTCGTTGCTGCAGACACTGCATCGATGAAAGCAGCCCGTACCGCCCGGTCTTCGAGTGCTCGTAACCCCGCCGCAGTGGTTCCGCCCGGAGACGTTACGTTGGCCCTCAGCGTCGCAGCTTCCGTGGGCGAGCCAACGAGCAGCGTTGCCGCCCCCAACAATGTATGCGCCACAAGGGTTGCTGCATCGTCGCGGGCTAAGCCCACCAAAACCCCGGCCTCGGTGAGTGCCTCGGCGACCAGAAAAACATAGGCCGGACCTGACCCAGATAAGCCAGTCACTGCGTCGAGTTGTGCTTCGGAAAATGTGCGAGCAATTCCAACGGCAGAGAGCAATTCGACGGCCCAAGCGACGTCGGCTGGTGCCGCAGATATTCCCCCGGCGACCCCTGAAACGCCTTTGCCAACGAGTGCAGGTGTGTTTGGCATCGAGCGAATCACGGCAATACCAGTCCCCAACGCAGCCTCAAGGGTTTGGGTGGTGACGCCGGCCGCGATTGACACAACACGAGAACCGGTTTCGAGCAAAGGCCGCAGTTCCTTACACGCATCTATCGCCTGATACGGCTTCACGGCGAGCACCGCGTTTGTTGCCTGAACCCCACCGGGCGTAGCGAAGGCTTCGGCGAGTGAGGCGAACAGGGTGAGGCCAGGGAATCGCTCAACAAGTTGGTCTCGGCGAGGAGCGACCGGTTCGATGACTGCCACCGATGCAACCGCTGTGCCGTTCGTCAACAGCCCACCTATGAGCGCCTCGCCCATGTTTCCGCCGCCAACAACCATCAGGTCAAACTGTTTCATAGGCCGAGGTTACCGGCAGAAACAAAGAAACCCGGCGTCAGCTAGCCGATTCGCACTTCCCCGAACGAATCGACCAGATCAACACCGGGTCTCTCTGTACTGAGAAGGTAGCGGTCGCCGGATCGCATAGCAAGGGGAGATGTTGATGATTTTGCAGTTTCCTGGGTGATTTTTTCGAAGCTATGTCCACCAGCCCAATAAGGCAGAACCAATCATTGAGGCGGAAGCCTCGTCGAGGCAGGGGTACTTCTTAACTCAGGACAGCTCAACGAGTGAATTGTGTTGCGTAGCCAATTCGCATTGCCGTAGGAAACGTCTCTTCCGACACCTTGTACAACGTGCCGAGTATGCGATCAAGGTCGGCACCCGTGACATCATCAAGGGCTACCTGACCCATCAGATAGAGGGCATCCTCACCGCCAATGGCGAAAGCAACGCCATTCAGCCGCTGATTAACCCGAAGCACATACTCGTAGGTTTCCGCAACGTTTTCTTCAGGTGCTGGGCACACATACGTTTCAAACGACAGGTGACGTTCCTTAACCGTCAGCCAAACCGTGGTGAACAACTTCTCTTCGCCAATCATGCGAACATACCAACGGTGTGCGACCCCCAACTCGACGTCGGTAGCCACTTCAACATCAGCAAGTAGTGGATTTACCTCTCGTTCGTTTTGCAGCCACTGATGAATCAGGGCGATCGCTTCAGTTTGCAACGACGTTGTCATACCAATAGCCCATCACAAACAACCAGCCAACCGACAAACCGCTGTGCCACATCACCAGGTGCCGCAAGGCGACGGAACACGCGAGGCCAATTCGGTAAGCGCAGACCCCACTCGTTGAGCGGTCGCCGACCAACTGTATCTTTGCGCTCGTGATGCCCCAGCCCCACCCATCGCCGCGGCCAATTCGGGATGAGAAAACAGCAGCCTAAGTTTGTCAGCGTATTCCTGCGGGTCACGGTTTGGCATCAGCCATCCAGTCACGCCATCGTCAATAATCGTTTGTAGCCCGCCAACCGCAGAGGCAATGACCGGGGTTCCGCAGGCCGAGGCTTCGAGCGCCACTAACCCAAACGATTCGCTTCTACTCGGAACCAATACAACGTCAGCCGCCCGGTAAAACGTTGAGAGTAGGTAGTGCGGCTGTGGAGCGACCCAAATGATTTGTGACTCGATCCCACGGGTTCGCACCAGTTCATGAAGGTGCGCAAGTTCCTGGTCGCCACCGCGACCCGATGGGCCGCCCACAATCATCAACGTGACATCAGGACGTTGCAACGCAGCAAGTGCCTCCACCGCGAGATCCGCCCCCTTCAAAGGTTGCAGCCTTCCAACAAACATCATGAGCGGCCCGCTACTAAACGCACCGACACGCGCAGCCACCGCTTTCCGAGCCCCGGGCCGCGCCCCTGGCGAGAAAAAGGCTCGATGCACACCGAGCGGAATCTCGATAACCCGCTCGGGATTAGCGCCGTACAGGTGCACCAGTTGATCGGTTTCCACATCGCACGACGAACACACCAAATCGCTGCAACCAACAATAGATTCTTCAGCGCGCATACGAGATTCCGGTTCAGCATCGTTGCCGGCTGCCTTCACTTTGGCTAACGTATGAAACGTTGTGACCAGTGGAACCATCAACCGAAACTTCAGAATGACACCAGCCTGACCAGAAAGCCAATAGTTCGCGTGCAGAACATCAGGAACAATTTGGTGCTCGGCAAGGTGGGCCGAAACAGCATCAGCAAACGCCGGAACCAACGCCGGAAGATCTTCCTTTTCAACATGACGCAACGCTCCAGCCTGCACGTTGTGTACCCGAAAGCCGGGTTCAATATCGACGGTTCCGAGTTCGGTCGGCGAATTGGCTCGGGTGTACACATCGCACATCACGCCGGTACGGGCGAGCGAAGTGGCTAGCTCTCGCACGTACACGTTGAGACCACCGCCATCACCAACTCCCGGTTGAGCAAGCGGAGAGGTATGCATGCAAAGCACAACAATCCGGAGCCCGCGACGAACCGGGACCGCTTCCAAGACAGTTTCCATTCTGCACAAGTAACCAGACGGTCAGCTTGCTTCTTCCCGTGTTGGCGAATTTACCGGTTTCAGCAGCATATTTTCGGTTTGAAACGACCTGTACACCTGAACAAGAGCTCGTTTTTGTGGTTCTGAAAGCGACTCTTCGTCCCAAATCGCCTTTTCAAGATCTGCAGTATCGCGCCGCTCGTCGAGGATGCCTGCCTGCACGTAAAGGGTCTCGGCCGATATGCGCAGCGCTTTCGCGAGTTGTTGCAAAATTTCGGCGCTCGGCCGACGTAGCCCGCGCTCTATCTGGCTCAGATATGGATTCGAAATCTGGGCCATGTCGCTGAGTTTCCGCAGTGAAAGCCGGGCGACGCGACGCTGATCACGAATAAATTCACCCAAAAGAAGGGGGCGATCCGAGTCGTGACCTGTCACCGAAGCAGGCCCTCGACGGATGCTTCACCAGTTTTGTAGCGACGAACCACTTCGCCCTGAAGACGGTCGAGGAGGTCGTGTAACTTGCGTCGTTCGCCGCTCACATCGCGTTCAAGCTCGGAGAGACTGTCGGTCAGCGAATACAAAACCTCTTGGTCGAGTTCGGTAACTTCGGCAATGTCTCGGCCACCCATGGCCAGATCGGCTCGATGCCCTGCCCATGTGGTTTGCAGATCACCCGGTTCGGTGTTTACCAGGCGACCCGACGCAATATTCGGACGTTGCGAGTGGTCTGCCAAAATTGCGGTGAGCGACTCGACGAGGGTTCGGTCATCGATACCAGACCCGCCTCGCACAGCCAGTTCGTTGCCAATAATGTCGAGTCGAGCCTGAATGAGACGCCGCAGGAATGAGGCAGCATCTTCAAGTACCTGAACATCGCCACGAGCCGAACGAACGTCGGGCATGGCCCATAACTCAAGACCGTCAAGAAACGACGGGTTAAGAACTCGGTCGAGGTTCCGATTTGCCATATCGCTACCCTACCCCGGCTACCGTGAGGCGCCGCTCAGCCGCCGCTCAGCCGGCCGCTCAGCCGCCGCTCAGCCGGCCGCTTAGCCCCCACTCAGCCCCCGCTTACCGGAGGCAGAATTGCAACCTCTGACTGAGAGGTAACCGACATCGATCGATCGGTGGGCTCACCGTCAAGCCACACTTTCGAATGACTAAGTACCTTCGCAAAATGGTCACCAAAGCGAGCAACCGCTTCGTCGAGGACTTCACCTACTGAAGCCGCCTCGATTTCGACACGTTTGGTTCCAGCAGCCTCGCGAGCACCTGCGAACATCAGCAACGTAGCCACGCATTCGACAGTAGCGCCAAACCGTGTCGCCACCGCCCACCACTCCATGGTTCACTTGGTAATGCTTGTTCTTCCCCAACAACCATGCGTTTTGGTTATTCGACACGGTCTGACGTTCTGGAATGCTGAGCACCGCTGGCAGGGTCGTGCCGACATCGACCTTCATCCCGATGGCATCGAACAGGCGAAAGACGCCGCCGAACGTTTGACCGGTGTGCGGATTCATCAAGTGATTTCTTCGAACTTGATTCGAGCACAACGTACGGCTGAAATCTTGCAGGGTTCGTTAGTAATGACCGAGTCCGACCTGCTCATCGACGACCGATTCGCCGAACGCGATATCGGTCAATGGTCCGGCTTAGTTACCGACGAAATCGAAGCTCAATGGCCCGGGCGACTAAATCAATGGCGGCGAGGCGAAGCTGAGGTACCGGGCGGGGAAAAGGAATCTGCCATGGCTGCCCGGGTGATGGACGGCCTCAGGTCAACGCTTACTTCTATAAGTGCACAGTTGATACCGGTTGCCGTTGTTGTTAGCCATGGCGGCGTGATGCGAACGCTCGACCGGTTAACACGCGCCTCTGAACGCAACGTTCACAATCTCGATGGGCGCTGGTACTCACTCGTAGGTGATGAAATTGTTCCAGGGGAAGTGGTTCGTTTGGCTGAGCGACGAGAAGAAGAAGGCGGTACTAGTGGCATCGTCCTATAGGCGGCGCAACACAACACGGCCTGCAACTCGAACGACAGAGATGGTGTCGACCGACGTTCAGGTGATTCGTTCATCAAAACGTAAGAAAACTATAAGCGCGCGTTATGTTGACGGTATTTTGGAAGTAACCATTCCAGCGTGGCTAACCAAAGCGCAAGAACGCGAATGGGTCGAAACCATGTCGGCTCGTTACAAACGGTCGAATCGAAACACCGACGAAGACTTAGTGGCCCGAACGGCCGAACTCTGCAGTTTGTACCGACTACCAAAACCAGCGTCGGTTCGGTGGACCGGCGAACTGAAATCGCGTTGGGGTTCATGTACCCCAACCACCGGTGCCATCAGAGTCAACGGAAAACTCAACAAAGCGCCAAGCTGGGTCGTCGACTACGTACTTGTTCACGAATTGGCTCATCTGGTTCACGCCGACCACTCACCCCAATTTTGGGAAGTATGTCGAAGGTACCCAAAAACCGAACGAGCGATTGGGTTTCTCATGGGAATGGGTCTTGCGGAGAACGACGGCGATACCGCAACAGATGAAGATGGCCCGATTGATGAACTACCCGACTTCGGACAGGTTGGCCTGTTTTAATCGAACCGTCATCAAAGCCCCTCGGGTGGATACTTTTCTACCGAGCGGCCTGGCGTCGATGAGCAAAACCTACCGGTGTTCGACGCACTGCGAAACGAGGGGGTCAACGGTCACCAGATTCGCAATGTCGTCTCCGCACACCACGCATATGGCATAGGTGCCGGCTTCGAGGGCCGCAACAGCCTGTTCTACCGCAGCGATATCTGCTTCGCTTTGTTCAAGGTTGGCCAGCGTGAAACTCGTCATGGTAACGATCGTACTGGCTGACACGTTGGGCACCAGTAGGCCATGCGGGCCTGATCACCCTGGGCCTTGTTCGCAATCAACGTTGCGCAGGTCACGCAAGGCTTACCCGCTCGGCGGTAGACCCACGTCACTCCTAAACCGCCGGTCGGGCCATGGGGATCGACCCCAAAGGTTCGAGCTACCGGCGTGCCGAGATTTGCTTTCATCAACTGTTCCGCGGCCAACAACAGGTTTGTCAGAGTCAAATCATCAATTGCCCCAACAGGTGTCCAAGGTGAAAGCCCCTGCACAAAGAGTGACTCGCACCGATAAATATTCCCGATCCCAGCAACGATTCGCTGATCAAGTAGCACTTCACCGAGCGCCCTCAAGCCCTTATCGCCTCGTGAACGTGCCCGTTGTACCGCCCGAGCAACCTCAAAAGGATCGGCCAAGATATCGGGCCCGAGGTGGCCAATCGCATCGTGAGCTTCCGTCAGTAGGTCAATAATTGGTGCGTTAAAGCACACCGCCAAACGGTCACCGGCCTCAATGATCAGACGCGCTTGACGCCGTGGGCGCCGCCACGTGTCAGCCGCTGAATACACATGCCAACTTCCTGTCATTCGCATGTGGGTTCGAAGAATCAAACGAGGTGAACCGTCAAACGTCATCAACAGATGCTTTCCAACGGCATCGACGGCATCGAAGGTTCGCCCGGTCAAACGGTCAATACACAACTGAGGAAGCACAGACTGTGCCGACGTAACGACGCGCCCACCCATCCATTTTCTGATGCTCGCCGCGGTTCGAAAAATAGTGTCGCCTTCAGGCATCTCGTTTTGTACCCTCAGGCATAACGTGCCAGCCCTTTCGGCGTTGGCACAAACCCTGCCGCAAGCAGAACAGGTTTAAGTTCCTCAGGGAATGTTTCAAGAACAAGCTTACGGAAGCGAGCAGACCGGTCTTCTTCCGAGCCAACTAATTTCGTTAGTGCACCTATGACAGGCTCTTCCCATGACCCGTCAAACTCACGCAGCGCGACAAGGCTTCGCCCACCTTTTTCTATGTACACAGACGGAAGCCCGTCGACGAGCACCACGTAGGCCCCTGCTGCACGTTGAGGCCCCTTAACCGGCCACGGGATCGCAATGCCGTATGCGTTGGCAGGGTCGGTCGCAGCTAATACGACTACCTCCGGCACACCGCCCGGTTCACGAAACGCACGAAGACGATCGACCGCACCTGGCACCGCGAACTGAGCCCCACCCATCCCGGTAACGAAGTAGCCGCGTCGGACGGTGCCAGCTTCCTCCATGGCCTTCATCACCGGGTAGATACCGGAGAACCCGCCAGAGACCCCTTCACCCCTAATCGCTTCTCTGGTCAGCACTCCATGGCGTTCAAGTAACGAGACCGCCAACGCATGAACTCGGCCGGTTCCGACCAGGCGGGCGTTAGACCGAATCGCGGCCTTCGTCTCGATGACGGGGGCACACTCACCAACCCCAAGTTCACGGGTCAGCAGCGACCATCGCCCCTGGCCTTTTGGTGGCCCGAGCACCGTCAGGCTGGCAAGCCTCGGACGACCACGTCGAACTGAACCGGCCCCTCCAGAACGTGATGGGGAACGTTTCCCGGCAGCCAGTGCGCGAACTGCCGCAAACGAATCGTTGGTTACTTCACCGGCCCACACGAGGTCCCAAATGGCATCGAGCGTTGCAGAGTCATTCATAGCCTGCAACTCACGAAAGAAACATGCGCCACGTTGGGCCAGTGCGGCGCGTAGGCGCTCGTGCTCGGCCTCTTGTGGTCGATCGGGATGATCTGCAACCGGCGGAGCGATGAGCATCGCAGCCTGATCACGCAGAAACAGCATCACTTTTCCGTCGTCACGTCCGAGTGGCCCCGCACCTACCCACACAACTTCACCAGCACCGAGCAATTCGTCGAGCCACCGGGGTGAGTACCGAGGTAAGCGCGCAGGGAATACGTCGCGTTCCAGCACACTCACCGGGATCGCGACCCCTTGTAGCTGCCCAATAACTTCGTATAGTCGATCAACGCCCACACCGGTTGCCGCGCTTCCCACACCGTGCCAATCAGGCAGAAAGCGGGCGAGCGCCTCGGTTGAGGTCGGTTCGATTTCTTTGCGAATGACTGCGAGTGACCGCTGCCTCAGAAGTCGCAGCACTTCTGCGTCGCACCATTCAACCCCGAACCCTTCAGGTCGAAATTCGCCCTGAAGAAGTGATCCGTTGTCACCGCGACGCAGCAGGCAGCGCTGCACCAAATCCTCACCGAGCGAGAAACGTTCGCACACATCTAGTGTCGTAAAGGGGGTATGTGTACGCGCGTACCTTCCAACGAGCGTACCGAGTGCCCCGTTCGGGTCTGAAAGATCGGCGGGGTCACCACCGTCCCATTCAAGGAACGCGGCAGGAAGCCCCTGAGGGATAACTACACCGAGCGCGTCTCGATAACGAGCAGCGTCTTCAGCTGCGATGTAGCGGTCTTCGCCGCCAACGCGAACAACAACGCAACGTCGTTCCTTCACCAACGTAGCCATAAACGATGCCGCCACATCGGATTCACCATCAACACGAAGCGCGAGTTCGTCAAGGCTGAGATCACCTATCCGACGAAGTAAATCATGAACGGCATCCACAGTTCGTGCGTGACGTCGGGGATCAACTGCTTGCAGTTCTGCCTCAACCGAAGCAATCGCTCGCGCATCGAGCAGCTCGCGCATTTCCTCGGAGCCAAGCAGTTCGTTCAAGAGGTCTCGATCAAGTGCCAACGCGGCGGCTCGACGTTCGGCCAACGGTGCGTCACCGTCGTACATAAAGTTCGCGATGTATCCGAACGCCAGGCTCGACGCGAACGGCGACGGGTTAGCCATATCGAGACTTACAACCCTGATTTTGCGCGAACGAATACCTTGCAGCACTTCGGTCAGACTGCTCACATCAAACGCATCGGCTAAACACTCACGGTAGGTCTCAAGAATGAGCGGAAAGGTACCGTAACGGCTCGCGACTTTCAGCAAATCGGCACTTCGTTGCCGTTGCTTCCATAACGGTGACCGGCTACCCGGGCGTCGACGTGGCAACAACAAGGCCCGCGCAGCGTTCTCGCGGAACCGTGCGGCGAACAACGCCGAGTTACCTACTTCAGCCATCAACAGTTCGTTGAGCTCATCGGGGTCGATCAATACGTATTCGGTTGGTGGTGCCTCGTCGGCTTCTGGCAGGCGAACCATGATGCCGTCGTCACTCCAAATGGCCCGAACTTCCATACCGAGTTTCTCGCGAACCCGGTGCTCGATTGCCATCGCCCACGGCGCATGAACCTGAGCGCCAAATGGGGAAAGTAAACACAGTTGCCAGTCGCCGAGTTCATCTCGAAAACGTTGAACCACAAGTTGCCGGTCGGTAGGCAGTACACCACCTGTTGCCTCTTTTTCATCTTGGATGTACTTACGAAGGTTTTGTTTGGCCAGTAGGTCAAGTGCGTAGTCGGAGCCAAGCATGGCGTCGTCGATCTCGCCATTACTCAGTACGCGTACAAACTCACCCATCGCCTTGCCAAGCTCATACGGTCGACCCAACTTATCGCCGTGCCAGAACGGCATCTTTCCCGGAACGCCGGGTGCTGGGGTCACAATCACTCGATCAGGCGTGATGTCTTCTATTCGCCACGTTGTTGCACCGAGCAGAAACGTTTCACCCACACGGCTTTCGAACACCATCTCTTCATCGAGTTCGCCAACCCGCCCACCATCGGGGGTCGTTACCGTGTACAGCCCACGATCAGGGATGGTTCCACCGCTGGTGATCGCCAGCAATCGTGCACCCGGGCGAGGGGTAAGGGTTCCGGCCAGCCGATCCCAGGTGACTCGGGGTCGAAGGTCAGAGAACTCATCACTCGGGTATCGACCGGCTAACAGGTCAAGCACATTGTCAAGCACGTCGTCGCTTAAATCCGCAAACGGATACGCACCACGAGCCATTGCGGCAATATCGGCCACGCTTGCACCTTCGTCGCCAGTTGCTACCTGAGCAACTATCTGTTGGCACAGTACGTCAATCGGGTTGCGCGGCACCCACGTTTCTTCGACAGTACCTGCGAACATACGATTCGCAACGACCGCTGACGACACAAGGTCGGTTCGATACTTTGGGAAAATTCGGCCCTTACTTGGTTCGCCAACCTGGTGCCCGGCTCGACCAATTCGCTGCAAACCACTCGCCACAGAAGACGGAGATTCAACCTGAATCACTAAGTCAATCGCGCCCATATCAATGCCTAGCTCTAGCGACGATGTGGCCACCAACGCTGGCAGGCGACCCGCCTTTAACGCCTCTTCAATTTCAAACCGTTGCTCACGCGCAATCGAACCGTGATGAGCACGAACCAATTCTTCCTCAGCCAGTTCGTTGAGTTTGGCTGCAAGACGCTCGGCTAACCGCCGTGAGTTAACAAAGATAAGCGTACTGTTATGTGAACGTATAAGTTCCAAAAGTTTCGGATAAACAGCAGGCCAGATTGAACTTCGTTTCTCAGGGTCACCGGCAGCGGCACCTGACATCAACGGTTGACCATCTTCTCCAAGTTCCGGCTTGCCCAACTCAGCCATATCTTCAACCGGAACAACGATTTCGAGTTCCAGCACTTTACGAACGCCAGTATCGACGACCGTTACGGGGCGAGGATTCCATCGGCCGCTTTGCACATCAAACGCCCGGCCACCCAAAAATTTGGCGACTTCTTCAAGGGGTCGCTGGGTGGCCGACAGCCCAATTCGTTGCGGTGAGATACGACCTTTCTTTGCGATGAGTTGCTCAAGTCGTTCCAACGAAAGCGCCATATGGGCACCGCGCTTGGTACCGGCCAACGCGTGAATCTCGTCAACGATGACATACTCAACACCGCTCAGCACACTGCGGGCTTCACTCGTGAGCATGAGGTATAAAGACTCTGGTGTAGTCACCAAAATGTCGGGAGGGCGGATGGCGATTTTGCGTCGTTCGTCGTTCGAGGTATCGCCAGTTCGGGTGGCCACAGTTACTGACGGAACTGGGCGGCCCTGGCGCGCAGCTTCGCGAGCCAGCCCGTTTAGAGGTGCCCGAAGGTTGCGTTCCACGTCGTAAATGAGGGCCTTCAGCGGTGAGATGTACAACACTCGAACTCCACCGTCGGCTGAAGCATTTTTCTTCTTGCCGCCCTTTACCTTGGCCACTACCTGGGGCGGTGCAACAGGAAGAGTCGGCACTTCGACGCTGAGTCGATCGAGGGCGAAAAGAAACGCAGCCAAGGTCTTTCCTGAACCGGTTGGGGCAAGAATCAGCGTGTGGGCACCTTTAGCGATAGCAGCCCAGCCTTGAGTTTGAGCCGACGTTGGTGCCGTAAACGAACGCTCAAACCAGGCCCGGGTTACTTCGCTGAATACCCCAAGTGCCTCACTCACGCACGCAATATGTCACAACTGAGCACCAACTCGGTCATCGCAGTCAACGTAACCTGTGGGAATGTCATCAGAACCAATGTCAAAGTCAACAAAACCTGAGGTAGTCGTACCAGCCGGTGAAGCACCAATCGAATTAGTCACGAACGACCTCATCGAGGGCACGGGCGTCGAAGCAACAAAGGGATCAACGGTCATCGTTCATTACGTTGGGGTTTCTTGGTCAACCGGTGCGGAATTTGACTCGTCATGGAACCGACGCGAAACCTTCGACTTTCCGCTCGGCGCAGGTCACGTGATTCAGGGTTGGGACCACGGGGTGCAAGGTATGAAGGTGGGTGGCCGCCGCGAACTCATCATCCCGCCTCATATGGGTTACGGGGCCAGAGGCGCAGGCGGTGCCATCAAACCGAACGAAACTCTCATCTTCGTGGTTGACCTTATCGACGTCCGCTAGTTTTTGTCATGGGTACCGTGTTCAATCGACTTGTGCAAGCGAGAGGCGGCAGGCACGCGCAACCGTCGACCAACGATGCGCCAACGACCCGACCGATCGTTTGAATTTCGTCACGGTTGCTTGGCAGCAACAACAAAGCGGCGCTGGGAGTCAAGACTTCCGACCCTAAATACATAGTTAACGCGCCACGTCTTGAGGCTCAGCGGCGGACTACGACCGTGGCCGTTGACTCGGTGGTTGAAGTCCAACGGGCCTTGTATTCCATTTCCATTCCGAGGTCGTACTTTGTGAGGCCCTGTGCAGCGATTCGGGTGATCTCGTGATCCTGCAAAAGGTGACCAATCGATAGGTGCGCATACTGCTCAACGTACGAGAGTTGCAAACCTCGATACGTCGAATCTCGGATTCCGCCCAAGATGTAACCAACATCTATGCCGTCGCAAACAGCAACGGCAGCACGCACCCTGCCCGGCGTAAGGCGGTCGACAATTCGCCGATAACCCTCAGTCGATGACGGCTCAACAATCCCTGACCCTTCTAAGCCTTTCCAGCTTCTGGTTTCAATCGCCAACAGCCGCTCAATCAGCAGCGGCGCGTACAGGTCATCACAAATTTCGATCTGTATCTGACCCTCAGCCTCGCGTCGGGTCCGGCGAATATTGCGTCGAAACTTTTCCGACTTAGCTTTCCACCACGGATCAATTCCGTGAGAAAGATCGATCACACAACGGATTGCATCGGGCCCGCGAAACAACTGGTGGCGCCGACCAAAGCCCCCAACAACGGCGTCAAACATGGGGCTAGCTGGGACAAGGCCGGTAATGAACAACACATCCCAGCCCGGGATTAGGGCCAAATCGTCGGCTGCCTGTTTCACTAGGGCCTTGGCGTCAGGCCCAACGAACGGGCATGCGTACGCCCACACGGGGTCTAGCCCGATGAGACAATCAGCACCGTCAGACGACAGCCGACCAAACCCAGCCCAGCCGAGAGCCGAATCATTCAAGATCACCTCGGGCCCAGCACCCCACGTCTCGTGGGTCGAGAATGCCCAGTCAGAACCGGTTGACCAGTGATCAATTCCGGTGGTCACTTCCACCATTGCATCCCATGAAGACTGCTCTTGTTTGAGGGTTGGGTAGGTAACAAGCTCCATAAGAAAGTGGCGTTCCCAAAACAGGGTTGCTCACGAATTATCGTCGGCGGGCACCCATATCTGCAAGCAGGTCTGCTTCTCGCTTTTGAGCGTACCGCGCCGCCCAACGTAGCCCCGTCTGCCAAATCAGCATGGACCACAACGCCGAACCCAGAAGGGCCGCAGCGATAGAACCGGTTGTGCCCCAGAGTCGTGCCGCCCCAACCATTCCAGCAACCGGCAAAGCCAGAACGGTGATGACAACCAAACCAGCCAGCCCGAGGAAACCAATCAGACAACCTTCACCTGCGGTAGGACGTCGATTCGCATACGGGTTGGCTTGATCGGGTTGCCCGAATGGGGCAAGAACCGAAATCATGCATCCCACGCCGAGCGGGATGCCCCAGCACAGGAGCGTCAGCGTGAACATAATGAACATTGCTCCCCATGCCCTCGACACCACACCAAGTGCCAACGTTGAAACGAGTACCGGTGTCATCAAGTACGGCACAGCGGCCAGGCTCTTCCCCGTCAATAGGGTTCGCATTGAAAGGCCAGATGAACATTCGATCCAGAGCGATGCAGCATCGGCGCCCAACAGATTGTTCGAAGCACCAAGGCCGAAAAGTAGTGCGGCCGGTGCAAACCACAACGACGAACTTCCGGCTTGGCCGGTACTAATCACCTGTACGAAAGCAAACGGTGCGCCAATGATGGTGCCAACCATAAACGCGCTTCTGCGACTCGGTGATCGGCTGATGTAGCGAATTTCTTTCATCATGACTGCACCCCAGGGTCGCCCACCAAGAGCACCAACAGCTCGACCGAGAACCGGGTACCTGTTGCTGTTCTTTTTGCGCTCGATACGAACCGTTTCTGAAAGCACAAGTAGCCGATCAAGCCCCCGAAGCCAAATCTGCAACAGCACCACAGCCAAGCCAGCACCGGCAAGAATTCTTAACGCGCTTTGACCGAATTGACCTTCGCGTGCATCGACCACGGCCTGGCCGAGAGCACCCGCTGGAAGCCAGCGAAGCACGTTGATTGCCTTGAAGTAGTTTTCGTCGCTGAGCAGTTTGATCGATTGGGCCCCCAGCCAAATTGATGCCCCAACAATCGAAGCGAACATCACCGCAACGTCGCGTCCACGGCGTGAGCGCGAGGTAAGCGCAAGCACAACCGCAAGTGATCGCGCCGCCGTCAGCGACAGCAACAACTGCACGATGACAGCCATCGTCACCAACACCACTGCTGTTGGTGACGAGCCGAACGACGCAATCGCCCCCGTCAGCCCAATGGCGGTAGCTAACGGCACGTAACCGGTTAGTGAGGCTGCAACGAAACCACGCCGAAGTTCGTCACGTTTCAACGGAAGCAAGGCCACCTTTGTTGGGTCGAGGGTGTCATCAACACCACCGGTCATAATCGGCCCGAATACCCAGGCCCCGAACATGATCGAGAAGAAAAGAACGGTCGCGTTCGCGGCGTCAACACCGCCGTATTTTCGCTGCTGCCACATGCGCACCCATGCGAAAATCGCACCCGCAGCTGAAGCCAAAATCATGACGGCCATACCAAATCTCAGCCGACGATCACCCGAAAACGCGTTCTTCAAAATTCTGAGCTTGATCGCGACGAAGTAGTAGGTCATCGATCGCCGTTGATCGCCACCAAACTCACGATTGTCAGAGGCTGATTTGGCCCGACCACCTACCGGAAAGTCGGTCATGAAACGAGCGTGCCGTTCGGAACCACCGGCGTCAACCAGTCAAGGTTGGTGGCATCAGATCGGGTGGCGCCAACCGCGTCGATGAACGCCTGTTCAAGGGTTCGTCCGCCACAAACATCCGACGTTGAGCCGGCCGCCACGACCATTCCGTCGTGAACAATTGCAACATGATCACAGAGGCGTTGAACAGTTTCCATCACGTGAGACGAAAAGATCACGGTGCCGCCACTGTTCCGGTAATGGGCGAGAACGTCTTGGATTGTTCGTGACGACACGGGGTCAACCGACTCGAACGGTTCATCCAAGAACAGGACGGGCGGAACATGAAGAAGCGCAGCACCAAGTGCAATCTTTTTCCGCATACCCTGGCTGTAATCAGTCACCAGTTCATGTTGGGCACGAACCAGACCAAGCACTTCAAGGAGCTCATTGGCTCGAGCACGAGCCACCGGGGGGTCGAGCCGTCGTAGTAAGCCAATATAAGTTAAAAGCTCGAGCCCGGTAAGGCGTTCGAAGAGCCTCAAATCGTCAGGCAGAACACCGAATCGATGTTTCGCTTCCTGCGGGTCTGACCACACGTCAAGGCCATCAACCGTTGCGGTTCCGGCATCGGGACGAAGCAGGCAGGTAATCATTCGAATCGAGGTTGTCTTGCCTGCTCCGTTCGGGCCAACGAGACCAAAAAACGAACCGCGTTCTACCCGAAGATCGACACGGGCGACGGCAACTTTCTCTCCAAACCGTTTTTGCAGGCCAATGGCTTCCACAGCTGGGGGTGACGATGCGAGAAACGAGACCGGGGACATGGGAGAGGCATCGACAATCGAGCCAACGCACTTGACGTCTGAACGCGCGGTGAACCCATGAGTCACCATTCACTGCCAATCAGGCACGCAACCGGGCTACCCTTCGTAGATGTCGAGTGAACCACCTGTACTCAGCCAGCGTGATGGTGAAGTTGTAACGATCACGATGAACCTGCCAGGCCGCAGAAATGCCCTTTCTCTTGCGCACATGCAGGCCCTTATCGTGGCATTCCGACATGCAGGCGATTCAGATGCTCGGGGGGTGATCTTGGCCGCCAATGGGCCGGTGTTTTCTGCCGGTCACGACTTTGCCGATATGGCTGGCAAAGACCTTGGCCAACTTCGGTCGTTACTCAAAACCTGTACCGAACTGATGATGCTCGTACAAGAGATTCCGCAACCGGTCATTGCCAAAGTACATGCACTCGCCACGGCGGCTGGCTGTCAGCTCGTTGCAACGTGTGATCTCGCAATTGCTGCCGATACCGCAGGGTTCGCCCTACCCGGTGGGAAGGGTGGATTGTTCTGCACGACTCCTCTGGTCGCCGTTGCGAGAAACATAGGTCGTAAGCGTGCATTAGAGCTTGCAATGACTGGCGACCCAATCGATGCGGCAACCGCTGTTAACTGGGGTCTGATCAATCATGCAGTTGCACCCGATCAGCTTGGTGAGGCGGTGAGCGACCTGATGCGCAGGGTAACTCGTGGATCAGCCTTCGCAAAAGCCATGGGAAAGGCGGCGTATTACGCGCAGGTCGATCTTGATCAACCCAAAGCGTACGCATATGCCATTGAGGTGATGGCCTCCAATGCCGCCACCTACGATGGGCAAGAAGGTATCGCTTCGTTCATCGAAAAACGCCATCCCGAGTACAGACACCAATGACACCTACATCCCCGCCATCCGAACCAGCAGAAGCCCCCAATCGCCGCCATGGTGAGCGACGTCATGACGGTCATGACAGCCGTCCAGAAGGTTTCGATGCCGACGCCTTTCCCATTGACGGTGCCCGGATGCACCGATTTGACCCCAGCATGGAAAGCCTCGCCCAAGCCGCTATTCACTACGCGCTTGACCGAATCCGGCTTGACCCCCCACCGCTCGACGGCCCTCGAACTGAAGCAGATCTCGACGGGTACGGCCCGACCGTAACGCCTGATGGTCTGGGTGGAATGAACGCGTTGCGACTGTTCTGTGAACACCTGGCCCCTGCGTCGATCAGTCAAGATCATCCGAGGGCTCTCTCGTTCGTTCCAACAGCCCCAACTGAGGCCTCGGTTGTATTCGACCTGGTGTTGGCTGCTTCCTCGATTTACGGCGGCTCGTGGATGGAAGGCTCTGGCGCAGTTTGGGCCGAGAACCAGGCGTTACGTTGGATCGCCGACCTCGTGGGCCTGCCTGCCACTGCTGGCGGCGTATTCGTAAGTGGCGGCACGCTCGGAAACCTTGGGGCGCTTGTGGCTGCCAGGGAAACCGCAGCCACAAAGTGGGGTATTCGTCATGCGCGTTGGTACCTTGCAGCAACAGCCGACGTGCATTCCAGCGTTCGATCAGCTGCACGGGTGATGGGCATCGACATTCTTAATGTGCGCGCCGATCATCGTGGCCGTATGACGGGTGCGGCCCTTCGCGAAGCGCTCGACATCGCCAGGTCTGAAGGAATAGCCGTCGGTGACGTCGACCGTCCGACCGGATTTGCATCCGATGTTCCTGCAGCCCCAAAAGGAATTGTGTTTGCAGTAGCGGCCACCGGAGGCACCACAAATGTTGGTGTTGTCGATGATTTGGCCGGGATATCCGAAATCTGCCGACAGGAATCACTCTGGTTTCATGTCGATGGGGCTTATGGCGGGGCGGCCCTCGCTGTCCCAAGCGCTCGCCAACTTTTCGACGGTATCGAACATGCTGACTCGTTTATTGTTGACCCACACAAGTGGTTGTTCGCCCCGTTTGATTCGTGCGCTTTGCTCTACCGCAACCCAACGCTTGGAAAAGCGGCCCATACTCAGCACGCTTCTTATCTTGACGTTTTGCAGGATGATGATGAATGGAATCCGTCTGACTACGCAATCCATCTCACTCGGCGGGCTCGAGGGCTGCCGTTTTGGTTTTCGTTGGCAACCCACGGAACCAGCGCTTACACCGATGCCATTGAAGCGTCGCTGATGCTTGCGACCGAGACAGCGCGCCTGATCGATGCACACCCCAGCCTGGAACTCGTGATGGAACCGGAACTTTCGGTTGTGATGTTCCGTCGAACCGGTTGGTCTGGTGCCCAATACGACTCGTGGTCAGACGATTTGTTGGCTGCCGGAACCGCCTTCGTCGTTGCTAGTTCATGGGCAGGCGAGCCGGTTCTGCGGTTTTGCTTTGTGAATCCCCGAACCACCCTCGGTGACGTTGAGACGATATTGGCAACTTTGTGAGCCTTCTGGGCTGACAATCAGGTGATGGCTCCTCTAAGGTGCTACGTTCCAAACCAAGAATCGCCCACCACACCGAGGTACTACCACCATGCTTCTCGCAGCCGCAGATCTCTTTTCAAAAGCCGGAATCCACTGGATTCTTCGATGGTGGCACGTCGTCTTCGGCGTTGCTTGGATTGGCCTGTTGTACTACTTCAACTTTGTACAGGTACCGTCGTTCCCGAAAATGGAAGCTGCTCATCGCAACGGGGCAATCGACAAGCTTGTTCCCCAGGCACTTTGGTATTTCCGATGGGCTGCCGCAGCTACTGCCGTTACCGGCATTTTGATGATTGGCCTGTATTCAGGTTCGAATGGGCTGTATTCGTTTAGCGGCAACTACGGCCACTCGATTTATATGGGTGCTTTGTTTGGTTTGGTCATGCTGGCCAACGTGTGGTTAATCATCTGGCCTAACCAGCAAAAAGTAATCGCTAACGCCCGTGGCCTACTCGAAGGAAAGCCCGCCGACCCAGCCGTTGGCGCTGCCGGCCGCAAGGCCTTGCTTGCTAGTCGCACCAATGCAATCTTCTCGATTCCGATGCTGATGTTTATGACCGGAGCCCAGAACTATTTCGGTGGCGGCGACGACGGTGCCCGTGTGATCGTTTGGATTCTTGTTCTCCTTGTTATCGCTGTTCTTGAGTTGAGTGCGCTCGGATACATCGGTGGAATGGAAGGCCCACTTACAAAGCCATTAGCGCAGCATCGCAACATTGCGCATATCGGCGTGCCTGTTTCGTTGGTGTTGCTTATTGTGTGGCAGGTTCTGGCCTAAGCCTCCAGGTCACCGAGCAAGGCCGAGACTTCGGTCACCTTTACCCGAATAACCCATGAAAACGGCCTGTTCCAGCGACGGGCCGTTTCGTATAGGCGGGTGCTGGTACTAAAAATAGAGTCATGGAAACGAATGTAGAAAGCGTCGCAAAACGTCGACGTCGGTCCCCCGGTAAAAGTGTTTTGGTTGCAGGCCTTGTTTTATTGACAGCGTGTGGTGCTGCATCGGTTGCTCAAGCCCAGTCGTTGGGCGGTAGCACCAAGCCCGCAGTCGTTGGCCTCAAGGCCCTCAAATTCTCACCCGCAAAGCTCACCGTCAAGCTCAACCAGCGAGTGGATTTCAAATGGAATGAGGGCGTTGCCCACAACATTCAATTTGACGCAAAACGGAAATCAAAGACCGTCAGCAAAAGCGGAACCGTTTGGAGCACCACCTTCGACAAGACCGGTGTGTACAAATATAAGTGCACTTTGCACCCCGGAATGCAGGGCCAAGTTACCGTCACCAAGTAGCTCTCTGACTTACCGTTGTACGGCTACCCCGTGATGCGCTTGGGGTGGCTGTATACGTTGAGTGAATCGCCACGCACAAACCCAACGAGGGTTATGCCCAACGCCGTGGCGGTTTCGACCGCAAGACTTGTTGGGGCACTCACGCCAGCAATAAGGCCGATCCCAGCCATTGCAGCTTTTTGAACGATCTCGAATGATGTTCGGCCCGACACAAACAACATGTGGTCAGAAGCTGGGATTCGCCGATCAAGTACCAAACGGCCAACGACTTTATCGACGGCATTATGGCGACCAACGTCTTCACGAACAACGTCGATACTTCCGTCGCGTGTAACCAGTGCGGCCGCATGCAAACCCCCGGTCGCCGCAAACACCTTCTGCTGTTTGCGAAGTCGGATTGGAGTTTCAAGTATCGTCTGCACGCTTACATTGATACCAAAAGCGGGGTCAAGTGGCATCGAGCATTCGACGAGATTTTCAACACTTTGAGTTCCGCAAACCCCACACGACGAGTTCGTGGTGAACGCTCGAGGGGTCACACTTACGGGGTTTAACGTACGTACGGTTACGATGTTATACCGCTGGATTCCGTCTTCAGGAAGTTCGCAGTACTTGACCTCGCGAACTTCGCCACAGTCAACGATTATTCCCTCGGCCCAAGCAAACCCCACTGCTAACTCAAAATCGTGGCCTGGCGTGCGCATAGTGACGGTGACATCAGCCGCCGCCTGGGTACCACCACCGATTCTGATCGAAAGTGGTTCTTCGGTGGCTAACTTGTCAGGTTTTGTTTGCGCCCGGCCGTCAGCGCCGAATACCTGGACCTGTACCGCCGAAGTGGCCTTTCGAGGTGGAGGGAAATCAGCGCTTGTCACCTCCCTATTGTCCTCGAATTTCTTGGCTACCGAGGCCATGGAGGTGAGATCGAATTCCGCTCTTTTAGGGTCGTTGGCAAGCGAGTAACGACCGACAAATCGACATCGGGCTGCAAACTTACCCTGCGCTGTTCACTTGCAACCACCCGGACGAGTTGGTTAACTGCTGCGGCCCCAATCTCGCGAAGCGGAATAGAAACCGAAGTAAGGCACGGACGAAGCCAAGCCACAAGCAACGAATCGCCAAAAGACACCAGCGAAACGTCTTGGGGGATACGCAAGCCAGCTTCGGCCAGTGCCTGATATGCGCCAAGCGCCACCTGGTCATTGATGCAGATGAAAGCCTTGACATCGTTGCGCTGAGCGAGAAGCGCAGACACACTTTCGAATGCGGCCTCAGGCCACCAGCTACACGAAACCACCCCGGCAAGGGCAGTTCCACTGGCGGCAAGAGCCTCAGTAACACCGTCGATCCGTTCAGACGACGCCAAAAGATCTGGCATCGCCATACCGACGAAGTAGATATCTGATCGGTGTCCTGCGTTCAGCAAAGACTCTGCCGCAAGGCGACCAGCCAGCCCGTCATCGGGAACAAAGGAACTGAGCACCCCCAATTCGTCAACACAATTCAACAACACACAGGGGACGTCTGAAAGCACATCTGGAATTTGGATCGTACGTGTACGTTCGGTCGCGTATATAAAACCATCAACTTGACGGTCGATCAAACCCTTCACGATTTCGCGTTCGAGAACGGGGTTTGCATTCGTTTCAGCAATTACCAAAAGTCGCTCATGCAGTTGGCACGATTCGAGCGCACCTCTCACCATCTGGCCCGCGTATTCGTTAGTCGCAATCGAATCAGAAATCATGGCGATGATTCGGGTCTCACTGTTACGCAGCGCCAGCGCAACTGCGTTCGGTCGATAGCCAAGTTCTTTCACTGCACGCTGAACCCGCTCGGTTGCCTCAGCAGAAATCCGCATGTCTTTTCGGCCGTTTACAACGAAAGAGACCGTTGTTCGCGAAAGGCCGGCCAATTTTGCAACGTCATCAATAGTCGGTCGCGATTTTGCTGGTGCTTTTGGTGAAGACCTGTTATGTTCTCCCATTGGGTCAATGCTAACAGGTTTTAGCACCTAGTCAATACAATCAGCCCCCCATCACACTTCCGCAAGGAGAAGACCTATGAATCGAAAATTCGGCGCAGCTGTACTGCTCGTCGCACTGATAACTGGCTCAACAACGTCAGCAACCGCTCAAGACGCCACGGCTACAACTACCACGATCGCGCTTCCCACCCGAGGTGATGCAGACCTTGTCATCTGGGCCGACGAAACCAAGGTTGGGGTCATCACCCCAATTGCCAATTCCTTCGCCGCTAAGAGCGGAATCAAGGTTGCAGTTCAGGAAGTGAAATTTGACCAGATTCGTGATCAACTTAAGGTTGCAGGGCCTGCAGGAAAAGGCCCCGACATTATCGTTGCCGCCCATGACTGGCTGGGCGACTTGGCCACCAACGGCTTGGTTGAACCGATCGATCTTGGTGCCAAAGCAAAGCTGATGTCAACCGTGAGCGTTAAGGCAATGACCTACGGCGGAAAGGTCTACGGGGTTCCGTATGCAACCGAAAACATAGCGCTCATCCGCAACACCAAACTTGTGCCGAAGGCTCCAAAGACATTCGCTGAACTCGAAAAGGTTGCTTTGGCTCTCAAAAAGTCTGGCAAGGCCAAGGTTGCGCTTGCACTTCAAAACACGGACCCCGATCCGTTCCATAACTACCCGCTCTTCACCGGTATGGGCGGTTACGTGTTCAAGGCCGATGCATCTGGAAGTTACGACGCCAACAAGCTCGGAATTGACTCAAAGGGTGGGCTTGCCGCAGCAGTACAATTCCGTAAGTGGGTTGACAGCGGGTTGCTTGATCCGAGCATCACCTACGACGTGATGGTTCAGTCGTTTGGCGATGGGGAGGCACCTTTCGCTATCACCGGGCCGTGGGCTGTGAACGACAAAGAAAAGGGATTCAAGGCTAAAGGAATCTCGTATGTCGTAGAGCCAATTCCACCGATCTTGGCCGGCGTCACACCAGCAGTTTTCGTAGGCGTGCAGGGTTTTATGGTTTCTTCCTTCTCGAAACAAAAAGGCCTTGCCAAAACGTTCATTCTTGATGAACTCACCAGCACATCAGCACAAACCGCTATGTTCAAGGTTGGTGGACGTCCGCCTGCAAATATTGCGTCGTTCAAGTTGGCACAAAGCGATCCTGACGTCAAAGGGTTCGGGCTGTCGGGCCAGAACGGTGTTCCGATGCCAGCTATTCCCGCTATGGGCTCGGTGTGGGCAGCATGGCAGGACGGCTACAAGTTGATCTTCACCAAAAAGGGAAAGCCTGAACAAGCCTTCAAAGATGCGGTAACAAAAATCCGTACTCTGATCGCTTCAAAGTAACCGTCCCTACCGAATACAACATTTGAGTAATCCCGTGGAGCCTTCATCACATAAACGTCAAGGCCCACAACGCAACGGGGGTCGCACTGCCGCGGCACAGCGACCCTCGTTGTTCGCAACACCGATGAGCTTTGGCCTGATGGTGAAAGTGCTCTTTCTGGGCGCAATCAACGCCATTGGGCTTACCGCCATCCCTCGGCTCGCCAACAACCGTTCGTGGATCGGCCTGGCTATCACTCTGTTCGCGATGGTGACGTTGAACTACGTGTACTTATCACGCCGACGTATACCCACCAAGTACCTTGTCCCGGGAACCGTTTTTCTCTTGTTGTTCCAGGTGTATCCGGTCGGTTTCACCATGTACACAGCGTTCACCAACTACGGCACCGGAAATATTTTAAACAAAGACCAGGCAATCGAACGACTAGTTTCACAGTCACGCGAGATTACCGATGACGCACCACGATACGCGCTCGCTATTCTGCGCTCACCGACGAATGACGTTCGTTTACTGCTCGAAGATGAAGCGGGAAATCGATTCGTGGCGAGCCGCACCACCTTCTCGCCACTCAATCCGAACGAGGCACGCCTCGACGATTCGGGCCAGGTAACCGCTGTTGGCGACTACCGCCGTCTGAAACTCAAAGAAGTCATCGAGTACGGCGAAGCTCAGGTTACTGACTACGTCGTCAAAACAGGCACCGTTGAGATTCGACCGGAATCACTCACCACGGCAGCTGTCGGAATTCAAAGGTTCACCTACGACAAGGCGCTCGATGCGATAGTCGACAAAACCTCAGGAACCACTTACTCACCAAAGAACGGTACATTCACCGCAGCCGATGGCGCAGTCATCACCCCCGGCTTTCGTGCACCCATCGGTTTTCGAAACTTCACAAGAAGCTTCACCGATGCCGGCCTTCGCAATGCGTTCGTGCGGGTATTTATTTGGAACTATGCGTTTGCGCTGATCACCATTTTTCTTGATTCCTCCCTCGGTCTTCTTCTCGCCGTTGTACTCAACGGCGCAGCGTTGCGAGGGCGCCGATTTTATCGGTCACTACTCATCCTTCCGTATGCCATGCCATCAGTCATGACCATGCTCGTTTGGTCGCAGGGTATTTTGAACACCGGCTACGGGGCGCTCAATCGAAGTCTCGGAACCCGCATTGGCTGGCTCGACGGGCCTTGGCTGGCGCGCCTAAGCATTCTCGTCGTCAACATGTGGCTTGGTTTCGGTTACAAGTTCTTGCTCTTCAGTGGTCAGCTTCAAACGATCCCGAAAGATCTCGTTGAAGCAGCAACTGTTGACGGCGCAAACGGTCGTCAAGCTTTTCGACGCGTCACGCTGCCCCTCATGCTTACCGGTATCGCCCCAATGCTTATTAGCTCGTTTGCGTTCAATTTCAACAACGCAGTATTGATTCTTGCTATAACCGGCGGCGGGCCACCAATACCGGGGTCAACGAGCGTTGCTGGCGAAACCGACATCCTGATGAGCTACACCTACAAGGTGGCATTCGGGGGCGGGAGAGGGCAAGACTATGGCTATGCCAGTGCACTTACAGTCCTAATTTTTCTTATGGTCGGCGTCATATCGATCATTGCGTTCAGGTCAACTAAGCAATTCGAGGAGCTTCGATGAGAACTTGGTTCGCGACTCGCGGATGGCGCCATCTTGTGGGCATCTGCGCCCTGATCTTTGCGCTCTTTCCGATCGTATGGACAGTGAGCGCAGCGTTTAACCCCACCGCTGGCCTATCAACGCAACAGCCAATTCCGACGCACCCGTCACTCGAGAATTTCCGTACGATATTCAACAACCCTGGGCAACCGTTTTGGCTGTGGTTCCGCAATTCGATGATTATTTCAACGACCCAGGCCACACTTACCGTTGGACTCTGCGCACTCGCTGCGTTCGCATTCTCTCGTTTGCGATTCTCCGGTCGGCGGGTCGGTTTGATGGTGATCTTGTTAGTTCAAATGTTTCCAGCTGGTCTGGCCATCGTCGCAATATTTCTTATTGTCCAAACATTCGGTTCGGTATTCCCGGCGGTTGGTCTCGGCACGAGTGCGGGGCTCATACTTGTCACCCTTGGCGGTGCGATGGGTGTGAACACATGGCTCATGAAAGCATTCTTTGACACCCTTCCGCGTGAACTTGACGAGGCAGCAGTTGTCGACGGGGCTTCTCACTCTCAGATCTTCTTTTCGATCATCCTTCCCCTCGTCAAGCCAATTCTGGCTGTCATGTTTTTACTCACGTTTATTGCGAGTATCAACGACTACCTCGTGCCAAATGTACTGCTGACGGGAAACCCAAAACGCTTCACGCTTTCGGTCGGTTTGTTCAACTATGTACAGGGTCGAAGCTCGCGATTTGGCCCGTTCGCAGCGGGTGCGCTGATCGCCTCCATACCTGTCGTCAGCCTTTTCTTCTTGCTACAGCGATATCTCACCGATGGCCTTACTCAAGGCGCCGTAAAGGGTTAAACATCTCATGCTTCATCTTCCCCACCACGACGGATCTGCACTCTTCGTCGATCAACCGAACCCCTCGCTCGGCGATGTTGTCACCGTTCGCTTGCGCATACCCCACAGCAGCGCGAGTTCAGCTGTTTGGATTCGAACGGTTGGTGATGGTGAACCACTTTTCGTTCAAGCTCAAGTTGACTTCACTGACGACATCGAAACCTGGTGGTATGCGCGCCTTCGAATACAGAACCCCGTTACCCATTACAGATGGCGACTCACCAACCCAGACCGATGGGTGACCCAATCGGGTACTCTGCGCTACGACCCAACTGATGCGGGCGACTACCGCCTAGTTGCCCATCGCCCACCACCCGACTGGGCATCAGACGCAATCTTTTACCAAATCTTTCCTGATCGCTTTGCACGTTCAGCAACCGCACCGGCTTGGCAGCAATTCCCTGACTGGTCGACTCCGTCTGGGTGGCAAGACCCGGTCATCGAATCGACACCCGGCACACTCACGCAATTGTATGGTGGCGATTTTCGCGGGGTTGAAGAGCGTCTCGATCACCTCACGGCCCTTGGGGTTAATGCCATCTATTCGACACCGTTTTTTCCGGGCCGCTCAAATCATCGTTACGACGCAACAACGTTCGATCACGTTGACCCGTTACTCGGAGGTGACGCTGCGCTAGCCCAGCTTGTGGCTGCGCTGCACGCTCGAGGCATCCGCTTCGTTGGTGATTTGACCACCAATCACAGTGGGGTTACCCACGATTGGTTTACTCGCGCCCAGGCCGATGCAACGAGTGAAGAAGCTCAGTTCTACTCATTTTTGAATCACCCTCATGAATACGAAACATGGTTGGGTGTCGAATCACTTCCAAAGTTTGATCACTCTTCGAAAGGTCTGACTGATCGCTTATTTGACGCGCCAGATTCGGTCGTCCGTCGTTACCTGTGTGACCCGTTCGATTTCGACGGCTGGCGAATCGATGTGGCCAACATGACGGGCCGTTCCGGCGGGCAAGACCTCAATCATCAAGTTGGTCGACAACTTCGCCGAACACTTCACGAGACGAGTGCAGAGGCATTGTTGATTGCTGAACACTGCCATGACGCGTCGAATGACCTTGTGGGCGATGGTTGGTATTCGACGATGAACTATGCGGGCTTCACGAACGCAATCTGTTCATGGTTGGGAAGCTGGTTTCCACTTGACCACCTTGAGGCACCGCCACGCATGAGGGCGCAGACTGGGCGAGAAGTTCAGCAATCGCTCGATGCATTCGCAGCCAGTATTTCGTGGCGAAGCCGGGCCGCAAACCTCAACCTTCTTGGCAGCCATGATTCGGTTCGGTTTAGATCGATCGTGGGCGACAACGCATCACTACATTCCATTGGAACCACGTTACTGATGACGTTCCCCGGAATTCCTTCTGTGTTTCAAGGCGATGAATTCGCCATGGTAGGTACGCATAGTCATTTGTCGCGGAGCCCCTTGCAATGGGACCAACCACACGACCAGTCGACGTTTAACAACCATCGAAACGCCATTGCGGCTCGCCGAGAAAGCGTTGCATTACGACGTGGCGGGTTTCGTTGGGTTTGCGTCGGTGACGATCACCTCACCTTCCTCCGTGAACACAATGACGGCGTTACGCTTGTTCACGCTGCCCGATCAACAGACACCGTCGATACCGAAGCAATCGACGCATCGCTGTTAGCCGCCGGATACGAAGCAGGTCATTCGACGACGAGCCTTCTCACCGGGGCCGATGTCTCTCTTCGCGATGGCCTTCATATCGAAGGCCCGAGCGGGGCCGTGGTGCTTCAACTCAAGTAGTCGCAGCTACCTGCTTGCGTACGGTTGGCGATTACGGTCAGAACCGGGAAGGATGCGAGTCATGGCTTCACTCACGATCGACCAAGCCCGCTCTGGGGCATTCCTCGAACATCTCAAAGCCTCGTACCGGGGTTCAGTGCTTACGATGATGATCAACCTTGGGCATCGACATCGACTGTTCGATGCGCTAGTTGAAGCACCCGTAACAGTCGAGTCACTTGCCACCGCTACCGGCCTGTCACCGCGTCACCTCAAGGAATGGCTGGGGGCAATCGCGGTAGGCGGAATTGTCGAGTACGACGCCGACACCAAAACCTTTACGCTTCCGCCCGAACACGGCTTTTGGTTGACTGGCACCGGTTACACAAACCTCGGAGGCCTCTCAGGAATGTTGACCGGGCTTTCCGACCGACTTGGCGATGTTTCTGAGGCGTTCGCCCACGGCGGCGGTGTTCCGTATGAGAAGTACCGCCCTCATTTCACCTGTGCCATGGATTCAATGGGCCGTGCCCGGTACGACGCGCTTCTCGTGCGTGTATATCTTCGCAAGGTAAGCGGATTAGTAGAGACGCTTACTAACGGTGCAAGGGTGTGCGATGTTGGGTGCGGCACCGGGCACTGTTTGAACCTCATGGCGAAAGCATTCCCGGCGTCGACCTTCGTGGGGTATGACTTTGCACCAGACGCGATTGAATTAGCGCGAGTCGAGACCCAAGAAATGAGTCTCACGAACGTCACGTTTGAAGTCGCCGACGCCACCGCTATCCCTACTGATCCCGGCTTTGATGTGGTCTTTGCGTTCGATGCGATTCATGATCAAGCGAATCCGGTTGGGGTACTGACTGCAATTCGGCAGGCCGTGCGCGTTGATGGCGGCCGGTTCGTCATGCTCGACATCAAGGCCAGTTCGAACCTCGAAGACAACATCGCCGACCCTGCCAATCTGATTCTCTACGGTACCAGCGTGATGCACTGCATGGAGGTATCGCTGGCCGGTGGTGGACCTGGCCTGGGGACCGTGTGGGGAACGCAATTGGCAACCAAAATGTTGCACGATGCCGGTTTCGCGAATGTCGAACAGTTTGATCTCGAAGCTGACCCAACCAACTGCCTATTTGCCTGTTCCTAGTCAGTTTGTGGGTGGCCACACAGCTTCACGAGTGCAGCGACTGTGTTGATGTTGCGAGCCGTTCCGGAAGTAGCCGCCGGAATCTTTAGCTTCGAGTCAGCCATGGCCAACTTGCCGGTACCACCAACGTTTACTGCTCGAAGTAACGCGATGTATGTGGGTACAGATCGAGTCCAGTTTCTTTGGCAGCCGGACGGCATCACCATCAGTGAACTGCAACTATGGCACGCATGATCGAAACCACCAAGAAAACCATGAGCACCGGACGCCTTGAAGCTTTCAGCGATGGCGTATTGGCCATCCTCATCACAATCATGGTGTTGGAACTAAAAGTTCCTGAGGGCCACACCTTCGCGGCCCTCAAACCTCTCGGGCCAACACTATTTGCCTACTGGCTGAGCTTTGTCTTCATCGGTATTTACTGGAACAACCATCACCACATGTTCCAAGTGACTGAGAAGGTAACCGGCGCAATTCTATGGGCCAACCTTCACCTGCTCTTCTGGCTTTCACTCGTTCCTTTTGCAACGATCTGGATGGGCGAAAACCACCGTGAAGCGTTGCCCACCGCAGCGTATGGTTTTATTCTGAACGTTGCTGGACTGGCGTATTTCATTCTGTCGAAGACGATCATTCGTGTCGAAGGCTCAGACTCTCCGCTGGCCAAAGCAATCGGAAACGACCGAAAAGGAATCATGTCGCTCGTGGTGTATTCAGCGGCGATCGCTTTTGCGTTTGTTGAACCGTGGGTGTCGCAAGGTCTGTTCGTATTGGTTGCATTGATGTGGTTCATCCCCGACCGTCGTATCGAAGTAGCCGAGTGAGCAACGAGTTGACCAGGCCAACGACGTAGTCTCTTTGCAACATGTTTAACGACCTTCGCATCAACGGCCCGAGACTGCTTCAACGTATCAATGACCTTGCCGAAATTGGTCCAATCACTGGTGCGAACGGTGAACGAGGATCAGCCCGGCTAGCGTTAAGCGACGAAGACCGCGACGGTCGCGACGTCGTCGTTGCATGGATTCGCGACCTTGGTCTGACGTACAGCATCGACACAATCGGAAACGTGATCGCGGTTCGTCCCGCAAAAGATGGGTCAGTCGAGCACCCAGTGATGACCGGCAGTCATATCGACACCGTTCGCACTGGTGGTCTCTATGACGGAATTCTTGGGGTGTTGGCGGGTCTTGAAATCATTGAACGCCTCATCGAAACCAACACCGAGACCACCCGGCCGATCGCCGTTGCTTTCTTCACCAACGAAGAAGGTGCTCGCTACAACCCCGACATGATGGGAAGTCTCGTGTATTGCGGCGGTATGAGCGCTGAAGAAGCTCACGACGTAGTCGGCATCGACGGCACCCGGGTCGGCGACGAACTGCTGCGCATTGGTTACCTGGGTTCAAGGCCGTGCCCAGGGGCCGCCCCGCACTCGTTCGTCGAGCTTCATATCGAGCAAGGCCCGGTGCTTGAAGCCGAAGGTTTTCGAATCGGTGCCGTAACCAGCGTGCAGGGTATTTCGTGGCAGGAGCTCACCATCACCGGCCAATCGAATCATGCCGGAACAACGCCAATGTCGTTGCGTCACGATGCCGGATACGCTGCCGCCCGAGTCGCCACGTTTGTACGTGAGCTTGCGATACTCATGGGTCACCCGCATGTAGGAACCGTCGGCCACATCAAATTGCACCCGAACCTCGTAAACGTTGTCGCTGCGACAGCCATCATGACGGTTGACCTTCGAAACACTGACGAATCGAAATTACAGGAATCAGAAAACCGACTGACCAGGTTTCTTCAGGAGCTTTCCGATAGCGAAGGTGTCGAGATTGTTTCGCGCAAATTGGCTCGCTTTGAACCGGTGCAATTTGATGAACGCGTTATTGGCCTCGTCGAACAAACTGCGACAGCCCTCGGAAACACCGTAAAGCGCTTACCGTCGGGAGCGGGTCACGATGCGCAAATGATTGCTCGCATGTGCCCTACCGCGATGATTTTCACGCAGAGCCATAAGGGCATCAGCCACAACCCAGCCGAATTCACCGAACCGGCCGATCTTGTTATGGGCACCGACATTTTATTGCAAACTATGTTGGCGCTCAGTGAAACCGACATTGTCGGCTGACGACCCAGGCCCTACACTCGTAATCCGTATGCCTAGAGTACTTACCGTCGCCGCCGCCCAACTTGGGCCAGTTCAACGAGAACACTCTCGCTCTGACGTGGTCGAACGACTGCTCACCATGCTGCGCTCGGCAGCGTCGCGCGGTGCTCAATTAGTAGTGTTCCCCGAATTAGCCCTGACTACTTTCTTTCCACGCTGGTATACCGAGGTCGAGTCAGAGATTGATGCTTGGTACGAGGCCACGATGCCATCGCCGGTTACGCAACCTCTGTTCGATGAAGCCAAACGATTGGGTGTTGGTTTTCAACTTGGGTATGCCGAGTTGGCTTACGATGCCGAAGGTCATAAGCACAGATACAACACGTCGATCATGGTTGAGCGTGATGGTGGTGTCGTAGCCCACTACCGCAAGGTGCACATTCCGGGCCATGAACAGCACGAACCTTGGCGACCGTTCCAGCACCTTGAGCGCTACTACTTTGAATCCGGTCCCGTTGGTTTCGGCGTTGCTCGTGCCTTTGGGGGCATCGTTGGCATGGCTACGTGTAACGATCGCCGATGGCCAGAGACGTATCGGGTCATGGGGTTACAGGGGGTTGAGCTTATTGGCATCGGTTACAACACGCCTATTCATTACGCACCAGACCCAGCCCAAAATAGTTTGCAAGGTTTTCACAATGACCTGTGTATGCAATCAGGGGCATACCAAAATGGCACCTGGGTTATTGGCGTGGCAAAGGGTGGAACAGAAGAAGGGGTTGAGTCACTCTGCCAGTCGGCTATCTACGCACCTAGCGGTCAGATAGTAGCACGTGCACTTACTACCGATGATGAAGTCATTGTTGCAGAGGCCGACCTCGATATGTGTGCGAAGTTTAAGCACACATTGTTTCAAATGAGTCGCTACCGCGAGCCGCAGCATTACGGAATCATCACGGCACAAAAGGGTGTAGTCGAGCCTCCCGCTCTTCCTGAGGGCCACCCCTGGGCGTAGCGTCTTGGCTGGCCAAAAATATAGAGTTGCCTATGGACCCTCGGCAAAAAGCACTACCCCTCGCATTCACCGCCACACTTATCTTCGCAGCGTGCAGCAGCCAATCAGCAACCCTGCCATCATCGACATTGCCGCGAAACAGCGCCAATTCAACCTCTGAAATTCGCACAGGGGTCTATTCAAACGACCCAAGCAAACTGTGGCTCGCAGGTCCCGAATCGGTAGTCAAGCCCGGCGAATCAAGCAAACTGTCGCTCACAAAACCTGAAATCTGCCCGATCATCGATCCGGTAAAGATTGTAAAACAGCTAAACATCGACGGCGTTGTCACTTCCCTCGATTGGACACAGGCCGGATACGGTTCGACCTGTGAAGCACGAATTGCCATCGGGGCCAGCGAAGGTTTCCTGTCTTGGGGGGTCGGAAAAGCAGACCCAAAATATTGGGAAGTCGTTGGTACCGATGAATCGGGGACGACGACTGCCGAAGTAGTCGGTGGGCAACCAGCGCGACTGTATGTAGGTGCAGAAAAGCAATACGCCTCCGTCGTCGTGGCGGTTAAAGATTTATGGTTCACCGTGAGCGTACGAGATGTCGAAATCACTGACAACGCTTCGGTTTTGCGTTTTGCAGAAGACCTTGTCGCAGCATTGAAAACCGTAACGCCGATTGCTACGCCAGCACTCGATTCGATCGCTTCTGCACCACTACGTTTGAGCGGTGCACAAGTCTGTTCACTTATGAGTGATGACGTTCTGAAGACGCTCGTCAAATTGCGGACCTATCCAGAAATCCCGACGGACATCTTGCCTGACAGCTATCAGTTGAGCGACAAATCGGTGTGGTGCACCCGAGGACACGGCCGGACCAGAGTCACGATTTCCAACACCAAACCGTACGACTGGGCAAACACTCAACCAGAAGAGTCCGGGTATACAACACCGGCAAGCTTTGGTGAAATTGTGGGATTTCGACGAAGAGAACTCGATGAAGCCGGTGCATTCCTCAAAACCATCGCGACCGTTCCGTGGCGCACATCTTGGGTTGAAATCGAAATCCAATACTTGTCGGAGGGCCCAGAACTTGATGCAATCCTCGGCAAAGAAGTTCAAGAGGTGTTAAGCAAACTCGACAAACGAGTCAATGACACATCAGTTCTCTAGGGTCAACGCACCTTTGCTTTGCCTCTCTGAAGTATTGAACTGTGGATGATCACGAGCTTCGAGAACAAACATCAATTCCGGCCATGGTTCTTTGTCAAACCGTGAACCGAGATGCCATCGCAACCCGTAGATTTGGCTGATCGGGCGATCTGGGTGGGCTGTGTTGAGGTCACGAATCGCGGCCCATTCGCCATTGTCGAGTGAGTACGGGTAGCCAATCAAGTCGTCAAAGTACATAACAACCCTTGGTAACAGCCGACTGCTGTCACACGTCAGAATTGGCGTGAGGCTCGCAACCGTCGAGCTGTAATAGTCCAAGTCGTTGGCGACGAATCCAAGCGGAGCGGTCTGACTCTGGACGAAGTCGGCCACTGTCACGGCGACATCCCCAAGAACTATTGATGCATTCGACGGAAGTTTTGCTCTGAGTTCTTCTGGTTTCATCGCAAAGTCACCGAATTCAAATGCAAAAGGAGCATCGCGCCGATCGGTCGGCGCAGGCAGACCCGCCCCAGTATCAAAGCCAACAGCATCGATGGTTACGCCATAGCGGAGACCAACAATGTGGGAAACATTTGCAAGCGATATCAACCCACCCCCGGCAGCCACCCCCATTTCGGCTACCCATATTCGGTCGATACCAAGCGCCCGAGCGGTATGAGCAGCCCGAAGAACCCCGTACGTGTAAGCAGGCCGAAGGCCTGGGACTCGTTGGCTACAAATTTCTAAAAGTGAAGCAGCAACCGGATCATGCATTGATGGTGGCCGATCAGGATCAAGTATCCGTTTCGCCAATTTCCTAACCTGCCAAACACCTCGCATCTCAGCCTCCTTGATTTACATCACTTGCTCAGTTAATCAATTCTCGAAATTATACGCTTCCGGGGTGAGGACGATTCGGCGGTAGGGTTCGCTCATGGCTTCGCATCACACGGGGCGTACCAAAGCAACATCGACCAAACGGCGGGTGAAACGAGATCGAATTGCCCTCGCCACCTGGTCACGAGCCAATGACGCCAAAGTGGGGTGCACGCTCAGGCTGGAATGGGATCGGGTGTCGCTCGCGCATCCGGGGGTGGTTCCGGTGGCGGTACTCGGTTATGCACTCGGACAGGCACTCAAACAGAACCCGATCGCGAATAGACGCATCGTACTGTGGGGTCTTCGGCCACACAAGACCGTAAGAATCTCGTTTGCTGTCGACGCCAAAGATGACCTTAAAGTCGCCGTGGTTGACCGGGTCGATGAACTCGACGCCCGCCAACTTCAACAGGCGCTCAAGCGAGCAGCACTAGACGCACGAAAAGGGATCGGACCGCTAGCGCGAGCCACTCGCCTCGTTGAACACCTTCCTGTAGTCATCGGGCGACCGGCCTTACGACTGTGGTCATTCATTACTGCCGGCCTCGGTATCGGAATGCTCGGGGTGCCCGGTGCGCCATTCGGGGCAGCAATTCTTTCCTCGGTCGGACGCTTCGGCCTTCCTGCTGTCGATGTTCCGTTCATACCGTTTACCCGATGCGTCTTAGTGTGCTCGATTGGTTCAGTCACACCTACCGTGATCGCCCGCGACGGTATTGGTGTGGTGGTCGAGACAGTAGATGTTGCGGTAACCGTCGACCATCGGGTAAGCGACGCCTCGCAATTCGCAGCCCTACTCGCCACCTTCGAATCGGCCTGTTACGGAACCTACTGAGCTCGAAGTTCCCTGCCTAGCTGGCGCTGGAACGGTCGCGTCGATACGACCGTGACAACGAGCGTAGCTAGCCCAATAATCAAAAACAGTGGATCGGTGCCGTGGTGTTCCGCTATCCAACCGCCACCGAGCGCCCCGAGAATTTGAGCACCGTAGGCAAACGAACGCGACAGGGTGATCACCCGGCCGCGGAGATGGTCTGGAATGAACCGCTGTCGAATCGAAATAGTTGCGACCAACGAAACCAAGGTTGCTGCCTGCTGAACAAACATCGCTGCAAAGACCACAGGAATTGACCGCTGATTGGCAACAAAAAGGTAGGCGAGTGCGGTGGTCAGCAGCGCTACTGAGGTCGTAGACGGCCCGAAGAATTTGATGATTCGCGGAGCCGCCCATGAACCGAGCATGGCCCCGGCAGCGAGGACGGCAGTAAAGAACCCGAACCACCACCCGGATTTATTGAGTGTGTCTTGCACGAGGATGACCTCGGTCGCAAGGGCACCCGCGCTGATTGCCGTGTTGGCAGTCATCATGAGGGTGATTAACCGAACGAGATGAGATGACCGAAACCACCTCCACCCTTCAACCACGTCGTCGCGCAGCCGGGTCGTAGTCGCCACAGCCGGGATTGGGGGTAACCCGCGCAGCAACATGGCCGACCCAGCGAAGCTGACTGCGTCGCCGAGCACTGGTACAACCCCGCCGGTGAGCAATGCGGCGCCAAGTTGAGGGCCAACGAACTGCTCGCCCGCTGTCGTGATCGTTGCAAACGAACTGTTTGCCTGTTCGAGACCATCGGAGGAAACCAAGGCCGGTACGGCTCGTTGCGATGCGCCAAAGAACAGGATTTGGCCAACCGATAGCAGCCCAGCCAAGACGATGATGGGGGCAATCGGAACCTTGCGGTCGGTGATCAGTAGGGAAACCCCAAGCAAAAGGAGTAGCACTGCCCGGCCGATATCGGCGGCAATCATGACCTTTCGGGCGTCTCGGCGATCAGCAGCCGCACCAAGCCAGAGGGCGGCGGTCCATGGCACACGACCAGCTGCGAACACCGCTGCGACAAGAAACGCACTACTCGTCGCCTGGCGGGCCAGAAGGGGTAGGCCGGTGACAAGGAGACCGTCGCCAACCGCTGACACTGCTGTGGCTGTGAGGAACCGTTTGTATGGATTCCCAAGTCCGCCCATGGTGGCCCTTACATTATCGGCCCCGACACCTCTACTCGGGGACCAGCCGAAGAAACCCTCTGTTACGAACTTGCATTGCGGCAAGAGGAAGCGCGACCGCCTACCTGGCCCTTGACAAGGATATGCCAGATAATGGAATATACCGGATATGAATACAGTTGATTCCCGGTCATATGCGATTCTCTCGTCGCTGATTGATCAACCCCGTCACGGGTACGCCATCCTGAAGCAAATCGAGGTGCTGTTTCCGTTGGCCAAACGTCCAGCGGTGGCCACCATGTACGCGGCTTTAGAGAGGCTCGAATCTGAAGGTCTGGTCGAGATTGATTCTGAAGAGATCGTCGACGGGCGGGCTCGGCGCACCTTCGCGTTAACCGACCGCGGCCGTTCAGGGTTAGAGGCAGAAGCCGACCGGATGTTTGAGGCGGCAAAAGTGGTCAAACGCAAACTTGCAGAATCGTCGCTGTTGTCTGGTCAGCCAATGCCGAAAGCAAAAAGCGCACCATGGGGAGCGACGGCATGAACCTCTCACTGAATGGCTTCGCTTGGCGTCTAGTGCTACCAGCTGTTCTCTTTCTCCCCACCCTTCCTTGGCGATTTCGGGGAAGCGACGCCATTCTTCCGTTGCTTGTTTTGGCGGGTGGGTGCTCGTTCGTAGTAGCCCTCAGGCACTTTGGGTCACGGCGAGCGTTGCGCGTTTAACCCGTTTCGGAACTACTGACTGGACTCAGCCAACGATTGACCGGTTAGATCCATTCGTTAGCGAACGAGATGGGGCCAACCAATACGGACTTCTACGCCAGGCGACCACAGCGCAATCGGGTCGCCAACCGGGTCGGGCAGACCAGCAGCACGAAGCAGACACTCATCGAGTTCCAGTATCTCGGCCCGATGCAATTCCCACGGTGGATGATCGACCTGAGCCCAAAGTAACTTCCCCAGGAACGTCGAACCAAGCGCCCACCGGGCCGACAGAAAATCGCAGAGTTCCCGATCGGGTGCATCAGCGCCAAGAAGCTCGCCCACGCGAACGCTCACCTTCGACGCACCCCCGGCATTCGAAGCACCCACACCACGCGGCCACCGACGCTTCGACGAGTACGTAACCACGTCTGGCGATGGGTGCTCAATTGTCATGGACGCCCAGCAGTAAGGCAACCCATATGACACACGAGCAACGAGGGTTGGCGCGAGCCGAGTGATGTCGAGACTGCAAAACCACACGGCCCGACGACCATCTGGCCCAACAATATATGTACGAATATTAGTTTCCGGAAACGAAGACCACCGGCCGGCCGACCAGCCATTAGGCAATCGAATGCGCCTCATATTGAACGGAATGAGCCCCACCCATGCCGAGCCGTCGAATACATCAACGGTGAATCCCTTAGGAAGTAAACGCTGAACAACCTCAGGTTCATACCGCCAATGAATCGACGTAAGGTCATACCAACCCTGGAGCATTACCGGCCGGGTAACCGCCGGCCCAGAAACTGTTACCGGTTCAATATTCACTCGATTGTCTTCCACGCCTAGTTGACCCCATGGCTCGACGGCGTGCGTAGAAACAGAACTTCGGATCCAATCGGCGTCCAGCCCCTGGCAGCAGCGAGTGCTTTCATCGACCACACATTGCCCGGGGAGATCTGCATAAACACCGGTTCATCTTTCGGGGCAAGCCCCTGCGCAGCTGCGATAAGTCGTCGACCTAGACCGGCACCGCGACCAAGGGGATCGACCTCGTACGCAACCTCAAGACGACCGGCCAGCCCTCGACCCATCACCAACATTCCTAAACCGGTTTCATCGTTGTATACGCGAAGGGTCGACGGGTCTCGGTAGATCTGCGCGCGTACAACACGCGGATGCGACCGATCTTGAGTTTCAAACAAACCAAAGTCTTCCGGTGAACAGCCCCCGCCCATGGTTGCGTATACCGCATCGTAAATTCCCGGGGTGGTCCTTAGCCGATACGCCAAGGCCGCAAGAAACCGTACATCTGAGAGGGCAAAAGGGTCGCGATCAGTCCATTCCGACACAAAGACCGAATCAACATCGCTAGCAATCACGTGGTGGCCGAAAAAGGCGAACACTCCGTCGGCTGGGCTGGTGGGTGACGGAAGATGCGTCGTTAGAAAATCACCATGCGGGAATTGGCCAACGGCGGCCCGACACATGAGCTCGAATAGCTGATTCATAATCGCCCCGACGCGATTACCCGTGCCAGAAAGTCTCGGGTCTCGGGTTCGATCGGGTGTTCAAAAATGTCTTCCGGTGTGCCCGACTCAAGAATGCATCCGTCTTTGAGAAAGCAAACGACATCAGCAATCTCACGAGCAAACCCCATTTCGTGGGTCGCCAAAATCATCGTCATTCCGGCGGCACGAACATCGCGAATAACGTTAAGCACCTCGCCAACAAGAACGGGATCAAGCGCAGCGGTCACCTCATCGAGCAACATAATTTCCGGCTTCATAGCAAGCGCACGTACTATTGCAACCCTTTGCTGTTGACCCCCAGAAAGCTGATCGGGAAACGCACCAGCCTTGTCAGAAAGGTTGAACCGAGCGAGTAGGTCGAGCGCTGCGGACTCTGCTTCAGATTTCGATTGACGAAGCACCTTCCTTGGGGCATGCGTAATGTTTCGCAGTACTGACATGTGAGGAAACAGGTTGTAGCTCTGAAACACCATACCGATTCGACGGCGCACCGAATCGATTTCTAACCCGGGTTCGGCGATGTCGACACCGTCGAGGAAGATCTCGCCGTCGTCGACTGGTTCAAGCAAATTGATACATCTCAGCAACGTGCTTTTTCCAGAACCAGACGCTCCAATCAAGCAAACAACTTGGTGTTCACCAACGGCAAGCGACACCCCCCGAAGTACCTGCTTTGCACCGAACGACTTATGAACTGACCGAATATCAAGCTTCATGAGACAGCGGTAGCACCGGTGCGACGCCGTTCCTTGGCCAACAAGTGATCGGTGAGCCGAGTAAGCGGTATTGACACCAACAAGAAGAGGACAGCAGCGCTCACTAACGGGGTGAAGTTAAAGTCTCGCTGTACCAAGACATTGGCGCGCCGTAACGCTTCGACCGGCCCGATAATGCTGATCAGGGCAACGTCCTTTTGCAAACTAACCAGGTCGTTCATAAGTGGCGGAACCACCCGTCGAACCGCCTGGGGTAGCACCACAGTCATCATGGTTTGGCGCGAACTCAAACCGAGTGAACGAGCAGCAGCGCGCTGGCTTTCGTGAATACTTTCAATACCCGATCGAAACACCTCGGCAACGTAAGCCGAGTAACACACGACCAACGCGACACCACCCCAAACCACAGCCTTCGTATACCAAGCGCGCTGTTGAAAGAGACCTGGCATACCGAAACCGATAAGCGTGATCCATAAGATCACCGGCACACCGCGAACCACATCGGTGTACAACGTCGCAAACAGCCTCAACGGAAACAGCGCTGGAGAGCGCACACCGCGAGCAACGGCAATCAACATTCCAAACAGAACAATGCATGGCGCGCAAATGACAAAAATCTTGAGATTGAGCAGAAACGGATCAACCAACAGCGGCAACGATTTGCGGAAGATACGCCAATTAAAAAAGGAGTTTCGAACCTTCGACCAACCTGGTGCAGACGGCACCAGCCGGTACGTCCAGAACACCACGAATAGGGTGCTTGAAAAAGCGATCAGCGAACTTTTGCGTCGCTGATCGCGTTCGTAGCGGGCCCGGCGACCCCCAGACTGCCGGTCGGGTAACGGAACCACGTTCTGACTGATTGGGGCAACTGCTGCGTCAGCGACCCCTCCAGACTCGACCCGGTCAGTAATCACAACAAGAGGCGGAAATCAGCCGGCGGTGATCATTGGCGCACTGGTGAACTCTGACATCCACTTGGTGTGAATGGCCTTTAGTTCTCCACTGCCTTCAAGGGTAGCAAGCGCCAGGTTGACACACTCGGTCAACGGGCTGGCCTTTGCCAACAGCAAACCGAACTGATCGGTTCCGCTTCCTTCGATTTGCCCAAACACTTTGGTACCTTCGATTTCGACCGCTGTGATGTACAAAGCAGTTGGCAGGTCGCCGACGACGGCATCGATTTGCTTCGACTCAAGCGCAACCTTCACCGCGGCGTTGTCGTTGTAAATCTGAACCGGTGACGTGGGCTTAATGACTTCTTCGACATATGTGAGGCTGGTGGTTCCGGCGGCGGCACCAATCTTAAGTTTCTGTACGTCAGCAACTGTTTTTGCGTTTCCAGCAATCGAATCAGCCAGCCCAAAGAGGGCCTGCGGCGCCGTGTAGTAGCCGCTACTGAAATCAACGGCCTGCTTACGATCGTCAGTGATGGTGAACTGTTGCAGGTTGAAGTCAAAATCCTTCGGGCCGGGCGCGATCGCTGCATCGAACGGGGTTCGAACCCAACTCACGGCTGCGCCAGTGAAACCCATTTCGCGGGCGACTGCCATTGCGACTGCCGACTCAAGGCCCTGGCCATCTTCAGGGGTTTTGTCGTTGATGATGTACGGCGGGAATGCCGGCTCGCCAGTAGCGATAACCAGTTTTCCCTCGCCGACGGTTTTACCGGCAGCACAGGTGGCCGCTGACGCACCGGCAGCAGCGGGGGTCGATACGGTCGCGATTGTTTCAGTCGAAGCAGCGTCGGTGGACGATGCATCGGCTGGGGCAGAACTACTTCCGCCGCAGGCGGCGAGGAACAAGCTGCCTGCAAGGGCAACGGTGAGCACACGTTTCATAGCGTTTGGTCTCCTTGGTGGGGTAGGAAGAGGTTACCGGCAGCAGAGCCCACCCCGACGACACCATACGGTTACAACAGGGTCAGCGTCCGCGAATCGTTATTGAGAGCGTCAACCGTTACCGTTGACCCCTCCGCGTAGTGACCTTGAAGCAGCAACTTCGAGAGCGGGTCAGCAATCTCACGCTGGATGACTCGCTTAAGAGGCCGAGCGCCGAAGACCGGGTCGTACCCTCGTCGCGCAATCCATGCCTTCGCAGCTTCGGTAACGGTGAGACCCAGCCTGCGGGCAGTCAACCTTGCAGCTAATAGATCAAGTTGAATGTCAACAATTGGAAGCATGTCGTTTTCGCTCAACGACCGGAACCGAACAATCTCGTCGATTCGGTTGATGAATTCTGGCCGGAAATAGTCGCTGACCTCACCTGCAATGTTCGACGTCATGATCAACACGACGTTCGTGAAATTGACAGTTCGGCCCTGACCGTCAGTAAGTCGACCATCGTCAAGCAATTGCAGCAACGTGTTGAACACATCGGGATGGGCCTTCTCAACTTCATCAAGAAGCACGACAGCATATGGGCGCCTACGAATGGCCTCAGTAAGTTGACCGCCTTCGTCATACCCTACGTACCCAGGTGGTGCACCTATCAGGCGTGACACAGAGTGCTTCTCCATGTACTCACTCATATCTATACGTACCATGGCGCGTTCATCATCAAACAAGAACATCGCCAAGGATCGAGCGAGCTCCGTCTTTCCAACACCGGTGGGCCCAAGGAACAGAAATGATCCAATCGGGCGGTTCGGGTCAGACAGACCGGCTCGATTTCGACGAATCGCATTGGCGACAACAGTTACAGCCTCTTCCTGGCCAATAACACGCTCGTGCAACACCTCTTCCATTCGGACCAGCTTCGAAATCTCGCCCTCGACTAGTCGCGAAACCGGTATGCCCGTTGCTTTCGACACCACTTCGGCAATATCTTCAGCGTCAACCTCTTCTTTCAACATCCGCTGCGTTGATTGCAACTCATCAAGATGGGCGGTCGCATCAGCTATTCGCCGTTCAACTTCGGGGATTTGGCCATACCTAATTTCAGCGGCCTTCTCAAGATCGGCTTCGCGTTCAACAGCAGAGCCAAGGGTTTCGAGTTGCTCTTTCAGCAGGCGGATCACAGCGATCGCAGTTCGCTCATTTTCCCAGTGTGCCTTCATTCCGGTTGAACGCTCTTGAAGATCGGCCAGTTCGCGCTCAAGCGCATCGAGGCGCTCTAGTGACGCAGAATCAGTCTCTTTCGCCAACGCCACTTTCTCTATTTCAAGCTGGCGAATTCGACGTTCAACCACATCGATTTCGGTCGGCATGGAATCGATTTCGATACGCAAACGCGACGCAGCTTCGTCAACCAAGTCAATCGCCTTATCGGGAAGGAAACGCGAGGTGATATAGCGGTTTGAGAGCACAGCGGCCGCAACGAGTGCCCCATCTTGAATGCGAACGCCGTGGTGCACCTCGTAACGTTCTTTGAGACCACGAAGAATGGCAACAGAGTCTTCGACCGATGGCTCGCCAACAAACACCTGCTGAAAACGACGCTCTAGCGCAGGGTCTTTCTCTATGTACTTACGAAACTCGTCGAGCGTGGTTGCCCCAATCATGCGCAACTCGCCACGAGCCAGCATGGGCTTGAGCATATTGCTCGCATCCATCGAACCTTCCGCCGCCCCGGCACCAACCACCGTGTGCATTTCATCGATGAAGGTAATCACCTCACCGCCAGACGAAGTGATCTCTTTGAGTACAGCTTTTAGACGCTCTTCGAACTCACCGCGAAACTTCGCACCGGCAACCATGGCAGCCAAATCGAGGGCTATCAACCGACGATTCTTCAAACTTTCAGGCACGTCACCATCGACAATGCGTCGGGCGAGCCCTTCAACAATTGCGGTCTTCCCAACACCCGGTTCACCAATAAGTACCGGGTTATTCTTTGTTCGACGGGCAAGCACCTGAATGGTTCGCCTGATCTCTTCATCACGACCAATTACCGGATCAAGTTTTCCGCGACGGGCAAGTTCGGTGAGATCACGTCCGTACTTTTCCAATGCCTGGAATGTCTCTTCCGGGGTTTGCGACGTGACACGCTGATTACCGCGAAGTTCACTCAGCGCGGTGAGTATCTCGGTTCGAGCCACACCCACCCTGTCGTACAGGGCGAGCACAAGATGTTCAGTCGACAAAAAATCATCTGACATCGCCGAGCGTTCCTCATCGGCTTTTGCGAGCACCTCTCGCAACGAACGGCTGATCAGTGCATCGCCACCGTAAGCCTTGGGAAGTTGTGCAATTGCCGCATCGACCTTTGCTCGCAAGGCGCCATGAGCCACGCCAACCCTCGAAAGAATAGGAAGCACCAGGCCATCGGTTTGTCCAAGTAATGCACCGAGAAGGTGATCGGGTGTTACCTCCGGGTTCGACCTCGCCTTGGTATCGGCAACCGCCAAATTGAAGGCGTCTTGGGTCTTCAGCGTCCACTTATTCGGGTCAAACTTTTGCGGTGATGGGGCCATGGTTGTCTCCTACGAATGCTCTTGAACTTGTCAGGCACGTGTCAAACTTGATACTGGTTGTATCAAGTTTGAGGGCTCACTTATTCCGCTATTCGCAAACTTTCTTCGGACCGTGGCCCTACTTGCGAGCCGACGTGAGTTCTTTGTAGATATCCGGGATGGACGAGGCGTCGACCACTTCAGCATTTTCCGGAAACTTCATTACTTTCGCACCGGGCGAAGTCAGGTAAAACAAGGTATCGGTGCGTAGGCCCGCCAGCGCGGCACTCACTTGCACCATTCGTTTCGACGACGGATCAATCCAGTAACGCGACTTTCCGAACTTAATGACTTCAGCCTTGATCGGCGCAGTCGTGCCGTCGCCAGACTTCACTTCGATCGTCTCGGTTCCGAGGTATCCGGTTCGTTTGTCTTGACGAAGTAGCAATGGGTTTTCTGCTTGATCACTTGAGAGGGCATCGATGTAACGCACGATCACATCGATCGGTGACTGTGCAGCGACCGGACGGGCAACAAAGTTCACTCCGGGACGGCCGACTGCGACCATTGCGTCGGTGAGCCCCTTCAACGACGTCACGATAAACCCCTGTTGAGAATCGTTCGGTCGTGACCACCAAATCTTTGATCGATCAACCTCGGTGCCGTCGTCGGTCGTGACAACAACTTCTGCCTGGCCAAGGTGCGACTTCCAATCGATGACGCCAACAACCGAAATCGACGACCCGATACCAAACGGAACCGCAATGTTGATGTCAGCACCAGTCTGCTCGTAGTTTGTGAGCAGCAACCGCGAGAGCAACGTTGCTTGTGCCTGGGTGAGCGGCGTTCCGGTGGGAACCTGAGTGGTCGTCACTTCAAGAGCGGTGGTTGGTGTGGGTGCATCGCTGCCACACCCCGACACAACCCCCGTTGCGATGAACATCACGACTGCGTACTTACTTTTCCAACGTCTCATGACGGAACCATTATGGTCGATAGGTCAACCATCACAATGTTTGTAAGTGCGGGCGCTGCCGGGGCAGTTAGCGGTGAAGGCATCTGAGGTTGATCCGGTGGCAACGGTATCTTTCGGTAATCAAAAGGTGGTGGGCCAACTTGTGAGAACAACCCAAGGTCGGTATTGAGTTGAGCTTGAGCGGTTTCGTCGCACGTCATGACTTTTTCGATTGATACAGGCGACGATGATGTGAAGGTATTTCCGACAAAACAGTTGTTTGAGGTGGTTGTTGGGTTTGCGAGGCCATAGAAACCAAGATCGGTGCCGTTGTCGGTCAGTACGTTTCCTTCGATCCGATTTCCAGAGGGTGAATAATTCTTAAGCGCACCTACCGAAATACCTGCCGATGAATTGCCGACAACTCGATTCTTCAGCACAAGGTTTCGTTCCCCGCCACCAATTGCAATACCGAAGCCGAATGCCCCACTTGCTGCCGGAGGGGTTTCAGGGTCATCGTTGTCTTCCACCAGGTTTCCGGCGATCACCACGTCACCCTGCGGGGCAAGTATCTCCATATCCTGGCTATTCGGGGTCATCCCAATTCGATTGCGACGCCAAATCGAATTCACGATAAACAGGTTTCCGCTCGCATTCGTGCCGGAGTAACCAATACCGTTTCGCTCCATAAGTGCATCGGTAACCAGTGCGTTACACGGCTTGCATTGCCCGATATAAATGCCACCATCGGGATGTCCGCTTCCGTACACATGATCGAACTGTCCACCGCTCGCAAAGAAAGCGTACAGACCATAGAGACCGTTGTTTGCAACCGTTACAAACGAGGCCCGGTAGCCCTGAAGAACTTCTGCCTGTGCAGGATCTGTGCTGTCGTACGCCTTGGTAAACACCACGCCGTTCACTTGATACCGCTGTACCGTCAGGTTCTCAACCGCAACACCATTGGCACTGACCTGAATGCCATTTGAAAGTTCGTCGTTACCGTCAAGTACTACCGTGTTTCGATTTTCACCACGTATCACGATATTAGGTGTACGTATAATAACTTCTTCCGCGTACTTGCCTGGCGCAATCAACACGAGGTCATTTGGTCGAGCATCGTCGACAGCCAACTGAATGGACGCAAACTCGGCGGGTACTTTGAGTGTTTTTGGACCATCTGGTCGAGGCTGTTTAGCGAGAGCAACGGCGGTCGTGGCGACTGGCTCTGCCGAGGTTGAGACCGTCGAAAGATCGGGTATTGGTTCAGACGGGCTGCCAGAACACGCAGAGAACAGCACCGCAATGCTCAGCGCCAGACTCTGCGCGCGGAATCGAAACAGTGGAGAAATGAAGGGGGAAGTTTTCACGTGTGAGAAATTCTGACATACCCCTCTCGTACACTGAGCAAACGCCCACACAGGCGCTTGGCCACCGGCCCTCGATCCACTGTTACTCGCTTACAAATTCGAGGAGCCCTCATGGCCCACCCTGCCTCACTTAACCCTGCCTCGCTCAACCCTGCCTCGCTCAACCCTGCCTCGCCTAAACCCACAACCTCTGGCCTTTGGTCGGTATCTATCGTGGTCGGCACACTGGTCAGCCCGCCTACTATTCGCGAAACGGCCACCGGCGAGGTTGGCGAGATTGATGTGCAGTCTTTCTCGTTACTTTCGACATCACCACCTTCGACATCACCACCTTCAACATCACCGTCCAAGGTCGCCGTTTCAGTGGTTGGTCCGGCGATCTTGTTTCGCGACCTGAGCATTGGTGACGAGGTGGTTATCGTCGGAACCACCCGTCGACGCTTTTTTCGTTCGGGTCTGGCAACCGTGACTCGAACCGAAGTCGAGGCCAGCCGGGTTTGCCGACTCAGCGAAAAACGCGAAGTGAAGCGCCTCTTTGCTGAGGTTCGCCTACAACTCGATACCGCGATCACTACTCCGGCGGGCCCGTCAACTCCCCGTCGGAATAGATGATCACGATCACAATCGAGTGAAAAAGCTTTCCCCCGCAAATAGAATGACAGTTGTCAGGGTGTGGCGCACTAGTGGAACCACTAGTTTTTTGTCACAAATCGCTAATATATGTACTCCCAGACTGCGATTACTGCCTTGGAAAGACGACCCTCACCGGAAGCGACGAAACAGGGACAAGGTCACGGCGGTACTCGCGCCGCGTGTCTTCAACGGCGCGCGACAACGCCATGCGGGTTTGCAAGAGTTCCTCACGGAGTCGAGTGACTTCATCCTCAAGATCCATCACCCTACGCACACCCTCGAGGTTCAACCCTGCGTTGGTCAGTTCAGCAATGCGATGAAGCCGAGCAATATCGCGCTGTGAGTACCGGCGTGACCCACCACCGGTTCGAGACGGTTCAACTAAACCCTTACGTTCGTAAATTCGCAACGTTTGAGGGTGCATGCCTGCCAGTTCAGCCGCGACCGAAATGACGTACACCGCGCGAACAAACCCGGCGCGCGCTTCGTCGTCTTGCGGCAAAACCTTCATGCTATTGAAGCGACCACAATCAAACCCCCAGGTGTGCTCGAAGCGATGGCCCGTCGGTCACTGCGGCTAAGGCTTCCACAGCTATACGTTGTTCTGCCGAAAGTTCGGAAGGAATCACCACATCAATCGTAACGAGCAGGTCACCGGTGGTGCCCTTTACTGGCGCACCTTTTCCCTTAACTCGCATCACTCGGCCTGACTTTGTGCCGGCTGGAAGCCGCAGGCCCACGGAGCCGTCGAGGGTTGGGGCCGAAATCGTGGCACCTAAGACCGCCTCGGTAAAGGCCACCGGAACCGTTATCGTGAGGTCGGGGCCCTTACGGCCAAACATCGCATGGCGGCCCACGTTGACAAGCACCTTTAGGTCACCAGGTTGGCCACCATGAATACCACCGCCACCGCGACCCTTCAGCCGAATCTTTTGACCGTCTTCAACCCCAGCAGGAATACGCACATTAACGGTGCGAACCTTGCGCTGGTTGCCCGTGCCCTGACACGTGGGGCAGGGGTGGTCGACCTTCATGCCGTTTCCGTGGCAGGTTCCGCACGGCTGGTTAAACGAAAAGAAGCCCTGGTTCGATTCAATGGTTCCTCGACCGCCGCATACTGAACACAGCGACGGACGGGTGCCTGGTGCAGCACCCGTGGCATCGCAAGTGGCGCACGGCCCGTCTGACATCACGTCAACCTTGGTGATAACGCCGCTTACTGCGTCGTCGAACGTGATCGATACGGTTGTTTCGAGGTCGGCACCTCGCCGGGGGTTTCGGGTGCGGGTACGCGCGCCACCCTGACCAAACAGGCCGCCGAGTAAATCGTTTAAGTCACCAGGAAAACCAGCGCCGGCCCCACCGCCAGAACGGCCACCACCACTCGCCCCGGACATGCCAAAGGCGCCAGGGCCGAGCCGGCGTACCTCGTCATATTCGCGACGTTGTTCAGCATCAGACAAGACGGTGTTTGCCGCCGAGATTTCTTTGAACCGATCTTCACGACCCGGATGCGAGTCGGGATGATTTTCTTTGGCCAGCTTTCGGTAGGCCTTGGTGATTTCTTTGTCGGTGGCCGACGCAGCGACACCAAGCACTTTGTAATAGTCCTTATCAAACCATTCGCGTTGCGGTGCCATGTCAGGATTGTGGTGCCATTTGTCAACAAACCAACTACTCGCGTACTTTGACCATCGCGGCGCGAATGACGCGTCCGCGCCAACGGTAACCAGCGCGAAGAACTTCAGAAACGACGGGGCCGGTTTCGACACCATCGCCGGCTTCAGTCATGACTGCTTCGGCTTCTTCTGGGTCGAACGGCTCATCGAGGGGATGTAGTCGAATAAGGCCCTGACCTTCGAGTGCCGTCAACAACTGATCGTGCATCTTGGCCAACGGCGAACTATTCGGATCGGCTTCATGCGACAAGGCCATTTCGAACGTATCAAGAACAGGCACCATTGCGTCGATCAACTTTTGTGATGCTCGATCTGCGGCCAATTCTTGATCGAACGCAACTCGCTTACGGTAATTATCAAAGTCGGCCTGCAACCGCCGCAACGAGTTGAGGTACTCGTCACGATCGGTCACAGCCTGGGCAACATCGACCGTCGACAAATCGAGACGTTCGGCCAGAGCTTCGGCTTCGGCAGACGCAATAATCGCCTCAGCTTCGCTCAGCACATCGTGCGCGGGCTCGTTGGCCATATCTAGGTCGTCAGGGACGTGACCATCCTCTGGAGTCATATTGTCATCACTCATACAAACGGCCTACTTCTCGTCAACGATTTCGGCGTCGATAACGTCATCATCGCTCGATGACGATGACCCATCCGACGTTCCAGCGTCACCGGCTGATTCGTTCGACGCGCTGGCTGCGGCAGCTTCGTACAACTTCTGAGTAGCCGATTGCGATGTAGTCGCCAAGTTTTCCGTGGCCCGTTTGATGGCTTCAACATCGGTTCCGGCAACCGCTGTTTTGGCGTCAACCAGCGCAGCTTCGAGGCGGGTCTTCTCGTCTTCAGGAATCTTTTCGCCGTTCTCGCGAATGAGCTTTTCGATTTGGTAAATCAAATTCTCGGCCTGGTTACGAGTTTCGGCCTCTTCCTTACGCTGACGGTCTTCGTCGGCGTGGGCTTCGGCGTCTTTCATCATCCGTTCGATGTCTTCTTTGTTCAACGAAGACTGACCGGTGATCGTCATCGACTGTTCTTTGTTCGTCGCCCGATCTTTGGCCGACACGTTGACGATGCCGTTCGCATCGATGTCGAACGTGACCTCAATTTGTGGCACGCCGCGTGGTGCTGGCGGAAGGTCAACCAACTCGAACGTACCGAGGGTTTTGTTGTATGCCGACATTTCACGCTCACCCTGCAACACAACTATGCGCACAGACGGTTGCATATCTTCAGCCGTGGTGAATACCTCTGATTTGCGAGTAGGAATCGTGGTGTTTCGCTCGATGAGTTTCGTCATGATGCCGCCCTTGGTTTCGATACCGAGCGACAACGGCGTGACGTCAAGCAGCAGCACGTCTTTCACGTCGCCACGAAGCACGCCGGCCTGCACCGCGGCACCAATGGCAACAACCTCGTCGGGGTTCACGCCCTTGTGAGGCTCTTTGCCCGACATGGCTTGAACAAGATCTTGAATCGCTGGCATACGGGTTGAACCACCGACCATAACAACATGGTCAAGGTCGGTTTTTGACAGCCCCGCATCTTTGATTGCCGATTCGAACGGCTTACGGCAACGCTCAACCAGGTCGGCGGTGAGTTCTTGGAACTTCGCACGGGTCAACGTGAGGTCGAGGTGCTTTGGTCCGTCGGCTGTCGCGGTGATGAACGGAAGGTTGATGGCAGTTTGCTGAACCTGCGACAGTTCGATTTTTGCCTTTTCTGCAGCTTCCTTCAAACGCTGTGTGGCCATTTTGTCGGCTGCGAGGTCGACACCCTCGGTGTTTTTGAACTCTTTAACCAACCAGTCGATCACGGCCTGGTCCCAGTCGTCGCCACCAAGATGGGTGTCGCCAGAGGTTGACTTGACTTCGAAGACACCGTCAGCGATTTCGAGAACCGACACGTCGAACGTGCCGCCACCAAGGTCGAACACCAAGATGGTTTCGTCGGTTTGGCTGTCTTTATCTAGGCCGTAAGCCAAAGCTGCAGCAGTTGGTTCGTTGATGATTCGCAGCACTTCGAGACCTGCAATTGCGCCGGCTTCCTTCGTTGCCTGGCGCTGCGCGTCGTCGAAGTAGGCCGGAACGGTGATGACGGCCTGTGTGACGGTGTCTCCAAGGTACGCCTCGGCATCACGCTTCAACTTCATCAGGGTTCGGGCACTGATCTCTTGGGCCGTGTATTTCTTTCCGTCGATGTCGACGTTCCACTTCGTGCCCATATGGCGCTTTACCGAGCGAATAGTTCGGTCGGGGTTTGTGATGGCTTGACGTTTCGCCACTTCGCCCACCAACACCTCGCCGTTCTTCGCGAAACCGACAATGGACGGGGTGGTGCGAGCACCTTCAGAGTTTGGGATGACAACGGTTTCACCAGCCTCAAATACTGAGACAACTGAGTTGGTGGTTCCGAGGTCGATTCCGACTGCTTTGGCCATGATGGTGCTCCTTCTGGGTGCTGCGATGAACGCAAATAATTCTGAACTGAACTGAGGGGTTATCGACAAAAACTTGAGTCAATCATTATCAAGTCTCTTGAGTGCGCCCATATTCCCTCTTTGAAATAGAAATTTCGGTGGGATCACAACGACGACGGAGGAAGCCTACGATTCAAGTCGTGGCAACAAAATTTGAACGCACCGATGTTGTGGTTATCGGCGCCGGTATCTCGGGTCTGGCGGCAGCCCACTACCTCGTACAGGCCGGCCTTGACGTTGTGGTGCTCGAAGCCGACGATCGCGTTGGTGGGCGACTACTTACCAAGGTGCTGGATGACGGCACCGCATTTGACCTAGGCGGTCAGTGGATCGCCGGACCGCAAGATATGCCACGGGTAAATCGACTCATCGATGAGTTAGGTCTAACCACCTTCGAACAACATGATTCTGCTCGTCTCGATATTTCGTCTCATCCACTCACCTCGCTTCCCCGCCTCGAACAGGCTGAGTGGGAATGGTTCGGAGCAAAACTCGAGGCGCTCGCCGAAAGCGTCAATACGATTCACCCGTCACTTACCCCTGACGCAGTTGCGCTAGACGCGGTTTCTCTTGAAGAATGGAAACGTCAAAATCTTGACTCGCTGTACCTGCAACACATCTTCGATCAAATGGTTCGTACGGAATACACGCTTGAACCCAAAGATGTATCGATGTTGTTCTTTTTGTACGCAGTAAAAACCTCGGGTGGTCTCGACACCATGATCGACCCCAACGGCGGCTCACACAGCTACCGTTTGGTCGAAGGTTTGGCTGCCTTGTGCACCGACTTACACAAGCAACTCGGCGACAAAGTGCTGCTTGACCGCCAGGTCTACGACGTGATTCACCGCGATGACAGTGTTCGAGTGGTCGCCGAAAACGCAATCATCGAGGCCGACCATGTCATCGTGGCGCTTCCCCCGAACCAAGTCGTCAAACTCGACTTTGACCCCGTACTTCCTCGACGAAGAATGTGGTTGTTGCAGCGGCTCGAAATGAGTTCGGTCATCAAGTGTTTTGCTCTCTACGACCGAGCATTTTGGCGTGGCCGGGCAGTGAATCCGATTGACCCCGAACTTTTGGTGCTCGATCACACGATGGACGCTTCGTCGTATCTCGATGGACATCCGGCCCTCGTTGCCTTTATTGGTGGCGACGATGCCGTTGACTGGAGCGATCAGCCTTTTGAAGCTCGGCGCGCTGTCGTGCTGCAAGAACTCGCCAAAATTTTCGGCCCGGAAGCACTTGAAGCAACCGACTACTTCGACCACGACTGGCTTACCGAACCCTATATCGGTGGTGGCTACTCGTGTTACGCACCTCCGGGGGTGATGACGGCCGGGTACGAAAGCATTCCTGACCCAATCGGTCGGGTGCACTTTGCGGCCACAGAAACCGGTCGGATCTACAACGGATACGTAGAAGGGGCACTCGAAGCATCCGAACGAGCCGTGGCAGAAGTACTTGAAATGAACCGGAATGCAGCGTCAGCAGTTATCGAGTAGGTTCGTTTTCGTGAAGCTGGGTTGGTGCACATGAGGACTGTGGTCCTTGGAGAAACCCGCCGACCATTGCGTTACTTATCGCTGAGCGCCAACGCCTCGGCCTCGACACACATGACGTGGAAGAAATTCTTCAACATTGCGACAGGTCTGAGTTGGCCAACATAGGGCTTGCCACAAACCGCTAAGCACCCATACGGCGGCGGCCTTCGAGCGCACGGCCAAGGGTGAGTTCGTCGGCATACTCAAGGTCACCGCCAACCGGCAAACCCGAAGCAATTCGCGAAACCGGCACACCCAAAGGTGTCAGCAGCCGGGCCAGGTACATCGCGGTAGCCTCACCATCGATATTCGGATTCGTACACAGAATCACTTCTTGTACATTTTCATTTCCTATGCGCGTCAACAATTCTTTGACACGCAACTGGTCAGGCCCGATACCTTCCAAATGATTGATGGCACCTTGAAGTACGTGGTAGCGGCCTTTAAATTCTCGGGTTCGTTCAACAGCGACGATGTCTTTAGGTTCTTCAACCACACAAATGATCGATGTGTCACGGCCACCATCGGAACAAATGGCACATTCGATAGTGCTTGACCCGGCGTCGATCCCAGGGTCACGCTCGGCAATATTGAAACAGCGCCGACAAAACGACACGAGTTCCTTCGCCCGGCTGATTGCACCAGACAACCGCAATGCCTCTTCCTTCGGACGTTTGAGAAGGTAATACGCAATGCGCTGCGCGGACTTTGGACCTACCCCTGGAAGCCGACCCAATTCGTCGATTAACTCTTGAACTACCGGTGCGAATGCAGCCATCAGCCGAGCAAACCCCCGAAGCCACCAAGGCCTGAAGCTAAGCCACCCATGGATTGTTGACTGAGAGATGCGACTTGGGATGCTCCGTCTTTGAGCGCCGCCAACACAAGGTCTTCCAATACGTCTACTTCGTTTTGATCAACGACACTTGGATCGATGAACACGGACTGAAACTCGCCAGAACCACTCATCTGTATACGTACTTTTCCGCCGCCAGCGTTTCCTTCAATGATCGTTTCAGCCGCCCTCGACTGAGCATCTTGCAATTGTGACTGCAACGCTTGGGCCTGCGCAAGGAGGGCTGAAATATCGAGGCCTCCAAGAGCACCACCGCCAAGGTTTGCGAAGTTGGGATCAGATTCAGACACGAGCTACTCCTGGTCAATGATTTCTGCGCCGGGGAACGCTTTCAGAATGACGTCAACCGGCGATATGGATGGGGCATCGCTGAGGCCAGCGAGATCGACCTCGTGGTCTTCCGGCAATGCCCGGGCAACGACTGTCGGCGCCGGGTTATCCATCGCTTCACGAAGCGGACTGGGTTTCGCCGCGCTTGGCCGACCGGACGGCCGGTCCGAAGCCGTTGCACCTTCAGGATCGTTTGGTTCTGGGGTTGCCCCGGCATCGACAACGAGGCTCAGTGCCACGGTTCGACCAAGAGCTAAATGCAGCGAAGCCGATACATCGGCCACACGCTCGGTGCAGCGATTCAACGTCATCTCGTTCGGGAGTGCGAAGACCGCGGACGTGTCGGACAGCGAAGCAAAACGCCCAGCGTTGAACATCGCACGCGTCATCCGATTATCGATGGCGGCCATGAATGCGTCTTTGACGGCCGCAAGGTCAAGCTCTGAGCCGGAACCTAGTTCCGTTGCCCGACCGGGGGCTGAACCGACCGGACCGCCAGGACCGCCAGGACCGACTGACTGAGGTGACGATGTCGGCCGGTTCGATTGAGGGCCACGACTCTGAGCCAACGCCGCCCGAGCACCCTGTGGACCTTGTCCCCCTCCTGCGGGCGACGGCGGCTTCGTAGTGGGCACTGACCGAAGTACAGGCGGCGACGTCGGCCCCTCTTGATCCGAACCTACTGATCCACTGGCTGATCCACTGGCTGATCCGATCGGCAAATGATCATCCAAGATCGGCGATGCGGCCGGATGAGTTGTCGACTGGGTCGGTTGAACGAGCGTCGTCACGCTCGCGAGGTGAGCTATGTCCACAGAAGCCACGGCCGGATTCAATGACGAAATCGGTTGATGGGCAGGAACCGAAACCGGTGATGGTAAACCTGCTTCAAGGAGGTCGAGGCGAGCCATAATCGCCGAAGCTGACGTATCGAGATCTGGGCGAACTAGCTTCACAAGGGCCACTTCAAGTGTTGTCCGCGGATCAATTGCATCGCGCATTGCGACGCCGGCGTCGCCGAGAACTTCGATCGAACGAACCGTCAGCGCTGTTCCCAAACGTCGGCCAAGGTCGACCGCGTTCGTCGCGAACCGAGCTGCCACATCGGAACCCTGTCCAACCAACGAGGGGGCCATCAGCGACAAAAAACACTCGCGAAGCAAACTCACCAAATCACGAACAAGTTGGCGGGGATCGCGACCCTGATCAACGAGCGAGCCAATCGATGCAAGAACAGCGGCACTGCTTTTGTCGGCTATCGCACCAACAACGGCTTCAAGATCTGCGCCCGACTGATCAATATGACCGAGTGTCGCAACTTGATCAAGTACCGACAACGCGTCACGAAACGAGCCGTTACCGCGACGCGCCACCGCGAGAACCGTGTCGTCATCGAGTTCAATCCCCGCCAACGACGCAACAGACTTCAGGTGCTCGTTTAGGGTGTCGAGTGAGGCCAGACGAAACTCAAAGTGCTGGGTTCGACTAATGATCGTGGCAAGAACTTTTTGCGGGTCAGTGGTTGCCAACACAAAGACAACATGATCAGGTGGCTCCTCTAGCGTTTTAAGTAATGCGTTCGAAGCTGCCGTTGACAGCATGTGAACCTCGTCGATGATGTACACCTTGCGCCGACCAGCGGTACCGAGGGCCGCTCGGCCCACGAGTTCACGCATGGACTCGACACCGTTGTTCGATGCGGCATCTAACTCAAAAACGTCCATTGACGAACCGGCAACCACCTGCACACACGAATCGCACACCCCGCAGGGTTCGCCACCTTGCAGGTTCGTACAGTTAAGCGCCTTGGCCAAGATTCGCGCTGATGATGTTTTTCCGGTTCCGCGGGGGCCCGAAAACAGGTACGCGTGTGAAACCGTTTCGTTTCGAACTGCGTTACTGAGCGCAACAGCCACATGTTCTTGGCCTTGCAGTTCTGCAAAGGTTTGGGGCCGAAACCGGCGGTAGAGCGACTGGTACGACACGCGAATGACGGTACCACCGGCCACCGATGCACCGGGTCAAAACCAGCAATACAAAACGGCCGTCCCAGTGGGACGGCCGTTCGTTCAGCGGAAGAGGTGGGATTTGAACCCACGGAACCTTTCAGTTCAGCAGTGTTCGAGACTGCCCGATTCGGCCGCTCTCGCACCCTTCCTCGCAAGCTCATAGATTAGTCGCTGCACCGACCCGTTTCGACGCAAAAAAAGAACTGAGCAGTTCGGAACACTCGGCAGCCCTCACTAATGCCACCAGTTCGACCTCGTGATGCAGTCTTGGATCGCTGAGAAGGTTGTACAACGAACCGCAGGCCCCGCCTTTCGAATCGGCAGCACCGAAAACAACGCGCCTCACTCGCGATGAAACAATCGCCCCAGCACACATCGCGCACGGTTCAAGGGTGACAACCAATGTGGCTTCGTCGAGCCGCCAGGTTCCGAGAACCGTCGCCGCATCACGCAGCGCCAGAATTTCCGCATGACCACAGGGGTCGTTGGTCAATTCGCGCTCGTTATGTCGCACTACGATCACCTGACCCGCCACAAGAATTACCGCGCCTACCGGCACATCATCGTGGGTGCCAGCCTCCCTGGCGGCATCGAGCGCGATTGCCATAGCTTCAAGTTCTTCGGGCAAGACAGATCGCGGAATTGATACAAAACCCATGTCTGCAGCGTAAGCGCGACGAAGGCCGGTCGATATGACCGGCCTTCTTGGCGGAGGAAGTGGGATTTGAACCCACGGTAGGTTTCCCTACGCACGCTTTCCAAGCGTGTCGATTCGGCCGCTCTCGCATTCCTCCAACGACGCATGGACATAGTAGTTACCGAAATCGTCACACGTGACCTGGGCGCCCTTCGCGTGAATTGACAGACGAGAACTCAGCTAGCGTTTGGTGTAGAACGTTCTCAGAAGTTCCGTAACTATCGGGCGACTGGGCGCGGTAGCTGGGTCCTGCGCAGAGCGACCCTCGTGAACCGAGTCAGGGCCGGAAGGCAGCAGCTCTCAGCGGATCGTCCGATGTGCCGCAGACCGCCTGACCATCACATGGGGTGCCGGCCCTTCGCCGTTTCCTCGGCGGGGTTGGGCGGGTATCGTCGCTGTCGATGACCTACCAGTCCCTGTATCGCCGCTACCGCCCTCGCACCTTTGCCGAGGTGCGGGGCCAGGATCATCTGGTCACTGCGCTGCGCAATGCCGTTCGTGACGACCGTGTGGGGCATGCCTACCTTTTGAGCGGGCCGCGAGGCACTGGCAAGACCTCCACCGCCCGCATCCTCGCCAAGGCGCTCAACTGCCCCGACCTCGTGGAGGGCGAGCCGTGTGGGATTTGTGAGTCGTGCCTGGCGATCGATCACGGCCGGTCGTTCGATGTGCACGAACTCGACGCCGCCTCCAACAACGGGGTGGAAGACGTGCGTGATCTGATCGGCAAGATCGCGCTCGGTACGCCCGGGCGCAACAAGGTGTACATCCTCGACGAGGTGCACATGCTTTCGAAGGCGGCATCGAACGCGTTGCTCAAGACGCTCGAGGAGCCGCCACCCAACGTCGTGTTCGTGCTCGCCACCACCGATCCGCAGAACGTTCTTCCCACGATCAGGAGCCGCACGCAGCACTACGAGGTGCACCTGCTTTCGTCGGCGGAGTTGCAGTCGCTGGTGGAGACCATCGCGGTCGACGCTGGGCTCGATGTCGATGCCGA
>JANPBU010000036.1:0-5085 GCA_031430595.1 Acidimicrobiia bacterium
AGCCCCCGCGCAACTGGCGGGGGGTGACGGTCATGTTGCTGTTTGGCATCATCGGTAATTTGGCCGCCGCGGTGCTGCAAGCGCTGGGCAACTCGGTGCTGGGCTCCATCATCGCCATCGTCGGCGTGGTCTTGCTGTTGCTGGCGCTGCGCCTACCGTGGCTGCGCAAGCCAACCGCCACGCTCAAAGTGTTGGCGCTGCCCAACGACCAGCCTGCGCGATCCGAGATATTAATCGTACTAGTTGGCCCGGGCTTGTCGCAGGACCCAAATCGCCGCCAATCGGCGTGGAAGGCGGTGGAATATCACCAAAAATATCCCGATGGCAGACCCTGTCTGCGCGAGTGCTGGGTGGTGACTAGCGATGGGGCGGGCGGCGGACTGCCCAACGCCCAACAGCTCAAAAGTGAGTTTGAGCCGCAGGGCATCACCGTGGAAATCCGCAAGGTAAAAGACGCCTTTACCATCCAAGAGACCTACAATGTGGTGCGCAAGATCATCGAGGACGAGATTTGGAAGAGCAAGATGTTTGTCACCTACGACGGTGTCATCGCCGATGTGACCGGCGCAACCACGCCCATGTCGATTGGGATGGTGCTGGCTTGCCAAAAGCGGGTGCGCATGCAGTATATGTATGGCGGGCGCGACATCGCCTCGCAACCCATCGAGCTGCGCTTTGTGCAGAGTACCGAGGTGATAAGTTAAACATTTGTCATCTCGAGCGTAGCGAGAGACCTCGTAGCCGCACTAACATCGAGTCCCCTCGTTGCATTCGGGGTGACAGAGGTTTAGAGATAAGAATGCCCACCACGCTTACTTTTCAACTGGACTGGGGGAATCGGCCAATGCCAGTCCATCCAGTGAACCGAGCATTACATGCCAATTTTTTCCGTTGGCTGGAGCACGGTGATGCAGCGCTGTCCAAACGCGCCCATGGTGATCAACAAGTGAAACCCTATACCGTGTCTGGGTTGCGGCGCGATCCTAACGGCGCAGTGGGGTTTCGGGTCACCTTGCTGGATGATGCCCTGTTGCCCGCCCTGCAACGCGGCATGAAGAATGCTGACACTTGGGTCGACGCCAAGGAAAAAGAACATCCATATTGGGTAGACCTGTTGAACAGTATTTACCCGTGCGAGAGTGCACCCGATGTATTGCACCTGAGCTACGAACAACTGGCCCAGCAGGCTGAGGTGAATGCAGGCAAGCACGCTCGTACGCGGGTGCGCCTACGTTTCGACAGCCCGACCAGCTTCCGCCGGTCGGGCATGCACTACCCGTTGCCCGACCCGGCCCTGGTATTTGCCAGCTATTGCGCACGCTGGAACGCCTTTGCCCCCGAAGCGCTGCACATTGCCCCGCACTGGCTGGAGTGGCTGGGCAAAATGGTTGGCATCAGCGATTTGGATTTGCAAATGTCGGAGGTGCAGTTGGAGCGCGATTACAAACAGATTGGCGTAGTAGGCGAGGTGGTCTATGAGGTAGCCGGGAAAAGCGGCCTGCCCGATGGCAGCGCCCAGTTACAAGCACTAGCCGACTACGCCCAGTTTTGCGGCACCGGCCACAAAACCACCCAAGGCATGGGGCAGACCCGCCGGGTGAGCTAAAAATATAGAACCCACAACGGCAATTTAAGAGGGTTATTCTCGAAAGAGGTTAGCACCCATCAAGCGCGTGCATCCAATCTTTGCAGGGTAAAGCCATACCCCATAGCATGTACTATGGCGTTGATGGTTTCAAAACCGGGTTGTGCTTGCTCTGACAAAGCTTTTTGAACACCATTACGAGTAAGGCCGCTTTCATCAGCAAGAGCAGAAACACCTTTAACCCGCGCAATCATTCGTAAGGAGGAAAGCAACGCAGAAGTATTCCCATCAATTGCATATTCCTCAAAAGCGGTTGCCAAATAGCTGTCTATTTCATCAGGATGGGCGCGATAATATTCCTCATTAGCTTGATCAAATGTCCTGTAGGTTCGTAGTTTAGCCATTTTCTTTGTACTCCCTCCAATATTCCTTTGCGGACTGAATGTCGCGGCTCTGGTTACCTTTGTCACCACCACAAAGCAAAATAACAAACTGCCCTTTATCCTCGCCAAAATACACTCGATAGCCAGGTCCGAAAAACATTCTAAGTTCGAAGACACCTTCACCAACTGGTTCACAATCACCATATAAGCCGCTTTCAAGTCGCTGTATGCGTACCAGAATGCGCTCCCGTGCTTTTCGATCCTTCAGGTTAGCCAACCAATCGCTATAAGGTTCTCGGCCCTTTGCATCCTCGTAAATGAGAATCGTCTTCCGCCGTGCTTCTTGTGTCATTCATCCTCTTACATTGCAACTATATGCCTGCATACGATTATATGCAAGCCCATAGCAAAAACCAACGACCAAAACTGCCACGCGCTGGTCCCCATCCAATCGTATTTTTAGCATCCCTCCCCTGACAATCGCATGAAAACGCCGTTGGCGCGCCGTATTCTCATGGTGCGTACCAACGGCAGTTTGCTATCGAAGAGTGACTTCGGCAGCCATGTTTCTCCGTTGGCCGCAAGGAGGCTAGGCCATGCGAGTTCCGGTTCGAAAAAACCACCCCGGTGTTGGCGGATGCCGAAAATTGGGTTGCGGGATGTTCTTATTGCTGTTGGTCGTCATCGCCTGCATCGCTGCGTTGGTATGGGGCATTGTCGGCAACATGCGCGGTGCCCACGCCCAGCCCCACCATTTTCAAGATGCGCCCCCCAAGACAATCTTGGTGCTGGTCGACACCAGCGGCTCGGTCATGCAATCGCCGCAGGCTCGCCGCGCCGCACTAGATAGCACGATCCTGCTCAGCAACCAGTTGTCGCGGCAGCAACCCACCGCTCAACTGGCGCTGGTGTGGTTTGGGGCACAGACCCAGCCCGACACCATCATTCGGCTTGATGCGGGCACAACGATCAGCCGACAGATACAGACCGCCTTCGCCCACATGGCCGACTTGGGCGCCAGCCGCTTCGAAGTGGCCCTGCAATTTGCGCTGGCCCAGTACCCCACCCCACAGGATGTGGTGTTGATCACCGACGGGCTGCCCGATCCGATTAACCAAAGCGATGTGGCCGGCCAGCAGGCGTATGCTGAGTTACTACGCACGCTGGCGGCACGTTTGCACGAGCACGGTGCGCGGGTGTCGGTGCTTCTAACCAGTGCCGCCGCTGGTGACGCATGGATGCCGGTCTGGCGCGAGATCGCCGCCAGCACGAAGGGCATGTATGCGCCGGTCTACGACCCAACCGCCTTAGCGCAATTGACCGATGCCGTGCAGCGGTTGCAACCCGCACCCACCGCCACGTCGCTGCCCACCCCAACCGCACGGCCAACAGTTACACCATCGCCAACAGCGACAATGCGGCCGACCGCAACGGTGTTGCCATCGCCCACCATACAGCCGACTACCATTCCTCTTGCAGCGGGAAGCATAGCGACCCACAGCCCTGCCCTACCCAACCAACTGCCACCCACTGGCTTACAACCTACCCCAATGCCGAACGTGCAACCCAATTCACGGTCCGCGCCAACACCGTTAATGCAACGTATTTCGAATTGGTGGCAAAACACACTGTGGCCGCGCAATGGCAACATCGGCATCATTGTCGTTGGCTTTGGGTTGGTGATGCTGGCACTGCTGGCCGTGCGCCAACGCCGCCGCGCCCGTCACACCACCCCACGCGTGCTAGAAGCGGCCGATGAGGGCATCATTGAAATCACGCCGCTCCCACCCGGCAACAACGTCGGTTATGAAAGTATGGACAGCTTACGCATCGACCTACACCCTTATACCGTGGGTGAAGTGCTGTTGATCGGCAACACACCTGGCAGCCAATTTCGTTTGCCGTCCGAGCAAACAACCCAATCGCAGGTTGAGTTGCTGGCCCCCATCGAGGTGGCCATTGCGCTAACCTCACACGGGCCGCTGATCGAAGCGCGCCAAGGCAGCGCGCGGTGGGATGGGCGAACCGTGCGCCAGCACGAATTATTCGATGGTGACGCCTTGACGCTGGCCGCTTATCGCACCCACACGGCTGAACAGGTAGGCAACACTTCGCCCACGTTTAACTATCTGCTCAGTTATCAGAATTTCTTCCGCCAACGCCCAGATACATCGCCTGATGATGCTCAAGCCAAAGGAGAGTTACAAGCATGAATATGATGATGCCAGCCGCATTGCCGATTCGTCGTCTACCAAACTCAAACGGCGCACACGAAGACAGTCTCAATGGCAATGCCATACCGCACCCACCGGCACTCAACGACCGCGTGTGGGTGCATTCCAGCGGTGGCACCGGCCTGCGGGTGGCCACTCACCACAAAGCGCTGGGCGTGTTGGAACGGAGCAGCGCGTTGTATTGTCACTTGGACAGCGATCATGGCGAACGCTATAGCACCGCCCTGCCCGATGGGCGCAACGTGTCGTTGAGTGCACCCAATGAGCTATGCCTGATCGGTGCCGATGATTTGCGAGCCGAGTTGCAAAAGCAACCCCATCTTTTGCCACTGGCCAACCGGCTACTGCGCAACATCACAGTGGCCCAAACCCAACGGCGCGGGGCTGCCCAGATTCGGCCGATTGGGGCGCTGCAATACTTGCTCAGCCTGCCGAGAGTGGTTAGCACGTTGAACCACGGGCTTGATCTGTTCTTCCCTCGGCATACCGTGCGCAATGCCGATCTGGGTTGGGTGCGCGATGAGCAACGCAGCCGGCTACGGGCCGAAATGCCGCTCATCGACGTGCACATTGCCGGGGCCACTGGTGGCCAAGGGTCCTCTACGTTTTTGATGCACGCCTATCTCACCCGCTGGCTGATGGACAAACGCCGCGCCCAAAATGTGGTTCGGGTGGGCGTATTGCTGGGACCGCGCGCCTTTCGCGGGCGCGGCACGCTGCACAACTATGTCGCTACCCTACGCGAGTTGGAGCATGCCTATCGCTTTGGGTTTCGGGTGGCGCTGGGCAATGGCGAGGTGATCGAATACGCCGTGCCTCCGTTCGATCTGTTCTTTTTGGTCGACTTGCCGGAGTGGCCACATGGCGAAGACACCCAAAAATT
>JANPBU010000037.1:0-1594 GCA_031430595.1 Acidimicrobiia bacterium
CGCGAATCTGGCGGATGAGTTCCGGATCGGTGGCGACGCCGAGGACGCCGTTAACAACGAACTGGATACCGATGCAGAGGATCAGGAAGCCCATCACTTTTGAGAGAGCGTTCATGCCGTTGAGGCCAATGACGCCGACGACGCGCTCCGACAGCCGCAGGGTGCCGTAGGTGATCGCGGCAACGATCATGATCCCAACGCCCTGATGATGCTTTCGTAGCCCTTGATGATCGCCATATCGGTGATCCACAAGAAAATCGCGAACACCACGCAGGTGATCAACACCACCGACGTCGTGCCAATAACCTCCTCGCGACCCGGGAAGCTACTCTTCTTGATCTCCGAGCGAACCTCGGAGAAAAAGGTCGTCATCTTTTTCCACCAGTTCATAAGCGGCCCTTAAGGAGCGTTGGCAGGCCAGGAGGGATTCGAACCCCCAACCCTCGGTTTTGGAGACCGATGCTCTACCAATTGAGCCAGTGCCGTATACGCGTCGAAGCAAAAGCCCAGACACGGAACTCAAAGGTTAGCACCGCAGAACAACCATTCAGCCCGTGTTGGGTCGTGAATTATGCAGCGGCGTCAGCAGCCTGCTCATAGGGGTGATCGTGGTCTTCTGAAACTTCCGCGACGAGATCGGAGGCAAGCTCGCGTTGCAAACGTTTCCTGGCCCGGTGCAGCCGCACTTTGGCTGCAGTTTCGGTGATACCCAACCGTTCGGCGATTGCTGAATGCGTGAGACCCTCAAGTTCGCGGAGCACAAAAACCTGACGCATCAACGACGGTAAACCCGCGAGCGCCGCCCCAACCCGGTCGCGAAGATCGTTTGCTATGGCCCATCCCGCAGGATCACCATCGGGGCTTGCATCGGCGAGATGGCTTTCGACGTCACGCTGATCAGAAACCGAGGCCCGATGGCTGTTGTGGTGGCGGCGCTTTTCCAGCAGATTTGACGCGCTGTTACACGTGATTCGGTATAGCCATGTGGGAAAGGCTGCTTCGCCACGAAAACGGGTAAGCGCCCGGAAAGCCCGTAGGTAAGTGTCTTGGGCTACGTCTTTGGCGTCTTGGTCGTTGCCGGTGAGACGCAGCGCCAACGAGTATGTGCTTTGGTAGGTCGCACGGACGAGGTCGGCAAATGCCTTCTCATCTCCGTCTTGTGCTGCTGCAACCTTCTCGGCAAGGTCCTCCATTGCGATTCACCCTAGTTCCGATGAGTAAGCGATGGAACGAAAACGACCCACCAATTGGTGGGTCGTTTCACAACGTTGTTGGAACTGCGGGCCTAGTGGCTCAGCGAGTTTCCTTGTGGCTGGTGTGGCGGCGTTCCCACTTGCAGTACTTCTTCATTTCGATACGTTCACGATCGTTCATCTTGTTCTTCATCGTGATGTAGTTACGTCGTTTGCAGGTTTCGCAGGCCAGAGTGATCTGTACGCGTTTATCGTTTTTAGCCATGTCAGTTCAGTCCGTTCACTTCAAAATCTTCGTCACACGACCAGCACCAACAGTACGACCACCCTCACGAATCGCAAACTTCAAACCATCCTCCATCGCAATCGACTTCCCCAACTCAACCACCACCGCAATATTA
>JANPBU010000038.1:0-42086 GCA_031430595.1 Acidimicrobiia bacterium
CGATGCTCTATCCCCTGAGCTACGAGGGCGGATAGGCCCCTCACCTTAGTTGCTGTTGTAGAGCCTCTAGATCCTGGGGCAAACGCGAACCGGCCGCGGGGGTTGCCCGTGGCCGGTTCACAAACGAGGGTCTTTCAGCGGATGTCAGAGTGAGGTAGTTGACATCTTTCGGCGTCGACTTACGTTGGTGATTGCTATACCAGCGGCCAACAACGCCAAACCGGTCATCACCAACACCTGGGTGTTTCCACCGGTGTAGGCGAGCGAAGCATCAATAGTGCGACCTCGTACGTCGGCAGCGGAAGCGAACCCAAAGTCTTGGTCCATGTCCATTGTCTTGGCGTCGGTCAATACAACAGTGCGACGCTTAGGTCCGTTGGTCGGACCCTTAGTGGCCTGTACTTCAACCACATACGATCCGGCTGGAAGGTTATTGAACTTGTACCTACCATTTTCGTCGGTGGCCGCTTCGAACACGGTTCCGTCGGGCAGGGTCAAGTTGACAATGGCACCCTCAATTGGGGGTTCGCCCGGATCCTGTTTGCCGTTTTTGTTTTTGTCAACGAAAACGGTGTCACCAATCATGCCGGTTGGTTGCCCAGGAACGACAACCGGGGTCGTCGCCGGGGTTGCCTTGGTGGTCGGGGCGGCCGGAACCGTAGTGGGCGGTGTGGTTGTTGGGGCAGCCGGAACCGTCGTCGAAGGCGCTGGCGTGGTTGTTGCGGGCGCTGTCACCGGCACGATTAATACCGTAGGTGTAGCTACGATACCTGCGTCAACGGTTGGCTGATGCTGGCCAGCAACGAGGGCGTAGGTCGTGGTTCGACCGGTCTCCGTGTTGGCATCAGAGTCATTGCTGTCTGACCCACTGTTGGCAATCGTGAACACAAAGCCGGTTGGCAGTGTGGTCTTAACAAACTCAACGCTGAAGGTACCCGGATCAAGATTTCCGAATAGATACTTTCCGTTGGAATTAGTGGTTGTTGTCGCAACGACGTTTCCGGCACCATCAAGCAGGTTGACCTTCACGCCAACGACCCCAGTTTCTCCAGCGTCTTGTTGCCCATTGGAATTGGTGTCGTACCAAACGGTGTCACCTAGTGAAGCCTTCGGGCTAATGATACCAGCGTCGACGGTGAGGTTTCGGTCGCCCGCTTCCAATTCGTATGTACCGGTACGACCAGTTTCGTCGGCGTCAGAGTCGGTCGCATCGTCACCGCTGTTCGGTGTGGTGAACGACCAACCGGAGGGAAGCGTCGTTGCAACAAACTGAACTCGGTATGCACCGGGCCGCAGGTTGTCAAAGAGGTAACAACCATTTGCGTCGGTGGTAGCCGTTGCGATAACGGTTCCTGAGCTATTGAGAAGTTGAACGGTTACGCCGGCAACCCCAGGTTCGTCGGCATCTTGTTGGCCGTTGCGATTGAGGTCGTACCAAACACAGTCACCGAGTGCAGCGGCACGAAAGAGGCCAAAGTCGACTGTGTAGTTACTACGGTCATTCGACGTTGTATCGGTGAGCCCGGTGAGTACTCCATCCGTTGTTGGCTCCGATCCACCTAGGGTGATGAGCGCTGACGTTACGACCGCACCAGAATTGCTTCCGTTGTCATCGTTGTTGATATCATTGTCAGGGTCTGGTGCAACTTCGTAAGTACCTGTAGCAGATGCGTTGGTTCCGGTAGAAGTTTTGAAGCCGGTTGGCGGTGTGATTTCGACCCGATAGTCACCAGCGCCAAGGCCAGCAAACACGTACTGACCGTTAGCAATCGTCGTGGTTGAAGCAACGAGTGCACCAGAGGCACTGTACAAGCGAACCGGAACGCTTCCGATTCCGGCTTCTGAACCATCGACCACACCGTTGTTGTTGGCATCAAGCCAGACGAGGTTGCCAATTGAGTAGTTGCCAACGGTGGTCGGTGGTGAGAAATGGAACCCGAAGTCGACCGTCATATTGGCCCGGTTATCGAGGGTTCCTTGACCCTCGAAAAGGTCAGTTTCACCTGAAGGCTCAGGGGTAACGCCACCGAGGGTGATCACGCCGGAGGTCGCCATATTGGCGCTTCCAATTCCATTATCTGAAGCGACCCCACCCGATGCTGCGTCGACGTCGGCGTCACCACTGAGTTCATCTAACGTTGATGACAGGTACCCGGTTGGTGCGGTGACCTTTACTTTGTATTGACCGGCGGCGAGTTGATCAAAGCGGTAGTACCCGCCGTTGGCCGTAGTAATGAGGGTTTGGGTGAGCGGGCCGGTTCCGTCAGGATCAATCGAAGCTCCGGCCGCAGTCAACAATTCAACGGTTGCGCCGTTCAGCCCAACTTCGGTTGCATCAAGAATTGAATCGTCATCAGTATCGATCCATACCCTGTTTCCGAGGCTGTACCCCTGAAAGAAACCGAAGTCTATGGTGTGATCGTTCGACCCGGCGGTTCCGGTGCTGAAGCTGACCTGCACATCCGCTGCGACCGTTACACCGTCCGAGTCAGAGTCGGCCGCAGTGGGATCACCAGCGAGCGCTGCGGTTGTTCTTGTTGTAGGTGTGTATCCGGTCAACACAGTCTGCGGTTCGATCTTCACTGTGAACGAAGTAATCGGGGTGAGAGCAGCAATTGCGTAAATCTCAGATGCTGTCGAGGTGCCCGCAGCCGACGAGAACCAGTATTGTCCGAGCGCGTCGGTGGTTGCGGTTCCGATTAGATTTGCAGCCGAATCGAACAGCTTTACGACGACACCAGCTAGTGGTGCCTCGCCCGGATCTTGTTGACCGTTTTTGTCGGTATCAACCCACACACGGTTACCTACTTCGATGGGGGCCTGATCGCACAGTGCTTCCAGGTCACCCAAGCCGTTGGCTTTGCCTAGGGATGCGGGAATCGGTCCGGCCGGGTTACCGGCGCCGCCATCTCGATAGATTTCGGTTGTAGCTCCGTCGGCACCGGTGATTGAGTTGAATCGTTTGACGCCACCCGAATCGAGCGCAGCAGGGTCCATCGAACTCAGCACCAGGTTGCCGGTGCCGGGAAGGAGTACTAGGCCACCATTGGATGTTTCCTGGTGAAAAGTTCCGAATTTGTCATTTGAATAGAACTCGCCACCACCAGGACCTTCAGCGTTTACCGAGTTTGACGGACATGCAGCGGTTCCTTCAAGCACGAGGCCGGTTGCGGTGTTACAAACCCGCAGGATGTCACCACCGGACACGCCGGTGATTCCGTTCGCTGCCGGGTAGGTGCCGAGCGGGTTGTTGTTTCGGTGACCTACCTGATCGCCGAATCGATCACGAAAACCAAGCACAAGTGAACCGTCGGAATCGAACCCGATATCGGCCAGCATGGCTTGCGGGTAGGCAGCAACGACGTATTCCAACGCCCCACCGGGGCCACTTTGCATTGTCGCTGCATCGTATGTGGTCACCCAGTTTTTCCAGTTCGAAACGGCTGTTGCCGGCGCGGTGAACACCGAGCCCTTCGTATAGGCGAGGCTGAACGTAGGTACCTCTAGGGTCCACGTTCCGGTCGACGGGTTAAACGACACCACATCGGCTTGTAGTGACGTTGTACAAACTACGCCTACATAGATCTTTCCATCGTGAGGCGCCACGGCCATCGGCTTATCACACGCACTACCACCGAGTGAGTTACCAACCGCAGTAGCCGTGGGGGCGGTTCCGTTTGTTGGAAGCGCTAGTGAGTACAGCTTGTTGTCGGCGAGCGACGTGAACCACGCTGTGGTGTTGTCTTCACTTATGTCTATGTCGCCGAGCCCTACTCGACCAACAGCATCGAATGCTGTCGCGTCGGTGGAGGGCACTGTTCGTCCAGCAAGCCCACGGTCTGTATTTGTTCCGATGGTTCCGACAGCTACCCCGAGTGTTGACGTATTAACGCTCCAAGCAACCGCACCGGCCGCGTCGACAGCGTAAATACCGCCAAGCCCCTGGGGGCCGACTGCGGTATGGCGCTTTAGATACGCCGACGCCAATGTTTGTTTGGTCGCCCGGTTGTATGCGACGCCATAAATCGAACCGATCGAGCTATTGACGGTCAGCCCAGCTGCAGTCCCCGACGTGAACGGCATCTTGTAGAGAGAAAAGTCTGTTGCAAGGGGAGCGTTGCCGTTCGTGGCACAACTAATCACCAGTTCGGGGTTTGCCTGGCAATAGTCTGCGGGGTTAGCAACGGCGTACGAAACGCTCGAAGTTCCTGGCGTCACGAATTGAACCGAAGATCCATTGTTTGACCCGTGGGCCGATGACTTCAACCAAGCGGGAAGTGCCCGCTCCGATTCGTCAAAGACCGAGTCAGCGTTTGTATCGAGTCCGTAAAACTCGACCCGAGCCTTGTCGTCAGCATTAACCCCGAGAATCGACCACGCGCCTGCCGCATCGGTTTTCACCGGGCCGTACGTCGTACGCATATCGTCAGTTGTGTTCAAAACAGTGTCAGCACCAGCCGTCTGCCCGAACGCCTTGACCCAAACCCCAGCAATGAAGCGCTCTGCAGGGTCTTTGATGCCGTTCTGGTTGAAATCTCGGAACACTGTGCCCGAGATCGCCCCGGTCGCAGCGGTGGCAGATCCACCGAGCGAGAGGGCGGCTGAGACCGGAATACCGATCACCAATAGGGCTGACAAACTAAGGCGACTGCCTCGAAACAACTGACTTCGCACGTGAACTCCTTCAAAAGCGGATGCCTTGATATCGGCCATGTCGGTTCAGTACTTAATGTTGATGAGGAATATTTCTGCATATTTGAGAAGATTTTCGTAACTGAACACCTCCTCACTCACATTTCGTGGCCGATAGAGGTGGTGTCGATCACTCTTCGCAACAACCTTGACGAATCAATAAGTCACCTGTTGGTCCGGACTGTTGTGGCGGCCGGTTAGGTCGTCTAGTTGCGGGTTAGGTTGAACTGGGCGGGGGCCGATACGGTTTGGCAGTGGACGTTGGCCTGCTTTCGCTCGGTGATCTCATAACTGACCCGGTAACCGGGCAGCGAAGAACTCATGCGGAGCGTCACCGAAACATTGTCGATCAGGCGGTTCTTGCCGAGGCTGTCGGGTTTTCGTCGGTTCACCTGGGCGAGCATCATTTTTGCGACTACATACTTTCTGCTCCGCCAGTGGTGTTGGGGGCGATCGCCGAGCGAACCACAACCCTTCGACTGTCAACCGGTGTAGCTCTCGGGGTAAACCTTGACCCCTTACGAATTGCCGAAGACTATGCAACCGTCGACGTGCTTTCGGGTGGCCGAGTAGAACCCTGTATCGGTCGAGGCACTTTCTTTCCGCATACTTACGATGCGTTTGGCCAAGACCAATCGATAGCGAAGGAAGTATTTGCAGAACACCTCGAATTGCTGGTGAAGGTGTGGGAGTCAGAGTCAGTGAACTGGTCAGGGGTACACCGTTCGCCGGTGACCGATCTCACCGTGATGCCGCGACCAGTTCAAACGCCCCGGCCTCCGATTTGGGCGGGGGTTGGTGCGTCAGCCGATTCGATTGACCTTGCTGCCCGACTCGGTCTCTGGATAATGTTGCCTACCGTTTTTGGAACCGTCGATATGTTCCGCAGGGCCGTCGACTTCTATGAAGCTCGTTGGGAGCACTACGGGCACCCGGTTTCGGGCAAAAAGATTGGGTGCTGTACCCACACTTTTGTTCACGAATCGTCTCAACGGGCGAAGGAAATCTGGGAGCCTCGCTACCGCGCTTATATCGAATGGGTGAACGATTTGCAGTTCCAGTCATCTGGGGGTCGTAATGCTGGTCTCGGTGGATTTGACTTTGACACCTTGCTTGCAAACACCGCAATGTGCGGGTCACCTGAACAACTCATTGATCGAATGGGCCAAATTTCTGAGGCGTTACATCTCGACACACAAATCTTGATGTTCGATATGGGCGGCATGCCCGATGCTGAATTGTTCGCATGCATGGAGTTAACCGGAAAAGAGGTCATCTCGGCGGTCGCTGCCTTCTAACCTGGGATGACCATGTCTGCCGTAGCTTCCATTCTGAGCGATGCAATAGTCGCTGCTTTCCACGCCATTGAGGTTGAACCTCCGCTGACGATGTCGTTGGAAGTACCGTCACGTCGCGAGCATGGCGATTGGTCGTCGAATGCCGCAATGCTGGCATCGAAGGCCGCTGGGCGAAACCCGCGAGATTTGGCAGGTGCGCTTGTCGAACAGCTGAATACAAACAAAGCTGCCCATGTCTTGAGGGTCGAGATTGCGGGTCCTGGGTTTGTCAACTTTCACCTGGCCGACTCGTGGTTGCATGACGTCGTGCGAGACGTCGTTGCCGAAGGCCGGGAGAACTACGGCAAGGTTGATGTTGGCAACGGCAAGAGCGTGATAGTCGAATATGTGAGCGCTAATCCGACCGGTCCCCTGCATGCCGGTCATGCGCGGTGGGCATCGTTCGGCGACGCGTTGAGCCGGGTGTTAGCTCGAGCCAATTTTGCGGTGCATCGCGAGTTTTACGTGAACGATCGAGGCGTTCAAATACAGCACTACGCGAATTCGCTTCGGGCACGACGAGACGGGACTGAACTTCCTGAAAACGGTTACGCCGGTCAATACGTTATCGAGTGGGCAGCGGAAATGCCCGCTGACGCTGATCCGCTTGAGTGGGGTTTGACTAAAGCTCACGAGTACCAACGCGACACCATGAAGCGAATGAATGTTGAGTTTGATACGTGGTCGAGTGAACGGGCCATTGCGCAGCGGGGCGATGTAGAGGTTGCCCTCTCCGAACTGACCGCACGCGGTGCGACATATGTTGCAGTGCACCCTGAAAATACGAACGATCGAACAGACGACGACGCACCAACAACGGAAGGGGGAGACCCGGCGACGTGGCTACGAACGACGTCACAACTGAACCCGAAGTCGAAGAAGCCGTTTGATGATGCCGACCGTGTGCTTATCAAGGGTGATGGTCAGTACACGTACTTCATGCCCGATATTGCCTATCACTTCAATAAATTTTCACGGGCAGATTTGCTGATCGACATTCTTGGTGCTGACCATCACGGCTACGTCGGACGAATGAAGGCGGCCATGATGTGCTTGGGTCATGACCCGGGTGATCTCGAAATTTTGATCGGGCAGAACTGTGTATTGCTTCGAAACGGCGAAGAAGTCAAAATGTCGAAGCGAACCGGCGACTTCATTGAGTTGGCCGAAATCATTGATGAGGTAGGTCCCGATGTAGCGAAGCTCACCTTTCTGCTTCAATCGATTGATACCCGTCAAACGGTTGATCTTGGTGTGATTGCGTCGTCGAAGCTTGATAATCCAGTTCACTACATTCACTATGCGCACGCACGTATTCATGGTATCGGCCGTAAAGCGGTCGAGTTGGGTTTCGTCCGACTGCCAATTGGTGATGTTGATCTGTCACTGTTGGCCGACGAGGCTGAACTCGATGTGCTGCGAAGCCTTTCAGGGTTTTCCGCGGTTGTTCGGCAAGCAGCGATCGATCGTGCCCCGCATAAAGTTACGACGTGGCTTCGAGAACTTGCCGGAACGTTTCAATCGTTTTACGGCAAATGTCCGGTGTTGGCTTCCTCTGTCGATGAGCCCCGACGTCAAGCGCGATTTTGGTTGGTGGAAGCTACCCGGATCGGGCTCTCGGCGGGCCTTGACCTTCTTGGTGTGAGCGCGCCTGAACGCATGGACGACCTAAACGATCTTACAAACGACTTAAACGACCTCACAAAAGACTACGAAGCTGAAACCCAGCTTGCAGAAGGCAACGCACCCTAAATGGCTAACCCAATTCATTCCCGACTTCTGCCCTCCACCTGGACCTCGACCGAAGCTGGACGATTGTTGGTGGGTGGTTGCGACATTGTCGATTTGGCCGACGAGTACGGTACTCCTCTATTTGTATATGACGAGTGGATGCTTCGTCAGCGATGTCAACAAGCTATCTATGCGTTCGGTCCAGGTGTTTCGTATGCCACGAAGGCTTTCCTTTGTGCAGCGATGGCGCGGATAGCGAACGAGGAAGGCTTGCACCTCGACGTCGCAACGGCGGGCGAAATGTTTGTCGCATTGCGGGCTGGTGTCCCAGCCGAAAAGATTGCCTTTCATGGAAACAATAAGTCCACACAGGAATTGACCTATGCGCTTCAGCAGAAGTGTGGGCGGATTGTGGTTGATTCGCTGCAGGAACTCGAGCGCCTCAAGCGCCTTGCTGGCTTTGGCTACGCAAAGCCCAAGGTGCTTATTCGAGTGACCCCCGGTGTCGAAGCTCACACCCACGAATTCATTGCAACGGGGCACGAAGATGTCAAGTTTGGGTTGTCGATCAAGAGTGGTGCAGCTATCGAGGCGGTTATTCGTGCCCGCCGCGATGACAGCGGTGTTGAACTTGTCGGAATCCATGCGCACGTAGGAAGTCAAGTAACTGACGTGTCGTCGTTTTCGAAGGTCGTCGAAGTGATGGCCGCGTTCTTTTTGCCTCTCGGGCTTCCAGAACTGGTGATTGGCGGAGGTCTTGGCGTGGCGTACACGATGGGCGAGGCAGCACCAACGATTGCCGAGTGGGGTGACGTTGTGCGTACAGCTTGTAACGAGGCCGGAATCTCTAGTTCGGTGCACGTTGGTGTTGAACCGGGCCGAGCTATCGTGGCGCAGGCCGGGCTCACGTTGTATCGGGTCGGAACAATCAAAGATCTTCCCGACATACGAACGTACGTGAGTGTTGACGGGGGAATGAGCGACAACCTTCGACCGATGCTTTACGGGGCCGAGTACGAGGCGTTTCTGCCCAGGGCTGTTAACGCTGAACGTACCAAGGCCATTCGGCTGGTCGGCAAACACTGTGAGTCTGGTGACATGCTCATTAAAGAGGCTTGGGTACCCGACGATATTGCGATTGGTGACGTTCTTTGCACCCCCGTGACTGGTGCGTACGGGTATTCGATGGCCAATAACTACAACCGGGTTCCCAAACCGGCTGTTGTGTTTGTGTCGGACGGTAAAGCTCGGGTTGTGGTTCGTCGTGAGACATACGAAGACCTCATAAACCTCGATATCTTCTAGGTGCTTGGCCAGGTTTCCCGGTCGCCAGGCTCGACCAGCAACACGTTTTACCACCCCTCTCTGTTCGTCCCGTAATGATTGGACATCGTCTTTCAAATCCTCTTGTCTGTTCGTCCCGTAATGATTGATTTGGCTTAAATCCAGCAATTTCATTACGGGACGAACCAACATGGGTCTCGGCGTGGCGTCACAATTTCATTACGGGACGAACAGAGAGGGCGTCGGAAGTGATCGGGCCGGGTCTGGGGCTGGTCGTTCGGCGTGGCGTCGCGGAAGAACCGCCAAGGATTTGTCATACCCTTCCGTGATACTTGAATACATGTCCACTTCACCTCACAGCCAAAACATTCACCCCAACGGCTACCTCTACTGCGAATGGTGCGCAACGAGGTTCGATCCAAGATCGCTTTCGGGTCGCACGCCGCGCTACTGCAAAGCCTCACACCGAGTCCGGGCAAGTGAACGACGCAGGGGACTTCTGCGACCAACCGAACCACCTCGGCGGACGCATTTGCCCGTACCATCCCTCCAATCACACCCCGTTGGAATCGAAAAACGTGCGCACGATGTTATCGACTTCCTCGCAAGGCCACTCGGTCATGAAACCGGAAACGGACGGACTGTGTCACCAGGAACAGCCGGTCGCTGGGGATTCCATCGTGCCAGGCCCGGCGGCTTACCTAACAAACGCGGATATGTCCCCTCGCTCTGCGGAACCATGATCAAAATCATTGGTCTCCCAACGGGCATAAGCCGCTCACAAAACTCTTGTCGAACGTGTGAACGACTCGCCGAACTTCACCCAACCCACGACGCATGGTGGAAAGCATCGACCCAGCGAACTGCGACCGCACTCGCCGACGACCTCCGATCCACCATCCTCGCAGTTGGTCAAGCGACAGTAGAAAAACGCGACCCAACCGAAACACTCAAGCGAGTCGATCAACAACTTCGCAACTTCGTGATCCAAATCGGGCTACCTGACCCGCTCGAACCCTCACTCCACCCCAAATCAACCGCCGCTTAAGGCAGGTCCGATTTAGCTCACGCTTGCCTTTGCGAGGGCGACTCCTCCGGCCAAAAACAGCATCGCAAGAACGATTCGACGAAACGTTTGTACATCGAGCCGGTCGAAAACTCGCTCACCAATGACTCGACCGGCAACGGTTGGAAGAAAACTGATGGCAGCGGTCTGTAACGAGACTTTCGTGACCGACCCGGCAATTGCGAAGAGCGGCAAAGAGATAACGCTGCTTACAACAAATAGCGCTTGTAGCGTCGCCCTGAACGCAGCTGGCGCAAGGTCTCTGGCCGCCAAACTGATAACAAGCGGCGGGCCATTTGTGCCGGTTGTCGTTGCGAGTACACCACTCACTAGCCCGCCAAAGTATTCTGCGTACCTATTAGTCTTCGGAAGTCTCCAGCCGGTTGCTATCGAGACTGCTGCAAAGATGACTGCAATACCAACGGCGAATCGAAGCGATTTGTCACTCACTCGTGCGGCGATCACGAGACCGAGAGGCATCCCGATGATCGACCCGGGAAGTAGTTGTCGGATTGCGACCCGATCAGCGAGGGGCCAGAGCTTTCGAGCAACAATGATCGTGATCGGCAGCGACGCCAAGGTTTGCCCAACGATTGCGTTGGTCGGGCTAATAACGACGGTCATAAGGGAAACTGCGACGAGCGAGAATCCGAATCCGGTGATTGATTGGGCGAGAGAACCAACGAACATTGCAGCGGCGACCCAGATCAGCCAATTCACGATGCAACCGGCGCCTTATGCAGGTCGAACGGCAGCTGCCGAAGCCAGCCGGGTTGTAGCCAAAGCGAAGAGTAAGAGTGAACCGGCCATCGCCGCCCCGATGATTGAAAGCGTATGGTAAGCGAGCATCTCTTTTATGAAACCTGATGAGAATGCAGCGATACCTCCAGCGATGCTCATGATGAGGTCAACTGACCCTTGAACACCTACCTTCTCAGCAACTGGAACGTTGTCGGTAACCAGTGCGGTGCCCGAAATCATGGAGCCGCTCCACCCGAGACCGAGAAGGAAAAGGCCAAGAAACAGCAGTGGTGGCTCGGTTCCGGCAAGGGCCGAAACGGTTGTCGCGAGCACCATCACCGAAGCTCCAGCGATAATGGTTTGGAGACGACCCCAGCGGTCGGAGAGTCGGCCAACGATGGGTGCAAACCCATACATGCCAACAACGTGCAAAGCAATCACGTACGACGAAGTTCCATCGTGTCCGTGTTCGCGCATATGAAGTGGAGTCATCGTCATAACGGCGACCATTGCTGTTTGCGAAACCACCATCGAAGTGAAACCAAGTGTTGCCAATCGGTTTTGGCGAACCACCGAAAGAGCGTGACCAACACGAGGAACTGTGATCTTTGCTTTTCCGGGTGTGACTCCACCGGCGACGACAAGTGGGTCGGGATGAAGACGAAGCGTTGTGTTCGCAATCGCCCCGATCAACAAGACAATCGCAAACAAGTAAGGGCCACTGAAATCAACGAGCCCTACATGTACTGCGAGCTTTCTGAGTGGCTCAACAAGTACCAGTGAAAGCACTGCCCCAAAGGTCGAACCAAACATAAGTGTACTGATCGCTTGAGCTCGTTCGGAAGGGTTGGTGAGGTCGGCAGCGGCATATCGAGCCAGCAGGTTTGTGCCCTGACCAACCCCAAAGAACAATGATCCGAACAAAAAAATCGCCAGCGAGGCCCGTTCGATCCCGGTGACGACGACGAGGCCACCAAGCAGTGAGAGAAGATACCCAAGCGCTAACCCGGGCCGTCGCCCCTTCGCTTTCATGAGCCCCGAAAGCGTCAGACCAGCGACGGCCCCTCCGAGGGTGACCATGGCCGACGACGCCCCAGCCCAGCGAGATCCGCCCAAAAGCTGACCCACGAATCGACCGCCAACGCTTACCGCAACACTGATTCCGGCCGACCCCAACACCTGCCCTACAAACAACACCTGAAGTGTTGATCGTTGCAGAGCGAGACGCTCAGGTTCGGTAAGCGAGGCCAGCGAAGGGGTGGTCATTGTGCGGGAAGCGCCCATACCTTCACCATAGACACCATTGGCCGGGGCGCACGAATGGGTTGCGTGCGCAGATGTCTAATCCCGGCTGAGCAAACCCCCGATGGCGCCGAGACCGCCGAGCGCACCAATTGAGCCCGCGCCAGCCCCGGTTCCCGATGTTCCGAGAGCACTGGAAAGCCAACCAATCAATTCGTTCGGATTCCGGGTTTGGGTGTAGACCCGTCCTGGTCCGGTGAAATCGAAGACGAGACCCTCGCCGGACTTGAACGTCTGAACAATCCCACCGGTGACCTTGCGAAGGCTCATTCGAACGGAGTCTTGATAGGCAACCATATGACCGGTGTCAACCGTCAAGGTTTCACCGGGTTTGAGATCCCAAGATTCGAGAGCACCGTAACAACCGATCACGAGCTTGCCTCGGCCTGAAGCGTAGATCATGAAGCCACCCTCTGACCCGAACAGGTTCGAGAAACCTCCCCACTTTGCGTCGGTGGTAACGCCACCCTCAGAAGCAATCCATGAGCCTTTCTGAATGATCCATGAAAGGCCTTCGCCGCAATCAAAAGAGGTAAGGTCCCCGGGAAGGCGGGGCGCGACATCGACAAATCCACCCTGTGCTGGGGCCGTATAAGTCGTTACAAAAAATGACTCGCCCCCAAGAGCGGCTCGCTTGAACGACTTCATCAGGCCACCTTCAGCCTTTGATTGCAATTCAACCCCGGCGGACATTGCCATCATGGCTCCAGCTTCGACTCGAACAATTTCGCCTGCACCGAGCGCCAACCGGGCGACACCGAACGAAGGAGTGTGACGTGTGGAAATTTCCATGGTTGGAAATTACAGGTTTCTGAAGGCGAGAACACCTTCAACTCTGGTGATTGTGCACCTTTTGTTGACGACCAATGCAAAATCAGCTGGGACCGTCGAGATACCTCAGTATCGTCTACGTCGTGAGTTCGCACATCATTCGCGTCGGTTTGCTTGGCTACGGTACCGTGGGGTCAGCGTTGGCCGCCCAGATTTGGGCTCGGCACGATGCGATTGAAATCCGTACGGGGTTGTCGTTGCAGGTAACTCGGGCGGCGGTGCGTAACCTGTCATCGAGTCGTTCGGGCATTGATCGACGCCGTCTAACGGATGACCCCCTTGCAGTTGTTGAGGCCGATGACGTTGACGTGGTCGTGGAATTGATGGGTGGTATCGAACCGGCAAAAACTCTGATTCTTGCGGCGTTGAAACAGGGAAAACCTGTTGTCACGGGTAATAAAGAGCTTTTGGCGGCACACGGAACCCAGCTGTTTGCAGCTGCCGACAAAGCTGGCGTCGACTTATTGTTCGAGGCTGCAGTGGCTGGCGGAATTCCGCTTATTCGACCCCTGAGGGAAAGCCTTGTCGGTGAACGAATCCACCGGGTGTTAGGCATCGTTAACGGCACCACGAATTACATCCTCACGAAAATGGCTGAAGATGGCTCAACGTACAACGATGCCCTTCAAGAAGCCCAAGAACTTGGTTACGCCGAGGCTGACCCGACCGCAGATGTTGGCGGTCATGATGCTGCAAGTAAGGCGGCGATTTTGGCCTCGATTGCGTTCGGTCAACGCGTTACCTCGAAAGACGTTCCTCGTGAAGGTATCGGCGCAATCTCGGCGACCGACGTCTCGTTCGCATCACAAATGGGGTATGTGATCAAATTGTTGGCCGTGGCCCAAGATGGTGACGCTGGGCTCAGTGTCCGGGTTCACCCGGTGATGATTGCTCAGAGTCACCCGTTGGCTTCGGTGCGCGATGCCTACAACGCGGTGTTCGTTGAGGGTGAAGATGTTGGACGCCTCATGTTTTACGGGCGAGGCGCCGGCGGTGGTCCAACGGCTAGCGCGGTGTTGGGTGACGTCATCGATGCTTCGGTCAATCTCACCAAGGGGACCCATGCGTCGCTCGGTTCGCTGTCGCCGATGAGACGCGCCCCCGAGGCCAGCCGAACGTCAGCGTTTTACCTGCACATCGAGGTGTTTGATCGTCCCGGAGTTCTTGCCGCCGTGGCGTCGGTGTTGGGAAACAACAATGTGTCGGTTCGATCAATGGAACAAGACGACATGGGCGACGATGCCCGAATTGTGTTCATCACCCACGAGGCCCGCGAAATCGATATGGCCAAGTGTGTGAAGGAACTGCGGCGCCTTAAGTCGGTTAAAAGTGTGCTGAGTACCCTTCGAGTGATCGAAGACCACTGATGCGCTACGTCAGTACAAGAGGGCGCATGGAACCTCGCCTGTTTACCGAAATCCTGTTGGAAGGGCTTGCGCCTGATGGTGGGTTGATTGTGCCACAGTCGATTCCTCGGTTGTCGGTAGCCGAGTTAGATGCGATGCGCTCAATGTCGTATGTTGACTTAGCAATAGACATCATCGGAAGGTTTGCTACTGACATTCCGTCGGGGGATCTAGCTGCCATCATTCGGGCGACTTATACGACGGAAGCATTTGGGTCGTCAGACATCACACCAGTTACCCCATTGTTCGACAACTTTTCACTGCTTGAGCTTTCGAACGGGCCGTCACTTGCGTTCAAAGATATTGCGATGCAGTTTCTTGGCCATCTGTTCGCTTACGTTCTCGATAAGAGCGGTGGTGAGCTCAATATCTTGGGGGCGACGAGTGGCGACACCGGTGGCGCTGCCATTTACGCGATGCGATCAAAGCCGCGGATCAACGTGTTCATGCTTTCGCCGTTGGGTCGAACATCTGAATTCCAGGCCGCCCAAATGTATTCGGTTCTCGACTCGAACATTCATAACATTGCGGTTCGGGGTGTGTTTGACGACTGCCAAGACATTGTCAAGGCCGTAGGAGAAGATTCAGACTTTAAGGCCCGTCATCACATTGGTACGGTGAACTCAATCAACTGGGCCCGGGTCGTTGCTCAGGTTGTGTATTACTTCAAAGGCTATTTTGCAGTCACGGCAACCAATGCTGATCGGGTGTCGTTTTCGGTGCCGTCCGGAAATTTTGGCAACGTGTACGCGGGCCATATTGCTCGCCGGATGGGGTTGCCGATCGAACGGCTTATCGTGGCCACCAACGAAAATGATGTGTTGCACGGGTTCTTTGCGACCGGCATCTACGCACCGAGGTCTTCCGCCGACGTGCAAGCGACATCGAGCCCTTCAATGGACATTTCGAAGGCATCGAATTTTGAACGGTTCGTGTACGACATCGTGCAGGGCGACGGAGAACTCACTCGTGAGCTGTACGAAACGGCTGCGTCAACCGGCTCATTTTCTGTCGGCCAGTACGCTCAACATCGCCAAGCGGTGAGTGACACCGGGTTTGTTTCCGGCTCGTCGAACCATGCCGATCGACTTCGAACCATTCAAGAAGTATTCGAGCGGACTGGCCGGGTCATTGACACCCATACTGCTGACGGCGTCAAGGTTGCCCGAGAAATAGCTGACTCGACCATTCCGGTTCTGTGCCTAGAGACGGCCTTACCGGTCAAGTTCGGTGAAACCATCGCTGAAGCGATTGGTCAGCTTCCGGATCGGCCGGCTGGTTTGATTGATCTTGAGCAACGCGAACGGCGTGTTCTGTCGATGGAAAACTCGGTCGACGATGTTCGCAATTACATCGCCGCCCACACCAAGGCGCTCAATTAGCGGTTTGTGCAGAATCTGGTAGGGTGAAGTTTGTTCGTGGTGCCAAGCGGCATCCGACACCTCGTTGAATACCGCTCACGGGCGCAAAACCGAGGCCGACGTGTGGGCCTGTGTAAACACTCACGTCGATGGCCTGCCATCACGTCGCTTCGGCTCAAACTGTGGTCACTTCATCGAGTTCCCCACCCCACCTACAACGCTGATGTGCTCGTTTGGGCATGTTCGGCAGTCTGAGCGGAATGATTCCGCCAGAGGAGAACCATGTCAGAGATGGCCCTGGAACGGTCGGTCCTCGAGCGAAAAGAACGCGACGAGTTGGCGACAATCGCCGGAGCTCTTGGCCTCAAAGCCGGTGCTCGATCGAAAAAAGAAACCCTGATCGATCAGATCTTGAAGGGCGCTGGCGTCGGCGAACCGGCGAAACCGGCCAAAGTAAGTGCAGATAAGGGCGCTGTCGCAACGGAACGCCCCAAGCGGCCCCGCAAGTCGGCGTCGGCATCGACATCGGATTCTGCCGAGAGCGTTGTAGCGGTAGACGTCGCTCCGGTTGTTGTGGCTGAAGCATCAGACGTTCGATCGGCACCGAATGGTCCGCGAAGCCGTGGGCCACGTCCACGTCGAGGGGCCGAAAGCACCCTCTTCGATCCTTTTGCCGACGCAGCGAGCGCTCCATCGGAATCGACCGAATCGAATGGGTCCTCGAATGCGTCCTCGAATGGAATGGAAGGCGCGGGGGTCGTTGTCGTCAGCACCCCATCCGACCTGTCTGAATCAACGGAGGCACGACCTGACCGCGGCGAACGACCTGAGCGTTTCGACCGCAATCGCAACCGCAACCGTCCTGACCGGGGTGAACGTCCTGACCGGGGTGAACGTCCCGAGAGAACTGAACGTCCCGAGAGAACTGAACGACCTGACCGTGGCGAACGACCGGAACGCGCAGCGCGTCCAGATCGTCCAGACCGTCCAGAGCGAACCCAAGGCGCTGGCCAACAGGGTGGTTCTAAGCAAGGCGGTTCCTGGGCGAGTCAAGGAAGCCAGGGCAACCAGGGTGGGGCGGCTTGGGATAACGACCCGAGCGGCAAGCGAAACCGACGTCGTCGAGGACGCGAGCGGCAAGTTGTTTCCCCTGAACGTGACGCCGCCGCCGATCGCATTTCTGAAACCTATGACGGTGAACTGATCGCCATTGAAGGCATCCTTGACCTGAGCGATCAGGGGTACGGGTACATCCGGTCGAAGGGTTACCTTGCGAACCCATCCGACGTGTACGTACCAGTCAATAAGGCCCGACAACTCGGCCTACGAAAGGGCGACATGGTGGTGGGTGCACACCGACCTGCCCTCGCCCAAGAGAAGTTCCCGGCAATTGTGCGCATCGATACCGTGAACGGTCATTCCCCTGAAGTTGCTCGCCTGCGACCGAAGTTTGAAGACCTTACCCCGTTGTTCCCAGATGTGAAGCTCAAGCTTGAACAACCGGGTCACCCTGGCAATATGGTGAACCGAATTGTTGACCTGGTGTCACCGATTGGTAAGGGGCAGCGAGGTCTCATCGTTTCGCCTCCGAAGGCTGGCAAGACAACCGTCATGAAGCAGATCGCTACTGCGATCGAGGCGAATAACCCAGAAGTTCACCTCATGGTGCTGTTGGTTGATGAACGCCCTGAAGAAGTTACCGATATGCGTCGAACGGTTAAGGGTGAAGTGATTGCTTCTACCTTTGATAAGCCTGCAGATGAACACACAATGGTGTCTGAGCTGTGTATCGAACGGGCGAAACGCTTGGTTGAAGAGGGTCGCGACGTTGTCATTATCCTTGACGGCATCACGCGTCTTGCCCGTGCTTACAACCTGGCGGCCCCGGCTACCGGGCGAATCATGAGCGGTGGTATCGACACCGGTGCCCTGTATCCGCCTAAGAAGTTTTTCGGTTCGGCACGGAACATTGAGGAAGGCGGTTCACTTACGATTCTTGCGACTGCCCTTATCGAAACCGGTTCTGCAATGGACACCGTGATCTTTGAAGAGTTCAAGGGTACTGGCAACATGGAACTTCGTCTCGATCGGCGTTTGGCTGAGAAGCGTATTTATCCGGCAATCAATGTGAACGAATCATCGACTCGTCACGAAGAGTTGTTGTTCGATCGTAAGGAACTAGAGGTTGTGTACCGACTTCGTCGAGTTCTCAATGGTCTCGCCGAAGATGGTGGCGCTGCGAAGGGTCTTGAACTTCTGATGGAACGTATGAAGGTAACCCGTACGAACCAAGAATTTCTTGCGGAGCTAGCAAAGACCCCTACCGCCTCGTCGTAACGGTCGCGACGGAGTCGTCATGGACGCAGCACAACGCGCCGAGCTTCTGGCGATAAAACTCAGGGCCATTGTGACGTCAAACGGGCGTCATAGCGGCGATGATGTGGCGCTCGTCCGGGTGCCGTATCTGGCTGGTTCGGCATTGTTTGACCCAACGACGGCAACGTTGTTTGTGTTCGTTGACGTCAAAACGGTCGATGTTGACCCGCAAGATTTGGATGCCCAGATTCCCCGACCAATTCGAGGTTGGCTGGGCGGGGCAATTGTGGCTGGTCTTCGGCGCGATGCCAAAGCGCTCGAGCTGTTCTGTGATCGAGGAACTCTTTGCGGCCATGATGTGCGTCGGGCTCAGCGCGCTGGCCAATCGATGAACGTGTTCTGTATCGAGGGTCGACAGGCGATATCGATTGAGGCCCAACCGTACGACCCTCAAGTTGTTCCAACTGATCAAGAGCTGGCGTTCACGAACCAGATCCGTGAAGCCGGGGCGCTCGAGGTCTGCGAGATGGGCGTGGTGACGGCAGAGGTCTTTGGCCTCGAGGTTGCCAGGGTCTTAACCGACGAATTTGGCACCCACTTGGCGGTCGGTGTCGGGAAACACGACCGGTTGGCCCAGTCAATGATGCATTCCCAACTCGACCCGGTGTTGGCGTTACGCGATGTCGTCGAAACGGTGTTTGCGCTTCGTAAACCGGGTGCCTCACCCCATCCGGCCAATACAGTTTCGCGATCTCGTTGGGTTCGCGAGCATCTGGTGACGCATCCGAACCTTGTCGGTGCGGGTTCGCTCGTTCGGCTGGAAGCAACTACCCCGGTTGAGTTGAAACGGCCTTCGGTAGCTTCTGCGACTGGCCCGACCCTAGATGGATCTGCGTGGGTCGTTGTTGGCTGTTCGGTTGGGGCTGACCTCGATGCGGTTACCGATTTCCTCGATGTAGTTGAGTCACCGGGCTGCCAGCGTCTCGTGTCCGGTCAGACGCTTCGTCGGGTACTGGTGGTTCCTGAAGGCGACGACTTGCCGGCGATTCGCCAACTCGTCGCCTCGGTGACGCCGCCGGTCGAACTGCTGACTATCGTTCCACCATGGACTGAGTAGCGCGCTTTCGAGGTGGATATGGGCAATAATGAGGAGGTGACGTCTGAGGCCGCCATAGCGAACGTGACAGTGGGTTCGAACCCAAAAGCGAAGGGCAGCCGATCGGCTGCGGTTCGGGGCCTCCTGCGAAGCTTCAAGTTTCTCGCTCTCTTTTTTGTCATCTATTACCTTGTTCTGCCGCAGATTGCCGGCGCTCGAAAGTCAGTTCGCACGCTCGGCGAAGTCAATATATGGTTGATCCTCGTTGGTATTGGGCTCGAAGGTGTGGCCCTATTGATGTACTCGTTCTTGACGAGGGCGGCGATGCCGAACGGGTCGATATCGCATGGCACCTTGTTTCGGGTGCAGTTGGCCACGAAGGCTGTTGGCAACATTATGCCTGGCGGCAGCGCGGCGAGTACGGCGCTCGGGTTTCGTCTCATCACGCTTGCAGGTGTGTCGAGTGCAGATGCCGGTTTCGCCCTTGCGGCTGCCGGAATTAGTAGCGCTGTCATGCTCAACCTATTGCTTTGGGCCACCCTGTTAGTTTCGATTCCGATATCGGGTGCTCAGCCCATTTACGTCATCGTTGCGTTGATCGGCGTGTTTGTCATGTTGCTGTTTGGTGGTCTGGTCTTTGGACTTCTTAAAGGCCAAGCGCGCGCTGAACGTCTTGCTCGACGTTTAGCTGGACGAATTACGTTTCTCGATGAAGATCGGTCGGCAGAAGTGGTAACCCGCCTTGCCGGTCGGCTTCGCGAATTGCTGGAGGCTCGTGAGCTGTTGCGGGTGGTGGTGCTGTGGTCGGCGCTTAACTGGCTGCTCGATGCGGCCGCACTCTGGGTGTTCCTGCGGGCGTTCGGCGGAAGCCTTCGAATCGATGGGTTGCTTGTCTCGTTTTGCGTGGCCAACGTCTTCTCGGTGCTGCCTATTACGCCTGGTGGTCTTGGCATAGTCGAAGGTTTGTACCCCTTTATGCTGGCTTTTTTTGGGTTACCGCTTGAAGTTATTGCTCTCGGCGTGGCGAGTTATCGCCTGGCGCAATACTGGTTGCCGATCCCGGTTGGCGGGCTGGTGTACGTGTCACTTCGGCTCGGGCCGTGGCGTATCGACCGAGAGGGTGAACGGCTTGGTTCGCTGCGCGCCGAGGCAACATCGAGCGCTTCGGCTGGTGCGTCCGAGCCGGTGTACGGGCCGCACGAAGCCTCGCAGCGAACTCCACCAAAAGCGAAGGAAGTTCCCTAGCCAACCTGCCACTAGCCTGGACGGGTGCTGGAACGTCTGTCGGGGTTAGAAAACGAGTTTGAAACCGTCATGATGCGGTTATCTGACCCCATGGTTCAGTCAGATCCGCGGCAACTCCGCGAGGTCGGTCGCCGTATGAAAGAACTCGAGCCGATTGTGGCCAATGTTCGCCTGCTTCGGGCTGCCACCGAAGACCTTGAGGTGGCCAAAGAAATGGCGAACGAGGCCGACGGTGCCGACCGTGAGGCCATGCGCGAGGAAATGGATTTGCTTTCGACGCGCATTGCCACACTTGACGAAGAGTTGAAGGTACTGCTTCTTCCTCATGATCCGAACGACGACAAAAACGTGATCGTTGAAATTCGCGGCGCTGAAGGTGGCGAGGAAGCGAACCTATGGGCCCGCGATCTCTTCGATATGTATATTCGTTACTGTGCCGAGGCTGGGTGGAAAACTCAGTTGCTCGCTGGCGATGCGTCATCGAAGGGTGGCTTTAACGAAGTGTCATTTTTGGTGACCGGTGACAAGGTTTGGAGCCGCCTCAAGCATGAGGGTGGCCCGCATCGAGTTCAACGGGTTCCAGCGACCGAAAGCCAAGGTCGGGTGCATACGTCTGCTGCAACGGTAAGCGTGCTTCCTGAAGCAGAAGACGTCGACATTGAAATCAAAGACACCGATCTTCGTATTGATACATATCGTTCGTCATCGGCCGGTGGGCAAAGCGTGAACACCACCGATTCAGCGGTTCGAATTACCCATATGCCGAGTGGCATCGTGATCGCGATGCAAGACGAACGAAGCCAAATTCAGAATCGGGCTAAGGCCATGATGCTGCTTCGATCGAAGCTCTTGGCCGCCGAAGAAGAACGTAAACATTCAGAGCAGGCTGGGCTTCGCAAGTCGCAGGTTGGTGGCGGTGGGCGTGGTGAAAAAATTCGTACGTACAATTACAAAGAGAACAGGGTTACCGATCACAGAATCGGTCTGACGCTGTACAAACTCGATCGTGTTCTGATGGGTGATCTCAGCGAAGTTGTTGATGCGTTAGTTGCCGATGAACGGGCCCGCCAATTGGCCGAGGCGAATGCCTGATAACGGCGCACCCGACGGTTTGGTCCGGCTGAAACAACTCGTTGAAGAGGCTTCTGGTCGCCTCGATGTTGCGCTCGGCGGTAATAGGAGACAAGAGGCGCTGTGGTTGGTTGAACGAGTATCGGGGTATTCGTCTGCTGAACTGGTGTTAAACGAAGACGAGCCGGTCTCCATCAAATCAATGGCATTTTTCGATACGTTACTGGCGCGTCGGGAGTCGGGCGAACCATTGCAGTACGTGTTAGGCCGATGGCAATTTCGTCAGTGTGAATTGTTGGTTGATGCGCGCGTGTTGATTCCCCGCCCCGAGACTGAATGGGTGGCCCAACCGGCGATCGAACACCTGTTGCGGGTTTCACAACGACGTAATCCGAATCGGGCTACTGCCCTTGATTTAGGAACGGGGTCGGGGGCTGTTGCGTGCAGTTTTGCAGTCGAGGTTGTTTCCTGCGAGGTGTGGGCCACTGACGTTTCCGGCGATGCATTATCGGTTGCTGGGGCCAATGTGGCTGGCCTTGGTCGTGCTGGATCGAGGGTGAGCTTGGCGCAGGGTTCGTGGTTTGGCGCGCTCAACGACTCGCTACGCGGAACCTTCGATGCAGTGTTTTCGAACCCCCCATACGTTGACGATGACGAAGCACTTCCAGAGGAGGTGTCTCAGTGGGAACCTCACCTCGCCCTTTTTGGTGGGGTTGATGGTTCAGATCATCTGCGCACCATCATTTCCGAAGCATCCCAATGGTTGGCGCCAGGTGGGTTCTTGGTGCTTGAAATGGCACCGAAGCAAACGGAACCAATGGCTGAGTTAGCTCGTGCGTTTGGTATGCGCGCAGAAATTCGAACCGATCTAACCGGTCGAGCACGTTCCATTTGCTGCTGGACGCCAGACTGATAATCCCAGACTGCAAGTCAGGCAACCGAACTGTGTGCGAACTCACCCTCCTCGAATTGCGAGAAGCGGCCGACCTCGAACGAGTGATCCGGCCAAGGTCGCAAGTTGTGTCTCTGGCACTCTCAACAAAACCCCGGTTTCTAAGCGGTCGATTACAACCGCATCGCTGACCGCTAGTTCGGCAAGGCCGTCACCATCGCGGGCGACAAGAAGGTCGACACGGTCACCAGGCGAAACCTTGAGGGGTACGCCCGGCAGATCAATCATGACGCCCCGATAACCCGACCCAACTTTCGCCGATAGGGGTGAGGTTGCAAGCCCAGTCACGTCTCGTGCCAAGATTGGCCGGCCGGAGGCGCTCGACTGGGTGAGTCGCTTTCCGACCAAGCTGGCAACAGTTCGTACGGCATCAACGGGCAAAACTGCACCCGGAAGCTCACGGAGTACCACGTCTTCAGAGACGATTCGGTGTCCGGCTGCGAGGTCGCTCGTGCTGACGGCGACTAATTCGGAGGGTCCGAACGGGTTAATCGGCTTGGTGAGCGGTTGGCTGATCATTCGGGCTGAAACGAGTGCCACCGCCAGGGTTATGGACCAAAAAACAAGCGGACCAAGCAGTCGTCGGAGTCGCCGAATTCGAAGGCGCGACAAAACGGTAGGGGCTGTAGCAGGGGACGGTTCAGTAATTGAGCGCACGCGGCTCTCCTCAGGGTTGTTGTGACAACAGGCTGAGGGGGAAGTGGTGAGGGCGGGCCTCACGAGAGACCCTGCCGAGTGACGCTAGTTAGTGCGTGTGTCCGCCGCTGCCGTGCGAATGCGAGTGGCTTGATCCGGAGGTACTGCTGCTTGCTGCCGCTGACGACGGTGCTGCAGGAGTTGACGTGGTCGTACTCGGCGTCGAGGACGATGATGATGACGAGTCTGACGAACTGCTGCTTGACGAGTCGGAACTCGATGAACCGTTGCTCGATGAACTGTTGCCCGATGACGCTGACGACGCTGCCCGGCTATCGGTTTTGTAGAAGCCGGAGCCCTTGAATGAAATACCAACGTTTCCGAACACCTTTTTGAGGGCACCCTTACAGGTGGGGCATTCGGTCAGGCTGTCGTCTGAGAACGCTTGCATGATCTCAAATTGGTGGCCGCACTGTTTACAAGCGTATTCGTAGGTAGGCATCGCGGGGTTCTCTAAACGATTCTTTTTCTCTGGGACTGGCACTCGCATAACGAGAGTGCCAAAGCCTACCTGAACCTGCAACCCCGGTATTCGTCGAGCTCGTTCTGGTTTCTGCAATTGCCGTTGCCTTTGGAGTCGCGAGTTCGTGGGAAAGTTGGACCATGGCATTGCTCTCGTTGGAAGAAGCTCAATCATGGGTATTGGAACGCTGCGTTGCCCACGAGCCGGTCACCGTTTTCGTTCGTGATGCACTCGGGCTGGTGCTGGCCGACGATACGTATGCCAATGAGGCCATTCCACCGTTCGCGAATACAGCGATGGATGGTTTCGCGGTGCGGGCAGACGATACGAACATCATCGGCTCGCAGCTCACGATCGTGTCGACCCTTGCCGCTGGGGCTGCCGCTGATGACACCCCGTTAGCGAGCGGGCAGGCCATCCGAATCATGACGGGGGCCATGATGCCTCCCGGTGCCGATGCCGTTATTCCGGTCGAAGCAAGCACCGTTACCGGCGATCAGGTGTCGTTTTCGAAATCGGCCAGTGCGGGCGATTGCGTGCGTCCGGCGGGGGAAGATCTGTTGGCCGGATCGTTGGCATTCACTCGCGGAACCGTGCTTGACGCAGGGCATCTCGGTGTGCTTGCGAGTATTGGTCTTGCCGAGGTGCGGGTGTGGCAGCGGCCCCGTGTTGGGGTGATTTCTACGGGCGACGAATTGGTTGAGGCCCCCGCCGCACTCGGACCTGGCCAGATCCGCGATTCGAATCGCATCACGCTGCTGTCACTCGTTGCCCGGGCGGGCGCGATTGGGGTTGATCTAGGTACCGTTGTCGATAACGAGCAACTGATCGAGGAACGATTGCTGCATGGCCTTGCGACCTGCGACGCCCTCGTTACGAGTGGTGGCGTAAGTATGGGCGATTTCGATTTCATTAAAGTCGTGCTCAGTCGGTTATCGAGCCTTGAGGCCGAGCCCATGCGTTGGATGCAGATTGCGATCAAACCAGCAAAACCCCTGGCGTTCGGCATCGTGCAGGGCAAACCAGTGTTTGGGCTTCCCGGTAACCCGGTGAGTTCAATGGTGTCGTTTGAGTTGTTTGCGCGGCCGGCGTTGCGGCGAATGATGGGGTTCGACGCAGTCGTTGGTGGCCCGACGAGGCGTGCCGTAAAGGCAATTGCCCCTGACGGGTTGGGTCGTTCCGTTGATGGAAAAACCCATCTGGTTCGAGTGTCGGTGGTGATGAACAACGGCGGACGTTTGGAAGCGAGGGCCTTGAAGGGCCAAGCTTCGAACCTGCTGCATTCCATGGCCTTAGCTAATGGGCTCGCTGTGGTTCCTGATGGCGGTGGGGTTCAAGCTGGCGGCGATACCGATGTACTGCTCACCGGCGACTTCATAAAATAGGGCTGTCAAATAGGCACCTGACGCGACTAGGTTCGCAGATGTGGGAACTCTCGTTGACTCATTTGGGCGAACGGTAAAAGATCTTCGGATCTCGATTACCGACCGCTGCAATTTCCGTTGCACCTATTGCATGCCGGCTGAAGGCATGACGTGGTTACCTCGTGAAGAGGTATTGAGTTTTGAAGAAATCGAAACGATTGCGCGGGTTGCCACAACTCGTATGGGCTTTGACGGTATTCGGATTACCGGTGGTGAGCCAACGGTTCGGGCCCATCTTTCGTTGCTGATCGAGCGACTGGCCAAACTTGGTGTCGACTTGGCGATGACCACCAACGGTGTGACGCTTCCGCTGTTGGCCGATGAACTTAAGGCTGCTGGCCTTCGTCGGCTGAATATCAGTTGCGATTCACTTGATCGTGACAAGTTTTTCAAGATGACTCGCCGCGACGATTTGCTGCGAGTACTTGAAGGTATCGAGGCGGCGAAGCGGGCCGGTTTTCATCCGATCAAAATCAATGTTGTGCTGATGAACGGCACTAATGACGACGAGATCGTTGACTTCGCTAGGTTCGGTCGCGAGCAGGGTGTTGGGGTTCGGTTCATTGAGTTCATGCCCCTCGATGCCGACGATGCGTGGACGAACGATCAGGTAGTAGCAAGCGCGCATGTGATTTCGACTATTCACCAAGTGTTTCCGTTGGTCAAAGCTGCGCATGGGCCGCAACCGTCTGCCCAGTGGAAGTACGCGGATGGGATTGGCGACGTTGGGGTTATTGCGAGCGTGACCGAACCGTTCTGTGGTGATTGCGACCGGGTTCGCATCACAGCTGACGGCAAGTTTCAAACATGTCTCTTCGCTACCGATGAGTTTGATCTTCGAGCGGTGGTTCGGTCGGGCCTGACCGGTGGTTCACTCGATGATGCTCTGGAAGCCGAGATCCGACAAGCGGTTGGTACTAAGTGGGCTGGCCATTCGATCAACAAGGTCAACTTCACCCGCCCAGCCAGAAGCATGAGCCAAATAGGCGGCTAGCCGTCCAATCATTTACTGCGCGCGATGAGTCCCTTATTAACGGACAATCTCCGCACAGTAAATATCGCCTCGTTTATACCCTGTCAGATATGGCATGCCACACGCTATGCTATGAGGCATGCGCACTCGAATCTCCACGACGGTTAATCACGAGTGGCTCATGACGGCACGAAAGAACACTGGTCTGCCCGATTCTGAACTCATCGACCTCGCCCTTTCGGCACTGTTGGAACGAGCCGAGCAGGAATCCGAAGATCGAGTTCTTGCTGAAATGCTCAATGATGGCGACGCCGATTTAACTTCGCTGCGGACCGGTTGGCCACTCGAGGGTCCTCCGCTCGATGCGTATGAAGGCTCTATACCCGACGACGTCGTGGCGCTCTTTGCCGGACGCAAGCACGGCTAGTAGTGGGAAACGGCGAAGTCTGGTGGGCTGACATACCGAACGACAAGATCCGTCCGGTAGTGGTGTTGACGCGGTCGCGTGTAGCGAATCGTTTGCACTCTGTCGTTGTCGCGCCCATCACGTCTACCGCACGAGGCCTCGCCACCGAGGTCGAGGTTGGATCTGCCGAAGGTGTCCGCGTCGGTAGCGTTGCGAACCTCGACAACACCATGCTCTTGCACCGTTCCGCTCTTGGCCGCAAGTGTGGGCAGGTCGATTCATCCAAATGGCCTGAGTTCTGTCGGGCTATGCAAAAGGTGATGGGTTGTTGATCAAGTAATGGGTTGTTGATCAAGTAACGGGTTGTTGATCAAGTCGGTGGGCTGAGTTGCCGAAGGTATTCGCATGTCCACGGCGATGTTGAACAATCAGAATCCGGGCCACACCCCAGCGCCGCTTCAGGGTGAAAGTCTGTTTGGGGGCGCGGTTCATATCGATGTTCCTCGAAAGGCAGAACCCGCAGCCGCAGAGTCGAGTATCCCTGACCTCCTTCGGCCCCCGACCGCCCAGGCTGAACTCGACATCTCTGCCCTCCTCGTTGAGCAACTGGTCATTCGTCGGGTGCTCATGCTTGAGCAAACCACGACCCGCAGCCTCTCGAAAGATCTCGGGCTTGACCTGCAAATCGTTGACGTTGCGTTCCATTCGCTGAGAACCAAAAAACACGTCGAAGTGTTGGGTCTTCAAGGTAACGATTACCGCTTTGAATTGACGTCACTTGGTCGAGACCGGGCGATCGAGGCCATGGCCCGCACCACGTATTGCGGTGTGGCACCAGTTTCGTTGCACCGGTACTTCAAGATGGTCGCGATGCTTCGCGCCGATGTCGATGTTCGTATCGGGCACGTGACTGAAGCAATGAGCGACCTCGTCGTGTCGAATGACCTGATTCGCCGCATTGGTCCGGCGTTTGCGACCCAGCGACCAATCCTGTTCCACGGCCCTGCTGGCACCGGAAAAACGTCGATTGCCGAACGCCTCGTCCGACTGTACGACGACGCCGTAGTCATTCCGCATGCGGTTGAAGTTGACGGTCAGGTCATTTTGGTATTCGACCCCATGGTTCACCGTCCGCTGGCGAAACAACCGGAAGGCCTTGATCCGCGCTGGGTGGCCTGCGACCGTCCAATGGTGGTGGCTGGCGGCGAGTTGGAACTTGGAATGCTTGACATTAAACGTGACCCGGTGTCTGGCATCTATATGGCCCCGCTACAAATGAAAGCCAACAACGGTCTGCTGATCATCGACGACTTCGGCCGACAATTGATTCCTCCCACGGTACTTTTGAACCGTTGGATTGTTCCGTTGGAACGCCGGATTGATTATTTGACGCTCGATTATGGCTTGAAGTTTTCGATTCCGTTCGAGTTGCAGGTTGTGTTTTCAACGAATATTCCGCCTGTTGAGTTAGGCGACGAAGCGTTCTTCCGGCGCATTCCTAACAAGATTCATGTTGGCGAGGTGACCTTCGAAGAGTTCGATGAAATTGTGCGGCGCTGTGCCGAGGCAACGGGGTTTAGAAATGCTGCTCCCGAGGTTCCGGCGACGGTTCGAATGATTTGTCAAGAGTTGGGGGCAAACTCGCTTCGTCCGTGTATCCCTATGGACCTCTGCCGTTTGGCGCTCAGCATCTGCCAGTTTGACGAGCTTCCCCTGGTGTTAAATCGAACCGTTATATGGCGTGCCGCCGAGTTGTATTTCACGGCGAGCGGCACCGGGACACGCGATGGGTCGCAACTGTTCGCCTGACCGGTAGCGTTACGAATATGCCTGACCGTCAGCTCACACACATCGACCCTCTCGGACGCGCTCGAATGGTCGACGTGACGCCGAAGGAACCAACCCATCGCCGAGCTGTGGCCCGGTGTGTGGTGCGAATGTTGCCTGAAACGGTGAACAAGGTTGCGGCAAACGCGATGTCGAAAGGTGATGTGCTTGCGGTCGCTCGGATTGCCGGAATTCAGGCTTCGAAACAGACAGCTCACCTGATTCCGCTGTGTCATCCGTTGTTGGTGGGGTCAGTGTTCATCAATTTCACGTTGGGCGACGACACGATTGAGGTTGAATCTCAGGTTGACTGTTTGGACCGTACTGGCGTCGAAATGGAGGCCATGACTGCCTGCTCTATTGCTGCACTGACCATTTACGATATGTGTAAGTCAGTCGACAAAGGCATGGTGATTAGCGAGTTAACACTGTGGGAAAAGACGGGTGGCCGCTCTGGTACCTACCGCCGAACCGAGTCTGCGTAGAAACGGAATCACACTTTCGGTTGCGGCACTCACAGTGCACGACTACGCTTTGTAGTGAAGTTTTTGCAAGATCGAACCTGTCCGACACGGAAGCGGCCAAGGTTCACATCCCGACAGAGGCGTACCCACCGGGGTGCGTTGCGAGAGGTTGATTGTCCTTGAATGTCTTTGTAGTCCTAGGTTTGGCCTGGGTTGCGTTTTTAGCGAAATTTGCGAGTGGTGTTGTGTCCCGCCGATCAGGGCCCTCGTTGAGCGGCCTGTTTGGTGCTTCAAGCGGGCGTACATCGAGCGGGCGTAGGTCGAACCTTCCGTCGGTTACGTCGCAGCGCATGGCGAATAGCCCATCGTTTAGCGTGTCGCCTCGCTCAAGCATTCGCCGTCGCCGCGACGTGCTCGTTGCGCTTTTCGGGCTTTGCTTAGCCACGTTGCTACCGGCGATTCTGATAGGCGGTTTGTTTCTCACTACCTTGAATCTGCTGGTTGATGTGATGTTGTTCTCATATGTTGTCGCCCTGATCCAACGCAAGAAACGCCGCTAACTTCTTCGCAGTAGGGTTGTTCCGCTGGGGGCGTAGCTCATCTGGTAGAGCGCTTCGGTCGCATCGAAGAGGCAGTGGGTTCGACTCCCATCGCCTCCACTAGCTGTCACATGGCGGGCCTTCGGGTCCGCTGTTGTCATTTCGGTCTGGACCGAACTCAACAAGGAACGAGCCAGGCGACTGATTGACGAAGGGCTCATGACCAATGCAGGTCGAGCTGTGCTGCCCGATCTATCGATTGAGCGTTTTCGATCGCTCCGGACATCATTGCTGCGCTGGAGGTCAACCCGACTACTAGGAAGAACTTTCAAGCGTTCCCAGGGTTGTACCAACGCATACGAGTTAGCTACATCGAAGAAACACGCAAACAACCCGAGGTGTTTCAGTCACGGTTGGCCAACTTCATCAAGCAAACGGCGGCCAACAAAATGTTCGGTGGCATGGAGTCGGGGTAGCCACTCGGATGGACCGCTCAGCGGAACGGCGGTACGCTCAGCGGAACAGCCGAACGTATTCTTTCAAATCTGAAGGGTCTTTAACGACACCGTGATCTATCTCCACTACAAGATGCGCCTTACTGCAAAGTCTCGCCAAGATATGAAGGCCTTTTGGTCGTGGCTCGAAGCACGAGAGAAGTGGTTTTACGACGACCTTCCGATGGTTGAAGAGGTTCGCTGGTTCTACTCGTTGATCGGCGACGTGTACGTGATCGAAAACATGGCGGCCTTCGCCGATGAAGCAGCGTGGGGAGCGTATCGATCTGCACTGGCAAGTCGAAAACGTAACGATGATTGGGAACGCGAACGGGTCAGCCAGGATGAGTGGTGGGACTTTCTTGAGACCAAAATGTTGGTAGACCCACCGGTACCTGTGGGGTTGTCTCGCCGCGGTCACGCCGAACCGTGAAGGTTGTCGCGACCACGAGTCAAACGATTGCAACCGTTGATCGGGCGATCGACGTGTTGATGCTGTTTACGTCGGCGAAGTCTTTAACGCTGGGTGTCACCGAAATTGCTCATGAATTGGGCCTCTCGAAAGCCGCAGTTCATCGAATTCTCTCGTCGTTGCGTAGCCGTGGTCTGCTTGAAGTAAACGAAGAACTTCGTCGCTATTCCCTTGGGCCAGCCGTGCTGATCCTAGGTCTTGCGTACCTTGATCGAATCGATATTCGCGAAATGGCTCGGCCCGAACTTGAACACCTCAGCAATGTGACCAACGAAACGGCCACTCTGTCGACACGTTCGGGTGACACCCGCGTCTACGTGTCTCAAATTCTTCCTGACCGTGAAGTCAAAATGACGGTGCCCCTCGGAAAACCATTTGCTCTGCACGCCGGGGGTTCGTCGAAAGCGTTTCTGGCCTGGATGACCGCAAACGATCTCGACATATACCTTTCAACATCGCTTGAGCGTCTTACCGAGAAAACCGTCGTTGACCCGAAGGCTTTGCGAGTTGATTTGGCTGCCATCAAGAAGCGCGGTTACGCAGTCAGTTTCGGTGAACGACAAGCCGGCGCTGCGTCGGTTGCTGCACCGGTGTTCGACCATCTTGGAACTGTTATCGCCGTGGTAAGTGTTGCCGGGCCTGAAGAGCGAATTCGCAGCACAGTTGAGCCTTCTGCTGCAGAGTTGATGGCTGCTACCAAACGATTGTCAACCCGCCTCGGGTTTCACTCAGAGCTGTAAGGAGCTATACGACTATGTCACGTGTGTCAGGTGCAGGTACGTCAGGTACTGGTACGTCAGATCAAATGTTTACTCAGCCGATGTTCGACGTGGTGGTTCGAGGTGCAACTGTTGTTCGTCCGAATAGCGAACCGGCCGTTGTCGATGTGGGGATCCGCGACGGAAAGTATGCGGCTATAGGATCTGCGCTGGCGGTCGGCCCCGACACCGTGGTGATTGAGGCTGGCGGGTTGTTGGCCTTCCCCGGGTTGGTTGACCCCCACTATCACGTTGGTATCTACAATCCACTCGAAGAAGACGCAGAAAGTGAATCGAAAGCTGCGGCACAGGGTGGGGTAACTACTGCGATCACATACTTTCGTAGTGGCGAGTACTACCTCAACAAGACAGGGCCGTATCCAGAGTTTTACCAAGAAGTCCTCGACCGATCCGAGCAGCACTATTGGGTTGACTACGCATACCACTTAGCCCCAATCAACAAGGGCCATCTGGCCGACATGGAGACGTTGCTGACCGAGTACGGCGTCTCATCGTTCAAGATATTTATGTTTTACGGTGGCCATGGGCTGCACGGTCGAAGTGCAACACAATCGAACTTCTTGATGCTCGAAGACGGCGAGCAATACGACGTCGCCCACTTTGAGTTCATCATGCGTCAACTTACGAAGATGATTGCTGATCACCCTGAGATAAAAGATCAAATCTCGCTGGGCTTGCATTGCGAGTTTGCCGATATTTTGAACGCGTACTCGCAGATGGTTGAGCAAGATGGAACCCTCACTGGTCTGCGCGCATACAGTGCTGCCCGGCCCCCGCATTCGGAAGGGCTGGCTGTGTTTGTTGCGTCGTATTTAGCCCACGAAACGAATTGCCCCAACATCAACCTGTTGCATCTGTCATCTCGCAAAGCCGTCGAGGCAGCCCTCATGATGCGCGACCTGTTTCCACATGTGAACTTTCGTCGCGAGGTCACGATTGGGCATTTGGTGCTTGATGTTGATTCACCCAACGGGGTACTGGCCAAAGTCAACCCCCCAATTCGTGAGCGTGCCGACGTCGAGTTTCTGTGGGAAAAGCTCTTGGATGGTGACCTTGATTGGGTGTCATCTGATCATGCATGTTGTCGGACGGAGGCGAAGTACAAGTCAGAAAATCCTGATGACATCTGGTTAGCGAAGTCGGGCTTTGGCGGTTCTGAGTACTTGTTGGCTGCCCTACATACCGAGGGGATTCGTCGCGGAATGCCGCTGTTGCAGATGGCGCAACTTACATCGTGGAACGCGGCTCAACGTTTCGGGTTGAATACCAAAGGCGACATCGAAGTCGGGTTCGATGCGGACATGGTGTTGTTCGACCCGACTGCGAGCTGGACGGTGCATTCGGCCGATTCAGAGTCATCGCAGGGGTACACGCCGTTTGAAGGGATCGCGATGCAGGGGCGAGTGGTGAAAACAATTCTTCGGGGAAACACGGTGTTTGAAAACGGAGCCATCGTCGGGCCTCCTCGCGGACAGTACCAATCACGACCGACACCAAAGCCGTGACTGTGGTTACTGGTGGGCTGTATGAACTTGTTCATGGGGTTTCGTCGTTAGAGGCAGCTATCGCGTACTGGGGTCGATTCGGATACCGGGTGGGGCTCACCGGCGAAATGTCGATGGAAGAGTCACTTCGAACATATTCGGTGGCATCTTCAATGAGATCTGTGCGCTTATCACATGGTGAAAGCGATCATGGGCTTATTCGATGTATCGAGTGGGAGAAACCAACCGGTCCTGGAATTGGTGCCCATCCACTGCGCGCACTTGGTTCTCGGTGGGGTGCAATGTTGAATACAAACCTGTTGGCAGTACAAAACCACTGTGAACAGGCCGACATTGCAGGTGAAACGCAACACTGGATTCACTCAGTAAGACAAGATCCGGCCGGACCAAACCCTGCTCCGTTTGTCGACGATGGGGTTCATGTGCGTGAGATGGTACTCTGCCGCGAAGAAACCAGGCAGGTACTTTTTCAGCGCTTCGGATATACCAATCCCACATATGGTTCGGTGATTCACGATTCACCCTTCCCAACATCACAGGTAACACACGCTGGGTTGGTAACCGCGGGTGACCCCGAAGGTGCTGGGGTGTTTTTCTACGAACGAGCCCTTGGTTTGTTGATGACCCGTGACGGCTCGGTATCTGGTTATTCTGACATTGCATCGAGGAACATATTCCAGCTTGGCGAGCACGAGTCGTATCGCTGTTGGGACTTTGATGACCCAACATCGGGAAGCGAACCGCAACATTGGAAGAGTGGCCGACTGAAATTCATCCATTTCGATGATTTTGAGGTGCCCGACTTGAGGGCACAGAGTCGCCTGGGTTCGGTTGGTCTGAGCGCCTATTCGTGGCGGGTGGCCAACCTTGATGACGCAGCGCGTTCCTGTGAACGCAACAGGGGAAGCGTGCTGTCGTCAGGCCCCGATGAATTTGGGAACGCAACGTTGCGTGTGCTGGCGCCCGACGGACACGACCTCGTTTTGTGCGGAACTTAACTCAACAAGCTGTTTAGGGTTTTGCCGCAATCGCCGATGTAACGAGGGTGACGTTGGAGGCCATATCTGAGGAATTGACGAGACAAGCAATGGTCTCGGCTCGGCTCGCCTTGCTCAGCGCACCAATCGGTTCGATTGTTGTTTTTGTGATCCTCCATAGTCAACAGGGTTGGATACCTGAAGCAATTTGGGCGGTGGCGGCAGCGTTCGTTGGTCTTTCGTTGGCACTTGTATTTCACCTGAGGCTCATTGGTCGGCTGTCGGTGAGCCGCCGCGCCGTGAGAGGGCTTCTTTGCGTAAACCCGATCATTGCTTCAGGGTTTGTGCTGGTCTTTCACCCGGCATCAACGTCGCGTGAGGCAATGTTGGAGTCGTTGATTTGCTCCATCGTTGCCGTGTCGCAACTCGTCACCTTCAGCGCTGATCGAATCGCCACTCGCTTCACCGCAATGTATACGGTTGCTGTCGTGGTGGTCGGAGCAGATGCTCTTGATTTTGTACGTTCCCCAGTCCGAGTGGTGATGGTTCTTCCTGTTGCGCTGATTTTGCTGCAAATGTCTGAACGACTCTTCCATCAACAGCATCGAAACATTGAGTTGGGCCTCGAGAACGCTCGTTTGATTGATGACCTTCAAGCCGCTAACGCGTCGCTTGCCAAGGAGGTGCTACTCGACCCGCTTACCGGTCTTGCAAACCGAACCGGCTTGTACCGCGAACTCGCTAGGGAGTCTCATCGTGTTGGGCTGTTGTATCTCGATGTCGATAGGTTCAAGTCGGTGAACGACAGATACGGCCACGCAGAGGGCGATCGGGTGCTTCAAGCAGTTGGTGAATCGCTGAGGTTGGCTACCCGACCCAATGATGTGGTGGCCCGAATTGGCGGTGACGAGTTTGTGGTCATTCTTGAGGGAGCAAGCGAAATGACAACCCAGGAGGTCGGTGTCAGAATTTGTGAACGCATCCACGCTTCTCAGGAGTTACTTGGCGTTACGGTGAGTATCGGCGCGACATGGGGAACCGTAAGTGCAGATACGGCCGAAGCAGTTCTTGCTCGTGCTGATTCAAGTCTGTACCTTGCCAAACGTAACGGCGGAAATCGGCTCGAACTTCTACCCGCTTAGTTACTTTTGCCGCGCGATGAGTGCCGCACCAACGATTCCGGCTTCGTTAGTAAGTTCGGCCGGAACAATCGGGGCCCTTGTTTTGATCTTGGGTAACCACTTTTCAGCTTTCTCGCTCACGCCACCGCCAACGATAATGAGATCTGGCCAGATCATGTTTTCAATATGTTCAAGGTAGACGTTGACTCGTTTCGTCCACTGCGACCAGCTCCACCCTTCCCTGTCTCTCGCATTGGCCGATGCGTTAACTTCGGCGTCAACACCATCAATTCGAACGTGGCCAAACTCAATACCCGGCATAGAGATTCCTCGGTACGTGAGGCCCGAACCTATGCCGGTGCCGAACGTAAGCATCAGTATCATTCCGTCGACATGGCGACCGGCACCGTAGCGAACCTCAGCCATGACTGCGGCTTGTGCATCGTTGATAACCGAGAACGATCGTCCGGTAGCCTCCTCGAAAAGGGTGTCAGCATCGAGACCAATCCACCGTTTGTCAACGTTGGCAGCGGTGCGTGTGACGCCACCAGTGACAACCCCCGGAAACGTGACGCCGACAGGGCCCTCGCAGAGATCAGCAAAGTGTTCGGTGATTTGTTTGACAATTTCGGCAACTGCCTCTGGTCGTGAAGGTTGCGGCGTAGGTATGCGAAGTCGGTCGGCAAGTAGTTCGCCAGTGGTCAGATCGACGGGCGCACCTTTGATTCCAGATCCACCGATGTCGATTCCGAGTGTTCCGAGCCGCTTTGGGGGTGTGGTGGTCGCCACTTGTTAAACCGTCGGCAGCCCGGCGAGTGAGGCTTCGATTGCTTCGGCCGGGTAGTCGTAGTCGACCAGCTTTCCGGCCAGGTAGTTTTCGTAAGCAGCCATATCGAGCATGCCATGCCCGCACAACGCCGTCAGAATCACTTTTGATTCGCCGGTTTCTTTACAACGCAATGCTTCTTCGATCATGGCAGCAAGAGCGTGAGTTGGTTCCGGTGCCGGAACGATACCTTCGGTGCGAGCAAACTGAACGCCAGCCTTGAAGCAGTCGAGCTGGTTTTTTGATTCCGCTTCAATCAGGCCAAGTTCGTAGATGTGGCTGATGAGTGGACTCATACCGTGATACCGAAGGCCACCGGCATGAATTGGGTCAGGAACAAAGTCCTTGCCCAGGGTATGCATTTTCATTAACGGTGTCATGCCGGCAGTGTCACCAAAGTCATATGCATACGTGCCTTTTGTCATGGAGGGGCATGCGGTTGGTTCAACGGCAACAATCCTGGTGTCTTTCCCGCCGGTCAGGTTTTGATGTAGGAACGGGAACGTCAAGCCACCAAAGTTTGACCCGCCTCCAACACAACCGTAAATGACGTCGGGGTATTCATCGGCCATCTCGAACTGCTTAAGTGCTTCGAGGCCAATCACCGTTTGGTGCATGAGCACGTGGTTGAGAACTGATCCAAGTGCGTATCGAACATCGTCGCCATTGGTGGCAGCTATTTCGACGGCTTCTGAGATCGCCATACCGAGCGACCCTGGGGTGTTGGGGTCGCGTTCCAAAAATGACCTTCCGCTTGCGGTGACCGTCGAGGGCGACGGGTGCACCGTCGCCCCAAAGGTTTCCATCATGAGCCGTCGATATGGCTTCGCGTCGTATGACGCACGAACCTGCCACACCTCGCATTCCAATTCGAACTGCGCACACGCGAACGCCAGGGCGGTACCCCACTGGCCAGCCCCTGTTTCAGTGGTGAGTTTCTTTACGCCGGCTATCGAGTTGTAATAGGCCTGCGGAACCGCCGTATTCGGCTTGTGGGAGCCTGCTGGCGATGTACCTTCATACTTGTAATAGAGGTGTGCTGGCGTACCCAGCGCCTTTTCAAGACGATGCGCTCGTACGAGTGGTGTTGGTCGCCACACCTTGTACACCTCGCGAACCGGATCTGGAATCTCGATGTACTCATCGGTCGATACTTCCTGCATGATCAGGTCCATAGGAAACAGCGGGGCAAAGTCTGCAGGACCAGCTGGTTGCTTGGTGCCGGGGTGTAGCGCCGGCGGTGGGGGAGATGGCAAGAACGGAACAATGTTCAACCAGGCTCGGGGAATATCGGACTCAGCCAGCAAGAACTTCGTGGTCGACCTGTCTGTCCCAGTCGAATTGTTTGTCCCGGTTGAATTGTTTGCCATGATCGCATAGTAGAAGCGTCGGAAGGGGTCGTTGCAACTTGTTTGGCGTTTTCGACTGAGTTTTTGTAAAACTTCTTCCCCGTCGTAACATCTCGCAGATGTTGATCGATCCGTCAGATCCAGTTGCCAATATTGAAGCGTTTGTGAAGGTGCGCGCTTCGCTTGAACCCGTCGATGTGGTCACGTGGTTTAGCGGCAACATTTACGGCCACATTCCGGGCGAACCCCATAAACATCTGTTCACCTTTGAAGGGCACAACATCGGCCGGGCCGACCGAATCGAAGGTGGCTTCCGTTGGCTCAGCCGCGAGGCGGTGTTTTACAAAGATGCCGTGACCGGCGAAATTCTCGATCATTGGACGAACCCATATACGGGCGAGACGAACGATGTTCTTCACGTGTGGAATGACCCGGTGAATGGGTCGTTCGTGCTTGATGGTCCACGAGGAAAGTGGAACCTGGCCCCTGAAGTTTCTGGTGATGCGGTCAACTTTTCGACCGATGTTTTTTTGATGTACCCCAACCCGTTGAAACCAAGCGAGTACCCGCGAGAGGTGTCGAGCGATATCTACCAGGGTGCCGAGCTCTTCCGCTTCATTGCTTCAAAAGCTGACATTGAAGATGATTCTGCGATGGCACCGTGCCATATTTCTTGGGTTCGTATGGCCCCATATGTTCCATGGATGTTGATGGGTGATCGACCCGGACATATGGTGTACCACACAGGCGGGCGCAAACTCATGGGTGGGTATGCTGAACTTCCTGTTCATCTGCGCACGTACATTGAGGCAAATCGGCCCGAGTATGCGTTTGCACCACAAGAGGTTGTGACGCCAAACGAAACGTCGTGGACCCTGTATGCGAAAGAACGGGGCCCCAAAGCCTAGGTTCGTCGTATTCGGCCTCGAAGCGTTGGTTTTCGGGTTATTCGCCGTTGGGTTGGGGTTACCGGAAGCTCACCGGGGCCAACCGGTCGTAGTACTTGTGGGGTTGGTCGGGTCTGCGTTCCCATGGCGTTAAGTGCGCCAGATGCGAAGTATCGCTGAGCGGTACGACCAACTGAGTTGACAAGCGCTCGATTTCCGACTGCGCCAACACCAGCGCCAACGCCAAGCGGTAGCAGGGTTCCGATTTTGATCGCCATTTCTTGGGCGGCGAGGCGCGAGATAACTCGTGTGCCAACTCGTGACGTCGCAAGGTCGGTCATCTTTCCCAAGCCCCCCGGTACGGTCGACGATGAGTCGCGACGTGAAAGGGCTTTGTTGCCGAGCTGTTTTTTGAGGTCACCCGCGTTGCGTTCACTTTCGGTCAACTGCTGCCCTGACCCCGAGAGCACGGCATACACGTGTTGCTTGCGAATCTCTTCGTCGCTGAGGTCGCATTCGTAGGCCAAACCAACGGCCATCACCATGACGGCGAGGCGGCCGAATGACAAGCCAACATCGGCAGCCGTTGTTGCCAGGGTGGCACTGGTTCCAACTGCTGGTGCCGCAGCAACTGCTCCAGCGATCGCTCCGGCTGTCGCTAGTTCTTTAGCGACTCGGCGAATAATGGCTGCACCAATGTCGGTCGATGATCGACTTGGCATGGAAGCCCTGGTGCGCCGTTCAAGTACGACAGCATCATCAAATCGTTTGATCACCACGTGGTCAACCGCGCTCAGTGCAATTCGACCAACTTGCCCTGCGGCAAGCGACATCGGATTGGTCAGCGGGTTAGGCATCCTCCATGTTTACAACGTGCGCCTCACTGCTACTGTCAAAAACATGACAACCGCTTCGATTAACGGACAACAGATCTATTTCGAAGACACGGGCGGCGACGGTCCACCAGTCATCCTTGGTCACGGCTTCTTGATGGACCACGAGATGTTTGCCCCTCAGGTAGAAGCCCTCAAGGGCTCGTATCGGGTCATCACCTGGGACGAACGAGGTTTTGGGCAGACCGAGTTTGACGGCAAACCATTTACGTATTGGGATTCGGCGAAGGATTGTCTTGCGCTGCTTGACTATCTTGGTATTGAACGTGCAGTTGTCGGCGGAATGAGTCAGGGGGGTTTTCTGTCGATGCGTGCCGCATTGCTCGCCCCTGGGAGAGTACGCGCGCTTATTTTGCTCGACACTTCCACAACGACGTATACAGACGAGCAGCGGGCCGCAAATCAAGGAATGCTTGATATGTGGTTGGGTGTCGGCCCCGTGGATGATCTTGCAAATGCTGTGGCGACCATCATCATCGATGACCCGGCTGAGAATCCGAAGTGGATTGCCAAATGGCAGGCCCGCGACAAGAGTTTGATCAAGGAGCCGGGTCTGTGTCTCATGGATCGCGATGACATCACCGGTCGACTCGGCGAAATAACTTGTCCGGCGCTTGTTGTTCACGGAACCGAAGACACTGCGTTGACTATGGAAGACGCTGAAACTATGGCGAGCCTGCTTGTTGGGTGCTCGGGGGTCGTAAAAGTTTCCGGTGCCCACGCCGCGAACCTCACTAACCCGGTGCCGGTAAACGCAGCGATTATCGAGTTTCTTGCTGGGTTGCCTGCCTAGTTTTTCGGCTGCTTAGATATGTCGTTTACAGCAGAAGATCTTCATGAGTGGGTGTCGTTCGAAGACCCCCACGAGCAGCGAACGTGGACGTTCGACGTCACGTTTTTGGCCAGTAAGTACGCATGCCTATTCGGCAACGGATGCAAAGGGGTACTAACCGAGGATGCGACTCACCTGAACGAGGGGTGTTGTTCGTATGGGGCACACCTCAGTGGCCAAGATGACCTTGCAAACCTCTTGGTTCATGCCGACCGCTTAACCCCGGCGCAGTGGCAGTTTCACCCTTCCAGTTCGACGGATCGTAAACTGACTTCGTTGAACGAGGATGGTATTCACGTCACCACCTTGGTTGACGACGCCTGCATTTTTCTCAATCGGCCGGGCTTCTCTGGAGGGGCAGGATGCGCGTTACATATTGGTGCGTTGGCTGCTGGTGAATCCTTCGTATCTTGGAAACCAGAAGTGTGTTGGCAGGTTCCGCTTCGACGCGAGGAAGCAACTGACTCGAACGGGTGGGTCACTACGACGGTTCGCGAATGGAAACGTCGCGACTGGGGCGAGGGCGGATCCGATTTCCATTGGTGGTGTACCGAGACCGACGAAGCGTTCGGGGGCAAGACCACCGTTTGGCAATCGATGCGCGAAGAAATCTCGGCGATGTCTTCTACGTGGGCTTACGAACAACTCGTGGCCTACTTCGAGATGCGCCGAAAGCAAAAGTCGGTTCCGATGCCGCATCCTGCGGTACGAAGGAAGTAGATCTGTGGCGGCGATTTTCTCTGAGTGTCGACTCCTCAATCGAGGTGTGAGACCGGGGTTGAACGAGGTGGCAACAGAATTGCGCTGAGGCCCAATCCAATGATCGCAGTCCAAAGCAACGTACCGGTCCAGAACTCTCGCTGCCAAACGAGGTTGTGGCCCCGAATCGTGAAGGCAATGTAGGTTCCCCATAAAAGCAGCGGGCTGACGAAGGCGAACAGTCGAAAAGCACTTCGTCGCGAGGATATCTGACGAAGAAGCAGCCAAGCAACGTCCATGAGAAGTCCAGCAACTGCCATAGAAACAAACAGTGGCTTAAGAATGAAGTCTACGGAAATAAGCGCACTTATGGCAGTAACCGCAAATGTGGCGGTCAGCGTTCCAAACGGAATGTCCCAACGACGCACAAGGAGCAACATCGACCCGATGATCGCAACGGTGAAGAGCAAAAGCCCAGTGATTTGCGACAGTTGAAATGCCAGGGCGAGTTGGGGGACTGGGAGAGGCAGCTCGGTTGTAAAGACGCCGCCGTCGCTGATCGGAGTAAACGGGCTGTTGAAGCTGAGGAACACGGAAAAGATCGTCCCGATTACGCCCATAGAAATCGCCGCTGGCGCAATTTTCGCCAACGAAAGGCGTCCGGTGGCACCGGATGTGTCGACCCAAAGGGCTCTGATCGGCCCAAAAGCCAAGAGAAAGAACGACGTCATGAGCCCGAGGTGTGTTGGGCTGAAGAGGATTGCCACATTCTGTTCGACCCCCCACTTAATATGCCATCCCATGTCAAGCAGACCCGAGATGCCGAAGAGGACAGCCCCGACGCTTGCTCCGATCAACCCGTGAGGTACGGCGTCGAACCCCTGAGCGCCTGCTTGCATTCGCCTGCGCGCAATAAAGAGCAGATATACGGCGGAGGCAAACCATCCGGCGTACAGCAGGCCGTGCGCCGATGTAAAGAACGTGTCAAGACTCTCTTCGGTGTTGTGTTTGCGAGTATCTATTGCGAGCCCGACACCGACCCACAGCACGAAGAACGAAAGAATGGCCCGCTCTCGCCCGGTGGTTCCTTGGCTGGCCACCTGTTCCTCAGTTCGAGCCTGAGCAAGGCGAGATCCGGCGCGAATGGAGCTGTCGACGGTAGTCATTCGTCGAGCCTACGCAAATGATGGAACAAATTGGCACCCGACACCACGATGGTCTTTCTCCGCGGTTCCGATGAGAATCGAAGGATGGCAGATCTTGGCGAAGGTTCCCAATTATTTGAAGCAAAACGCCATGTGGGGTCAGGCTTGGATAACATGGACCAACTTCCATAAAGCTGCGAGACGGCACCTGAAATTGAACATTGTTCGACCCCGTTAGGCGGGTGCCCCGAGATGTCAGGAGAAACGTATGCGTGTAGGTGAAGTACTTCGGGTTAAGGGTTCGACCATCGTGTCCATTTCACCGCTTGCGACGCTGCAAGACGCTGCGGCAAGTTTGCTGGAACATCATATTGGTGCCCTCGTTGTTTTAGATCAGCAAGAAGTATTGGTTGGCATTCTGAGCGAGCGAGATATCGTCTCGGCTGTAGCAAGAAACGGCGCTGACGCCTTGGGCGCTCACGTTGGCGATGCTATGAGTTTTGACGTTGTCACCTGCGCCCCCGAGGAGAGTGTGGAACAACTTATGGTGTTGATGACCGAGCACCGAATACGTCATCTCCCGGTTATAGACAGGTCAATATTGATAGGTGTCATTAGTATTGGCGATGTTGTGAAACACCGTATTTCCGAAGTCACCGACGAGTCACAGGTGTTGGCCGACTACATGGGCCTTGGTCGATAGCCTCGCTGCTTGAGATCAAACAGGGTTGGTTGGGGCGTGGCATGGTGTGCTGTGATGCAGCCGTGTCAGCCGTCTGGTTAAACACCTCAGGGAAACCATTCGATGTAGGCACCCCAACAACAGACATACCAGCGAGGAACCGTAAAGCAATCGCAGCCCGAGACCTGTGTTGCCGGTGGGG
>JANPBU010000039.1:0-2094 GCA_031430595.1 Acidimicrobiia bacterium
ATGGTTTCGCCGAAGAGTTCGGCATCCAGAATGTTGTCTTTGAGCGGCGATACCTCGAGCACCGGGCTCGGGAAGCGTTCGAAGCCCACCTGCGGCGGCCCGTCTTCGGCGATGGCGGCCCAGGCGACGCCGCCTTCGGAGATCTCAAAGGCATAGGCGGGTGGCGGGTCGGCCAGCAGCCGGCGAATCTTGGTAGCAAGCATGGACATGGCTAGTTGCGCGGCTCCCTAACATCCCCTCCCTGACGGTCGGGGTTCGTATGGCTAAAGAACCCCGACCGTAAGCGAGGGGATAAAACCGCCTGGTGTCTCCGCATCTGCATCACCCTAGTCAATGAAAGTGACCTTGTTTACTTCTTTGAGCGTCGTGATGCCGCGGCGCACCCGGTCGAGCGCCGAGTCTCGCAGAAACGTCATGCCCTCTTCCCTCGCCGCTTGCTTGATGGCCGAGGTGGGGCGGCGCTCCATGATCATTTCGCGAATGCGTTCGCTTAAGTCGAGTAACTCATGAATCGAGCTGCGGCCGCGGTATCCGGTGCCGCTGCACTCAAAGCAACCGGCGCCTTCGTAGAACACCGCGTCGCGCCACTCTTCAGGCTTCATGCCGCTGGAGATCAACAATTCATCCGGGTAAGTCACCGGGTGCTTGCAGTGCTCGCAGATATTGCGCACCAGGCGCTGGGCCAGGATGCAGTTGAGCGCCGACACGAAGTTATAGAGCTCGACGCCCATGTTCAGAAAGCGCCCCAGCACGTCGAGCACGTTATTGGCGTGCACGGTGGTAAAGACCAGATGGCCCGTCAATGCGGCGTTGATCGCAATCTGCGCCGTCTCCTGGTCGCGGATTTCGCCGACCAGGATTTTGTCCGGGTCATGCCGCAGTATCGAACGCAGACCGCGCGCGAAGGTGAGGCCCTTTTTCTCGTTCACCGGGATCTGCGTGATGCCCTTGATCTGGTATTCGACGGGATCCTCAATGGTGATGATCTTGTCTTCGTCGTTCTTGATCTCGCTCAACGCGGCGTAAAGCGTGGTCGTCTTGCCCGAACCCGTCGGCCCGGTAACCAGCACCATGCCGTATGGCTCGCGAATGTAGCGGCGGAACTTGACGATGTCGGCGTCGGCGAAACCCACCACATCGAGCGACAGCTTTTGAAACTTCTCGCTCATGCTCTCTTTATCCAGCACGCGGAGCACGGCGTCTTCGCCATGCACGGTGGGCATGATGGAGACGCGGAAATCGATCAGCCTGCCTTTGTAGCGCACGCGGAAGCGGCCGTCCTGCGGCACGCGCCGTTCGGCGATATCGAGTTCGGACATCACCTTAATGCGCGACAGAATGGTCGAATGCCAGTCCTTGGCGATGGGCGGCATGGCGTATTGCAGCACGCCGTCAATGCGGTACTTGATGGCGACTTCCTGGTCGCGCGTTTCAATGTGAATATCCGACGCGCGCCGTTCGAGCGCGTTGAATAAAGTGGTGTCCACCAGCTTGATCACCGGGGCAATGTCGCTATCGGAACCCAGCTTCTCGATCGAGAGCGTCTCGTCGGGGTTTTCTTCGTCGCCCACCACGTCGAGCGCGAAGCCTTCGGTCACCTCTTCGAGCACGCGTTGGCTTTGCTCGGTTTTCTTGAGCAGGTCGGCGATTTGGCCCAAGGTCGCCACCTTGACGCGCAGTTTCTTACCCAGCAGAATGGTCAACTCGTCGATCAGGTTCAGGTTGCGGGGATCGGCAAGGGCGATGTCGAGGCTGGTTTCGTCGGCCGCGAGCGGGACGAAGTTGTAACGGAACATCAGATCGACGGGCACGTTCTTGAAGAGTTCGTGGTCGATGCGGGCTTCTTTGAGGTCGACGAATTCGTAGCGATAGCGCAACGCGAGCTGGCGCGCTTTCGCCATCTCTTCTTCGGCGTCGTGAATGCGAACTCGTTCGGTGGCCATGGCGCTACTAATCCTGACGCTCCAAACCGTCGCAGCGTGTACTTTGTTTTCCGGCCCCAGTCGGCGACGGCCAGGGACGATCCTAGCCCACAGCGATAGCTGTGGGGTGCATTTTCAGCTGCCACGAGCACCCCACAGCTATCGCTGTGGG
>JANPBU010000040.1:0-176212 GCA_031430595.1 Acidimicrobiia bacterium
TCGGACAAGCAGTCGCACACAAACGCGACCCAATAACGACCCTGACCAGAGTCGACCAAGAACTCCGCAACTACCTCAGCCGAATCGGCCTCTTCGACCCACTCGAACCATCGCTGCACCCGCGGTCCACCGCCGCCTAAATCGTTAAACAAGGAACGTAGCGGCGTGGGCAGTGCGGGAGTTGGGCAGGGGTTTCATCGCGACACCAGCGTCACCGCCACACGTCGATCAAGTCGTCAGGAGTCCAGAGTCGTGGGATGCCTTCAAAACGAGCGGAGGTTCGACTCACGGCGATCAGTCCGACCCCGTCAGCACCGGAATTGGGTTGCCGAGTGAAGCAACTCGCGAAGAGTGCCAAGAGATTCTGTTTGGTGCACTTGATCGAACCGATGCGAGAAGTAACTAGGCCGAGGGGAGCCCGGTCTCTGATGACGACATCTAGTCCCATCTGGACTGCGAGCAGAAAGGGACCCAAACTCAGGTGCCATTTCGGTCATTGCAATGAACCCGGCCCCCGGAACCTTGGTGCCATTCGAGACAATCATCGTGCTTACGACCGGACCGTTCCCGTCGGCGACGCTGACGCAACCACAGCCAACACAACCACAGCCAACACAAGCCGAACCAACAACTACAGCGAGTATGACAACAACGACAGTACGATCGCAATCGTGAAGAACAGCGGAACATGCACTAAATGCAACCAAAACAAAATTCTGCGAATAGAAGGAAAGATTGGCGCATACGGGGTCGGCAATAACATCAGGTTCGGTTTAACGATCTTCAACGCGGTCAAGGTGACGCGTTACCTGTGTACTGGTTGCGGGTTCTCTGAAGAGTGGATTGATGACCCGGCATCGATTGCCAAACTTGAAGAAAAGTTCGGCTGAGCCGTATCGCAACCGATTCACACCCGCCGATTCACACAGCCAGGGTGTGACGACTAAACGGAACGGACGGATAGTCGCCGACGACGCTGCGACTCACCTTCAATTGAACAGAGTCGTCAGCCACCGAATCAATAGCGTCGAGTGGAATACTGATATCTCGATGAGCCCAGAGGTGTCCGTGTTCGAGAATGAGATGCGTGATCTTTCCTGACTCATCAACGGCAAACCCGTCAACGTGCCCAACTAAATGGTCGTCCCTGCTCATCACCTCGCAGCTCCGTCGCACCTCGACAGTCTCGTCTGGCAGGCGGTCATATTTTGTCGTCACTTGCGGCGATCCGCCCCAATCTGAACCGGTGCCGTAGCCGTAGGTGTACCCAGTAAAGCCCCTGTCACCCAAGTCGCCATGGTACGGAAAATGCGGCCACGACAAAATCCGACTCATGCTGTTGTCCCAGGACGCCTGCTCACTTGGCCACGTCTCAAGAGGCACGAAATCGGTCTCCTCCACTGGCGGACAATTGGCGACATCAGCAATCGACAGTGCGAGCTCGACAGTCTGATCCGTCCAGTTCACATCTGTAATCGGAACGAGGCGGCTGCGATCGTGACGATGGGCGGGCTCGACTACGAGGTGAGTGACCCTCCATGCGATGGGATCAACCACCAAATCGGCGACCTCACCGCATGGCCCATCGTTGGCAAGAACTGGCATACCTGTTGTGAAAATCACGACGATCCTTTGGTCAACCTTTACGGATAACCCCCGCTTACCCCTCACACGTGCGATTCAAACAAACATCTGCGCACATATCGCCCAGAGGCGAGATCCAAGGCTGGGCCGATTGTGGCCATTGTCTTCGGATCGCTCATCGCTTTGATACGCATCTTCTTGTGGCAACGAAATCGCTATGGTCGATGCCAACTGAAACTGCACTTACGCGCTTTTCCTTGAACGAGCCTTAATCGTTCTTTTTGCAACGGTCGCGTTCACTCGTTTCATTGTCTTGAGCGGCACGAGCGCACCCGGACGGATCAACGCGTCAGCTTTGACAACTGCGATGTGGTCGCCGAGTGACCGCCAGCCGTCAGCACCAATCGAAGCTTTCAACTGAGGAAGCACCTCTCGCTCAACGGCTTTGACGTGTTGCTTGAAGCCGCCACGAACCATGGCAACGGCGACACAAAAATCGGGCGACTCAGATAGGTCGTGCAACTCGCTCAACGAGCGGGTGAGTAACTCGTGCTCACGATGAGCTTGGTCAGCGACCGACGCACCCAGAGCTGAACCAACCATCGCGTTAGTCACCTCATTTTCCAGCATCACATGCAGCGCAATCGATCTTTCTAGATCTTCCAACTGCGAACGGCGGGTCGGGCCTTCCTCAGTTTCGCGCAGCGACTTCAATAGTTTCTTGACAGCCTGGTGATCTTGTTTCAGTAGTACCAATGGATCATTCATACTCGTCCTTTGATGGCAGGCACACCGGGTGACGATATGCGGCTCATTCGTATCTCTACCCCGATTCGGCGAAGTTGAAACCTTTCGTTGCCTACTTGACACCGATACTTTTCAAGTCGTTCCGTAGAGGACCCGTTCGACTACAACTGACCAACAAGGCGGCCATCTACGGGGCCGCGCTTCCGCAAGAACACGACACTAAAACGACCCCCAAAAGGAATCGCGTAAGTCGTCCTGAGGTCGACTTCATACGCGCGTCATCGCTTGTGTTGCAGAATTTGCTGCGAATCGCTGGACGATTTTCTTTAATTCATTTGCCCACAGAACAATGCTGGCTAGTCCGAAACAAAGTAGCCAGTCGCTCACGTTTAAAGGAGTGGTGGCGAATGCCGTGTTGAGGAACCCGATATGCACCACGGCGACTTGCAGTACAAGCGAGAGCCCGATCGCCCCCCAAAGCAACGGATTAGTGAAGAGATGGTAGAAGGCGCTCACGTGGTCTGATCGGGCATTGAAAGCATTAAAGAGTTGAGCTAAGACCAAGGTGGTAAAGGCCATGGTGCGGGCCTTCACAATGCCACCAGAACCACCAAATAGTCCGCCAGGCAAACGAAGGTCCAGTGCAGCAAGAGTGACCGCCGACGTAACGAGCCCGACCCACACGATTCCTATCCACATTTTGACATCAATTATTCGATCTGTGAGCCTACGAGGTGGATGCTCCATGATGTCATCGGGTGCGGGGTCGAACCCCATCGCTAACGCGGGCGCAGTGTCAGTGAGCAGGTTGATCCACAAAATCTGCGTCGCAAGTAACGGCATGGCCACTGTTCCCACCCCCTTCAAACCCAGCGCACCAGCGAACACAACACCGAAGAAAGTTGTAAACACCTCACCAATATTCGAAGACAACATGAACCGCAAAAATTTGCGGATATTTATGAAGATCGCTCGGCCTTCGCGGATAGCACTAACGATGGTTGAGAAGTTGTCGTCGGCCAGTATGAGATCGGCCGCCTCCTTAGTGACGTCGGTACCCGACATACCCATCGCCACGCCGATGTGAGCTGATTTTAGTGCCGGAGCATCGTTCACACCATCACCAGTCATCGCCACGATATTTTGATCGGCCTTAAGTGCGTTGACGATACGCAACTTGTGTTCAGGGCTAACCCTGGCGTACACCGAGGTCGTCCGCGCCGCCACACGTAATGTCTGATCATCCACGGCCTCTATGTCTGAGCCGCTCATAACCGGCGAATTTGGCCCAACGATGCCAAGGTCAGCGGCGATCCGCGCTGCGGTGCGCGGATGATCCCCGGTTATCATGATGATGCGCAGACCCGCTGCCAGCGCTTCAGCGATCGCCACTTTTGCCTCAGGGCGTGGTGGGTCAAGTATCCCGACCAGGCCGAGGTATACAAGCTCTTGCTCGATCGATTCGTCTTCCGGAGGTCGCTCTGCAAGTGGCATTGGGCGATACGCAACGGCAAGGGTGCGAAGTGCCATGTCAGCGAGTCGGTCAACACCGGCAAGTAGTTCGCTTCGCCTGGCCTCAGTAAGCGGGCGTAGTACCCCGGCTATTCGTTCGCGGGTACATCGAGAAAGCAACGGGCCGGGTGCGCCTTTGGTAACCACTGCAATACTTCCACCCTCGGCCGAATCGACTTCGATCGTGGTCATCAATTTTCGTTCTGATGTAAATGGTATTTCCCCAATCCGTTCGAACCGGGCGATGCGTGCATCGGTTACGCCGATTTTTGTTTCGGCGACCAGGAAGGCTGCTTCGGTCGGATCACCTTGGATGTGCCAGCCATCTTCGTCTTCTCGAAGTACTGAATTGTTCGCCAGACTTCCTCCAGCAAGAACCAAGCGGACCTCTTCAAGCAAGGCAGAGTCAACCAAGGGAAGGCCATCAACACGGAATTCACCGTCTGGCTGGTAGCCGGTGCCGGTAACATCGACTTCCCCGGACGCAGTGATGATCTTTACGATAGTCATTTCACTCTTGGTAAGCGTACCTGTCTTATCTGTACATATTACCGATGCCGACCCGAGTGTTTCGACCGAAGATAGCCGTTTCACAATCGCCTGCTCCCGGGCCATATGTTGAACTCCGCGGGCCAGCACCACCGACAAAACAGCAGGTAAGCCTTCGGGTACGGCAGCAGCCGCCAGCGACACACCAATGAGCAATACATCGACCAGGTCGCTCGCCTTTTTGATATCTGACGTCACAACCGTGGTGACCATAATGACCACGGCAATCACCACAATCGCAATGCCGAGCATGCGCCCAATGAGATTGACTTCGCGTTGCAAAGGCGTCGGCTCTTCAGTGGTGGTACCGAGCAAACGGGCAATGCGACCCATTTCGGTATCCATTCCGGTACCAATGACCACGGCTCGACCCCGACCACGAGTGACAGCGGTACCGCTGAAAACCATGTTCAATCGATCGGCCAGATCGGTGGTGAGCGTCAACGTTGCTGGATCTTTGAGTACCGCTTCACTTTCCCCCGTGAGCGAAGCTTCTGCCACGGTCAACGACGACGTATGAATGAGACGTGCATCGGCGCTTACCGAGTCACCTTCCTCCAGCAACATCACATCGCCGGTCACTAGGTCAACAGACGGTATGCGTAGCTGTGCACCGTCGCGAACCACGCTGGCCGTCGCCGCCGTCATACGCTGCAAGGCGGCCACGGCCTGTTCTGCCCTCGCCTCCTGCACGTAACCTAATACAGCGTTCGCAATCACGATCAACAAGATCACCGTGACATCAAACGGAACACCGTGATGGCCTTCCAGAAACCAGGCCACGAACGAGACAGTGACAGCAACTAAAAGAAGGTAAACGAGAGGGTCTGCGAGTTGCCCCAAGAACTTGCGCCACTTCGGCATTTGCTCGATGACATCTAACTCGTTTGCACCGTGCAGATTCCGGCGAGAGGTGACTTCAGCCGAGGTGAGACCGACATCGATGTCGGTTTGTAGACGGTCGACAACAACCTCTGCGTCACTTAACCATGGTGCGGTTTGCTGCTCGGTAACTTGATCGGCCAGTGCAGTCTCCATCTGAGTACGGCTACCCCCGTTTCTCGTTCGACAAACATCGCTTACATTCAGCTCGCTCCAACGAAAAAAGATCATTCACGTTTCAACTCAGCCGTAATGGGGCAGTGGTAGAGAATGCTCACTTCGATCGAAGTTCTCAACGCTAATTGTTCATACTGTCTGCACAGTGCCCGAGAAGCGTTACTCAAGTATCCGGGTGTTCAAGACGTGCGAATACACCAGTCAGACGGATATTTGCAGGTCGAACATAACTTGCGCGACCCCACAGAACTCACCTCAGTTTTGGGGCGACAGCTACGGGGGTGGACGGTCGCCGGGAACGGCGAGGTGGAAATGACCCACACCTCACCAACCGTTGTCGACAACTGCAAGGTGCACCCCGACAATTCGCTCGGGATCACAACTCAAGAAGTTGCACCGACTCGGCGCACCATCGGCGAAACGGCAATGTGACGGAATATGGAAACGCTGGTCGATGCGGTCACCAGGTTTCGAGAGGCAGGATTCGTGCACATCTTGTGCGCAGTACCCGGGCCATTCTTGGTCTGCGATTGTCATGCCGCCACAACCCCATCTGATTTGCAAGTGATCGGGACAGCTCGTTTCGAAGGTTCATCCAACCCGGATGACGAAGACGTTGTGATTGCTGCGATCACCTCGTGCGGCCATGCCGGACTCTTCACTTCCGGCTACGGGCCATCAGCTGGCCCAGACGAGAGCGATGTGTTGGCGACCATGCAGTCACGATCCACTTCTGGCGGGCTCAAGATGCCGGATGGGCTGGTACACAGCAGGACGTCACCAGAATTTTCGGCCAGGTCGGTTCCGGCTGGTTTACTCCGAGCGCACCGCCTAGCCGAAGAAGTCTGGGGCCAACTTTGCGTGACCAGCGGGACGGTCGAATTCAGTTTTGAACACGACCCGGCACACCCAATTTTGGTCGGAACCGGTGAGCAACAGGCCATTCCTCCCTCAGTGCTTCATCACGGAACCCCTTCGGTCGACGCAGCCTTTCACATCGATTTTTATCGCATCAATCCAGGTCTCTCCGACGGGTGACCAGTTCCGATACGGCCAATGAGTTAGGTGAACCATCGCGTTTGCAACGAGTGCTTCGACTCGTTGACCGCGCCCAACAACGTTTCACCCCAATTGGTTTCATCGTTGGAGTGATCAAAAAGTACGGCGACGACCGTGGTGGCCAGCTCGTTGCTCAGTTGGCCTTTTCGGGTTTCTTATCCTTCTTTCCTCTGATGCTCGTCGTGGTTACCGTGACCGCCTTTTTGGCAGAGCGGTACCCCGGCCTTGCCGCCCAGATTCGCTCATCGGCGATAGCCGAATTTCCGGTTGTAGGCGCCGAACTGACGAGCAATGAACATGCCCTTCGTGGAAGTGGTGTCGGGCTAGCCGTTGGTTTCGTACTACTGCTGTGGGGAGGTTTTGGGTTCACCCAGGCTTTGCAAGACGCATTTGTTGAGGTGTGGCATGTACCCCACAAGCACCGACCGTCTTTTATCGACCGAATGAAGCGAGGTGTCTTGATCATAGGTCTGCTTATCTTCGAAGTGCTCGCTAGTGTTGTTCTTGGGCTCGTGGGAACACTCATTACAAACTCGCGTCTGGCTGGCGCTCTCGGGCTACTCGGCGGATCGCTCGTAACACTCAGCATCTATTTGACGGTGTTCTGGTTGTTAAGCCCGAGAGACACATCGATCATCGAGTTACTCCCAGGCGTATTACTTGCCTCAATTGGTTGGCAGGCCCTTCAAACCATCGGAATCCGATTGATCAGCAAACAACTCCGTCGAAGTTCAGAACTCTACGGAACCATCGGGGCTGCCCTTGGCCTCGTAGGGTTTCTCTATCTGACATCACAGTTCTTGATCTATTCGCTCGAAGTCGCTGTCCAAACGTCATCGGTCGTCTCGCACAATGGTTGTACGCCCACCTATGCCACCCCACGTTGACCAGTTCAACATACTTACAACCGCCCCTACGACTCCAACAACGAGAAGAATCATGCCGACCGTTTGCAAATTGATGCCCGAAACAGTGGCGGTGACGGCCCACCGCAGTATTGCGCCTGCTGCGACGAGGATAAGGCTTATTGAGATTCCCATGGTGCGCTCCTTATGATTCGGACACCCTCAATCAAGCGGGTCCGTGCGTCAAGCAGGTACCCAGGGTGTGACCGCCTCAAACTACTTTCTTGTGACACAGACGATTTTTAGTTTCCTCTTCTGGTTACCGGGTAATACGTGAGAGTGAGCATTCCCCCAACGCAACCACTTCGCCCTTCAGAAGCCACCCCTTCAGTATCGCGGCCCGAAGATTTTGCTGCCGGCCCGACAGCGATTACTACGAGCATTCGTCGAACGGTCAGTGCGGCCGGGCCGAGAGCAGCAGCCAAATTGCTGCTGAAATTGAACCAGTTACCGGGATACGACTGCCCGGGATGTGCCTGGCCGCTCTCGCAGACCGCCAAGCCGCCGAATTCTGCGAGCGGCGCCAAGGCCGTCGCAGAAGAAACCACGCGTCGCCACGCCGACGCCGCGTTTTCCGCTCGGCACTCGTTGGCCGAACTTCGAAGCGCCGACGATTTGTGGCTCGGACAGCAGGGCCGGTTAGTCACACCAATGATCCGCCACCCACAGTCCACACACTTCGAGCCGATTACCTGGGCCGACGCCTATGCAGCCATCGCCGAATCGTTGCAGTCGGTTGACAATGCTGATCAGTCGGTGTTTTACACCTCTGGACGAACGAGCAACGAAGCAGCCTTCTGTTACCAACTCTTTGCGCGCGCGTACGGAACCAACAATCTGCCCGACTGTTCAAATATGTGCCACGAACCCACCTCGGTCGCACTCAAACACACGATAGGAATCGGCAAGGCGAGTGTTACCTTCGATCACTTTTACGAAGCCGATCTCAATATCATCATGGGACAAAACCCCGGAACCAATGCTCCTCGAATGCTGACAACCCTTGAGGGGGCTAAACGTCGAGGAGCATCGATTGTCGCTATCAACCCAATGCCAGAGGCCGGCTTGATGAGGTTCAAAAACCCAGCATCGCAATGCAGTTGACACCATTCAAGAAATTGTCAATTTCAGCCTCATCAAAGGTCTGGTAGGACGCCGAGGTGCTGGGTTGTGCCCGGTGCGCGGCCATTCCAATGTGCAAGGCGACCGGACCATGGGCGTCTGGGAGCGGCCCGACCCGATGTTCATGGACAAGTTAGAGAACGAGTTCGGTTTCACACCACCGTCAAACAATGGTTTCGACGTAGTGTCTGCTATGGAAGCGCTCGAGGCCGTTAACGTACGTGTACTGATGAGTTTAGGTGGCAACTTGGCACGCGTCGTGCCTGACACCGCCCGAAGCGAGTTGGCGTTAGCGAACTGCACTCTGTCAATCCAGGTGGCAACGAAGCTCAATCGCACGCACCTGATCGCTGGCGAAACCGCAATTGTGCTGCCTACGTTGGGGCGAACAGAACACGATGTTCATAACGGTGAAGAGCAAATTGTGTCGGTTGAAGACACGTTCGGGTTCGTCCACCCGTCGAGCGGAGTTGTCTCACCGACCGATGCCACGTTACAAAGTGAGGTGGAGATCGTTTGCCAAATCGCCGCTCGAACGGTGCCGCACGTCGGCTCCATTCCGTGGATGCAATTCGCCGAACGATACGACGTAGTTCGCGACGCAATATCTCGCACCGTTGCCGGATTCGAAAACTTTAACGTCCGACTTCGTGCCGGGGCCGGGTTCGTGCTTCCTCACCCACCTCGCGACACCAGAACCTTCCCCACCGATACGGGGTTCGCACAACTGACTGTAAATGAGGTCACCACAATGACCGCCCCCGCCGACGGTTTCCTCCTGCAGACCCTTCGATCGCATGATCAATACAACTCAACTATCTACGGGCTGTCCGATCGCTACCGCGGGGTCGATGGTGGCCGTTTGGTGGTGTTCGTTAACCCGGTTGATCTTGTTCGCTCGGGCTACACAGATGGCGATTATGTTGATATCACGACCACTGATGGAAAGCGGCGGGCCTGTGGCTACCGAATTGTGAGTTACCCGGTATCGAAAGGATCGATTGCTGGCTACTACCCAGAGCTCAACGTTTTGATTGGTCTTGATGCACAGAGCCCCGGTCGCGCAACCGACCAGCGCACTCCGGCATTCAAATCGCTGCCAGTGCGATTCGAGCCCGCACGAATCGAGCCCCAAAATGCCTAACGGCAAACCGATCCGCCGTTTGCAACTTTTTCTCAGAGTTGCCCTTGCCGCGGTGTTGATCATTGCCGGAACCGGCCATTTATCGTGGTCTCGCACGTCATTTCAAGCTCAGGTTCCGGAGTTTGTTCCACTCAACGCCGACACAGTTGTTGTGTTGTCAGGGGTTGTCGAGATAGCCCTCGGCATCTCATTACTGACGATACGCAAGCGGTGGATTGGGTGGGTTGTCGGTGCATTTTTTGTGGCGGTTTTCCCCGGCAACATCGCACAGTATGTGCACCACCGAGATGCATTCGGGCTCGACTCTGACACTCGAAGGGCGGTACGACTGCTCTTCCAACCAATACTCGTTCTGTGGGCGATTTGGTCAACCGCCGAACGCCGACCGGCTGATTGACAACATGTGGAAGTGGCCGCAGCGACCGGACTCAAATTTCGAACGCCTCTGGTGATCCAAGATGCTGCTCGAGAGTTTGTTCGGTGGCTGGTTCGACGAGGGGCTGGTGCAGGGCTTTCTTTCAACCGGTCAAGAGTGTCAATCTCCAGGTTGGCGTACACCAGCCGGGCTCCGGGGAACCGGCCGACTTCTGTAATGAGTGCGTCGCGATCAAGATTCGTTACTAATAAGGCCACGATGACTGTTCCTGGGTCGGCTGCAACCCTGAACCAATCTACCCACTCATCTCGTATTCCTATGTCTACATAGTTAGCAGCAGCGGCGCCAAGAGAGGCCCCTACGGCGACCCCGGCCAACCACCCAACCGGACCGCCCACAATGAGGCCGAAGAGCCCCGCCCACATCGCAGCAGACATTGCCGTTCGACCGGTCGGCAAATCAACCGTTTCGACCACAGCCGTTTTCCCGTGATCGTTCTTCGAGATGACGACTGCATCTTTGAGCTTGAACGCGTTTCTATTCGCTAGCCCCGAAGCGGCCAAGAGAAACTCTTTCGATCGAAACGGGTCAGTGAACGAAATTCCGACCAGAGTTTCGGCTGGCCGTAGGGCTTCTTCATGACTGGTCGCCATCATGGTTCTCATCTCGGTGGGTTTCATTCCTCCCCTCTACCCGCCTGCGAGAGATTTTAACCCTCGTTCAGCAAAAAATCAGCTATTCACGAGACCGGCCACCACATTGATAGTTGTGGCAACTATCGCAGTTCCGAACACAAACGAGACAAGTGCGTGACGGGTCGCTGTTCTTCGGATCAACTTATCCGAAAGAGGCGTATCAGACACCTGATAAGTCATTCCTATGGTGAAGGCCAGGTAGGCAAAATCGGAAAAAGTCGGGGCATCTGGTCCAAAATCGACGCCCCCACCGACCTGAAAGTACTCATAAGCGTAGCGAAGAGTAAAAACGGTATGTACAGCAGCCCAGGACAGAGCAACCGTAAGTACACAAATAATCGTCATCAATAATTCCCGCCATCCGACAAGCTCAGCAGCCTTAGCCAACCCAAACGCAACGCCAATTAGGCTTATCGTCGAGGCTGTCACCAGCACAAGGTCGGCCTCTGCGAGTGTTTCGTCTTCCGATGACGCATGACTTGCAGTTTGGTCGGCATCGAGGGAACCAATTCGGTGCCACGTAAGTACGAGGAAAGCGAACGCAGTCAGCGACCACCCACTCAGCAGCGTGAGCTCCCAACCGATTCGCAATTGGTCCACCAGCCCTCCCCCTGCTATTCCAATCGCAGAGCACAACGCCAGCCGTTGCGCGTGAGACCATCGCTTAGCGACTGCTCGAAGGGTCATTTAGTTCAACGATCCGCCAGCACGTCGCCCTGACCGCCCCGCCACCGCAAGTACCGCCCTGAGCGCGACTTCTGTATCTTTACTGTTTTGAACCGCGACACACTCGATGCCCATAGTTCGCACAGATGCATCATTTCCACCGTCTTGCAGTTGATCGCCGAAGTAAACAACCTCGTCTCGTTTCAGTTCGAGGAGCGTAAGTAGTCGACGCAACCCGTACGCCTTATTGATGCCGAGGCGGGTCACGTCTACTGACGTTGAGCCGCCAACTTTGACGTCGAGGTTGGGTAGTCTGCTCGCCGCATATTCACGTAGTGAATTCTTTTTGGACCCGCTCGGGTCCCATGCGTACTTGGCAGCTGGTGGTGCGAGTTGGCCCAATGCAGAAAACGTAATCTGAAAGCCTCGGTCTTCGATTATCTCACCAAATGGTGAATCCTCCCACAGCCCCAGCTCAACGGCTCCGTCTTGCAACACGGCGATGACTACCTGTTTCTCGGTTTCAGTAAGGTCTTCTGCGTACTGCTGGGCCCACGAACCTTGAGTGTCATCGAAACGGTAGTACCGGGTGCCCGACGTCGGCAAGAGGTGAAGGTTGAGTAGCAATTCGGGCTCTACGAGCAGGCGTTTAACCAATTGCGATTCGAATTGCTCCCACCTCCCCCCAGAGATGACGCACACCTGAAAGACGGAGAGAAGCTCTCCCAAGAGAGTTGCCATGATCGGTGAAACTGGAGACTTGGTCACGGCAAGCGTGTCGTCGAGATCGAAAGCCAACATAGTAACGGGAATCGTCAGCATGTAGAAGTGTTCTGTTCTTAGTGGCTTGTGTCAAGCAAGCGGATCTTCGGAATCGGGGATCAGAGTCGTTGGGTCGGCGACCAACTCGGTTTGGGTCGTGTCTCCTGAAGGTCTGGTTGGAAGCACCTCAAACCGATCAGGGAACTGCTCAATGAGGCGGTCTATCGCAACCAAGATTGCTGCGGCTTGGTCATCAGCTGGAAGTTGTCGGACGGCGCCAAGTGCCATTCCATCGGTGCCAAGGATGATCGAAACCACACGGTCATCGTCACTGCGATCTGCGCTCAACTCGAGAGCAAGGCCGTCATCTGAAACCAGCGGAACGTTCAGCACCAGCCGATCGGAAACGACCTTCGGGTCGCCATCCACAACAATGAGCAGTTGAACACGTCGTTCTCCGAAACGAATCAACGATGCGTTCAGCTTTTTGATTATGTCGTCGGTCTCTTCGTCGGGGGCACCCACAAAGACCAGCGCCACCGGCACCTTTCCACGGAAGTCGGCGGCCCCCATGGTCGGCTTCTTGTTGCTTGCGCCTTCGAACTGCACCGGTTCGTGTTCAAGATCAGTATTCATATGCTTCGTATATCCAGTCAGCGGCGGTTTCAAACTAGAAGGGTCAGAGCTTCCGAAATTCCACGGTGAAACGTAGGGTATGCGTAGATCATTGACGCCAGATTGTCGAGTGGTGTCTTTTCGTGAACAGCAAGCGTCAATAGCCCAAGCACCTCACCACCGTGAGGTCCGACAGCAGTTGCACCGACGAGCACTCGTTCAGCCATGTCGGCAACAAGCTTGACAAATCCACCGGCCTCGACTTGGTGAATCCATCCGCGCGCTGTCGACTTAATGTCAGCGGTTGCTATGCCCACATCGATTCCAAGTTCCCGGGCAGCTCGTTCACTCAATCCAACAGCACCCACTTCGGGGTCAGTAAATGTCACTCGCGGAACAGCCGTGTAGTCGGCTGAAACGAATGGTCTTCGCAGGATTGCTGCAGTCGCTATACGGCTTTGATACATAGCCACATGTGTAAAGGCACCCTTCGCTGTGATGTCTCCCACCGCCCACAAACTTCCTTTCACCCGCAAGCTCGAATCAGTCACCAAACTGTGGGCCGCGCCGTCAAGGCCAACCGTTTCAAGACCAAGCTTGCTGAGGTCTGACGTTCTTCCGGTGGCTATCAGTAAACGTTCGGCCGCTAAGGTGCGGCCATTGTCGAGTGTCACCACAAAACCGCCAGACGAGTACTCAACTTTCGAGGTTTTTACACCAGTAACTACCTCGATTCCATCAGCTTCGAATGCACGCCGAATGACTGAATCAACCTCCGGCTCCTCCACGCCCAGCAGGCTGTCCGCCGAATCGACGATTACGACCTCGACACCAAACCTGGCGAATACCTGACTCAACTCCGCGCCGATCGCACCGCCCCCGATCACGACCATAGATCGAGGCAATGTTTTTGCTTCGATAGCGTCGTGGTTTGTCCAATAGGGCGTATTTGCGAGCCCGGGAATCGGCGGAATGGTTGGACGTGCCCCGGTAGCCAACACCACAGCGCGCTCAGCGTAAAAACGCTGATCACCACACACAACAGTGCCCGGCCCTTGAAGCCGACCAACGCCTCGCACGAGTACTCCGCCCTTGCCTTCAAAGCGTTTAACCGCGATCAGGTCGCTCCAATCGTCGGTGGCTTCCTTACGAATTCGCGTCGCAACCACAGACCAATCAGGCGACACAGTTGCTTCTCCTGCGAGGCCGGGAATACGCCGAGCTTCGGCTAACAAATTCGCCGCTCGAATCATCATCTTCGACGGCACACAACCCCAATACGGGCATTCACCACCAACAAGGCCCGCCTCGATTCCCACGACCTTGAGGCCGGTCTCAGCAAGGCTGCCCGCTACGTCCTCCCCTGCCGGACCCATTCCAATGACCACAACGTCAACGTCAGCTTCGTTCATGAAACACGTTTGCCCATTTCCGGAATATTTCAAACCGAGGTCTTTCTTTTGCTCGGTGTTTCGAATCTGGGCACCAGTGTTTCGATTAGCTCAACGGTGGGTATCGCGAGACTCGATGATCGAATTTCAATCGGTAACAAAACGCTTTGCCGACGGCACCGTGGCCGTCAACGACTTCAGTTCTCACACTCGCATCACATCAAGCGACGGTACTCGTTGGCTCATCGGGATGCGGTAAAACCACGATTTTGCGGATGATCAACCGCATGATCGAACCAACGTCCGGATCAGTCTTGATTGACGGGGTTGACGTCGCGACTCGCAACAAGGTCGAACTGCGAAGAAGTATTGGATACGTGTTGCAAGCAGGGGGACTGCTACCTCACCGAACCGTACTGGACAACATTGCCACTGTCCCAATTTTGAACGGCGTTGCAAAACGCGAAGCCCGAAAAAACGCTTTCACATACTTAGAAAAAGTCGGATTGGACCGCGCGTTGGCTGCAAAGTATCCGCGCCAATTGTCGGGCGGACAACAGCAGCGAGTGGGCGTTGCTCGGGCTCTGGCCAGCGATCCCAATATCTTATTGATGGACGAGCCATTCGGAGCGGTGGACCCAATCGTTCGAGCCGAACTACAACGAGAACTGACCCGACTACAGAAGGAAATCGGAAAAACAATCGTACTTGTGACCCACGATATTGACGAGGCCTTCGCACTTGCCGATCAAGTCGTGATCCTGCAAACGGGCGGAATCATTGCACAGGTTGGTACACCGTCTCAATTGTTGAACGAACCAGCTAGCGAGTTTGTGAGGGAGTTCATTGGCGGTAACCGCAGCAAACGTGAGCTGTATGCGCAACAACAACCTCACGGTCGAACGCTCTTAGTTGACCGTGAAGGACGCGCGGCCGGATACCTCTCAGACGATGAAAACCACGAACCGAATGAAACGGCCTCACGATGAAATGGGTACTGGACAACACCGACCTACTTAAAGAGCGCACCATTCAACACTTGTGGATTGCCCTGCCACCGATACTGATGAGTTTCCTTATCTCGCTACCAATCGGATGGGTGGCCACCCGTTTCCGATCGCTCAACGGACCAATCGTAACGACTCTCGGCTTGCTGTACGCAATACCGTCACTTCCATTCTTCATCGCCATCCCCGCCATTCTCGGAACCGGACTAAGAGATGCTCGCAATGTAATATTCGCGCTTACCGTTTATGGGGTGGCCCTCATGGCTAGGGCATCTGCTGACGGCCTTTCCTCGGTAGATGACGACATCATCAATGCCGGGTCGGCGATGGGGTTTTCAGGGTGGTCACGGTTTTGGCATGTTCAGTTTCCGCTCGCCGGACCCGTGCTGCTTGCGGGGTTGCGGGTAGTCGCTGTCAGCACCGTAAGCCTGACCACAGTCGGAGCAGTGCTTGGCGTCAAAAGTCTCGGTTTGCTCTTTACCGATGGGGCACAACGAAATATCCCAGAAGAAATCATCGCCGGTATTGCCATCACGGTCGTGATGGCTGCGCTGATCGACGCGCTATTGGTAGTCATCGGTAAGGCCCTTATGCCGTGGACGGCGGTCGCACAATGAACATAAGAAACGCCCTCACCTGGATTTTTGATGCGTCGCACTACGGCGGACCAAACGGAATCGAAAGCCGAGTTCTGCAACACATACTCATCTCGCTTGCAGTCCTCGTGGCTGCCTCGACCGTTGCAATTCCCGTTGGCTTTACTATCGGTCATACCGGTAAAGGCAATCGAATAGTTGTTCTACTTTCTAGTGGGATTCGATCACTACCCACCCTAGGTCTCATCACAATCGTGGCCCTCAACGTTGGCATTGGCCTTGCAGCGCCGTTTGTAGCCCTTGCCGTGCTAGCAGTTCCATCAATACTGGCCGGCGCCTATTCGGGCTTTGAGGCCGTCGATCGATCGACCATTTATGCGGCCCGCGCAATCGGAATGAGCGAATCACAAATTGTTAAGCGCGTAGAGATTCCTCTCGGATTTCCGTTACTTCTGGCCGGGCTCAGGTCTGCGTCGCTGCAAGTCATTGCCACCGCAACCCTTGCTGATTACGTGGGTGGCGGCGGTCTGCGGCGATTCATCTTTCTTGGGCTAAAAGTGAACGACTACCCGCAAATGTTGGCCGGTTCAATTCTCGTCATCGCGCTCGCAATAGCCTCAGAAGTGGGCTTCACGGGCGCGCAGGCACTAGCTAAACGGGCGCTGCTACGCCCCTCGATACCTCAACCCATAAGGAATGCAACATGAAACGAATCAATTTTCTCAACACAACCCTCACAGCACTGTGCCTCGGATCACTCCTGATAGTCACTGGTTGTGGATCGAGCGACAATGCCACCAGCAGCAAAACGCTGGTCGTCGGTTCGCAGGCTTACTATTCCAACGAAATCGTGGCAGAGCTGTACGCACAGGCACTCGAAGCAAAAGGATTTACCATCAACCGCCAATTTCAGATTGGCCAACGAGAGGTGTACCTTCCCGAGATTACAGCCGGGAAGATTGACGTGTTTCCCGAATACATCGGCAGTCTTCTGCAGGCACTCAACAAAGGGGCAACAACCGGAACACAAGACAACGTGTTTCAGCAACTCGTGAAATCGCTTCCCGTCGGCCTCGTTGCTGTGAAGCCAGCCCCGGCATCCGACCAAAACTCGTGGACGGTCACCCAAGCCTTTGCCAAAAAGTACGCTTTGACAGATATCGCGTCACTGTCCAACGTTAACGAGAAGCTCGTGGTTGGTGGCAATGCCGAACTAGAAACGCGACCATACGGACCAAAAGCACTGAAAGAAAAGTACGGAATTTCCACGTCAGGTTTCCGAGCAGTAGAAGACAGCGGAGGGCCGTTGACCGTGAGGGCACTCGTCGACGGCGACATTCAACTTGCCAACATATACACTGCCGACCCGAATCTCACCGCGAACAACCTTGTTGCTCTCAGCGACCCCGATGGACTGTTCTTTCCCGACAACATCACGGCAATTGTGTCGAACAAAGTGAACGAGGAAGCACAAACAATCTTGAACTTGGTAAACGCTGCACTCACTCAGGAAGCATTTGTCATGCTCAATTCACCAAGTGTAAACGACAAGAAATCTTCCAAGACCATTGCTGCAGACTGGCTCAAAGAGCAGAAGCTTGACTGAGAATGATCGACTGGGATCCACTCATCGCTCGCCTTCCAGCGTTGCAACGTCCGACCGGAAAACGGGTGATAGTGGTTGCGCCGCATGCAGACGACGAAACGCTCGGTGTAGGTGGAGCAATCTACGATTGGACGAAAGGGGGTCTTGATGTACGCGTGCTTATCGCTACCGACGGGGGCCGATCTCATGACCATCCAGAAATAATAGGCATTCGACGCAGAGAAGCCCTGGTTGCAGCGGGCTATCTCGGGGTTGCGGAACAACTGAGCTTCCTCGACATCGCAGACGGGGAGCTGGAATTGCACATCGAAACGTTGAGCACAGCCATCAACGATCTCGTTCCCGGTGGGGAACCTACCCTAATTGTTGCACCAAGAATCGGAGATGGCCATAGCGACCATGAGGCTGCAAGTCGCGCCGCCAATTTGGTCGCTTTTCGTCGAGGGCCCCTCGTAGAAGTTTGGGGATACGGGGTGTGGTCGTGGGTCAATGAGACGACCGCCACTTTGCTCGACGGGTGCCTTCGTTGGGATATGAGCAACGAAGCTTATGGAGCAAAGCAACTTGCTATTCAAGCGTACCAATCTCAGATCAGTGCAACGCTCGGAGTTCAAATCGTCACCGACGAACTGCTTGCGGCTACGTCAGGCTCTGCAGAGGTGTTCTGGTGTTCACCGGTGTCTCAAGCGAAAGGTTTGATGCACGACTGAGGTGGGTAGGAAGACTGCATGAACAACCAATCAGTAACCGGCCGCCCGCGAACCCAGACGAAAACGATGATGGTCAGGGTCGAGATGAACCGTACGAAGACGCGCCTGTAGGTCCGGGACGACACGGCGATGACCGCGAAACCGCCGAAGATGCAGTGGGTGACCAGGATGAACACGGCGACCAGGGCGACCGAGGGCGACCAGGAACAAGTTCACCAACGTGCGTTTCGCCGATTACCGCAAAACTGATTGCAGCTGCAGTATTCGCATCCTTGGGGTTATGCGAATACTGCAGGCCCGATCTTCTACCCGGCCGTCGGTTGTTCAAACATTCGGAACCGATAAGTTTTCGGTGCGTTGTCTACAACCGCCATCCGGTAATGAGTTGGTCACTATCGAGGTATGCCGGCCCATTAACGGGCCCGAGAACCTCCTGTAAAACCTCGTGAACCGCTGCGCCCCCGGGGGTGAGAAAGTCATGGGCAATTTGCACCCAATGGCACGACAGTACAAACCCTCCTTCCGAAACAGAATCGAGGGCCTTCTCGGCGACTTCGACGATGTCTCCTTCGGACAGGTAATACAGGAAATCGGAAAGCACAATAAGGTCAAACTGACCATCGGGCCAATCTTCAGGCACGGACCTGTGCGAAACTTCTACATTAGCGATACCTCGGAGCCTGCTTCGTGAAGCTCGAACCGCTTCACCTGAACCATCCCAGGCCAGCACTTCAACAGCCCGGGAAGCAAGAAGAGACGTAAACACGGCGTTCGCACACCCCGGTTCAAAAACACGTTCGTATACGGGCATATCAAGCATTGCGAGTAACAGGCTGTGTCTCCGCTGCTCACTCCAAACCGACGCATAACCCCACGGGTCATCGTTAGTTTGGAAGAGCAAATCGAAATGCTGCTCTTGGCCAATCAGCATCAGGGTCGACGGATCAACGCCGTTAGCCCGCCACGGTTGTAACGACGGAACCCGGCGCAACAGTTTCTGTTGGCGCTGCCGTTTCTGTAGGAGCGACGGTCTCAGTTGGTGTCGAAGTTACGCTTGGAAGAGTCGTATCGGTCGCCCCGACCGTGGTGACCGTGGTGTCGGCGGGGGCGAGAGTAGTTTCACCCGAGCCAACTGCGGTATCTAGTGGTGTCGTGGTGTCAGTTGAGCTGTCAGACCCACATGCCCCGAGCAGTGCGGCGAATCCGAGAGCAAGCGCAGCAGAGACAGTGGCGAACTTCGCACTTGATGATTTGCGATTGATTGTTGACATAGTTTTCTCCAGTGGTGTTTAAGGAAACCATCGCATACCCCGCTTTGTTTGTTGTCAAACAACGAAACCAACATTTGGCGATAAAGGTGTGTTTACTTATGACCGAAGGCGGGTATGGGTTCTTCGTCGCAGCACAGGCTGCTTAAGATCGAAGGAATTGAAATGAATGAATCGCCTCAAGCTGCCCCTCCTGATGATGAAGAAGCTGTGCTTCACGAAAGTGGTACCCATCACGGCGAATCTCACGAGCCAGGAGACGCGGGCATGCAAAAAAGCGGAATAGTCACGACCCGTGAAGCCGACGAAAAGATCCGTAAACAAGACGGCACCCTGCCGGAACCACACGAACTTCGATCGGAAGATGAAATGCGCCGAACTAAAGCCAACTACGACGCTTCAACAAATTCCGGGGTCAGCATCGAAGGTGAGGGTCACATCCCAGATGCAGGGGAAGCATAAGGTGGGGCGGAAACCGCCACCCGCCGAATAACTTTCTGTCGTGCACGCCGTATGCGCCGGCGTTCGGCTTCCGACGTTCCACCCCAGACACCCTCAGTTTGCCCGGTCTTGAGGGCAAATTCGAGGCAGTGGTCTCTCACTGGACACATGCGACAAACCGCCTTTGCTGTATCAACCTCTTCTCCGAAGGTGTTCGACTCCGCGACTGGAAAAAAGAGGGCAACCGCAAGCGAAAGGCATTCTGCCTCGTCGCGCCATGACTGGTCATCCCAACGTTGAGTTTTTGCTGAGCCGGCGGGGAGCATCTTCGACAGGCGGGTCCAGATACTGCCTTCCTCGACACGATCATTCATATTCATATGGCCTGTTTACCCAGCTCACACCAAACCCAAACCAAAACCCACGTTTGAATTTCATCTGCTACGGGTAAGGCGTCAATTATGACCAACCAACGCGAATCCGACCAAACCGAATCGAACAACTCCATTGCCGACAGGAAACCAAAAGTACCTGGTCGCGACGATGAGGGGTACGCAGATGAAGACACCGTGCTTGCTCGCATTAACGACCCCTCCGCCCAGCACCCAGGCACTGAAGAAGCATCTAGCAACGACAACAAAACTGATGACACGGTACTTGCACATATAAATGAATAGTGCCCCGCATATCGATTTGTCGTGTTTCGAACAACGCAGCAGCGGGTAACGAAAAACTCAAGCGTCGAGACCAAGGAGACCCACATGGCGAACAAATCGAAGGCTGCTTGCATCCAAACTCTCGAAAGCCGCCGAAAAGGCTAGAGCGACGTGCATGCTCATTGCCCCCAAACGGAACATCGTCGTTGGCGGTCAGCGCGTCACGGTCGACGGACAGCTCGCAGGCACACCCTCGTGCCTATTCGACGCCGTTGCAATCATTGTGACCGAGAAGTCGGGGAAAGCGCTGGCCCTCGATAGCTCTGCGATTCAGTTCGTTCAAGATGCGTTCGGTCACTTAAAGGCCATTGGAACTTCGCCGAGGGCTCAGAGTCTGTTGCTTCGCGCCGGGGTCGCACAAGACCCAGGTACCACCGCTATTGACGGCGAATTCGACGCGTTTCTTATGGCGGCTGCAGAGCGCCAATGGGACCGCGAAACGTCAGTTCGTATGCTTGCATAACACAATCTGTTTCCACGCCAACACCTATTAGAGAGAGCGACAACATGCTTATGAATAGCAACCCAACAACTACTGAAAACAACGATGACGAGAACAATGCCGAATCGTTCGACGAAGATCTACTGGTCGAGGAAGGTGATGACGATACCGACGTATCCGGGCAGTTCCCTGCCGATCACTACCACGGCGTCAACGACCGCGCCGTTACCCAACGTGGTGAAGCCACGGATGAATCTTTGGAAGAACGCGTCGCTCAAGAAGAAGCCGACCCGGTGGTCGACGAACTCAACCGCAACGCTCGGGCCGAGGAGTCAGAGGAGGCCGCCTACGCCTCGCGAAGCCAGAGCAACGAAAAAGCCTCAATCGACTCGCAGTTGGCTGACATCGACGACAACCTGCTCGACGGTGAAGAACTTGTTCCAACAGATGACCGCACGGAAGGTACCTAGTAAATGGGCTTGACCGCAATGCTGCCAGCCACCTTTGGCCCCGAGGCAACGAAATGAAGAAGTCGGTAATACGCCGGATCGAGCATTCGACTCGCGGCGAAGCCGCCATCGACGGAATTCAAAAAGTGGCAACCAAAGTGATTGACCGAAAGCCGTTGCCGACGCTGCTGAGCGGCAAACTCATTGGTCACCCTGCGCACCCCTTAGCGGTTCAAATTCCATCGGGTCTCTGGCTCAGCGCCGTTGCACTGGACCTCTTAGGGCATCGCAGCGGACGACGCACCGCCAAGCGATTGATTGGAATGGGAATCGCCTCAAGTCTTCCGGCAATTCTTACCGGCCTTGCAGAATGGATTCACACCCGCGACGCAGAGAGGCGAGTGGGAGCGATTCACGCCGTCGGAAACATGGCGGCAATTGTCGCTATGGGCTTCTCCTGGAAAGCACGCATAGCAAATGACTCGAAAGGCAAGGCCAGTGCGTTGTTTGCATTGGCGTTCCTTGGTGCCAGCGGATGGCTAGGCGGACACCTCGTTTACGCGCGCGGGGTGGGGGTCGACACGACGCCGTTTCAGCCGGTTCCATCTGACTGGACCGATATTGAAGATCGCAATTAGGTGCAGCCTGGCATCTTGACCGCAGCGAGCGTCAACGGCGTCAAAGTGGTACTCACCGAGGCGTTCGCAAGCAGTGGTTGCCCCGACGGAACAGTTCTCGCGATGTCGTCACGGTGCACCCATCGCTGCGGTCCTTTGGATGAGGGGGAAATCAGAAGCGGATGTGTTTCGTGTCCGTGGCACGGAAGCCTGTTCGACGCGATCACCGGCCAGGTGCGAAGAGGGCCAGCTTCGATTGGTCAGTTAGCGTATGAAACCCGAACCATCAATGACCGGGTTGAGATTAAGGGAGAAGACCCCGAGCGGCCTGCGCAAATCAGTGGTGTAAATCCGACAAGAGAGATACACGTCACCGTTCACCAGACAACACAAACCATCAAACACAAAGGAAGCTATATTTGAAGCGCTCGGCGAGCGAGCCATGAAATCGAAGGCAACCATCGTGCAGGACGTTGTTAAGGCACTTTCGGTACATGCGTCGATTGAAGAACAACTCTTCTACCCCGCTATTCGCCAGCGCCTACCACAAAGCGTAAACCTGGTTCTAGAAGCGCTCGAAGAACATCACGTGATGAAATGCACGCTTTCAGAGTTGGCCGAAATGAGCCCAGATCAGCCACGCTTCGCTGCCAAAGTTTCCGTGTTAATCGATACCGTGCGCCGACACGTCAAAGATGAAGAAAAGCTGCTGTTTCCAGCGGTGCGCAAAGAGTTCTCAAAAACGGAACTCACCGATCTAGGTTACGCGTTGGTACAAGTAAAACAGTCGGCACCAACACGACCACATCCTGGTTCACCTGATGAGCCTCCGGCAAACGCAATGGCAGCAATGACCATGAAACCCCTCGATGCCGTGAAAGAGGTCGCCGACAGTATGCGAAAGCAGTTGAAGGCCCTCTAGTCACGAGAAGCACCTACCTTGACCTACAACGGCTGTAAGAACATTGCGTTCTTACAGCCGAAAGCGACAATCGTCTAGGCCATTGCGTGTTGGTTGAGAAACTCAACAACAACTTGGTTGAACTCATCGGCATTGGCCAAATCGTCGGTGAGGCTTTCATAGTCATAGCCATCAGAGGGTTTTGTGGCCCCTGATGTATATGACTTTGTTAGTGGCATAGCTCACCCCACGTTCCGTAACTCACCCACCGGTTGTCGGCGATCTAGCGGTTCACGACCCGCTTGGACCGTTCGTCCAAACACCAAGTCAAAATCGGTGAATACGCAGGTGCCAGTATTTTCACTGAAGTCGACCGAGGTCACGAAGGTCGCGATCACCATGACATTGACCGAGTGCCATTCGAAGCTCGGTGACCGCCTGCACCCAACTGGCATCGAAGGCCAAAGGTGCCGGACCGGCCTCGCCCTCGAGATCGCGAAGGATTTGTTCAGACGAAGTGGCCACAAGGTCTCGAACCGTCAAAGCCAGTTCTTGGTGATCACCATGAGGTTGCCGATCGATAATCACGCCGGCTTGTTTTAGAACGGCCGAGTTGCTCCATACCAGGGCGGCCGCCCGGCCGGCACGAATAAGTGCAACGTCGTCATCCCTACGGCCGGGATGTTGGCACCTTTGCATGACTGGTCGGTGATGCCAGCCCAACAGGCCGCCACGCCAATTGCACCGACCCAGAAACCTGGCCGAGCCGCATAAAATTGATACGTGCAAATACAATCGGCCGGAGCAATCTGAACATTCGAAAAATGAACACTATGCCATATGAGCGATCGAACTGTCTTTTCACGCCGACCGCAAGGTCACCAAAATCGTCGAATGAATCAATGTCTACGACTCCAGCGATGGCGTGGACCCCCCTATCAGCCAACCTCAGCTGTTGCTCTATCCAATAGGTGGGGACGCAACTGTCAGCATCAGTGTTAGCCAGCCACACACGATGATTTGGGTGTAGTTGCGAGAGCTGACGCAATACCATTTTCGCTCCGAGAGCACGGGAGGCTCCGGCATTACTTCTCGTCGATTCGACAACTTCGCCTTGATCACCCAACACCGACCGGGCGATCGCGACCGTTTGATCAGAACATGTGTCGGCCACGACCACGATCCAAATTGGTCCGTCATGAGTTACTTCGAGAAGTGACTCCAAACATCGTCGAATAAGAAGTTCTTCGTTATGAGCCTGCACCACAATCCCAATGGCCCAAGTGCGGACAGCGTCTTTTGATGTGTGCATGCCTCGCACTACCCGCCTGATCGATTAGTCAAACCGAATTACTCCAAGAACCTCAAACGGCAGGAAACCGCATTTAGTAGGTATACACATTACCCAGCAGGTGATTCACGCAGTACGTCGAGAAGGGTGTTCACTGAGGTCGTAGCCACGCATACGGATGTGTCAGCAGCACCGTAGTACAGCCTCAGTTCGCCGCTCGGCCTCACGGTGGCGCCGCAAGGGAACACGACGTTCGGAACATCGCCGATGCGCTCATATTGTGCCTCTGGGCTCATCAACCAGTGCGAAGTACGACGCAAAACGGTACTGGGATTCTCGAGGTCGAGTAGCGCAGCACCCACTCGATAAATCGGGCCGGAAACGCTTTCTTTTACCCCGTGGTAGATGACGAGCCAACCTTCTTCGGTTTCGATTGGCGGCGGGCCGATACCGATGCGTACCGCATCCCACCACGCACCCGCGCGACAGTTCATCACTGGTTCGGGAGACCGCCAACTCACAAGGTCTGCCGATCGCGAAAGCCATACGTCAGCTGTACGACCGGTTACCGTTACCGGCCGGTGCAACAACACCCAGTTTCCGTTGATTCGTCTAGGGAAGAGCGAAGCATTTTTGTCTTCGGGCGGCATCACAATACCGATGTGTTCGAACTGATCAAAGTCTTGCGTCAAGGCCAAGTGAACTGCTGGACCAGAGGGCCCGTACGCGGTGCAGGTCACTACAAACCGGTCGAGTTCGTCGACCCAGACAGTGCGCGCGTCTTCGAACCCCCACGCCGAATTGTGATCTCCCTCAATCGGGCTCATCGCAGGTGCAGGTGCGATTTGCCAATCAGTAAATCCGTCAACCGAACGGGCCACATGAAGGTGCGACAAACCGCAGCGATCTTCGACCCGAACTAACAGGACTGTGGTGTCGCCCACTAAGGCTGCTGAGGGATTGAACGCAACATTGACGAGTTCGGGCCACCGATCGCTGGTCAGAATTGGATTGTTGGGATGCCTAGAAAAGACCGTACCGTGTGACCCGTAGCCCGTCACGCAGCGAGCCGATCCAGGGCGCTTCGTAGGGTCGTAGCCTTGTCTCGTAGCGCATTACGTAGGTCAGGATGAAGTGGAGCGACGGCAGCAAAACACGCAACATGAAAACGCCCGTCACACAGCCGAGTCACCGTCACGTCGTAGTTCGGATTTCCATCGAACGCCTTCCAGGTTTCAGCCTCAGGAAGTTTGTCCAACGTAACGCTTGATCGAACACCAGTACACATGATTCGCTCCTTAGCCGTCAGACCGGGGTTGGTCGACGTTGAAAGCTGCTACCCAACCGAGCCTGCGACGAAACATCATTCACACATATTTTTAAGAATGAATTCGTGCCTGAACAGTGTCACTCACTTGAGCCGCACGCCCAGCTACCGACGACCCCACCTCGCCGGCCAAGTCAAGACCCCGCTCCATCAGAGGGCCAGCCACATCGCGCAACTTGTTACTCAACACTCCCGCGCGATCGCCTATCGAATCATGTGAAGCGTGACTCGACAACGACGACCCAACAGAGTGCAATGACGAAGACGCAGCCCGAGCACTGCGCTTAGCTCGCCAAGTCAGTGAAGGCGAACCATTTCGGTCGGTTGCTGCGAAGAGTAAGCCACCAAAGAGCGCGAGGTTTTTGAAGAATTGGGCCTTTTGGACCGCCTTGGCGGCCGGGTCGGTTTCTTCCCAAAACCGGTGACCGGCCAAGGTCGTTGGTACCAAACTGATCGCAAGCGCAGTAGACGCAAACCTAGGGAGACGCCCAGTAGATAAGAGCAATCCGGCGACGAGTTGAACACCACCGTTTACCTGCACCAACTGAGTCGCCGATGCCGTGAGGCCGATACCTTTTAACTGGGGCGTCAACTTCTGTGCTGCGAGGGTTTTTGACTCAGGGTGCCTCAGGGCGTCGACACCGCCCGTAAGGAAGATAGGGGCGATGCAGGACCGGGCAAGGGAATGTAGTGGGCTCATATTGGGCCCATACCCCGACTTATCGTGGGCTAACCATTTCTCATAATTTCACTGTTGGTGGATGTTTTGGTAACGACTGGCGCAGGAAGCGGCTCGGGTCGCAAAGGTACTGGGGTCGGCTCAGGCATCGGTCTCGGCTCAGGCATCGGTGTCGGCTCAGGCATCGGGATTGACAACGTCGGTGCATAAAGAGTTCGCATGTTCATCCTTTAGCCAGACTGGGGATGATTGCAACGACAAGGGCGACCTCAATTGCCTTCGTGGCCCAGCCCAACGTGTCGAAATAGCCCAACACCAAATACGAAGCAATTGCGCCAAGGGCAATACCAACGATCACGGTACGGCCGACAGATTGAAACGATTCGAACGGTGCCCATGGAAGGTAACCGACGGTGACTCCGGCCGTGTAGCCAACCCCAGCGAGGATGAAAAGCGTTCCGTAGCCTGTCGCCCCTTTGTCGAACTCGGCGGGCACTAACGAAAAGTGTATGCCGGCCGTTGCCAAAGTAAGAACGATCGCAATGACCGATGTGATGCTCAACGACTGACGCTCTGGCATTGATGCGAGTAGTGGGCGGTTTGACATTTTTTCCTCCAAGCTCACGCGGCGGTGATTGGTCGCCTACTACCCGCGGCGCTCAGACAGTAAACATCTCCTGACCGTGGAAACGTTATCGGTCAGCGTAAGTAAACAATCCGCCTACATCGAGCACGAAGCCAGGCATGAGCGGTGTCTTCAGTTCTTCGTCTGCACAAACTTCAAGGGCAACATCAGACGAGGTGCAATCGGTACTAGGCATGCACCATGCAACACATCACCATGAAGCTCCTTGCCAAGCGTCGACCGCGTACGTATGCAGCATGGTGCTTGATTGTTCTCGTCACGATGCTGTCAGCATGCGCGAACAACGATCCGGCGGTAGCGACATTGACCGTGCCAGTGACCGACGCCTCGCCTTCGAAAGTTGCATTCGCAGACCAACAGTTCCCAAACGTTGTTTCGGCTACAGCAAGTCAGGATGGAAATACGTGGACGTTCGATGTGACCATTTCATCGCCCTACGACACGCCTGATCGGTACGCCGACGGCTGGCGGGTAACCGGACCAGACGGCAAAGTCTTTGGCGAACATAAGCTCACCCATGACCATGCTATCGAACAACCTTTCACACGGACACAGACGAACGTAAGCATACCTAGCGATGTTGACACGGTAACTGTCGAAGGGCGAGATCAACTCAACGGCTATGGAGGTAAAACTGCCACCGTCAACCTCCGGTGACAATCGCTTCGATACATACTTCGTAGCCGTCGAATCACTTCCCAGCCATCAATGGTGACTGCACCTCTTTGCCGTTCACATCAAAACCAACAATCGAGACCTGGCCAGCGTTTGATGAAATCGGAAAGATGAACAACTTCAGTAGCGATTGCCCAGTGACGGCCGTGACTGCGCCACGAAACACCTCGACGCCGTCAACCTTGGCCACAATCGTTTCGATGTTCGCTGCGGCGACACCTGCCGCGAATGTCTTCTCCTTCAGTTTCACCACCGACCACCCGAGTGAGTTCGTATTCCTGACGCAGGCTTGGACGGGCTTCAAGGCAACGATGTACACGAGACAGCTTTGTTTTGCCGCAAGTTGTGCTGTCCACGCTTGGCCGTCAACCATTCCAGCGTTGATGATTTCGGCCGACGTCTGAATGTTCGCCGAAAAATCGGTGGTCTGCTCGACAATAGCCTTCCATGACTCTTCGTCGGTTTCTGAAATGCTATTGGCCACGTCGAGCATCGAACCTTCGTCGAGATTGTCGGCGTACACGCTGACGATCAACCCGGGCTGCTCTTCCCACCAGAAGGTAGCTGGACCATTCAAGAACCTGGTTTCATAACCAGCTTTACCATTAATCGTCATAGCGGTTGAAGACCCGCCGATCGGATTCAGCAGTGCAACGTCAATGTACCTACGATCGATGCGACGAACCTCGACCGAGATGTGGGCATGAACGTTCTTCGGATCCGTAACGTACAGCAGGCTCGACAAGCTTTTCGTTAGCGAGTCTGACAGCCCCGTGTAGACAATCGAAAGGCCAGCCGGCACTGCGCTAACCGAAAACCCCGTTGGCGAGCCCGCATTGACAACTACGGCATTAGCGGAGCGAACCTGAGTCTTAATGTCCACATTGACCGACGTGCTGGTGAAAACGCGACCCTGATCAAACCACGTGATGACCTGGTTGTTGTATTCATACGAATCAAGAATGAAAGCTTGCTTACCGTGTACAACCGTGGTTCTTGTCTTCTGGTCGGTGAGGTATCTTGCGTCGCGCTTCCAACTGGACAAGTCGTAGAGATCTGAAAGGATCATGATTGCCTTATCGTTTGCAGCGCTTCGCATATACGACATGAACTGAATACTTCCGGTAGGTGTGGTCCTTTCCTCGATTGACTCAACAACGTACGACCAAGGCAGCCGGGTTGGAAGAAATCTCGGGGGTGCGGCTGCAGCCTGAACGGTCGGTGCCAGCACCGCAAGTTGACCGACGCAAATCATTGCCGTAAGCACAACAACTACCGCTCGGCGGACCCGCTTTGTGGGCAAGTTAGTACGGGTGATTAGGTTTGGCACGGGGGGCACAGAGATCTCCAGTTGTTCGGCGGCTACCCGCAACAGAGCATGGCGACCAACCCTTCCTTTCATCCGAACGAAAGATTTCACTTCCAGACAACCGGTTGATCCAGTTCGCTTCCCCCTCTGGTCCATTCCTGTTCTGGGCCAGGTTCGTGGCCCGATCACGGTACACAACCGTCGAACCTGGCACAGGTTTATCCGAACGAGACGCGCGATCACTCACCCACCCAACACCTCATCTGTCACTTGTTCAATCGCCGCTGAACCGAATGGGTCCACGCAACGTATTAGTCGATGAAAGCGCTCATCCTGAGAGCCCAGAAAGCAGATTCATGCCATGCAGAACCGTACCAAGCGCTACCTCTCAATCGTTGCGGTCGCAGTTCTTGCCTTTTCGGTAGTTGCAAACGGCACGGCTAGCCGAGCAAACGCCCAGGTTGTTTGCGACGCCTCCGGGGGTGATGCAGAGGGCTGTTATGAATACGATGACATGTTCGACTTTCTCGACCTGAGCGCCGGACTAGTCAACGGGTTCATCGAATCGAACTACCCAGATAAACGTGTTCCCACGTACACATACATTCAAGAGGGTGGCCTGGCAGACAGCGCCTGTGGCGGCGCTGATGACACTTCATTTCATTACTGCGGGCTTGATGGCGGTGTCTTCGTTGGCCAGCGACTTCTCTATTACTTCTATTCGCAGTCGGGCGACGCTGCTGCAGCGGTAGCCGTAGCGCACGAGGCGGGTCATCACCTGCAACGCTTTGCCGGTGTTCGCAGCCGTACCCTCAAAGGTCGTATTCGACAAGAAAATCAGGCCGACTGCGTTGCCGGCGCATTCGTCAGCTACCTCAACAAGCAGAACATTCTCGATGTTGACGACGACATCGAAGACATCGCAAAGATACTTCCTCTCATCGCATCGGCTGAGGGGCCATCTCGCGACCACGGAACCCTGAACGAGAGAAGTCGAGCCATGACCCGGGGAATGTCGGGTGGGCTCAGCGCATGCAACGCTTACTTTCCGCAGACACCGATCTTTTGAGTACTACTCGGGCAGGGTGTCTGAGATCTCTCCGTTGAACAGGCCAGTTTCGGCCGGAAGCGAATCCGTTTGAAACTCTTGCCCGGGGCTCAGAAATGGCAGTTGCCCGCCAAGTAGCGAACCAAACGCATCGAACCCTGGGATCAGACCCAACGGCCCTCCGCTGTTCTTGAAGTCGGCAGGTTTCGTCGCTCGAAGCTTGACCAAGAGACCATCCATCGCCGAACGGATCGGTGCCACGAACCACTTGCCGTTACGTTCCACAACGACAAGTTCAGCTGTGGTGCTTGCCGGGTTGGAAAGATTCAGCCCGAAAGGCGCAGATTCCGAACCCAAAACATCGGAAGTGAGCTGCGAAATCTCGCCTCCACAGCGTTTTGAAGTTTTGCCCTTCGCCGTGACAGTTGCGCAGTCACCTTCGAACACCAACCGAGCAGGCTGACCTTCGAAGTCAGCGACCTTGGCGTCGATCGACCACTCAGCTACCTTCACCCTGGTGACGTTTCCAGAACGGCTGCTCGTGATTTTTAGGTTAGGGAATGTCATCGAGAATTGTTTTCGGGCTTGGGTCAACGGCGCCTCGGTACTTTCAAGAAATAGCGGCGCATAATCCTGAAGCGCGCTGAGTTCTTCAGGGTCCATCAAAGAAATAGCCTTACGCATATCAAGTACTGCCCCAGCCTCAAGCAACTGACGTAACGCAGCTTCAGGAGAATCGGCACCAACAGCTGACACTGATTGCTCAACACTCGGCATTGGTTTTCCCGTTGACACACGTGCGGCTTCAGCTACCGAATACAGCCCGGATACATACCAACGACCCTTGCGCTTGATCGTGGTCAGAGTGGTCGCATCGAACTTTTCAGCGGTTGGCTTTTTGTCGGCCAACGATTCGTTACCAATCGCCTCTTTGACCACGCCACCGAAAATTTTGGTTGCTGCCCCACCAACGGTCACGGTTCCGCCGCTTACTTTCACTGAAGCAATATCGTCACGAACGAAGGACTCAGAAAAGCTCTGTCCGGCAAACGCAACGGTCGCACCGTCAACCGATGCAAGATTCATGTTCGGGGCAAGCACGTCGAGACGCTTGAGTTCTTCGAGAATAGGCACACCGTTTTCAATCAAGATATTGCGTTCGCCCGGCGCCATTTGTTCCATCACGCTGATCACATCATTCTTCGACGCAGCCGCCATCAACGATTGCACTGCCTCAGTTGGAGTGTTTTCTGAAGGCCCCGCCAAGGTGCGCGCTGCGAATGCTGCACCGCCAATCAAACCAACAACACCCACCCCGGCGACCATTCCGCGGAAACGCCGAGCAACCGTAGATCGGGCCGGCGGCAAGACGACCGAGGGAGGCAACATGCTCGTTGGGGGCAGTTCGACGCCGTCATCTGGTGAGTAGGCCCACTCGTTTGTTGAATCCATCGTGATCTCCGTCTTGCTAATTGCCGGGATTAAAGTTTAGGAAAGCTACTGAGCTCAGTAAAAGTATTCCACCGCTCAGGGTGATAATCGGCCCGAGACGAAGAAAGCTTGAGCGCGACACGAGAAGTGTCGAAAACGCTGCAGCACACCCAAGCAATCCGAGACCGGAACTCAACACGATAGAACCCCTCCGGCGCCCAAGGCCAACACTACAAAACAGTGCACCTGCCAACATCGGGACTAAAACAACCGAAATGCCCAAGATTGTGCGAACGGTTCCATCCAACAGGTTCAGATTTCGTGCCGACCGAACCAACTCATAAGCAGAACGTCGAGAACCGCCAACCTCGAGAAACGGTAAACCAAGCCCAAGGGCGACAAGTGCAGCACCAACAATCGGTGACCCGACGACGAAGCCAGTTCTGACACTACGAGTGAATCCCACCAATTCATCATGTACCAAGCAGTGGCTCTACTCAAGGAATGGCACTACTCGGGGAATGGCACTACTCGTGGCAGACGAATTGACGTAAGTAGACATAGCGCCTAAAACATTTGCATGCCTGATCGTCGAGTCGCTCTTATCGCACCGGCTGGTTCATACGTCGGACCCGAACTAGCTCAGTCACTCGCCTCACGAGGCTTTGACCTGGTGCTCGCATCACCAGCTGCCGGGCTCGTCGCGATGCTGCGCGATTCAGGTACACGGGTCGAAGTAGTTGGTAGTGAGGATGACGGAACACCAACTATGGGTAACTTCGATGCCGACGTCGGGTCGCTGATGGTTGAACGCGCGACATCAGTGTTCGGTACCTTTCATTCCGCCTTCTTTTCCTCTGGTCGAATAGCACTCGGAAAATTTGGTCGTATGTCCACACACGATCTACAGGGTGCGTTTCACGGCAACGTTGTGTTGCCATTTCACTTCGTGCAGGCGATACTTCCGACACTCGTCAGCCAACGCGACGGGCAGATTTTGGTAGCGACAAGCGCGACTGCACTCAGACCGACAACCGGCGCTTCGGTGTACGCAGCCACTCGTAGCGCAGCCACGATCTTGTTACAGTCGGCTGCGCTAGAGGTCGCAGCGTCAGGGGTTCAACTCAATGTGGTCGGCACAAACTTTATGGACTTCCCTGAATTTCTTCGAGGAAACCGGGTGGAAACTGCCGAAGATCGAGCGCGGGTTGAATCGATGGTTCCCATGAAACGGCTCGGAACGATGACCGAGTTCGCATCCTTTTGCACAACATTTCTGGACGGGTCAAGCCGGTTCGCCACCGGCCAATTCTTCCCGTATGCGGGCGGTTGGGCCACATGACGACGGGAGGATATGACGATAGGCCCGAGGTGATGGATGTGCGAGGCCTTGGCTGTGGAAGCGTTCTGGTTCGTTTGGCGCAAAAACGCAAGGTCATTTCCGAATCAACCACCATTTTGTTGTGGACCGACGATGCGGGTGCAGACGAGGAGCTTCCAGCGTGGTGTCGAATGACTCTGCAACAGTTCGGTGGCCGACTCGATAAGGTCGACGACGTGTGGCGATACGAACTCACGCTTACACCACTACTTGCCAAACAACAGGAGTAAATCATGAGCAATCGTTTCGTTGTCACCATCACTCATTCAGCCGACGATCCTGACAAAGCGACAGTCGGTATGGTGATCGCCAACGCCGCCGCAGCGTCGGGAAAGGAGACCTTGGTTTTCCTCTCAAACGAAGGGGTTCGACTTGGGGCAGTGGGATGCGGAGACGCAATTCACCAAGAGGGTTTCGCCCCAATGACCGAACTTCTGAGCAACTTTGCAAGCAACGGTGGAACATTTTTAGTGTGCACCCCATGTGCGAAAGTACGCGGACTTGATACCGCCGAACTTGTCGCCGGCGCAAAACTAGGGGGCGGGGCCGGCCTTGTCGAATTTATGACTACTGACGGAACCGCAGCTTCCGTCTCTTACTAGCGGCTACGTGAATTCTTTTACAACTCAGAGTCAACCGAACGTCGTCTTGATCAACTGCGACGACCTCGGTTACGGCGATCTTGGCTGCTACGGATCGACGCTCAACAAGACTCCTGCCATCGATCGGCTGGCAAGCGAAGGTCTTCGTATGGATTCGTTCTATATGGCGTCACCAGTTTGCTCACCCTCACGCGGTGCCCTGCTCACCGGCTGCTACCCGCCTCGGATCGGGTTCGGGTCTTTCGGCGGCTTACCAGTGCTCTTTCCAGGCCATTCGGTCGGGCTCGCACCAAACGAAATCAGCCTTGCAAAGTTGTTGTCGTCTGCTGGATACCGCACCCAGATGATTGGAAAATGGCATTGCGGTGATCAGCCAACTTTCCAGCCCACAAATCACGGCTTTGATCACTACTTTGGCCTGCCCTACAGCAACGACATGGGCCGCCAAACCAACACCCCTTCGTTTTTCCCAGACATGGCACCGCTTCCTCTGATCATCGATGGCGATGTCGTCGAACAACAGCCCGACCAGGCTTCGTTGACCGAGCGATACGTTGTCGAGGCGGTCAAGTTCATGCGGGCGTCACGAAACGAGCCCTTCTTTCTTTACCTCGCCCACATGTATGTACACCTGCCTATTTATGTACAGCCAAGGTTCGCAAATCAATCACAAAACGGGCTATATGGGGCGGCAGTCGAATCAATCGATTGGGCCACCGACGTCATACTACGCGAACTTACCTCGTTGGGCCTCGATGACAGCACGATCGTAGTTTTTACCAGTGACAATGGCTCGCTCGGAAACAACTTGGTTCCTGTTGGCGGCGATGGAACGGTGCTGGGTGGTAGCAACGGTCCGCTTCGAGGCACCAAAGCAACGACCTGGGAGGGTGGCCAAAGGGTTCCTGGGATTGTTCGTTGGCCCCGACATATTGCGCCGGGAAGAGTCAGTCATCAACTTGCAACTGCGATGGACCTGTATCCGACCCTCGCGTCGATTTGCGGTGCCGACCTTCCATCAGATCGCACCATTGACGGACGCGACATCCGGGCATTGTGGGAAGACGAAGATGCAGAGTCTCCACACGATGCGTTCTTCTACTACTGGATGAACGATCTCGAAGCGATCCGGGTCGGGCAGTGGAAACTGCATTTTTCAAAACGTGGAACTGAAATGTGTGAGCTGTACGACCTCGACCGAGACATCGGCGAATCTCAGAACGTCGCAGACCAACACGTAGATATCGTCGCTAGGCTCTCGGCCAAGGCCGACTGGGCCAGGCAATCGCTCGGAGACGCTCGCACCGGCAGAGTCGGAAACGATCTCCGCCCAGTTGGACGAGTAGACGATGCCGCCCCACTCACCCGTTACGACCCACTGCATCCTTATTACATGGCTGAATACGATCTCAGCGATCGCGGCTAGCAGCAACATGCGACGTTGAGGTGTACTGAATCAAGGCGGCGCGCCAGCCTGTTCCAAATTAGGAATGAGATCCGAATGAGACTCGAAGCTGTAACGTAACTGAATGGCTACTGTCACCGCAGATCAACGAAGCACGGTCGAGCAAGAAATTGATCGACGAATGGCTTCCGCCGGATTGAGATGGACGAGCGGCCGTCGAGCGTTAATAGACGCCGCAGCCAAGGCTGATTCACCCCTGTCGGTACCCGACCTTCAAGCAGCGATCGGCCCAAAGGTTCCGTTGTCATCGCTCTACCGAATCATCTCTGACCTTCTCGGCGCGAAGGTGCTCATCAAACTCGAATTTGCCGAAGGTTTTGCGCGGTTCGAACTCGACGAAGAACTCGCATCGCACCACCATCACCTGGTATGTACAAGCTGCGGCGACGTTGCCGACCTAGAACTTCACGATCTTGAAGTCATGCTCGAAACTGCAGTGAAGAGCATCCAAAAACGCACCGGCTTTCGAGCCAGCACCCACAGACTCGATTTCTTTGGATCGTGTCGAACTTGCACCAAGACTGCCCGCTGATTTCGCAGCCATCGAACTCAATTCGTCATCGGTGCAGGTCGTGCACGCAAATTTTGCTTACGTAGCTCGCGGAAGCGCCGGGGGTTCATTGACGAAGGCCGAGTCACTCAGTCAACGTGAAACATTGCCAGGCTCGTCAGGTGTAGCCGTCACGAGGAGTCAGGAAGGTGTTATTCAAATGTCTGAACGGATCAGTGAACTCCGAGCAACTCTTGTCAACAAGCCAAGTTTTGGTGGTCTATGGGTTGAAAGGGACAAAAGCAACGTCCCCAACACCTCAAATGTAAACAGCAGCGGGGGCGAAATCAGAGCTAACGGCTACGTCACGGCGGTTGGGGTAAACGGCGACTACAGCGTCTACAACGGACCTGGTCAAAATTCCAATGTACTTCTCGACGTGTTCGGCTACTTCAAAGGCCAGTGAAACTAATGAAGAAACGAAACATATCTTCGGCGAACCGACCGCTGGTGAGCAAGAACTTGCTATCGGCTACAACCTCGATTTCGATCTCCAGCAATCGATGTACGGAACTCTCACGCTTCATATCTGCGGGTTCAAAACGACCGGCAAGCAACTTGTTGTCTACCTAATTTCCCGACCGGGAGCAGCAGCGAGTATTTCCGGTGTCGATTCCTCGATGGTGTTTGAAGAGGAATAGCTGCGGGGCAACAAACGGTACGAGTATGAAAAGGGCACCCTCGAAAGAGTGCCCTTTCAGTACCTGGAGCGGATGACCGGATTCGAACCGGCGACCCCAACCTTGGCAAGGTTGTGCTCTACCAACTGAGCCACATCCGCAAGCACTTCACCTTAGCATCGCAAAACACCGATGCGACCGGGTATCGAACGAATTGTTCACGACGTTTTCGGGGGTCTGATTTGCAACGTGTGCCAGGTTCTACTGTTCCGTGCCAGGTTCATCGGCCGAAATACCCGGCACGGAACAGCACAACTCGGCACAGAACCTCTAAAATTCAAGGGGAACGAGGGGGTGCCGGTTTCTTTTTGGTCGCAGGTGCTTTCTTCGCGGCTTTCTTTGGCGCCTTGCGGGCAAACACCAACTTTGGGTCCTCACTGGCTGCCGCAGCGCAAACGGCGACGGCCACGGCTTCAAGCTCGACCATCGCTGCATCGATACCAGCCGAAAGTTCCCACAGGTCGTTCGTCGTCTCACGACAGGCAAGTAACCCGAAATACACCATACCCAGGTAACTCATCACGGTCATGTTGAGCCCAATACCGTCAAAGATTGGTCCCATTGGGTACCACTCGACCAACTTCGCCCCGGTTGAGTACAACGGAATCGCTGGGCCGGGCACATTCGAAATCGTCACGTTGAACACTGGCTTATGCCGATTCGACAAACCCATGGTCGAATACATGCGAGCAGCCCGTGCAGCCACAGCAGGCGCTGCGAACTCGGCCCAGTTCGACAGGGTGTCAGCCCCAATGGTGTTGATCTGTTCCTTCGCCAACCCCATCTCGGTCTTGATCGCTTCAAGGCGTTTCACTGGATCTGGTTCGTTTGTGGCGAGGCGAACTAACAACTGGCTTACCCGGTTACCCATTGCACCTTTTTGATCTTTGGCCCGAACACTCATGGGAACCATCGCAACCAACGATTCGGTCGGCAACTCTCCCCCGTTGTCAAGATAGCGACGAAGCGCCGAAGAACACAACGCCAACACAATGTCGTTCACGGTACCGCCCAGCACAACCCGAAGCGCCTTGATCCGCTCAAGCGAAATCTCAGTGTACGCGTACGTACGATGACCGGTGATGGGAACATTGAAGCTTGTTCGGGGCGCACTAAAAGGTGTGGCTGCTAACGGAACACCCTCGGATGATTTTTTCCGCAAATTCAGCACCACTTCAGAGGTGCGTCGCACGGCCTTCACAAATTCGACCGGCTGAGCGCTCAAACTTCGCAACGCATAGGCCAACACCTCGACTTCTGACGGGATGCGATCAGGTTTGAACCCCCGTGCCGGCGGCGGAATATCTCGTCCGTCAATGCTGGTGTCAAGAAGTGCGGTCGTGAGTTCGGCCCCCGAAGCACCGTCGATGGCCGAGTGATGAGTTTTCGTGATCAACGCAACCCGGCCACCCTCTAGCCCTTCGACCACTTCGAGTTCCCACAGTGGACGAGACCGATCGAGCGGACGGGCCATGAACTGGGCGGCGTACTCACACAGTTCAAGTTTTCCACCCGGGGCAGGGAGTGCTGCGCGGCGCACGTGATACTCAATATCAAAATCAGGGTCGTTGATCCAGAGTGGATGATGCAACCCAAACGGCACTTCAACGAGACGCCACCGAAACGGCGGAAGGATGTGTAGCCGATCAACGATGGTTTGCTTCACCCGTTCAAACGAACAGGCGGTAGGGTCACCATCGGGGTCAAGCACATAAATGGCACCAACGTGCATGTGATTATTTGGCGTCTCCATGTACAGGAATGACGCATCGAGCCCTGTGAGTCGGCGCATAAATCACACCCTACTTGAGCAGTCTTGATAGTCGTCTGTCTGCCAAGGGTTTTCCACCGGTCTGACATTTCGCGCAGTACTGCAGGCTTTTCGAGGAAAACGCCACCTCACGAACCACGTCGCCACACACCGGGCATTCCTGGCCCGTGCGGCCGTGTACCCGCATCCCCGATCGTTTTGAATCTTTCAACTCGGCTGCGGGCTTACCTTCGCTTCTGGCTAACGCTTCATCGAGCACGAGGCGAATACCCGCATGCAAAGCAGTTAGGGCAACCCGATCAGCAACTACAGATGACGCTGGTGAAAACGGACTCAACCTCGCTACGTGAAGCGCCTCATCTGAATACGCGTTTCCGATACCAGCGATAATCGACTGATCAACCATCACGCCTTTGATCTGCGAGCGGCCTTGAGCAGCCAAGATCTCGGCAAACCTGTAAACGGTAAAGTCCGGGCTCAATACCTCTACCCCAAGCGTTGAAATATTTGCCACGTCATCAGGCGACCGAACGATATGCACACTGAGGCGTTTGTCGGTACCAGCCTCGGTTGCGGTGAACCCGCTTCCATCGTCGAACGCCACCCTCAACGCTTGCGGGCCTTTCGTCAGTTTCGCTGGGCCGGTTTTTTGATCATCTGTCCAACGGATCCACCCGGCACGGGCCAAATGGATGCACAGGAACAAGTCACCATCGGTCGCACAAATCAGATACTTTCCTCGCCGACTCCAACCGATGACATGTTGACCGACGAGCGCCGCGACCGGAGGGTCGTACGTCTTAAGTGCGCTTATCGCAAGCACATCGAGACGCGCAAATATCAAACCGGATGTTCGTTGCGTCAGCCAACGTGCCAGGCTTTCAACTTCGGGCATCTCTGGCATGTCAGCTCCGGTTTGCGGATCAGGTGTTTTGAACCGTGAGACCGCCATCGACGGCGATAACAGCACCAACCAAATACGACGCAGCCGGAAGTACCAAAGACAGGGTTACCTGGGCTACTTCCTCAGGGTCACCGTATCGACCTATCGGCACACGACGCAATGCGAACTTAGCTTTTGCATCGTCAGGTATTACCTCGGTCATTCCGGTATTGATAGGGCCAGGGCAAACACAGTTCACCGTGACTCCCCGACGAGCAAGATCGACAGCCATCGACTTAGTTAGACCAATCACACCGTGCTTCGAAGCCGTATACGCCGGGATACCCCTCGTCGCACCAAGGCCTTCGGTCGAAGCAATATTCACCACTCGACCATCTCGATTTCGAACAAGCATCGGTAGCGCACAGCGTACAAACCTGGCATACGCCGTGAGGTTGATCGCAAGGGTTGTATCCCACACAGCATCCCATGCATCATCATCGGCACCGAGATCGGCCAACATCGAAACTCCGGCATTGTTCACCAAAATATCGATTGGCCCCAGTCGTTCACGTACCGAGGCAACACACTTAGCAATCTTAGCTGCATCGCTCACATCACAGGTAAAACCATCTGCGCGCAGACCTTCAGCGCGCAGTTCATCGACCACTTCCGCAACCCCTGAACGAGATCGGTCAACAACGGCCACGCTCGCGCCTTCATCACCGAACAGATGAGCGGTGGCGCGACCCATTCCGCTCGCTGCGCCGGTAACCACCGCGACGCGACCCTCGATCGACCGACTGAGCTTCGAGAGACGCGCCACGACTGTGCGAATTTACTTGGAAGGAATCGCTGATTTGAAGGCTGAAACGAAGTCTTCCTTGGGGCCAGACACGACCACGGTCTTCATAACCTTGTCTGCCAGGGTTTGCTTCTGCTTGTCCCACAGAGGAAAGAGGAACCCGATACCGCAGGTGATGAGGTCAAGAATATGGGCGAGAGATCGCAAAATGCCACCACCGCCACCAATGAATTGGCCTGTTTGCATATTGACAACCTGAATACCCATCACTCGCTTGCCTGGGCTGGCACCTTTCGAACCGGTCAAGAACGAGAAGTAGAAGCTCAACGCGAGTCCGATGAGCGAGAAAAGAGCCCCGATGCCACCGATGCGACCAAGAACTTGTTGAAGGATTGCGACAGGAATGTAATCAATCAGGGCTGCGAGAACGCGCTGGCCCCAACTGGCGTAATCGGGTGTGGCGGCTTGAGCGCCCATGGGCATACCCATCGAGTAGTCACCCATCGGTGGTGGTGGCGGTGGCATAGTCATGTGGAACGACCCCTTACTGGGTTAACGAACATCGTCGTCCGGCGGACGAATCCCCCGATGTTATCTATTTAAACGCCGGTGTGACCGAAACCACCGTCTCCACGGTCGGTTACTCCTAGTTTTTCCACTTCAACCCACGTCACGGATTCGACCGGAACCGCCATAAATTGGGCAATTCGGTCACCTCGACGCACCTCAAACGGCATCGAAGAGTCAAGGTTCACAAGTGGAACCATTATTTCGCCACGGTACCCTGAATCAACCAAACCGGGGGAATTCAACACGCACACCCCATGTTTCGCCGCCAAGCCCGAACGGGAGAGCACCAAGCCCGCCCAACCATCCGGCAGCGCAATCGAAAGCCCGGTAGCGAGTAAGGCACGTCCCCCACCCGGGCTCAACGTTGCATCTACCCTCGACACGAGATCCAAAGCCCCGTCGCCCGGCCGAGCGTACGTTGGCAGTGCAAGGTCTGGGTCGAGTCGAACCACTTCGATCTGCGGCATCACCAAACTGTAAGCGCTATCCGACGCTTCACAAGTTTGCTCTAACCCGCACCAACACACCCAAAACCCGCACAACCACGCTTAAAACACGCACAGCAACGCCCAAAACACCCGTAAACACCCGGTTTTGGACCCAATTCCGCACGTTTTTGGGGGTTTTGGGCGTCAGGTTGAGGGTTTTGGGCGTCAAGATCGGGGATTTGGAGGCTCAGGATGATGAGATCTCTCGAAGACGACGTAACCTGCACACCATGTTGGCTTGGATGGATCTCGAAATGACCGGTCTCGACCCCGAAATGCACGTGATTGTTGAGATTGCCACGCTGCTCACCGACGACGACCTCACTATCGTCGCCGAAGGCCCCAACCTGATTATCGCAACAGCGCCGGAAGCACTCACCCACATGGATGACGTGGTCGTGCAAATGCACACCCGGTCGGGTCTGCTCGAAGCCATCGCCGCCAGCACCGTCACCCACGAAGAAGCAATGCAAGCAACACTCGATTTCCTCAAGGCCCATATTCCGGTCGATAACAACGTGCCGCTGTGCGGCAACTCGATTGGCACCGACCGTCGATTTCTAGCCAAATGGATGCCAGGCATCGACGACTACCTGCATTACCGGACCGTCGATGTGTCGACCGTCAAGGAACTTTGCCGCCGCTGGCACCCGGAAGACTTCAAAAAGGCCCCGCGCAAAGCTGGCGGCCACCGAGCCCTTGACGACATCAAGGAATCAATTGCCGAACTGCACTACTACCGGTCGGCCATCTTCATCCCCCCGGCCCTGAGGCCCAGTTCCGGTTCACTCATCGGAGCAAATCCGGCTACTTAAGCCGGAAATCTTCCAATTAGTGTGTAGGGCCCATGGCGCGCGCTGTTCGACTTCGACCCTGGCAACGCGCCGCCCTCACCAAACTCGAAGAGCACCAACAACTCGGCTACGCAGACTTTCTAGCCGTTGCAACCCCTGGCGCAGGTAAAACGACGTTTGCCCTCGCTGCAGCGGCTCTAAACCTGTCTAAACACCGTGGAAGGCGACTCGTGGTTTGCGCCCCCACCGCCCACCTCAAACTGCAATGGACGCAGGCCGCAACCAAATTCGGCCTGCACCTCGACCCCGGTTGGGCTGCAACGTCAGGTCGCCTTCCCCCCGATATGCACGGCATCGTCACCACCTATCAACAGGTGTCAACGAGTGCGGCGGCACTTCGTCAACTCACTTCTGATGCGTTTGTCATCCTCGACGAGATTCACCATGCCGGCGACGATAAATCGTGGGGTGACAATGTGCGACTGGCATTCGAACCAGCCGCACAACGCTTAGGCATTAGTGGCACCCCGTTTCGAAGCGACACAGCGTCCATTCCATTCGTGACCTATCGTCTCGACGAGGCCAGGGCTGACTACGAATATGGATACGGCGATGCCCTCGCAGACGGAGGGGTGGTTCGACCCGTCTACTTCCCCCGAATCAACGGTTTCATGGAATGGGTCGCCCCCGACGGATCGCTCAATGCCGCCAGCTTCGAAGACGCCCTCGACCGTCAAGGCAGTGCACAACGCCTGAGAACCGCACTGAGTACCGAAGGCGAATGGATTGGGCCGGTGCTCGCTCAAGCCCACAAGCAACTCATGACCATGCGGGTGAAACAGCCAGATGCTGGCGGTCTCGTGATTGCCACCGACCAAGAACATGCCAACGCCATCGTTCGACAAATGCAGTCGCGCCTCGGGCTTACCCCGAAACTGGCAATCTCTGACGACCCCCAAGCATCGACTCGAATTGCCGAATTCGCCGCGTCAACCGACCCGTGGATCGTTGCCGTGCGGATGGTGTCTGAGGGCGTCGATATTCCCCGACTCACGATCGGTGTGTTTGCCACCACGACAACCACCGAACTGTTCTTTCGCCAAGCCGTTGGCCGCCTCGTTCGATGGACCCCAGCCTCAGGGCGACGCCAAAAGGCATTCCTGTTCATTCCCGACGACCCCCGGCTTCGCACGTGGGCCTTTCAGATAGCGGACGTTCGACGCCATTCGCTACGCAAACCGTCAGACGATCGAGAGGGTTTCGATGAACCCATGTCGCTCGACGATGCTGCCGCTGACCTCGACAAACAAATGGGCGACGAACAACTCTCGCTCTTCGCGGCGCTTTCTGCCACCGTTGTCGACGAGCCACAGGTACACGGTGTATTCGCCGACGACTACGACGAACTTGGTGACCTCGATGACGAGCAAACCGATGAACCCGTCGACGGTTACGGTCAACTGGGTCTCGACCTCGACCTCACGATTCATCTTGACGAAACGTCATTCTCCACGCTGTCCGGAACAAGTTCGGGCCGGAATTCAGGCCTGAATTCAGGAAAGACCCGGGCCGAGATCAAGGAGGAACTGCGACTGCGCAATGCCGAATCCGCGCGTGAACTCGTTCGGTTCACCGGAAACACCCACGCCCAGGTGAACGCCGAACTAAACCGTCGGAGCAACCTGCGCAAAATTGACGAAGCAACCCTTGATCAACTTGAACGTCGCGCAGTCGCCGCCGAACGATGGATCACCGACCTGAAAAAGATTTCACTCAAAAGATAATGGAATAACTTGAAATGCATTCATAATATGCGCAACACTGTGAGTGATGTCTCTCGAACCCAACTCCCAGACTGCCTGTCAGGCAACGGAACTACGTTCTAACTCATGGTGGCTGCTCGTTGAAGCTGGCCCTGACGCCGGCCACACCCTCGTCATACCCGCAACCGGTGTACTCATCGGCCGATCGTGCTCGCTTGAGGGGGCATCCCACGCTGGATGCGCCCGGCTGAGCCTCAACGATTCAAGCGTTTCCGCCGAACACCTCGCTATCGGTCGTACATGGGTCGAAAGCGACGATGGCAACATCGTTCCGCTCATCGAACCCCTCACTTCAACGAACGGGGTGGTGTTTGACGGCGAACGGCTCACCCACGCGGTCGCCCCCGAATCACAAGCAAGCGTCCAACTCAGACTCGGCGCAACGGTCATCTTGATCACCGCAAACCCACCGATCGCGGCCCACGCTGATCTCAGCCCAGCGCTTCCAGATGGCCGCCAACCATTTCACCGGCCACCACGGCCAATAGCAACGACGAACCTTGCACCAATCTATGTTCCCCCGGCTCGTCCCGAAGTACGAAGCGCATCGCGTCTCGGGGTCACAGCCTTACTCGCCCCAATCGTGATCGGCGGTGTACTCGCAGTGTTGGTCAACCCCCAGTTGGCACTGCTGGCACTGTCGTCTCCGGTACTCATGCTCGGCAACTGGGTCGAAGACCGCCGCCGGGTTCGCCGAGAAACTTCGAATGGATTGCGAAGCACCCAGAGTGAACTTATTCAGTTCCAATCAGAATTGGCTCAGTCATGTGACGTCATCTGCAACGATCTGACCGCCACTCGACCTGGTCTCGGCACTCTTCGTATGCGCGCTGAGCTTCCACTAGTTGAACTCTGGGAACGTCGACCAGATCACAGCGATTGCGGTTTAGTGGTGTTGGGGCAAGGAACCCGAACGCTTCCCCACCCCCTTCGCGACCCTCGAAACGACTGGCTTCCCGGATGCCACGAAACCCTTACATCATTGAGCATCGGTCACGACCTTCCGGTCACGCTTTCACTCCTACCGGGGTCAATACTCGGAATACATGGTGAGCGTGATGAGATTATTGGTGTGGCGAGGTCGATGATTTGCCAAGCCCTGCTTACCCACGGGCCAGCAGATCTGGGTCTTGCCATCATCGGTGATGCGTTTACCTTCACCGATTGGAAGTGGACGGCAACGGCACCCCACACCGGACCAACCAATTCGCCCCTCCTCTCCCGGTCTCTTGTCGGTGGTAACGAAATCATAGAGACACTTACGAATACCAATCAGGAGTTGTGGACCATCGTCGTACTTGACCTGACCGACCAAATAAACCACACCGACCAGACGCAGCTCAAGACGTTCCTGAGTTGCCCACCAGCAAACGTTGCGCTAGTGGTGCTCGGGTCTCGGGTCGACCGCCTTCCAAATAACGCAACCACTGTCATAGCGATTGATGGCCACACCGCTTACGTCAAACGAGAGAGTGAACCTACTCGCGTCGGCCAACCCCGAAACCGCACAACTGTCGCCCACCACCCACCACACGTGACAACATCCTCCCGAGCCAATCAGACGGTGATCGCTACCTCGGCGAGCACCGAAGTCTGCGAATTGGTTGCCGTTCAACTTTCTACACTGGCCGATACCGCCGAAGTACGAACCGATCTCACGCTTCCCGACCGGGTCACCCTTGGAACTCTCCTTAGCCCGACTTCCGGGCCGTCACTCGACCCTGTTGCGGCAACGTTGCAGCGATGGGAACTCGCGAAGCGAGGTACCCCGTCTGCACCATTTGCGGTTTCGGGTACCGGAATTGTGACCCTCAATCTTGCGACAGACGGCCCACATGGCCTCATCGCCGGAACCACCGGTTCAGGAAAGAGCGAATTACTACGCTCACTTATTGCTTCACTCGCAGCCCATCACCCACCGACGCTCATCACGTTTGTTTTAATCGACTACAAAGGCGGCGCGGCCTTCGATGCACTTTCGCGTCTTCCCCATGTGGTTGGCATGGTGACCGATCTTGACGCAGGCCTTGGCCAACGGGCACTTCGCTGCCTGGAAGCCGAATTGAAGTATCGAGAACACCTGCTCCACGAAGCCCAAACCGATGACATCGTGACATACACGGGCACCGTTCCACTTCCTCGGCTCGTTGTCGTTATCGACGAATTTGCAACTATGGCTGCAGATCTTCCCGACTTCGTCACCTCGCTTGTCGGAATCGCCCAACGCGGACGAAGCCTCGGGGTTCACCTCATCCTCGCAACCCAGCGACCTGCAGGAGCAGTAAACGATTCAATACGCGCAAATATGAACCTCCGAATCTCGCTCAGGGTGCAATCAACAACTGACTCGGTGGATGTTCTCGGGGTGCCCGACGCAGCAACTCTTTCACGCAAGGCACCGGGTCGGGCCCTCGTACGAACGGGCCCTTCGGAACTCGTGGCGATCCAAACCGCAAGTTCAACCATTGCTACGCCGTCTGCAACACAACAGCGCCAACGACCACCCGCTTGTGTCGAAGACATCAACTCGGCCACGACACCCAGCGACGCAGAGCGTGACGGCCTCACCGACCTAACCATCATCATCGAATCAGCCATTGCCGCAGCCAAACTCCGCCGCGACGAGACGCCTCGTCGACCATGGCCACAGCCACTCGCCGGCGCACTCACAAGTGCCCAACTCAGCGAAGCGGACCCACTGAGCTGCCCTGAATCAGTGTTCTTGTCTGACCTTCCAGATGAACAACGCCAGGTCTCGGGCGCCCCACACCTGGTCGATGGTCGAGACGAACCGGGTACCAACGTTCTGCTCATAGGGTCGGCCAGATCAGGCAACGATCGCTCACTCGCGGCGGTGGTCACGAGGCTCGCTGAAGCACACTCACCCGAGAAGCTTCATATGTACCTCATCGATTTCGGATCTCAGCTTTTGGCACCGTTAGCTGCACTTCCCCACGTCGGTGCGCTCATCACACCATCTGAGCCAAGCCGACTTGCGCGACTGGTACGTCAACTTACACAACTCATCGAAGACCGCCGATCTCAGTCAGCAGACATTCAGCACACCTATGTTGCGCAAGTAGTGATAGCCATCGACAACTGGACATCACTTCGAACCACTCACGAAGACCTTTCGGGTACGGGCGTTCTCGACGGTCTGAATCGCATCATCACCGACGGGCCGAGATTTGGCATCACAACAATTGTCAGCATCGATCGCCCAAACGCAATGACTGCTTCGTTGAGTTCAACCTTCGCCAACCGATACGCCTTCGAACTCGTTGACCCGCTCGATGATTCCATCCTGGGAATTGGGCGTTCAGCACCGGCCCGGTGTTGCCCAGGACGAGCACTCGATCTACGAACCATGACCGAGGTTCAGTTTGCCATTGGCGACGAACTCACGACCGAGGTAGCCCGCATCAAGTCGGTATGGGCTGGCCAACTACCCGGCCACTCCTGGGTGAGGCCTCGAAGCGTACCGGTACTTCCCGCAGTGGTTGCCTTTGCGCTGACCAAAGACTCCGCACGGGGCGAGCGATGTTCGCGCCAGCCGCAAGAGCCAGCCGATGACCAAGTTCTTCGGGTGAGGTTTGCCCTTGGCGACCAGCATCTCGAAGCAATCGGATGGGATCTTTCTGAGGGTGAACACGGCATCATTTCTGGTGGAGCCGGCACCGGCAAAACGAGCGCATTGGCGACCGTTGCGATGTCGGCCAAAGACTTCGACACACGCCTTCAACTTCATGTTCTCTGTGGGCGTAGAAAGCGCCTCGGCGACCTGCTCGATGCGACCGTTCACCGTGGCGTCAATGACTTGCGAGCAACACTCGATGAGCGCCAGATAGTTGAGCGGAAGGTCGGCCAACTCATACTCATTGACGACGCCGAGTTTGTTGACGATGATGGCGATATGTTGTCATCGTTGATCGCCGAACGACGGCCGGGCCTCTGGGTAGTTGCCGCCGCTCGACCGGAAGCAATCCGCTCTTCCTATGGGCATTTCACCACCGCCCTTCGTCGTTCTCGGCAGGGTTTTGCGCTTCGCCCGCAGCGCGAGATTGATGGTGAACTTTGGATGACGCCCCTCCCCCGACGCAAGGCACACGATGAAGGGTTTCCGCCTGGAAGAGGGTTTCTCATTCGAGATGGTGGCGCCGAATTGGCCCAAGTTATGGTGAATTTGGATGAACGCTGGCTTGATGCCCCAGTCTCTACAAAGATGTCAGTGTGAATCTCGGCGACTACAACATTGATCGTGTCTTAGGAACAGGCTCAACGGCCACCGTTCATCACGCGGTGCGCATCAGCGACGGGCTGGAAGTAGCCATTAAGCGCCTGCCTCAACACAACACCGCAAGCGACCGCGAACGGGTACAGGGTGAATCGGCTGCGCTTTCGCGCCTCAATCATCCGAACATCGTCAAACTGATCGAAATCATCGACGACACGAACGAACTCGTCATCGTGACCGAATACGCAGCTCGCGGGACACTGGCTTCGCTACTCGAAACCAGGGGGAAACTTGACGACGTTGAAACCGTCAACCTCCTCACCCCAATCGCGGATGCACTCCACGCCGCCCATCAGGCGGGCATCGTGCACCAAGATGTCAAGCCATCAAACATTTTTTTGCGCCAAGACGGAACGCCTGTTCTTGGTGACTTTGGGCTAGCAACCGACGAAATCAAAACACCAGACACCAAACAAGTTGCGCTTGGCTCCGCGGCATACCTCGACCCTAATGTGTTGCACGGACAAACCCCTTCGCCGTTGTCTGACGAATACTCGCTCGGTGTCGTTGCCTACGAATGTCTCACCGGGGTACTTCCGTACGCAGGCGACACCACATCGTCGGTGATACGCCGAGCCGAAATCGGAAATTTCGCAGCACTGAATCGTGTCACCCTCGGACCACTTACCGATCACGTTGAGCGAGCTTTCGCTCGTAAGCGCACTGATCGATTTTCAACGTTGGCCGAACTGGCCGCAGCTTGGCGTGATCCGCTTAACACTGCTGCCCGACAGACAATCGGACAACCAGTCAGACAGACGATCGGGCAAGCACCCGGACAGACCGCCGGACACGCGGTCGACAGTCCCATTCGAGCTACGGCTCAGTTTGCGCTTCCCACCCGACCTAACGCGCTGAGCCAGGCAGTCCCGGTTACCCCACCGAAACCATGGAAGAAGATCGGTTTGATAGCAGCCACCTTCCTCGTTGTTGCAGGCGTGGGCGGAGGGCTTGTCGTGCGTCAACGAAACGAAGCCGACGCGGGTCCGGGTGGTTTACTCACCATTAAAACTGCGTGTGACCCCACCACAATCGCCCAGTGTGTCGAGAGTTACCAACGAAACCCGGCCGGCGTTCGAGTGACCTTCCGTGGCGATAGCGAACCAACTCAATACTCAGTTGGTGAACGATCCGACTCGTTACGGATCGGAAATTTCTTTTGTGGCTCAGCAGAAACGTTGGTGCTCTACCGGCCTTCGACCGGGGTGGTCTACTACTTCAAAGACTGGCCGCTCGCCGGTGAAAATACAGAAGTTGCCGCCGACTCAACTGAAGTACTTAATGCGACGCTCGGTGTCAGCGATACCAACAGTGACGGATGCGCTGACGTGGCCCTCGACACCGAAGGTACGCGTACGTGGTTTACACCGGCGGTTCAACCGGAACGCCTAGAGGCAGTAGATCAAGCCCTTACGAAAACGTCAGGCTGAACCACCTCCACCGGGCGTTTTACCGTGCGGAAGTTACTCGGAATCGGGCCGCGGAAGGTGACGCATAATTCGGAGCAAGCATCCGCAACGAATTTCGATACGACCCGTCCACCGCAAACAACGAGGCTTGGGGGGCACTCAAGCGTTGAGCAGCTGAATAGTCGGTAGGTGAACCCATTCCACTCAGGTCAACCGTCGACACTTCACGAGCAGCCGTGAGTACACCCGCGCGCGAAAGATCATTGCGGGCAACGGCTCGTTCAAGGACCGCCTCCCACACCTTGGCCTGGGCAAAGCCGTAGGTCAACCCGATATCAGGATTTTCCGTCCAATACTTTTGGTCGGCAGCTACTAACTCGGCGGCCAATTGGCTGGTGCCCTCACCCCAAACCGGACCGTCACCAACCACCCAAACGGTTTGTTCAAAGACGAGGCTGGTTTGGCTGGTAATCAGGCGGTCACTGAAGCTGGCACCCATCGAGATCCACCGGAACGGAATTCCAGCCCGTGCAGGGCCCATCACCAAGTTCAAAAGTTGTATCGGAGTCACGGTAACCATGACTCCCTGGCATCCTGCTGCTCTTAGCTGACCCAAGATCGGTGCCGGATTTGTATCGGTTGGGGCCATCGTCAACGTTGTACCAACTTTCGCGCCAAGGTCCTGGGCGGCAAAGTTGAACCCTTCGCGGCCGGCATCGCCAAAACTTCCAGCAACACTTACCGAGCAAACCGTTGAACGCGGCACCTGGTCAACGTAATACGACACTGCGTTAATTGCCTGCACCTGATATGAGTTAAAGATCGGAAGAAGGTTCGTTTCTAGTCCCCACCTCGCTTCCTGAGAAGCTGGTGAGGCGAGTAGCTGATCTTGTTTTAAGGTGTCAAGCACTCGCTCGGTACTTGGGGTACCAAGAATCGACCCGAAACCAACCACTTGATCTTTGGTGGCATTGAGTTCGGTAAGGGTGACGGCAGGGTCGTAGTTCGCGTCTCGAACGATGAGCTTGATTGGGTACTTCCCACCGATGCCGCCCCGACGATTGATCGTGGCTACCCGGGCCTCGAAAGCTGCGCTGATGGCTCTACTGATGTTCGACCACGTCGGGTTCGTTGACGTGCCGATGATGGCTAGTGAGATGGTTTTTCCATCAAAACCCGGCACGGCTGCAGGGCTTGAGGCCGTTAAAACCGGTGCTGCGGTAGCTGCCGGTACGAGCTGCCATTTCCATTTACCGCCGACTTTTTGGCATTCGACGCTTTGCTTCTGCTTTGTTGGGGCAGTTTTTCCCTGTTGCGCGGGCCGACACGTTGAACCTGCCACACGGACCTTCTCCACTTTGAACGATGGTGAAGGTGGTTGAGTGGCTGCTGGTGGGACTGTTGGTGAAGGTGGGACTGTTGGTGAAGGTGGCTGTGTGGCTGACGGGGCCACTGGCGTAACCGTGGTGCGGGGCGGTTTTGGCTGGATGACCGGTCTGGCTTTGGTGACAACCGCAACCACTGTCGCTGGCGCGGCGGGCACTGTCACCGCTACGGGTCGGGTTACAGCCACCGCTGGAACGGTTGCAGCCAGAGTCGGGGGTACTGGCAGAGTTGGGGATGGACTAGCTGGCGCCGCAGTTGTGGCGGCCTCGGTAGACGAAGGAAACGTCAGAAGGGGCACCGAATCGACCGGTGGAAGGGTGGTGGCTGCCGCAGTTGTCGACGATTCGACATCAGCTTTTCCTGCCCCTGCAGGCCCACCGGCGTACTGGAGCGCAATCGGGTCAATCGGCGCACCAAAAATTGTCGTTCCGGGTGCGACACGCTCTGCAGCTGGTTTCGTCGCAGAACTACACCCGCTGAACGAGATCGAAACGAGCGCTACCAGCGCAATCGAGGTGAAACGCCTAATCATCCCCTCAATTGTCGGTACGCATCTCGAACTTCTTGAGCCGAGCGGCCCAACACCGAACTCGGCGGTTCAACAACCAATCCTGAACCCAAACCCCAACCACTGGTCAAACCAGGCTCACCCCTGAACGCAGCGGCGGCTTGAACGCACATTCCGGTTGCCACGTGCTCATCGGCATCGGGAACTACTACCGGTCGTTCGAGCAACGTAGATGCAACACTTCGGTACGCGCCAGACCGAGCACCTCCGCCGAGCAGCAGTACCTGCCCGTCTATTGCCACCCCCGCACTGTGTAGTGCGTCGACACCGTCAAGCAACCCACACACCACACCTTCCACCGAAGCGCGGGCCAATTGCTCGCGGGTTACGTCGGAACGGATTCCGGACACCACACCGGTTGCCCCCGGACGATTCGGTGTTCGTTCACCGTCAAAATAAGGAAGCATGACCAACCCACCAGAACCACTTTCAGCAGAAAGCGCCAACGAATTAAATGACTCGAGATCAGCACCCAACAAGCGGGCCACAGCATTCGTCACTTTGGTTGCATTAAGCGTGCATACCAACGGAAGGAAATGCCCGCTGGCATCGGCAAACCCGGCCACAGATCCGGTGGGGTCGTGAGTCGGTGTAGGACTCACGCCATACGCAGTGCCCGATGTGCCGAACGACAGCGCAATGTCGCCAGGGCCAAGCCCCATGCCGAGTGCTGCAGCCATATTGTCGCCAGACCCGGCACCAACCACAACACCCTCGTGCAGACCAAGGGATAAGGCCGCAGTGGTAGTGACCGTGCCAACCTGTTCCCACGGTGAAGCGACCCGAGGGAGTGCCGACTCCCAGTCAAGCGACGGGCCAACGAGATCGAGTAACTCAAGCCTCCACCGGTTCTCGGCAGCCGAGAAATAGCCAGTGCCCGACGCGTCTCCGCGGTCAGTCACTTTGAGTCCGGTGAGCTTCCAGTTAAGCCAATCATGAGGAAGCATGATCGATGCAACGCGCGCATACGCTTGTGGCTCGTTTTCAGCTAACCATGCCAACTTAGTAATAGTGAATGCAGCCACCGGAACCGAACCGCACGCAGCAGCCCACCCACCGGCACTCAAACGATCAAGCAACCTCTCGGCCTGTGGTGCCGATTCGGTATCGTTCCAAAGCTTTGCCGGGCGGATCACGTCCCCGGCCACGTCAAGCACCACCATCCCGTGTTGTTGCCCACCTACCGATACAGCGACGATGTCGTGCGCAACGTGCGACACCTGCGCGAATGCGTCAACCAAAGCTGACCACCATGTCGCTGGGCCTTGCTCACTCTTTGGCGGTGTAGTCGCCGGATGCGAACCTCGACCTACCGCAAGCACCTCACCACTGTCGAGGTCTCGCACCTCAACCTTTACCGACTGGGTAGACGAGTCAATTCCTGCGACAGCTGGCATAGTCAGACTTTAGTCATGCCGAAAACGACCGACGCCGGTGAGTTTGGGCGTAGGGCCCTAAATCTATGCCACCGCAACCGCAGAAGCCACAAGTGGGAAGTGACACGCAACGTAATGTTTGGGGCCGACCTCAACCAACTGAGGTTCTTCCTGGGCACACTTATCGGTAGCAGCGGGGCAACGGGTTCGAAACCGGCAACCTGATGGCGGGGCCATCGGGGAAGGAAGGTCACCCTCAAGCGACGACGTTTGGTCGGGCCGTTGTGTCGGGTCGGGTTCGGGAATCGAATCGATCAACGCTCTGGTGTAGTGGTGAGCCGGATTGGCGTACAACGCATCGGGGCCACCAACTTCACAAATTTTACCGAGGTACATCACCACCACACGGTCACTGATGTTCTTAACAACGGCAAGATCGTGCGCAATGAAGATGAGCGTCAACCCGTATTCGCGCTTCATATCTTCCAGCAGATTCAGAATCTGAGCTTGAACCGAAACGTCGAGAGCAGAAACCGGTTCGTCACAGATAATGACTTTGGGTTCCATGACAACCGAGCGGGCGATACAAATACGCTGACATTGACCACCCGAGAATTCGTGTGGCTTTCGTGTACCCGCCTGGTCGGGGTCGATGCCTACGATATCGAGCACCTTACGAACCTTAAGCTCAATGTCAGCCTTATCTTTTGTACCCCAAATTTTCAGCGGTTCAGCCACAATGTCAACAACTTTTCGACGCGGATTCAACGAACTGATCGGGTCTTGAAAAATCATCTGCATACGAGGTCGCAGCTTTCGCATCGACTCGCGATCAAGCGTTGTTAACTCGGTACCTTCAAGGTTGATCGAGCCAGAGGTAGGTGCTGGCAATTGCATAATCGCTTTGCCGGTCGTCGACTTTCCGCAACCTGATTCACCAACCAAACCAACAGTTTCACCTTCCATCACGTCGATCGAAATGCCAGAGACCGCATGCACTTTCAGACCCGATCGCCCGACAGGAAACTCAACGACGAGGTCTTCAATGGTCAGAAGCGCAGTGCCCTTCGGACGCAGATGGGCTTTACCGGAACCGGCCATGTCAGTTACTTCCCATCGAGGACGCAGCGTCGACTAGCGGTCGAGACGTTATGTTCACAGGTTTCCAGCATCGAAAGAGGTGGGTGGCGTCGTAAGGGTCGGCAATGAGTGGTGGCAATTCTTCATGACATTTCGTATCGGCGTACATACAACGGGGTGCGAACCGGCAACCAACCGGTGGCGAGATGAGGTTTGGAGGTCGACCAGGGATTGAATCGAGCCGAGTATGGCTGGGGTCTGAAAGCTTCGGGATTGACCGAAGCAGTGCTTCGGTATACGGGTGGCGCATGTTTGCGAACAGCGATGCTGTCGAGGCCTTTTCGACTACCAAGCCCGCATACATCACCATGATGTCGTCGGTGCGACCGGCAACCACACCGAGGTCGTGGGTGACCAAAATCATCGCCATATTACGTTCACGTTGTTGCGAAGCGAGCAGGTTAAGAATGGTTTTCTGAACCGTCACATCGAGCGCTGTGGTTGGCTCATCGGCAAACAGCAACTCGGGGCCACACGCCAACGCCGAGGCAATAACTACACGCTGACGCATACCGCCAGACAACTGAAACGGATACTCGTCAAGGCGACGCTTCGGTTCAGGGATACCAACAGATCGCAACAACTCTTCAGCGGTAAGAAGCGCCGACTTTTTGTCAACGTCGAAGTGTTCGGTAAGACCCTCGGTGAGTTGCCGTCCGATCTTGACGACCGGGTTCAGCGACGTCATCGGGTCTTGGAAAATCATGGCCATGCCGGGCCCATACAGCTTGCGAGATTCTTTAGCGTTAAGCGTGCTGGTTACTTTTCCGTCGAACACGACTTCCCCATGCCGAATCAAACCTCGACGTGGCAACAGGTTCATGATCGAGCGACTGAGTACGGACTTTCCCGAGCCAGACTCGCCGACCACACCGAGAGTCTTTCCTCGTTCAAGGTTGAACGTCACCCCGTTGACAGCCTGGACGATGCCGCGGTCGGTCTTAAAATGGGTGACGAGATCTTTGACCTCTAGCAGTGCCATGTGGTCAGTGACCCTTCGTCGTATGTGTACAGATGTAACCAGTTTTTGGCAAGCTCACAGAGCGGCCTGCTTCACTTCGAGCCGTTCACGAACTTTGTCGCCAATAAAGTTGAACGCCAAGACCGTAAAGAACAGCGCCAGGGCAGGAATGAACGCAACCATTGGAGCTGACTCGAGGTCTTTGCGCTGTGACGCTTCTTGAATCTGTTTGCCCCACGCGGTGACGTCGGTACCGGCGCCCACGCCTACGCCAAGGAAGCTGAGGCCGCCCTCGATCACCATAACGGTGCCGGCTGCAACAAGGCCGAATGCCATCATGGGTTTGGCGACGTTGGGAAGGATCTCACCAGCCAAAATTCGGGGGACCTTGGCCCCCATAGCCCGAGCGGCCGTGACAAATTCGCGTTGTGAAAATTGAATCGTACTTGCACGTACTACCCGGAAAATAGTGGGGATCGACAAGATGCCGAGGGAAAGCGACACCTTCATTACGCTTGATTGAAGCCCGGTCGCCAAACCTGCTTCATCTTCGGCCCCGCTAATGACGGCGATAAGTAACAAAATGAAGAGCAGGGCGGGAAGACTCAACAACACGTTGGTGATGAACGAAAGCACTGTGTCGACTCGGCCCTTGAAGTAACCGGCCACCATCCCGGCGATTCCACCGACCAAGAACCCGAACACCACGGTAAATAGGGCAATGATCAGGCTGTTCTTTGCCCCGACTACGAGGTTCACCAGAATGTCGTTGCCAGCAAAATTGAGCCCTAGGGGATGCGCTAGCGAGATTGATCCGCGCCAATCACCCTCACTGACTGTGACGGCACCTAGAAAGTCGACTTCTTTCTTCCACCCAACGAAGTTGGCGACGATAGTGCTGCCAATAACTCCAATCAGCCAAACCACGGACAGCCAAAAGGCCGCACCCCAGGGCTTGCGCTTCTTACGTGGAGCGAGGGTGACAATGTCGCCGCTGCTCGCCCCGGCACTTGAACTCAGCGTTGTCGGTGCGCTCGACAGGGCATCATCGATTGTGGTGGTCATCCGAATTTCCTTGCTTGACGAACTCGAGGGTCAATCACGCCGTACAGCATGTCGACCACAGTTGCGACCAACACAAAAACAACGGTAACCACGGTGACCGCGCCCAAGGTGGTCGCGTAATCACGTTGAAGAATGGAGCGGAAAATTTCTGTACCAATACCGTTGAGCCCAAACAGTTGCTCAACGATTACCAAGCCGCCCAGAAGCTGGCCGATCGCAATACCGGTCACCGTCATCAGCGTGAAACTTGAGGGTCGGAAGGCGTGCCGAAAAAGAATGTACTTGTCGCTCATACCTTTTGATTTGGCCATGAGCACAAAGTCATCTTGCAACGTTGTCGCCATGTCAGTTCGAATAATGCGAACAAACCCGGCAGCCTGACCGAGCGCAACACTCAAGGCCGGCAAGAAAAGAGATCTGACACTTTGAAACGGGTTCTTGAAAAACGGCACGTAGTCAACCAAAAACACGTACTTGTCGTCTCCGTATTTCAACTTCAGTCCGAGCAACAAAATGATCAGCAAACCGGCTACGAAACCCGGCACCGAAAGCGCCGCAAAACAGGCCGACTGAATGATGCGATCAACCCGTGAACCAGCCCGGTAAGCGCTATACACGCCCACCGGAACTGCGATCAGGAGTGACATAATCAAAATCATTAAGACCAGTTGGATCGATTGCGGGAAAGCCCGCGTAATTCGGTCTAGTACTGGGCCTTTGTCATAAAACGAAATGCCGAAGTCGAGACGCACGGCATGAGACAACCAATTGAAATACCGAACTGGGAAGGGTCGGTCGAGGCCAAGATCAGAGAGGTACTGCTTCCCTGTCTCTTCTGTCCACGCAGTTCCTAGCGCAACCTTTGACGGGTCACCCGGAATCAGCGAGAGCATCGCGTTCGTCAGCAGCGTCACCACAAGCAATGTGGGGATCGCTACCAACAATCGACGGAAGAAATACTTAGCCATACAACCAACCCTTTTTCAGTTCAACAGTTTTGGGAGAATGAAACCGACCGTTAGGTCAGCTTGTGCAGCCCATGTAGGCCAGCGCCGGAGTAGATCCGCCGCCTAGTTGGAAGATCTTGCTGCCATCAGGCAAACGGAAATCTTCAACGCCACCACACTTATTGCTATGGCCCATAATCCACTTTGAGTACCAGTTAGGAATGAAGTAGGCCTCTTCACCGAATGCACCGTTGATGGCTTCAGCAGCCTTCTTACGCACTGCTGGGTCTGAGTTCGAACGGATCTGGTTGAGCGACTCGTCGATGATCCCGTCTTTCACACGACCAAAGTTGAGGGCCTGTGAGTTAACCGGAGCAGCGGTTTCTGAATGCCACCAGATGCGCTCGCCATCGGGATCGGTACCCCCATGGTTACGCCATGTCAGCCACTGGAAGCGGCCGATGATCGCAGCAGGAATGTAGAGGTCTTGTGGGAGTTCGGCAGTCTTGATGCTGAAACCAGCACGCTCAACCATTTGCTTTTTGATGTTTCGGGTTTCGATTGCTTCTGGTGACGTGGTGGTCGCCATCGTGAACTCAACATCTTTTCCGCCATTGGCGGCCTTACATGCCTCGTAGTTGGTCTTAGCTGCAGCAACGTCAAACTTTGGTGAACCGTTGTTCGCTAGGAAGCCAAGGCTGCCTGGTGAGAACGGGCCATTGGCCTTCGTGAAGCCTGGGGCACGAATCTTGATCAGCGTGTCGAGATCCATTGCCTGGTAGGCCGCGAGGCGACATTCCTTTACGTTGAACGGAGCAACGGCAGTGTTCAGAAGGTCGTAGTTGGTTTGAGCAGGACCAGTAGTCGGAACAACCTTGATTTTGCCGGCTTTGCCTTCAGCCTCGTATTCGTTCACTGCAACAGCAGCAGACGTATGCGAGAAGTTGATCTGGCCGCTGGCGAGCTGCGCCAAACGAGCGGTGTCATCAAGGATGACCCGGAACTCAACTTCGTCGGCCAATACAGCGCCGCGCCAGTAGTCAGGGTTCTTGGTGGCCACGAACTTTTGGTTCGGGATCCATTCCTTGAACACGAATGGGCCGGTGCCAATGGGCTTACGTGACTCGTTGGCGTTGACCTGAGCAGGCGCTGCCATGGCCCCGAGGGAACCAGTCATGAAGTACGGGAACGACACCCAACGTGAACGCATGGCACACGTGACAACCAGATCACTGGTGGCGGCACAACCCTGAAGGTTGAACAGCGCCGGGCCGGTGAGTGGGCCCTTTTGTACGGAGGTGATGTTGGTAACCACGGCGGCTGCGTTGAACGCTTCACCGTTATGGAACTTGATACCTGAGCGAAGTTTGAACGTCCAGGTTTTGAAGTCGGCACTCGGCGACGCCGACTCGGCAAGGTAGCCAACAACTTGGCCCTTGTCGTTGACAGCCATCAGATTTTCGAGGATCGAGTAGCGAACCTGGGTTCCTTCTGGGGCCCAGTTTTGGGTGGCTGGAAGCCAACCGCTTGACTCGGCACCAATGCCGTAAATGATCTTTCCACCTCGGCCCGACGGTGCTGGTGCAGCCACCGGAGCCTTCGTGTCTGGAGCCTTCACCGTGGTGGCTGGCTTTTTTGTGGTTGCCTTTTTCTTTTTGGTGGCTGCAGTGGCGCCACCTGGCACCAAAATCAGACCAGCCAGAGTAAGAGCCAGGGCCCCACTCAGCTTCTTATTCAACTTCATGTACGTCCCCCTGAAGGTCGTCGGGTGAATCGAACCGGGCGGAACGCACCGGACTCGCTAGCTACTTGTAAAGAGTTGTGACTGTGGTCACGACGACCACCATAGTGTTGCGTACGTCACAGTTCAAAGCATCCACTGATAACTCATCAAAGTTTCCGGCCGGCAATCGGAAAAAGCGATGCAGAGCCCTCGATTGTTATTAGGGTGCACGGCATAATGACGAGACAACCGGGGCGGCAGCGGCCAACCCTTCGACAACGAATTTTCGAGCTACCCCGCCAGTGTTGGGGCCCCGAGCCCCTCACTATTTTGGCCCCGGGACTGGGCGTGGTGGCAGTTTTGGCCGCCATAGCGTTCGCAGTCAACAAGGCAGTTCCCGTTGTGTCTGCTCTGGTCGTCGCTGTTGTTCTCGGAGCAATCGTTTCGAATACCGGAAAATTACCCGGACACTTTCAAGCGGGTATCGCCTGGTCAGGAAAAAAACTGCTTCGCCTCGGCGTCGTGCTACTCGGATTTCGTTTGACGTTGCGCGAAATTGCTGACCTTGGACCGCGGGGACTCGGCCTCGTAATCGTGGTAGTCACACTCACATTTTTCGGAACCCAATGGTTGGGAAAACGGCTGGGCCTCTCGCCTTCACTCTCATTGCTCGTTGCCACCGGGTTCTCGATCTGTGGGGCGTCGGCCATCGCCGCTATGCGCGGTGTCACGCCCGAGGCCGAAGACGAAGACGTGATCTACGCAATCGCTCTCGTCACCATCTGCGGGACGCTAGCCATACTCGTGCTTCCCATCGTTGGTCCGTGGCTTGGCTTTGAAGGTGCAACATTCGGCGCGTGGATTGGGGCTTCGGTGCATGACGTGGCCCAGACCATCGCGACTGCCTCGGCCGTGGGCGGAGACTCGGTCAAAGAGACGGCAATCGTGGTCAAGCTCACACGAGTTGTGTTGCTGGCACCGCTCGTCACCGGGGTCAGCCTCAACCGACGCCGGAAGCAGGCGACAGCACATGACCCTGACTGGGCCGGTGTCACACCGCCGATACTTCCGCTGTTCGTCGCATGTTTTCTGGCCGCGATCGTTATCCGAAGCGCCGGGGTCATCCCGGTGAACGCCCTTAAGTCGATCAAGATCGTTGAGACCCTGTTGTTTGCCGCCGCGCTCGTTGGGCTTGGGGCGGGGGTTCGCATTGGCAAACTGGCAAAGGTTGGCCCACGCCCGCTGATCCTCGGCCTGAGTTCTTGGGTACTCATTGCGGCAGTAAGCGCGCTTGGTGTACAACTCGTCGGGCTGTAAGCACCCGCCGCTAACAGACTACAAACGTAAAGGCCCTGCCAGACTGGCAGGGCCATTCACACTTCAAACCAACGAACTAAGCAAGCTTACGAACGGGCAAGCTCTCGCTCGTCATATGTTTCGATCAGGTCGCCGTTCTTCAAGTCTTTGAAGTCGGTGAGGCCGACACCACACTCGAAGCCGGTTTGCACTTCTCGAACGTCGTCTTTGAATCGGCGCAACGATTGAATTGCACCCTTCCAAATAACGACACCTTCGCGAAGGAAGCGCACTTTTGAACCTCGGGTGAGGTGACCATTTCGAACCATACAACCGGCGACTGCACCGATTTTTGGCACCATAAAGACTTCTCGTACTTCGGCTTCACCGGTAACGACCTCTTCGTACTCAGGCTTGAGCAGACCAAGCATGGCTGCCTGCATATCTTCAAGCACCTTGTAGATGATGTCGTACGGACGAATCTGTACTTTTTCTTCTTCGGCCAACTGACGCGAATTGCGATCGGGTCGAACGTTGAAGCCAATAATCGTGGCCCCGGTGGTGGCAGCCAACTGAACGTCGTACTGGGTGATTCCACCAACAGCACGATGCACGAATACGATCTTGACTTCTGGTCGTTCGAGCTTCTTCAGTGAACCGGTAAGTGCTTCGAGCGAACCCTGCACGTCGGCCTTGAGGATGAGGTTGAGTGTTGCAGCCTCGCCCTTCTGAATTTGCTCAAACAGGTCTTCGAGCTTGACCGCACCATGGACAGCCGAGGCTGAACCGGCCAAACCAGCCGAGCGTTGACGCTGCTCGCGGGCTTCGCCCACGGTTTTTGCCGTCTTGAGCGATGGGGCAACACGAAGTTCGTCACCGGCACCCGGAACGATCGACAAACCAAGTACCTGAACCGGCGAAGACGGCCCAGCCTCTTTGATTTGTTCGCCCTTGTCGTTAATAAGCGCACGGACGGTACCCCATGCAGCACCGGCAACGATTGGGTCACCGACCTTGAGGGTTCCCTTTTCGATGAGGATCGTGGCAACCGGGCCACGACCAATATCGAGATTGGCTTCAAGCACACTTCCGCGAGCTTTACCCGTCGGCACTGCACGGAAATCTTCGACCTCGGCAACCAGCAGCACCTGCTCAAGAAGATCGTCGATACCCAGGTTTTGTAGGGCGGACATCTCGACCATGATCGTGTCGCCACCCCAAGCCTCGGGTACCAGCCCGTGCTCGGCAAGCTGTTGCATGACCCGATTCGGATCGGACCCTGGCACGTCGATCTTGTTGATCGCAACAACGATAGGGACTTCGGCAATCTTCGCAGCGGTAAGAGCTTCCAACGTTTGCGGCATGACGCCGTCGTCGGCCGCAACCACCAACACCACAATGTCAGTGACCTCGGCACCACGAACCCGCATTTGTGTGAACGCTTCGTGACCAGGTGTATCGATAAACGTGATGAGTTGCTCGTTTTTGACGACCTGATACGCACCGATGTGCTGAGTGATGCCACCGGCTTCGCCAGCAACAACGTTCGCCGACCGAATTCGGTCAAGCACGGTGGTCTTGCCGTGGTCAACGTGACCCATAACAGTGATGACTGGCGGACGCGCCATATAGGCGTTCTCGTCGTCTTCCTCGGCATCATCCATAAACAACTGTTGAAGTTCAACTTCTTGTTGTTGCCCAGGAGCGACGAGCAATACCTGCGCACCAATATCCATGGCGAACAGTTCGATCATCTCGTCAGTCAGGCTCATGGTCGCTGAGACCAATTCGCCTTGACCCATAAGGAAACGGACAACATCGGCCGAGGTTCGATTTACTCGGGGACCTAGGTCTTGAGCCGTTGCCCCGCGCTCGATGATGATTTCGCCATCGGGAACAGGAGCATTTGACTTTTCGTACCGGGTTACCCGGCCTGGTTCGAGCTCTTCAAAGGCCTTACGACGCTTCGATCGACTCTGACGCTGTTGCGGACGAGCACCGCCACCACGGCCCGGACCACCGGGACCGCCGCCACCAGGGCCACCACGACCCGGACCACCAGGACCGCCGCCGGGGCCACCACGTGGCACACCAGCACCGGGAACCGATGTTCGGGGGAATGAACCGCCACCAGGACGTGACGGGGCGTAACCACCAGGGCGCGCGCCACCAGGGCCGCCAGGACCGCCGGGACGAGCACCCGGACCAGCCGGAGCACCCGGACGGGCACCAGGACCGCCGGGACGAGCAGGGCCACCCGCAGGGCGGGCACCGGGTACACCAGGGCGCGCACCTGGGCCAGGTGCCGTACGCGGGCCCGGCGGTGGTGGAATTGGGCGACCAGAGAACGACCGTGGCGGGCCAGGAGGAGGCGGAATTGGCCGACCGGTTGGCGAACGGGGCGGACCATCAGGTCGTGCCGTATCGGGTCGAGCCTGAGCAGCGCGAGGCACGACCGGAGCAAGCGGATCGACCTTCGGCATCGGTGGCAACGGTGGCAATTCAGAAACTGCAGAAGTAACCGCTGGTTCGGCCGATGAGGAAGCATCAATAACCGGTGCAGCGCTGGGCCCCGTCGAGGCCACAGGTCGTTGCGATGCTGCGGTTGTTCCCGGCATTGGCGGCCGAGGCGCAGGGTTCATGCCCGGCATTGGTGTCATACCCGGCATTGGCGGACGGGGCGCGTTCACGCCTCCGGGGCGGCTCGAAATAATTCGAGATGAACCCTCGGTGCTTTCGGTACCGGGCGGCGGTGGCCCAGGAAGAACAGTCGCCTCCGTCGCAACCGCAACCGGAACAACCGAAGGGATCGCCGCCGAGTTTGCAACAACCGCTGGAGGTTCGGACGCGGTCACCGACACTTCTTTAACGACCGGAACAACCTCGGTGATGACCGACGGAGCAACTATGGCCGGAGCAACTGTGGCCGGCGCATCGCTCGCAGGGGTCGCACCAGTTGCTGGCGCGTCTTTCGAAGCTTTCGCAGCCTTCTTCTGGGCCTTTGGCTCTTCCTCTGGCTGCACATCGCGCTTAAGACCCTCGCGCTCAGCCTTTCGGCGCGCCCGATCCGCCTGGGCATCTTCGATGCTCGACGAGTGGCTTTTCACGCCGATTCCGAGCCCGACACATAGGTCAAGCGTCTCTTTGTTAGTGAGCCCCAGCTCTTTTGCGAGCTCGTGGAGCCTGATCTTGGCGGCCAAGTTGGAATCGTTCCTTTGGGTCAATGAAGGTTGCAGCTGCGCCCACAGCCGAAGCGCGAGCGCTCTATCATTGCGCGTTTGGCGGGTGCCTGGCGCACGACAGGATGAAAAATCGGTGAGTTACACCGATGAAGGGGGGTTTGACAGCGTCGTTCCCGGAAGATTTCGACGACTTTGCAACGCCAATTGGGCGCAGGAAGCAACGAGATCGGTTCGACCAACTTTTAATGTTCGGGCAACCCCAAACGATCGGTCGGCAAGTTCAGCGCACCTGTCGTTGTCGTGAAGCCAAGCGCCACGACCGGGAAGGTTTCGACCAACCACAACCCGCCTTTCAGCGTCGACGGTCAATCGGATCAGGTCAGACGCAGCACTTCGTTGCCGACATCCAACACATGTTCGAACCGGGGAAATCACCTCGACATCCCCGGGCTTAGCTACATTACGAGGCCGGGTCACTTTCAACTGGCGGCTGCTCGACTGCTTGGACCCCAACAACTGCTTCGGCCGGTTCAACTGCTTGGGCCAGTTCAACGGGCGCTAACTCAGACTCAGACTCAGACTCGGTCTCTGGATCGTCGTGTTCAGCCTTCCACTGCGAAGCGGAAACAGCCTCGCTGCCATCGGCAGGCTGCCAGGTTTGTTCGCCATCAGCGTTAACAACCCATTCGCCTTCGGCGTAGTCAGATTCCTCTTCGAGAAGCTGCGTTTCACCCTTGATATCGATACGCCACCCGGTTAGGCGCGCAGCAAGTCGAGCGTTCTGCCCTTCTTTGCCAATCGCCAAACTCAATTGGTTATCAGGAACAATGACCGTTGCGGTCCCGGTGTTTTCGTCGATTCGAACTTCTTTTACCTTCGCCGGACCAAGTGCTTCACGAACAAAGTCTTGCGGGTCATGACTAAACGGAACAATGTCGATTTTTTCGCCGCGAAGTTCATTGACAACCATTCGTACCCGGGCGCCTCGAGCACCAATACAAGCACCAGCCGCATCGACGTTGGCATCGTTAGACCAGACGGCCACTTTGGTTCGGTGCCCAGCTTCGCGTGCCATGGCCTTGATTTCAACGACGCCATCGTTGATTTCAGGAACCTCGAGTTCAAACAGGCGCTTCACCAGCCCCGGATGAGTACGACTCACCACAATCTGAGGACCCTTCGGGCTCTTTTTGACTTCGACGATGTACGCCTTGAGTCGAGCATTGTGCTCGTAACGTTCCTGCGGAACCTGCTCGGCTTGAGGCAACAGTGCCTCGACGCGTCCGAGGTTGAGCAAGGTATAGCGATGGTCTTGTTGTTCGATAATGCCCGTCACGATGTCGCCTTCGCGACCCGCGTACTCGACGTATTTCATTTCGCGTTCGACTTCTCGAATCCGCTGCAAGATGACCTGCTTGGCCGTCGTTGCAGCAATTCGACCGAATTCCTTCGGAGTATCGTCCCACTCACGAACAACTTCGCCGTCTTCGTTCAGTTCCTGGGCCAGCACCCACATCTCGCCAGAATCGGGGTCAATCGAGACGACCGCTTCCTCAGCAGAATTAGGAATGCGCTTGTAGGCCGTCACCAGAGCGTTCGCGAGTGCGTCAAGCAGTGCTTCTTTTGGAACACCCTTTTCACGCTCGATCAGTTCAAGCGCATCCATCAGTTCGGTGTTTAGCTTCACGGAGTCACCTCAGTAGGAATTAGTTGGGGCGGCGCAAGCGCTGCAGGGGCATCAGAAATCTGTTGAACGGTCGACTCGTGGGGCACGAACACTACTTCATCTTCGGTTGAGAGTGGCTGCTCACTGACGGTTTTCGCAGCAGCCAACAGTGCCTTCGGATGTACAGGTCGCTGCCCCTTAGGCAACGCACCCTTTTTCCGCGGCTCACCATTTGCCGTTGGAGGGGCCTCTTCACCCCAACGAAAAACGGTTCGGGCCCGTTCAATCTCGTTGTAGGAAATGGTGCGCCCGGCAATGACAATCACTCCAGCAGGATCGGTGTCGCAGGATTCGAGGCGACCCTGCACCCGACGTTCACCTGCGGTTCCAGCCACAGTTTTGACGGCGATTTCGGCATCGCGAAACCTCTCAAAATGAGCAGGTGTACGTAAAGGGCGTTCAAGCCCCGGGCTGGACACTTCCAAGGTGAAGGCCTGCTCGATTGGGTCGTTTGCCTCGATAAGTGCATCGACCAGTTTGGTGGCCTCGGCAATCCCGTCCAGATCGATTCGCGGGCCCCGCTCGTGCGAACCAAGGTGCTCGACGAGTACCCGGATTACTCCGTCAGGGGTTCCGAGTGCCTCGACCTCAATATCGACAAGTTCAAGGTGGACTTCTTCGAGTGGCCGAGAAATCAGCGAAATCAGCAACGCTCGCGCCTCTTTTTGGGCATGTAGTCGGGCCGCGTCAGAACTGATGGATTTTGTTGCCATGACGATGCCTTCCCGTTAAGCAAATCTGATTCAGAGTGAACGAAAGGCGTGGGCAGAAGCCCACGCCTTCAGACCCACAGATCAAAAGCGATGAAGATATGAGTGTAGCCCGCCCAGACTCCCTGTCAGGCACCGGACCCCGGCAGGAAACCAGACGGCCGGTCAGGCAGCGACAGCAGCTTTTCGTGCCGCGGCCTGTCGACGCCGACGAATACTTCGACGCTCTTCAGGTGTGCACCCACCCCACACCCCATCGAGTTGACGGGTTCGAATGGCAAATTCGAGACAGTTTTGGCGAACGGGGCACGCCGCACAGATCGCTTTCGCCGCCGAAATCTGTGGAACTACGTCGTCTTCTGACTCCGGGTCAGGGAAAAACATGTTGGTATCGAAGTCAGAGCAGGCTGCGTCAGTTCTCCATTTATCAACATCCCATTTGACGGGAGTCGTCGATACGTTGATCACGGTCGGCGCGATCGACGTGAACATGCTTCGGGTTTCGCTTCGGTCTTCGATTGTCATTTGGTTTGTCATGAGAATTCAGATCCTCCAGGGGGTAGCAACCAGTTGAACAACAACTAGTCAAGTTCACTCAACACCATCAAGCGACAAAAGGATTCCCTCTTAACAAAATCCTGACATCTGTCACCTTGGCGAAAATTCGATATACGACCATCGTCTTCATGAACGCATGAGAAGACGATGAGACACTATTCAGCGGTCTTACGGGTAATTCTGACCAAGTTCGCAGACGCACTCACCCGGTCAAACAACCATTCCGTGTTTGAAAAGCGAAAACATAGTCGATAGCTGCAACTCAACCGGGGGCCAAGGAAGATCTGGCTCGGCGATTCTCAGCGACACGATCCCGTGCAGCGTGGTCCACAACATGAGTGCGAGCATCCATGGGTCTTGTCGGGTCAAGCACCCGAGTTCCATGGCCGACTCGACCGCTTCAACCAGTCGAACTAGCCCCGACATCGATTCGCCCCTGTCATCGAAACTTGGGACGTGATCTGCATCGTGGTGCGCAATATGCGGAGACATCAACAGCACCCGGTACTGCGCCGGATTTCCAAGGGCAAAATCCGCATAGGCCCGAGCAAGTACGTGAATGCGCTCAATCGGATCACTAACGCCAGCCAGACGGGCCTCAAACAGCACGCTGAGTCGTTCAAAGCCCCGAACACAGACTGCCCGGATGAGTTCGTCTTTGTCAGGAAAGTGCCGGTAGATCGACGGGGCGGTTACACCAACGCGCTGTCCGATGGCACGAATCGCCACCGAATCGGCATCGGCGGTTTCGAACAAAAGCACCTCGGCAACATCGAGAATCTCGTCTCGTAGACCGCCACCGTGACCCCGCCGAGATCTGACGCGCCGCGGCGTCTGCTCGGCGACATCGTTCGTATTACTCATTACCGCAAGGTTACCGGTTGACCACCGAAGCGCGGGTTGATGGTGCGCCCGCGCTCATTGATGAAGCACCTAGGCCGCGATCGAGCCAAAGAGAAATGTCGGAAATCACACGGTGCTGGAAGCGATTTCGGCGAAACAATCGCCCTTTGCTGGCGCGGGGTTCTTTACTCGAAACGTAAAAATGGGGGCCTTCGAGTAGCGGATGTTGGTAGGCCGCCGCGGGTACAAGTGAAGTTGGGAACATGGAAACCACCTTTCGGAACATCGCTACTTTAACTTTGTTATCTCAACATTGATAGTGTAACAATGGTCACATTCACAAAAGGGGTGGCCAACCGCATATGGTCGTGCAATGACCTCGCCTGCACCCACCTGGACTTACGCTCCCCATCCGTCACCCCAGCCAGGTGACCAGCACTTCGATCTCATCATCATCGGAACCGGCTCAGGCAATTCGTTAATCGGCGAGGCCATGGACTCGTGGCGAATTGCCATCATCGAAGAAGGGGTGTTTGGCGGGACATGTTTGAACCGGGGCTGCATTCCCACCAAGATGTTTGTATATGCAGCCGATGTAGCTGAAACCGTTCGTCACGCTCATCACCTCGGGGTCGACGCCCACGTCGAGAACATTCGCTGGACCGACATTCGCGACCGGGTCTTTGAACGTATTGATCCAATAGCGGCGGGTGGACGTGACTACCGGTCGAACCGCTGCCCAAACATCACGGTATTCGACGGACGGGGAGCATTTACCGGCGATCGAAGCGTTTCCGTCGAATATTCAGATGGTCGCGCACCAACTTCGATTTCTGGTGACCGAGTGGTGGTCGCCGTTGGCGCAAGCCCTCACCATCCCGAAATCGAAGGACTTAACGAGGTCAAGTTCTACACATCGGACGATGTCATGCGCGTCGATGCTGTTCCGAGGCGACTCGTCATCGTCGGCGGCGGATTCATCGCTTCGGAATTTGCTCACGTGTTCGCATCGCTCGGGTCTGAAGTGACGATGGTTGTTCGGGGTTCGGCGCTATTGCGTGACCACGACAGCGACGTTTCCTCGCGTTTCACCGAACAAATGGCTTCGCGTTCGGCGATCGATGTTCGACTCTCAACAACGCCGGTCAACATCACACCTTCTGGCACTGACGGCGAATTCAACATGGCGCTTTCAGACGGCACCACGATTGCCGGTGACGTGTTGCTCATCGCCACCGGACGAATTCCAAATTCAGAAGGCGTTGCGGCGAAGGTCGGCGGCTGCGAACTTCATCCCGATGGACGAATTGTTGTCGACGCACAGCAACAAACAACAGCGCTTGGTGTGTGGGCGCTTGGCGATGTGAGTTCACCGTACCAACTCAAACATGTCGCCAACCACGAAGCTCGCGTAGTGAAAGCGCACTTACTTGATTCAACGTCAACACTGACAACCGACCATCGGTTCGTTCCGCATGCCGTCTTCAGCCGACCGCAGGTTGCCGTCGTTGGCCTGAGCGAGGCTAAGGCCCGTGCAGCCGGTATAAACATTATGGTCAAAGTGCAAATGTACGGAGACGTTGCTTACGGTTGGGCAATGGAAGACACGTCGGGCTTCTGTAAACTTATTGCCGACCGCAGTACCCGCAAACTCGTAGGTGCACATGTTATGGGACCACACGCGGCGAGTATTATTCAGTCGCTTATTCAAGGGATGAGCTTTGGGCAAACGATCGACGAGATGGCACACGGCCAGTACTACATCCACCCAGCGCTACCGGAAGTGATTGAGAACGCCTTACTCGGCCTGGTCTAACCGCTGAGTTAAGCGGGTATCGCCCGGTTTAGCGCGTATCGCGGTGTTCACCCTCAACAACGTCAGCGTGTTTAGAGTGGTCACTGCGAATATGGTCGACAACTTCAGCAGAGTACAGAAACCGGAGTTCACAGTATGGGCACTGATGAACTGATGACACGTCATCGAACAGCCCCACTGGTTAACCGTTCACCGTTTTTTTGATTAGGTCAATCTTGACGTTCGAGTGATTTGCATCGTCACCCTGTTCCCCCAACAAAAGCTGACGGTCTTTTTCGGCTTCAGCCGCAGCACCCTTGTCGGCCTGAGCCAACACTCGCTCGATGCCTTCCTTTGCGATGATCTTTGCCATTTCGACCAGTGCGCTTACCATCTCGTCTTCGGGAACCACGCGGACCACTTCGCCCTTTACAAAAAGGTGTCCGCGCTTACGACCTGCAGCGATCCCGAGGTCGGCCGAGGCCGCTTCACCTGGCCCATTCACGACACATCCCATGACAGCCACCTGAATCGGAACGTTAAGTTCACGTAGCGCTTCTTGTGCCTCGCCTGCAACCTTTATGACATCGATTTCTGCTCGTCCGCATGAAGGACACGCTATGAGATCAAGACCGGTTCGTTCGCGAAGCCCAAGCGACTCAAGCAGTTGGCGTCCGGCATGAGCCTCTTCCACCGGGTCGGCAGTCAACGAGAAACGGATCGTGTCACCGATACCTTCGGCGAGCAAGGTTGCGATTCCGGCGGTGGCCTTTACCAAACCCCCAGGAAGCGGGCCGGCTTCGGTAACGCCAAGATGAAGCGGGTAATCGACTAGCTCAGAAAGCATTCGGTATGACTCAATCATGAGTGCCGGGTTTGAAGCCTTCACCGAAATCTTGACGTCGTGGAAATCTTCTTCAGCAAAGTATGCGAGTTCGCGTTGTGCCGAGGCCACGAGACCCTCAGGAGTTTGGCCGTACTTGGCCTCGATATCCGGGTCAAGTGAACCACCGTTCACCCCAATTCGGATGGGAACCTGTCGATCTTTAGCCTCACGCACCACTGTTCGAATGTGTTCGGGCTTACGTATGTTTCCGGGGTTCAACCGAAGGCACTGAACACCGGCTTCGAGAGCTGCGAGTGCCAGCTTGTATTGGAAATGAATGTCGGCAACGATCGGCACCGGCGACCGAGGAATAATTTGCGCAAGCCCCTCCGCTGCAGCGAGGTCGTTACACGTGCATCGCACGATGTCACAGCCATTAGCAGCCAAGGCGTAAATCTGGGCAAGGGTCGCCTCGACATCACCCGTTTTGGTGGTGGTCATCGACTGAACGGAGATTCGGGCGTCTCCGCCAACGGCCACTTTTCCAACGTTGATTCGGCGCGTAACCCGTCGGGGCCGACGAAGCCCGGTAAATGCTGGTGTCATGCCTTTGAGCATCGCGCAACTAAACGCTCAACCCACACATCTCGCAGTGCTTTCTGACGCCTCGCCACGCCCAAAGCCCCACAAAACCCCAGCCCTCAGGCCTCCCCACGCCCAAAACCCCCAAAACGGGGGGTTGTTTGCAAGTTTTCGGGGTCTTCTTGGGGGTTTTGGGCGTGAGGGGGTAGCGATCTCGCCCGAAAGGTCGAACTCAGAAAAGACGCCGGTCGAACTACTTGATCGGGCGAACGATATCGAGGTACATCGCCGACAACCCGAGCACCAAGATGAAACCAAGGAACACGGCAGCAAACGGGAGCACCTTGTTCATGTCTGCATGGTGGCGGCGGCCCTTGACCCTGCTGACAATGGCTTCGTACGACGCAATCATGATGTGCCCGCCATCGAGCGGCAACATCGGCAAAAGGTTGAAGGCACCAAGTGCGAGGTTGATCAGCACCAAAATTTGGATGAGATCAGATGCGTGAGTTTTGGCAGCCGACGATCCAATCGAAACCATTCCGACGACCGAAGTCGGGCGACTTTCCAGCTCAGCCGGTGTGACGGGCCCTTTCGCCGACGAGGCACCAATAACCTGTTTGAACAGCTTCGTAACGCTCGACGGACGGAAGAACGAGGACATTCCGCTGATGGTTCCGGTGGTGTAGCGGCCAAGCTCAGACGTTGCCTTGCCGATCGAAGTGCCAAGCGGGTATGTCTTGAAGATGTACGAGTTAGCGTCTGAAGCCGATTGGATGCCGATAATCGTCATTTCGACTCCGTTAACAAGCATCAGCCTGCGCTCGACCACAAGATCGACCGGTGTTCCCGCTCGGTCGAGTGTGACCTTGATCGGAACACCAGCCTTTTTCCCAAAGCGTTCGATCGCCTCTTGGTAGGTACTTACCGGCGCCCCGTTCACGGCAACGATGACATCGCCAGCCCGCACACCCTGCTCAGCAGCCGATGACCCAGCAGTCACGTCGACGATTTGCGCTTTGGTGCCAACCACATCGCCCGTTCGAGCAAACATCACCACGAGTAAGACGAAGGCAACCAAAAAATGGCTCGCCGGCCCTGCCACGATCGCTGCGAACTTCCGTGGCCAGGTTGACTGGCGGTAGGTACGAGCCTCGTCGGCCTCGTCAACCTCTTCGATAGTGCTCATCCCGATGATCTTGACGTACCCGCCCGCCGGAATTGCCTTGATGCCATATTCGGTTTCGCCGCGGCGAATCGAAAAAATGCGGGGCCCAAAACCCACAAAAAACTCGGTTACCTTCATGCCGCAAAGCTTCGCGACGGCAAAGTGCGCAAACTCGTGGAACATGATAAAAAACCCGAGTGCAGCAATGATCAACAACATGGTTCCGCGTCCACTCGCTACAAACGGGACAGCTATTGCAACACTTATCATCGAAATATTAATGAGTTGGCGTCGTACCGGAATACGCCGTTTCTTTCGCCGTTCAACAAACGGGGCTGGCTCGCCCGACGAATCTGGCTGAACCGGTTCGTTGGTCGGCATCAACACGCTGGTCACAAAAGTTCCTTTTCTACCAAGGTGCGAGCAACTGCCCGAGCGCTTTGGTCTGCTTCAAGAATGTCAGCCACAGAGAGTGGTTTAGCACGATCGTGGGCATCAAGTGAACCTTCGTTCACTTTTGCGATGCTGCCCCACGATATTCGACCGGCCAGAAACGCTTCAACCGCTATTTCGTTAGCCGCGTTCAGCCACGCTGGGGCTGTGCCGCCAATTCGTCCGGCCTCATAGGCCAACCCTAAGCACGGGAACGATTCAACGTCTGGAGACTCGAAATCGAGCCGTGAAAGCGTGGTCCAATCGATGGAACCGAACGGCGTGTCAACCCGATCAGGCCAGGCCAGCGCATATGCAATCGGCAAACACATGTCCGGCATCGACAGTTGGGCAACCGTCGCTCCATCGGAAAATTCAACCATCGAATGCACGACCGATTGCGGATGAACTACTACGTTGATCGCATCGTATGGAGTGCCGAACAGCTCATGAGCCTCAATAACTTCGAAACCTTTATTCATCAGTGTTGACGAATCGATGGTTATTTTTGGTCCCATCGACCAAGTTGGATGATCGAGCGCTTCTTGAACCGTGATTGAACCAAGCGTTGTTCGGTCTCGAGTTCGAAAGGGCCCACCACTGGCAGTGATAACCAGCCGTTTCACACGGTCGGGTCGTCCGGCCGCGGAAGACGTTCGGTGGCCGGCGAGACACATGTGAACCGCGCAGTGCTCTGAGTCAACCGGAATGATTTCGGCACCAGGGGTCGCTCTATACGGGGCTACTACGGGGCCAGCCGTGATCAACGATTCTTTGTTTGCGAGGGCTAGGCGCTTTCCAGCGGCCAGTGCCCCAATCGTTACCCCCAGGCCGGCAAAACCAACCACGCCGTTTACGACCGTGTCGGCCTCACCAGCCGCATCTTCGAAAGCGTGAGGCCCACATACAAATTCGGTTCCGGCTGGCAAGCGATCTCTGATCAGACTGGCACGAGCATCATCGGCGACTGCCACGATCCGCGGTCGAAATTCTTCGACCTGGGCGAGTAACTCTTCAACCCGGGAATGGGCCCCCAAGACTTCGATGGTGAAACGCTCGGGGTTCGCCCGAACCACATCGAGCGTTTGGGTACCGATAGAGCCGGTAGACCCGAAAAGTGCAACTGTTGTCATGAGAATACAGCCTCCCATAGCGCCGGTCACTACCCATGCCGCTCAGATGCTGAACACAAGTTAGCGTGAGCGTTGTGATCGTTGAATCTGAGGTGCTTCCCTTCGCAAACCTGTACCGCCACGGCTTTGCTCGGGTCGCGACGTGTGTTCCGGCGGTGAAAGTTGCCGACCCACAATTCAATACCGAAGCGACCCTTACTCTCGCCCGTCAAGCCGATGAACAGGGTTGTGTAGTCGCATTGTTTCCCGAGCTCGGATTGTCGGCGTATAGCTGCGACGACCTCTTTCATCAAGAAGCGTTGCTCGACGAGGTGTTGCTCGGTCTTGCACACCTACTCAAGCAAAGTCGTTCACTCCGTACACTTATTATTGTTGGTGCACCGTTGCGGGTTGGAAGCCAACTGTTTAACTGCGCGCTGACTATTCATCGCGGCCAGATTCTTGCAGTGACCCCGAAGTCATTTTTGCCCGGCTACCGCGAGTTCTATGAGGAACGGCAATTCAGTCGAGCGCACGACGCCATCGTTGACCAGATCACCCTGCTCGGTGCCCGTGTCCCGTTCGGAACCAACATTGTTATCGAGGCAACTGACATACCTGGGTTTATTTTGCACACCGAAATTTGTGAAGACGTGTGGGTTCCGGTTCCACCGTCCACCTGGGCAGCTCTTGCCGGAGCCACGATCCTCACCAACCTTTCCGGGTCACCGGTAACCGTGGGGAAAGCTAGCTACCGACGAGAACTCTGCAATTCACACTCGGCCCGTTGTGTGTCGGCGTACCTGTACACCGGCTCTGGTCAAGGCGAGTCGACCACTGACCTGGCTTGGGATGGACATTCGATCATCGCGGAAAACGGGGTTCTTCTGGGCGAGTCAAACCGCTTCTCCCCCGACCCGCAGGTTGTTACCGCCGACATCGACCTCGAACGCCTCGTTTCGGAAAGGGCACGCCTCACATCGTTTTCGGATGCCATCGCCGATGAACGCGCCCGAGCTACCGCCATTCGCCGGGTCAGCGTGACCCTCAACGTTCCGACCGGTGAGTTACCCCTGAGTCGTCGAGTCGAACGCTTTCCCTTCGTTCCTTCGTCGGTCGCTGATCGCGATGAACGTTGCGCCGAGGTCTACGAAATTCAGGTTCAGGGCCTTACCCAACGGTTGGTTAGCTCGTGTATTCGCAAGGTGGTAATCGGTGTTTCGGGAGGCCTTGACTCGACACAGGCTTTACTTGTATGCGCGCGTGTATTCGACCGACTTGGAATCCCTCGAAGCAACATCCTTGCCTACACAATGCCCGGGTTTGCGACCAGCGAACGGACACTCGCTCAGGCCAACGATTTAATGCGTGTCGTTGGTGTCACGGCCGAAACCATCGATATTCGACCTTCGTGTGAGCAAATGCTCAAAGACCTCAACCATCCGTTTGCAGATGGCATGCCCACCTATGACATCACGTTCGAAAACGTTCAGGCCGGCGAGCGAACGTCGCATCTGTTTCGCCTGGCCAACCACCACGGCGGGCTCGTCGTCGGAACCGGCGACCTGTCAGAACTTGCACTTGGTTGGTGTACGTACGGTGTTGGTGACCAAATGAGTCACTACAACGTGAACTCGTCAGTTCCTAAAACCCTTATTCAACATTTGATCCGCTGGACTGCCACAACGCTCGGCGGCGAAACGGGTGACGTTCTGACGGCGATTGTGACAACCGAAATTTCTCCCGAGCTCGTTCCATCGAATGCTGTTGACAGTTCGCAAGCGGCACCGACACAACGTACCGAAGACAAAATCGGACCGTACGAATTACAAGACTTCACCCTGTACTACATCAGCCGATTCGGTTTTCGTCCAAGCAAAGTGGCGTTTCTCGCCCACCATGCCTGGCACGATGCAACCAAAGGAGACTGGCCTGACTTGCTGCCGATTCACAACCGAAACGAGTACAACCTGGCGACGGTGAAGTCGTGGATGAACATCTTTCTTTCGCGTTTCTTTGGTACTAGCCAATTCAAGCGAACAGCCATGCCAAACGGCCCAAAGGTGGGATCAGGCGGTTCGCTGTCACCAAGGGGCGACTGGCGGGCCCCTAGCGACGCAGCAGCAACAGTGTGGCTGGCCGAACTGGAACGAAACGTTCCGAACGCTTAGTCGGCAAGAACGAACCTCGCCTAAATCAGGCGGAGGGCTACCGCGACCAACCAAACGGCAGGAACGGCCAGCAGCATGCCATCGATGCGATCGAGTACACCACCGTGTCCGGGAAGCATTGAACCCATGTCTTTGATGTCGAGGTCTCGCTTCAACTGCGACTCAATCAAGTCGCCCACTGGCGCGGCTAGGGCAACCGCAAACCCGACAAAGAGCCCATGGGTGACACTCTGCCACGGATACCAGCCAACTTTGCCAAGCAGTACCCCACCGATCAACACTGAACCAATCATGCCGCCAATCAAACCCTCAACCGTTTTGTTCGGACTAATTTCGGGGGCCAATTTGGTGCGACCCAAGAAACGTCCGCAGAAGTAAGCGAACACATCATGGCCAACGGTGCAAGCAACTGCAGCGATCAGTAAACCGGTTCCGTGTTTTGTATCTAGCAACAGCGCAGCACAGGCCGCGGCGATTCCTGGGTAGACAAACGCTAAAAGGGTTGCAGCGATGTTCACGGTAGGGCGTTCGCGTTCAACACCAAAAAGGAACCAAAGAAGCGTCGACATCACCGTCAGCACCATGGCAACAAGTACGCCGCGTTCACCACGGAACATGCCTGCCGCCACGACCGCAATCACACCAACGCCAATCACTGGAATCGCTGGTCGAAATGCTCGACGTTTTAACGCATTGGCTAATTCGAGGGCTGCGAGCAACACAGCAAGGCCGGTAACCACTGCAGCTCCTACGTTTTTCCCGATGTAAAAGATGAACCCCACAATGAGTGCCAACCCAACACCTGTCACGATCCGTTCGCCTAGACCCGCAGCGCGTCCGGGCTTCGGCGCGTCTTCCCCGGCATTCTTTGATGCCTGCCTACCTGGGCGAGCAGCACCCGGAGACGTTCGCTGCTGTGAGCCCGAACTTGGGGCATCAAGTTCAGAGCGTTTTGTCGCATCGATTTTGATAACGCCAGGGTCACTTTTCGCGCCCGTGGAACTCGCAGCACCAGATCTCACAGCACTAGAACGCGCTGCAGCACTCGACTTTCGCCGCGGGTCGCCCTCTTCAAACACATACAGATCGGCGGCACCACTTCGTTCAGGGTCGAGGGCCCCAATCCGAGTTTGGTCATCACCAAATGCTGAAGGATCTTCGGCGTCAACGTCACGCCAATCTTTAGCCTCATCACGCCAGCGAGGGCCCGAACCAGCAAACGAACTCCAACCATCAGCGTCATCAGATGTCGCTGGGGCCACCACCTTGCGGCGTGCAGGGGCTGCCGTTTCTTCAGCAGCGATTGGTGCCACAGAAACACTATCCCTCGGGGCAACCCGTCGATCGGTCGACGCTCTACGCGCCGTAGCGGTTCCCGCGTACATCTCCTCAGGAAAGACGTCATCATCGACATCATCGGTTTCGTCGTCTTGAGGGTCAGGCGGCTCTAGTTCTTCGACGGGCTCGAAACCCGGCTCAGCAAAATCGCCACCGCCAACATCGTCGCCATCAGCGTGGTCATCAGCGCTGACATCTGACTGGACGGTCGACGATTTGTCCGCTGCACCAAACAACGAAGGAGTGAACGGAATCGAGAGCGCCGACCGGATCGGAGCACTCGGTTCCGCATCTGGTTCCTCGTCTGGCACTACCCCCATCACCTCGGCCAGTGTGCGGTCACCCGCTTCCATCCACCCACTATCAGCATCATCAGCAGAATCGAGATCAACTTCATCGAAGTTGTCTGAATCATCGTCCGGCCCGCTGCGAACGCCTGGCAGGTTCGCTACCAATTGACCAGCTTCACTGGCCCCAACGATTCTCAGATCTGGGCGCGAACCCTCAGCCTCGTCGGTCGTTTCGGGGCTATTTGGAGTGTTTGGTGTGCTGTCGTCGGCCATTTCGGCGCTCCTGGGGAAGGTAGTTGAAGCAGAACTGCGGATAAACGGTCAGACTTCGAGAAGTTCTGCTTCTTTGTGAACAACAAGGCGGTCGATTTCAGCCACATGTTCTTGCGTGAGCTTGTCAAGCTCTTTCTCTGTTCGTTCAAGTTCGTCAGTCGTAATGTCGCCAGCCTTCTCAGCCTTCTCTAATTCCGACCGCAACGACCGTCGCACGTTACGAACCGCAATTCGTCCATCTTCGGCCTTACTTTTGACGACCTTCACCAGGTCTTTGCGACGTTCCTGGGTAAGTGGCGGAAACATCAAGCGCATCACCACGCCGTCGTTCGAAGGAGCCATCCCAAGATCCGACGACTGAATCGCCTTCTCGATGGCTTTCATGGCCGTTTTGTCAAACGGCGAAATCACCAGCATACGAGCTTCGGGAACACTGAAACCGGCAAGTTGCTGCAACGGAACTTCACTTCCGTAGTACTCAACACGGATCTTTTCGACAATTGCCGGGGTCGCACGACCGGTGCGAATACCAGAAAATTCTTCCTGGACACGGTGGGTTGCCTTGGACATTCGTTCCATGGCATCAAGCAGGAATTCTTCGATCACGACACCAGCGTACCGATTGGCGGGTCGCCTATGAGGACTCTGCGAATATTGCCCGGTTCCATCATGTTAAACACCACGATGGGAAGGTTGTTATCCATACAGAATGCAATGGCGGTTGCGTCCATAACCTTGAGGCCCTTTTCAAGCACCTCGGCATACGAGACCTCGTCGTACTTAGTTGCCGATGGGTCAAGTTTCGGATCAGCGGTATAGATACCGTCGACCGAACCGTGGGTCGCTTTCAGTACGGCCTTGGCATCCATCTCAGCGGCGCGCATGGCTGCCGGGGTATCGGTCGTAAGGAACGGCTGGCCTATTCCGGCGGCAAAAATCACCACTCGACCCTTTTCAAGGTGACGCAATGCCCGCCTCGGAATATACGGTTCGCATACCTCGGCCATATGGATTGCTGATAACACGCGGCTTTCCTGACCAGCCTTTTCGAGGGCGTCTTGGAGCGCCAACGCGTTCATAACCGTTGCCAACATTCCCATATAGTCAGCCGTCGCACGGTCTATCCCGGAGTTCGCACCGGTCGCACCACGCCAAATGTTTCCACCACCAACGACAATCGCGATCTCAACTCCCAACTCCGAGCGGGCATCTGCGATCTCTTTTGCGATTCTGGCAACAACCACACCATCAATAGAGTTGCCATCTTCAGCGGCAAACGCCTCACCAGACAGCTTCAGCAGTACTCGCGGCCAACGTGCTTTCATCTGTTACCTCGCACCAATTTCATTCGAATGTAGATATTCACGGGCTGGTCGTTGAGACTAGCCCCCGGCGCGAAACGAGGGCAGCCTGAGCCGCCCTCCGTCACACTAAAACCCCAACAGCAACATCGGGGTATTGACGATTAGCCAATCGTGACCTGTGCGAACCGAAGCACTGAACCCGACCCAACCAAACCAGCGATGGTCAGTTTGTTGTCTTTCGCAAAGTCTTGTTCGATGAGGCAACGCTCTTTGAAGAATCCATTCATGCGGCCGTCAACAATTTTCGGAACGGCTGCTTCAGGCTTACCTTCATTGCGAGTCAACACGGCAAGCGTGTCGCGTTCGGCAGCGATAACATCGGCAGGAACTTGATCACGGGTCAAATACACCGGACGGGCAAACGCTACGTGCAGGGCAAGATCGTGGGCGATTTCTTGTGACACACCACTAATTTCTACCAGTGTTGCGTTCACACCACGCTCGGATTGAATGTGTACATAGCTGTCGACCACGGCACCGGCAGCGGCTTCAAAGCGGACGATTTTGCCCATCTCAATGTTTTCTTTCAAAGAAATGATGAGTTGGTCGAGGGTGCCCTGGTGTTTCGAAATTGCAGCTTCGCCTTCGGCAGCAACGGTGTTAGCCATCGCCTGAACCATGTTGACAAAGTCGGGGCTTTTCGCTACGAAGTCGGTTTCACACTTGACCTGAACAATGGACTGTGTGGTTCCGGCGGTGCCGACGGCGACAGCACCTTGGGCATTTTCACGATCAGTACGCTTGGCCATGCTGGCAAGCCCTTGTTCGCGGAGCCACTTCATAGCCTCGTCGAAGTTATCTCCGTTGGCCTCAAGGGCCTTTTTGGCTTCCATCATTCCGACGCCTGCGGTTTGACGGAGGGCCTGGATATCTTTAGCTGATGCCATATTGCTCAGCCCTCAACGCTGTCTGCGCCAGCTTCAACAGTTGGCGCTTCCACAACTGCAGCTTCGACGACGGGAGCAGCAGCTTCTACAACTGCATCCACAACGACGGGAGCAGCAGGCGTTGGCGTCGCGGCGACAGTTTCTTCCACGGTTTCGGCAGCATCACGCTTCGCAGCGGCAAGTCGAGCTTCGCGCTCGGCCTGAGCGAGTGAAGCTTGACGACGGGCTTCGTTCTGTTGGTCGCTTCGACGAGCTTCGGCTTCCGGATCGACAATGACTTCGACCGGTATCGTGACGCCACCCTGCGGACGCCCACGGCGAGCAGCAATTGAGCGACCCTCGTGAACCGCATCGGCGATGACACGGCACAACAAGTTTCCTGAACGGATTGCGTCGTCGTTACCAGGGATCAGGTACGTGATGACATCCGGATCACAGTTGGTATCGACTACAGCAACCACAGGCATGCCGAGCTTGTTGGCTTCGGTAACGGCAATGTGTTCTTTTTTGGTGTCGATGACGAAGATCGCGTCTGGCAACTTGTTCATGCCACGAATGCCGCCGAGGTTGGTCTGAAGCTTCTCGAGCTCACGACCCAAGATGAGGGCTTCTTTTTTCGGCATGTTTTCGAAATCGCCAGCGGCGCGCATGCGCTCGTACTCTTGCATCTTCTTCACACGACCGTGAATGGTTTGGAAGTTCGTCAACATGCCACCCAACCAACGTTCGTTGATGTAGGGCATTCCGCAGCTATTCGCATAATTTGCGATCGGATCTTGCGTTTGCTTTTTGGTCCCAACAAACAAAATGGTGCCACCTTCGCCAACCATGTCACGCACAAACTCATAGGCAGTTTCGATACGGGTCAACGTTTGGTTGAGGTCGATGATGTAGATACCGTTTCGTTCACCGAAAATGAATCGCTTCATTTTTGGGTTCCAACGACGGGTTTGGTGACCGAAATGGACGCCAGCATCTAGTAGCTGGCGCATCGTGACGACGGGGGTACCGGCGTTCATAGTGGTGCTCCTTCTCCAACGGTTTGAGGTAAAAGTGCGCCGACACCGAGACACCTTGCGGTGACCGTTGGACAGGACCGACGGCTTTCCACGCTCGCAGAAAGCCCTGCAATCGTACTTCAGCCTGATCGAGTTGGAATCAACCGCAAAGATCCTTGAGCAAACAGCAGCGTTGGATCGATGTATTCGTCTCCAATTCGAGCCCCAAGATGGATAGACGTACCGAGCGCGTGACCGAGGGCCTGTCCGGCCGAAACTCGATCACCAGCCGAAACCCCCACATCTTGAAGCGGGCCAAGAGTCGTTCGAACCCCGTCGCCATGCAACACCACGACCCAAATCTTGCCGCCAACCTGACCTGCAAACGTGACGGTTCCATCGGCAACGGCACTTACGATCTGGCCCGGAGTGGTTCCAAGGTCGATTCCTCGATTACCAGCCCCGTAGGGGTTTGATGGCGGGCGCCACCCGTCGACGACCGGGCCGGAAACAGGCAAGCGATACGCAACCGAAGAGGGCACAAAAGTAGGAGGAGAAGCGATGGTCGTGGTTCGCCGGTTGGTGGTCGATGGGGACCTGGATCCTGTCGTAGCGGACGGCCTCGTCGTCGGGGCCGGACGTGTGGTGGCTGCCGGTCGCGTGGTGACTGCCGGTCGTATGGTGAGTGCTGGTCGCGTGGTCGGTACTGGTCTTGTGGTGCCAGGTGCCGGACGCGTCGTCGGCACCCGGGTAGTTGCAGCAAATGCAGAAGGTTCGTGGCTCGTGACGATCACGGCCAGGCAGACCAAGGCAACCCTCGGAATAACGTCCCACAAACGAAGTAAACACAAACGAAGTAAACACAAAGGCAGCGGACGGTGTGACAAAGCGGACTCCTCAGGGTAACGCCGGCCCCATGGGAAACCGACATCAAACAAACAATGAGGAAGTCCGTTTCAGGACTTCAAAGTGGCGAGCAGTAACTCAGCTAGGAACTGAAAGGCGAGACCGAAGTTGCAACACTGCCCGAGTGTGAATTTGGCACACTCGACTTTCGGTGACGCCGAGTACCTGACCGATCTCGGCAAGTGTCAAATTCTCGTAGTAGTACAACGTCAAGACAACTTTTTCTCGTTCGGGCATTCGGTTGATTGCCGCAGCCAAGCCTTGGCGTACCTCTTCAACCTCATACTGCCCCATTGGCCCGTCGCCTTTGTCGGCGATCGTGTCGGCCAAGGTGGTGGTTTCTCCGCGCTCGGATGCCCGGGGAAACATGTCGTCGAGGGCAACTACACCTACGAACGACACTTGCGTGAAGACCGCCTGCAATTCTGATTCGCTCATCTCCAGAGCTTGGGCCATTTCAGCATCGGTTGGGGCCCGACCGAGTACTGCTTCGAGTGAGCCAAAGGCCTGCTCGATCGAACGGGCCTTTGCCCGAACCGATCGAGGCACCCAGTCGATTGAGCGAAGTTCGTCAATGATTGCGCCACGAACACGGCGGATTGCATACGTCTCGAACTTGACGCCACGATCCATTTCAAACTTGTCGATGGCATCGATAAGCCCGAATATGCCGTAACTCACCAGGTCGGCTTGTTCGACGTTTTGGGGCAAACCGACTGACACTCGTGATGCCACATATTTGACGAGTGGGGCGTAATGAATAATTAACCGGTCACGCGCTGCAGGATCTGCCGACGATTTATACGTCGACCACACTTCGGCCAGCGCTTTGATTTCATCTGGCTCGACGGTGGTCACGGGCTTGGCTGATCTCCTGGCAATCGACGGCTCCCGAATTGGGATCCGCGGTTCGTACGGCAAGTGAACGATCCAAAGATTAACCGACGCAAACCTGTAACTCCACGCTTTCGAACCGTTTCTCAGTTGTGAAGTCGTTATCAATGCTGGTTCAGTCGTTCGCCAGGTGCCCGGGCGCTAGGCCCGAGGATGTGAGCGGTCGTATGTTTTTCTCAGACGGTCTCTAGTGACATGGGTGTAATGCTGGGTAGTGGCTAGGTCTGCGTGCCCAAGTAGCTCTTGTACGACTCTCAAATCTGCGCCACCTTCCAAGAGATGCGTCGCAAACGTGTGGCGCAATGCATGGGGATGCACCGGTGTGAGTGAACGGCGGTCGAGCAACCGACGTGCATCGCGGGGTGACAAGGGGTTACCGCGGAGGTTAAGAAAAAGAAGGCGTGAATCGGCAGTCCCACTTTTTTCTGGGTAACGCTCTGCCCACGCACGACGCTCGTCGACCCATCGGCCCACAGCTGCAGCGGCGGGCTCTGAAATCGGAACCACTCGCTCTTTTGATCCTTTGCCCATCACGCGAACAATCCGACGCCGAACATCGACACGGTCGTCGGTGAGCGAACACACTTCACTTACTCGAAGGCCACTTCCGTAGAGCAGTTCGATGATTGCTTGATCTCGCGCTGCCCGGGCCGGGTCAGAAAGCGCGGCGATGGGCGGAGCATCGAGTAGCTTATGTATTTCGTCGGGGCTGAGTACCCGGGGAAGGCGGCCCTCGCCCTTTGGCGCACTGAGCCGCAGGGTCGGATCCACCTCGATGATTCCGGTCTGGTGCAGGTACTTGAAGTACCGCCGAAGTGAAGAAACTGTTCGAGCAAGGGTTCGCCTCGCCAGTTTCCTTTCGGCAAGTGAACTCAGATACCGGCGAAGCGTCAAACGCTTTACTTCGACCGGGCCAGCAATTTCGGATGACACAGCCCAACCAATAAATGCTTCGATATCGCTGTGATACGCCTTGACCGTCGCGGCAGAGACAGAGGTCAACGAAGCGACAAACGGTTCCAGTCGCCAACTGACGCCAACAACCAACAAAGTTGAGGTGCTTTTGTCGTTCACCCCTCCACCATAGAACTGCACCGACGTCGAAATGAGTCAGAACGAAGTTCCATCGCCCGTCAGGCAGTCTGATGGTCATGCGGCAGCCCGCTGGAACCAACCGTCGCTACCCCGAGCAACCCACTGGTCAAATTCGAGTTCGTGAAGAATCATCAACAGTTTCCCTGGCGTATGACCAGTACAACGAGACATCAACGTTTCGACCGACACCACGTCCCAATCGAGGGATTGCAAAAGTCGGGCCCCGTCTTCACTTGGCGGTCGACGGTGATCGATGATTCGTGACCCACCACTACCTCGGGCCTCCTTGGGCACACCCCGAAGCGAATCGAGAAGGTCACCCACACCACGACAAAACTTGGCGCCATCAACAAGAAGCTGATGGCACCCTTGGGACCCCTCGGTGAATATTGAGCCGGGCACACAGAACACGTCGGCCCCGTTCTCGCTGGCAAGGTTGGCTGTGATCATCGACCCGCCAGTGCGCGCACTCTCGACAACCACAACGAGACGAGCAAGGCCAGCAATGACTTTGTTGCGTTGCGGGAAGTAGTGCGCGAACGGTTTGACGCCGATCGGACGTTCACTGACGATCGCCCCGTAACGGGCAACATCGCTATATAGGCCTCGATGGGTCTCGGGGTACACGTGATCGTGTCCGTGAGCAATCACCCCGATTGGTGCCCCGAGCGAAGACGTTGCAAAGAACTGATCTTGAGCAGGCTTCGGTTCGGCGCCCCATCGAGACACAACCCCTTCGTGGGCTGCGCCGTCTATGCCCCTGGCCAAACCTGAAATGACGGCGACCCCAGCGTCGGCTAACTCGGCACCAAGCAACCGTGCCACCTGACGACCATAGGAACTGGCCTTGCGAGTGCCGACGATCGCTACCGATTCTTCAACGTGAAGAACGCTCGGGTCACCGCTCACGATAAGCACCCCCGACGGGTTCGGCCGTTCGGCCAGAAGTTCTGGGTACCCTTCGTAGCCCAGACCAAAGACACTCAAGCCAGCACGCTCGTGGACCGTAGCCAATACGGCCGGATTCATAGTGGCGAGCTGCTTCTTTAGTGCGATTTGGCGCTCAACAGTGAGCAACCGGTTTTCACCATTTTCGTCGGGAACAACATCACGAATTCGCCCTTGTTGCACCATGGAGTAAAGCATGTCAAGACCGTAAGCGCACAGCATTCTTCCTAATTGGTCTGGACGTAGGTCGAGGCCGGCCAAACATAACAAGCGGCCTTCAACGTCACTTCGTAACACTGTTTCCATTTAGGCCACCGCTTCCAATGAGGTGAATCGCCGAAGTTCGGTCGCTTCAGAAACACTTTCCATATCGAGTTCAGAGTCGGCAGGTAAACCGTTCAGGTCGGCGATGGTTCTCGCAACTCGACGCAACCGGTCCATGCCTCTTGCGGTCATTGACCCCTGTTGCAATTGACGTTCTACATGTCGAGTTGATTCTTCGTCGAGCACCGCCCACCTACCGAGTTGTTCGGTGCTCAACAGTGCGTTACACGACACCCCTCGCGTCGAAGCGACAGTTCGTGCTGCCGATACCCGCTCAGCAACGCAGGCCGAAGATTCATCCGGGGCGCCTAGCAAGGCATCGACGTTCGGGCGACGAACATCGATGCGAACGTCGATTCGGTCGAGTAGCGGGCCGGAAAGCCGTCTGGCCATTCGGGCAAGTGACGGGCTTTGACACTGACAGACAGGGCCGTTAGTCGTGAGCCGATCACCAGCCGGTGCTTTCCAACCGCACGGACATGGGTTGGTGGCTGCGATCAATTGGAAGCGCGCTGGGTACACGACAGCTGCACGCGCCCGGGCAATGCGTACTACCCCATCTTCAAGCGGCTGTCTCAACGCATCGAGCACAGAAGGGGTGAACTCAGAAAGCTCATCCAAAAAAAGAACTCCGTGGTGAGCAAGCGAAAGTTCACCTGGCCGCATTGCTTGCGAGCCACCTCCAACCAACGCAACCATCGACGATGAATGATGCGGGGATCGAAACGGGGGTGAGTGATCGAGCCCTCCGTCGACTCCGAAGGCAACTCCGGAAGCCGAGCGAATTCGCAACACGTCGAGCGCCGCCGGTTCACCAAGCTGGGGAAGGATGCCCGGAATTCGTTGGGCCAACATGGTCTTGCCTGCGCCCGGGCTACCGCACATCAACATATGGTGCCCGCCTGCAGCGGCAACTTCGAGAGATCTGCGCGCATAGGGCTGGCCTTTCACGTCGGCCAAATCGAGCGACGGAATGTGATGGGTTCGCAACGATGACCGGGGGGCTGGAGACCACGGTTCTCTGCCGAGTAGCACTTCAAGGAGTGACCGAAGATCGGGGGCTGAGCGCACCTGTATCCGTTTTACAAATGATGCTTCGTTGGCATTGTCGATTGGCACCACCACCTCACGGGCCAACACTGCATCGACAAGCGGCACCACGCCGGGCACCCGCCGAATCGAACCATCTAAACCCAACTCGCCGAGAAACGCGAGCCCAGCGAGGGACTCGGCTGGCAAATCACCATTGGCGACCAACACCCCAACCGCAATCGCCAGGTCAAGTGCCGAACCCAGTTTCTTGATGTCGGCCGGCGCCAGATTCACAGTGATTCGCTTTATCGGCCAGGGCAGGCCACTGGAGAGGACGGCGGCGCGAACCCGATCACGGGCCTCACGGCATGCAAGGTCAGCCAAGCCAACAATCGAAAACAGTGGCAAACCCGACGCGACATGGACTTCGACGACAACCGGCTGACCATCAACACCAAGCAGGGTTGACGAAGGAATAGACGCAATCACAGGTAGGCCTCACAAATGGAGAAAAGACAACAAACAGTGAGGGCGACCGGATCATCGGCAACGCCAAGGCTTTCCAACTTGTGGGAGCTACAAGCAGTGTACGGAGGGGGTATGACAGAAAACCGGAAGCCTCGAAACAATTCGAAGCCCATGAAGCGACGCGGTTATCGTCGCTTGTGTGCTCACCGTTTCCCAGTTCAATGCGAACATACAAACCGTCGAAAACGACAAAGCCGAGATTGTTCAGCTACTTAACCTCGCTTACGGGTATGTCGTTGCCCCAGCCCGACTCGACCGCTTTTTGACCTGTGAACCTGACGGTTGGTCGGTGGTGCACCACCACAGCGGCGCACTCGTCGGTGTTGGCGGAACCATGTCGTATCCCGAAAGCGGATTCGGGTGGATTGGTTTGATTGCGACCGATCCGAGCTTCGAACGACAGGGTATTGGTCGACTCGTGACCGAAGCGTGCATTGCACATCTCGGAAGCAAAGGATGTGCGTCGGTTCTTGACGCGAGTGCGGCTGGAGCGCCCCTCTACCGACGTATGGGATTCGTTGACACCGGTCAATCGGCGCTCTTCAGCCACGACGGCATCACGTTTCCACCAGTTCCGGATTCGGTGACGAATCCGACACTCATCTCAGACGAACAGTTTGATCAACTCGTCGCCTATGACTTTCCCCGTTTCGGTGCGGACCGTTCCCGCTTGTTGGAATATCTGCGCACCGAGTTCCCGGGGCGCATCTTTTTGAATCACGATGCTGAAGGCGAGATCAATGGTTTTGCCATCGCTCAAGACACCAACGTCGGCCCACTCGTCGCTAACAACGCCGAAGCGGCCGCAGCCTTGTTAGCCGCAGCAATCACCGCCCCGTTCACCACCAGCCCACGATTACCTCTCGATGCCGATACGTCATACCGACCCCAGGTTGAAGCAGCCGGATTTGTGTTCGTTCGAACTCTCGAACGTCAACAACTAGGGATTGTCTCTTTGCCTGGTCGACGTCGTTTACTCTGCGCGCAGACGAGTCTCGGTGAGGGCTAACTTAGTTCACCAATTGCCAGTGTGGTCCCTTTCAACCAAGCCACGCATTCAGAAGGAAACGCTCGCCGAACCTTTTATCGTCTTTAAGCAGGATTTACGTTTATTGACGCGGAACCATCGCAGAGTGGATAGCCGTTGATTGCGCTGACAGTCACACTATGAGTGCCTAAATGGGATTCATCGTGCGTGTCACAAACCCACCCCAGCGTGATGCCACGGTGAATCCCATCCCCCAAGTTCAAGAGGTGGTCACGTCGTGACAGATTCAGCGAATTCGGCTTTGAGGTTTCACCAAATCAACGATACCGAGACAGTGGAAATTTTCCCTGATACTCGAAGCAGTCAGGTTTCGTTACACCGAACCTTTTTGGAGCCGGTATCAAATCGTTTAGCTCGATGGAACGGCGACGGGTGGCGCTCGGCTGCTGCCTGCTTCGGGATGGACCCGCTGACCTTTTTTCCGATCGGACAAACAAGACTTGCTCTCAGGCAGACAGCGTCGGCGAAGGCGGCGTGTGCACAGTGCCCGGTCAGCCAAGAATGTCTCGAATTTGCCATTCTCACGTTTCAAACAGATGGAATTTGGGGTGGGTTAGGCGAAGACGAGCGGCGACTTGTGAAACGAGCCCGCCGAGCAAAATTGCAAGGCGAAAACGTACGGATTCGCAACGTAGCTTGATGGCGGGGCAGCCCTCACATCGCCACGGGCTCGATAGGTCAGACTTGCTGACATGGGTTTCAATCCGCACCGCAAACAGAAGCGCCGACCGAGTGACTACTTAGTAGTTGCGGTCGCTCTGGCCGTCATCATTGTCCTTGTCGTCTGGGGCTTCACCGGATAGGGGGATCTCGACGGATAGGGGGATCTCGACGCATCCTCTAGCAGGCACCCTCAATAATCTCGATAGTGGTGGTGCGAGCCGCCCGGTCGATACTTACCGCTGCCACGTCGATCCGAAGTTCACAACGCCCGATAAGTGACCATTCGTCAAACTTGTCTCGATGGGCGATCATCCATGCCGAGGCCAGTAGTCGTAAGCGTCGCTGCTTCGAAGGGGTTACCGCTTCCAACCCGTTTCCGAATCGGTCACTCGTGCGAGTTTTTACTTCACACACCACCACCAAGGGAGCACCACCCGCAAAGCCAGCACCCCCCGCAACGCCTACTAGCCCCAAAACGAGATCAAGTTCGCCGGACCGCCCATCCCTCCAGTTTCGGGACAAAACCACGAAACCGTTGGCAATATAACGATCAGCAACCGCTTGTTCTCCGGCAGCACCCAGTTCTTGCTTGTATGCCACCTCAGGCCCAGATCAACCGGGGTTGGTACCGGTCGCAAGTTGCCTGGCGGCAGCGTCCCACTCTTCGCTTCGTACGATTTGTTCAATGTTGACGTCTTTGAACGTAACAACCTTGACGTGTTGCACGAAACGATTTGGCCGATACATATCCCACACCCACGCATCTCGAAGTTCGAGTTCAAACCAGGTGCGGCCATCAGCTGTTTTCGTCACCAGGTTCACATCGTTCGCCAAATAGAACCGCCGTTCGGTCTCGACGACGTGGGTGAACATGTCGACGACAGTTTTGTACTCTTGGTAAAGAGCGAGTTCAACCTCAGACTCGTACTGTTCGAGATCTTCAGCGCTCATGTTGGGCCTGGCATCTCTCTATCGTGGCGCATGTTCAACCTTAAGGTTTACCCACTCGGTTAAACGGCCAAATTCGAAGAAACGCCCGGCCGACAATCTTGTTCTTCGCAATAAACGGGGCTCGTTCACCTTTGGTGTCGGTAAAGCAACGACTGTCGCAAGAGTTGTCGCGGTTGTCACCCATCACGAAGTATCGGCCGACAGGAACCTTGTATGCCTCGAACGAGTCTTTTTGGGGGTTATCGGCAATCCACGGTTGAGCAATTTCTTTGCCGTTAATGAACACCTTCCCGTCTTTGCCTTCAACGGTTTCGCCGGGAAGCCCGATGACTCGTTTGATGTAGATCTTGTCTCGGTCTTGACCAATCCCAACGAATTCGCCGAGGTCGCTGACGAGGTTAAGCGGAAACGTTTCGTTCTTGTGTTTCCAGCCCGGGTTTTCGAACACCACAATGTCGCCACGGTTTACGTCGTGTAACCGGTAAGAAATTCGCGACACCACTACCCGGTCACCGACCTCGAACGTTGGCACCATCGAAACGGATGGAATCCAAAACACGAGGCCAAGAAAACCACGAATCAGCAACGCAAGCGTCACCGCAACGCTCACCAGCACAGCGTATTCGACCACTACCGAACCAGCCCGACGGCGACCCGGCGCAGCACTCAAAGTTGTCGTCGGAGGCGCTGAATTGGAAGCGACCTCCTCGACGGTCACCTTGGTACTCGCTTCTCCTTGATCTTGGCAGCCTTGCCCTGAAGATCACGGAGGTAGTACAGCTTGGCTCGACGAACGTCACCCTTGGTGACGACTTCGATCATTGCAATGGTTGGTGAGTGAAGCGGGAAGGTTCGCTCGACACCGACACCGTAGGAAATTTTGCGAACCTTGAACGTTTCGCGGATGCCATCGCCTGAACGGCCAATGACGTGGCCTTGAAAGACCTGAACTCGCTCTTTGTTACCTTCAACAACACGAACATGTACCTTGACGGTGTCGCCAGGAATGAAATCTGGGATGCCCTCTCGGACAGAGTCGTTGTCAATCAGATCTGTGGACTTCATGGCGCGCAGGGCTCCTCGGCAATATCGAAATGCGCTGTCCAGCACAGAGACAGCCGGATCAGGTTAGCCGAGGTCTGGGGTCGCGCCTGACGCATCGACACGAAATTGATCGCGAGGTTCACTAGATGCACCACTCGATGGGGGTTTGGTCCACATCGACAAGGGCCTGATTCACGGCGCTGAACGGTCGCGAACCAAAAAATCCGTTATGGGCGGAAAGCGGCGAGGGGTGAGCCGACTCGACAATCACGTGACGCGACTCATCTATCAGCGCCCTTTTTTTGCGAGCAAACGCACCCCACAACACAAATACCACCCGTTCTGGCTTCGCATTGACGGCAGCAATCACCGCGTCAGTGAATCGTTCCCACCCCTTGCCCTGGTGGCTCGCTGCAGTGTGCGCCCTCACCGTCAGCGTCGCGTTGAGTAGCAGCACCCCTTGTCGAGCCCATCCGTCGAGATTTCCTTCTTTGGAAATGGGACAGCCCAGATCGGCCTGCAACTCCTTGAACATATTGAGTAGCGACGGGGGTTTGGGCACCCCTGGCCGCACACTGAAGCTCAAACCGTGGGCTTGGCCCGGCCCGTGATAGGGGTCTTGTCCCAGAATGACCACACGAACGTCGCTAAACGGTGTGAGATGCAGGGCCGCAAACACTTGATCGGCTGGCGGAAACACAACGTGATCGGCCCGTTCGGCCGCCACAAAGGCTTGCAGCTCAGCCCAATAAGGCTGGTCAAGTTGTTCTCGAAGTATTGGGTTCCAATCGGTCTTCATACGCGATCACCCTTGACCTTCCGACGGTCAGCTTTCTTGGCGGCTTTTGCGTCCAACTCCTCGGCGTGGGCGGTTCGGGCCGAGCGCCCCCACGGTTCCGGAAACTCTGCGAGCAGATCAAACTCGGCCAGTGCTCGCCGCTCATCATCGCTGAGGCCCGCACGCGCAACCAACAGATCGGGCCGATCGAGGGCGGTTCTGACGATGGCCTGCGCAATCCGCCATCGAGCAATTTTGGCGTGGTCACCAGTTCGCAGCACGGATGGCGTTTCCCACCCTCGAAATGTGGCCGGACGGGTCCATTGGGGGTACTCAAGTAGACCGGTCGAAAAACTTTCTTCAACAGCCGACGCCGCGTTTCCCATCACGCCAGGAACCAGTCGCACTACCGCTTCGACAATTGCCATTGCTGCTACCTCGCCACCGCCAAGCACAAAGTCACCGAGCGAAATTTCGCCGTCTGTGAGGTGCTCGTGCACCCGCTGATCGAAACCTTCGTAGCGGCCACAAAGCAATGAAAACCCTCCAACGATGCTGCGTTCGGCGAGTTCATGGGCAAGGCGTTGATCGAACCGACGACCTCCTGGGCCCATTGCAAATAGGGGTCTCGGAGGATTCACGGCTTCAACACAGGCGAAAACCGGCTCGGCGGCGAGCACCATTCCTGCCCCGCCACCAAAAGGCGCAGAGTCGACCGTTTGGTGAACCCCGATACCGTGACTTCGAAGATCGTGTGTACGCAGATCAACAATCCCGTTTCCCGCAGCACGACCCAACACGCTGGTTGATGCAAACGTTTCAACCAAACCAGGGAAAAGCGTGAACACGTCGATTCGTGCAACAGCAGGTGCGGTGTCGTTCGACATACTGCTCATCTTACGAGCCTGCTACGCCGAGAATCACATCACTTCTAGGTGCGCGTACGAATAACAATTTTACCTACCGACAAACGCGACGCTAAACGCTCGAGGGCAGCTGGTGCCTGATCGAGTGGCAGCACTTCACTGACCAGCGGATCGATCTTTCCCGTGGCGTGCAGGTTGGTGAGTTCAGCGTGGATCGTGTCATTCAAAGATGGTTCCATGTGCGCATAGTTTCCCCAATGCACACCAACAACGCTGTAGTTCTTTACAAGAACATGATTCGTTTTGGCGTCGGCCATTCGACCCGAGGTGAAACCAATAATGAGGATACGACCTTCCCACCCAATCACTTTCGTTGAACGGTCATACGTGTCGCCACCCACCGGGTCGTAGATGACGTCGACGCCCTTGCCTTCGGTGTATGCCTTAATTGGTTCAACAAAATCCTCAGCCCGGTAGTCGATCGCGAAGTCCGCACCGAGCTGTCGACATACCTCTACCTTTTCTGGGCCTCCTGCCGTCGCAATCACCCTCGCGCCGAAAGCCTTCCCGAGTTGGATTGCTGCACTTCCAACACCTCCGGCACCAGCGTGCACCAACAGCGTTTCGCCCGCGAGCAGGTTTGCTCGCCGCCGCAGCGCCGCATGACCCGTGTGATATGTGATGTGGAGGGCTGAGGCTGCTTCGAAACTCATGGTGTCGGCGAGACGGTGCACACCACCCTCGTGGGCCAACGTGACCTCGGCCAGGCCACCGTGGCCAAAGGCCGGAGACGCCAGTACCCGGTCGCCAACGGCTGCCCGTGTCACCCCTTCGCCGATGGCGCTCACAACACCCGAAACCTCTACCCCCGGGGTAAAGGGAAGGGGAGGTTTGATTTGGTACTTGCCCTGGCACAGCAAAACATCGGGAAAGTTAAGCGCACATGCTTCAACGTCAATTCGAACCTGACCAGGGCCGGGGTCGGGCACCGGACGGTCTTCCAACCGCATTACCGATGTTGGGTCACCAAGCTCATGAACTCTCCAGGCACGCATGAGCAAAACCTACTGCGCTGAGGATTGAGCAGCCAGTCAGGGCGGATGAGCGGCCAGTCAGTCGAGGTCGAACAGCCCAACGGGAAGTTCGGCTATCAATTTGGTTCCATCACGTTCAACGATGAAAACCAAGGGAACTAGGCGGGCACCGTCGAGCACCAACATGTCGTGCGCCGGGTTCGCTTCAACGAATTCAACGGTTCCGATGTGTACGCCTGCACGATCGACAACTTCGGAGCCGATGAGTTCGTGAATAAAAAACGCATCTGGGTCATCGATTGGCTCGGCATGCAGCACCGTGCTGTGCAGGGCGTCGGCCGCATTGCGGTCATCAACACCTTCGAAATGGACCCGCCATCGGTCTTGGTGGCGTTTCGCCCAGGTAACTGTGAGCGGGCCCCGGACGGTTTGCAGTACCGAACCAACGGCCATGCGCTCGACCCTGTCACTCGATAGAAACACCAGCACTTCACCCTTGAGCCCGTGAGCTTTGGTGATCCGCCCAACCTCTAACAATTCAACCGAGCCCATCAACTGACCGCAGGACGGTCAGTCAACGATGTCGACAAATGTGTCTTGTTGATCGATTGCACCGATGGACCGCACCACCGAACGAATTGCCTGGGCGGTTCGACCTTTACGGCCGATGACCTTTCCCATATCGTCGGGGGCAACCGAGAGCGACAAACTGATTCGGTTTTTCCATTGCGACGTAGTGATCTCGATTGCGTCAGGGTCATCGACAAGATTGTCGGCAATGTACTGAAGCACGTTTCTAGCCCGAAGGCCGGGTACTGCGTTGGGGTCGGTCACCGCAACGCTCACTTGGCCGTGAACGTATCCCAGGCGCCAGATTTCTTCAAAATCTTGGCGACGGTCTCGGTTGGCTGAGCGCCATTACGAAGCCAGGAAACGGCCCGATCGTTGTCAATCGTTACCTTAGATGGTTCATGGCGTGGTTCGTATGTACCGAGAATCTCGATGAAACGACCGTCGCGCTGGTTGCGAGCGTCGGCAACGACAATGCGGTAGGTAGGTTGCTTTGTTTTTCCCATGCGCATGAGGCGAAGCTTTACGGCCACGATGACTCCTGAAATCTTTGAAGAGGGTTCCGCCAGCCGAAAGGTCGACCGGACAGGGCTTATAGAGATTAGCAGCCCAAGCGGCCTTCAGATATCACCGACCATACCCGGGCGGACGAATCCGAGAGATTATCTGGGCGTAGAATTCATTCGTCTCAAGAATATTCACTACTCTCAGTGAGCCGTCATCTGGATGGCCTGCCAGGCGAATAGGACTCAATATGCGAATCAGTAAACTCAAAGCAAGTTCAACAATGGCCATGACAGCTGGGTTTGTGGTGGCTCTGGCCGTAACCGGTGTAGCTGTAGGCACTAATTTCAAAGTAACCGGTGGTGATGGGGGCGGCGCAAAAATGGAATGCCCTCGTGGCCTTGCCCTACTCGGTCACGTATTTGATGAGAATGCGTCAATTTTTCCGGGCGACCCCGCACCCACCATCACCGTGGTTGCCACCATCGAAGCAAATGGTTTTTTGGTTGAGGAAGTAAAAACTGGAACCCACACCGGAACCCACCTCGACTCACCCGGCCACTTCATCACTGGTGGTCGCACGGTCGATCAACTGAATGGAACCGATGTGGTCTGGCCCCTGTACGTTATTGATGTTCGCCAGAGGATGGCTGCCAGCGCAGACGATGGTTTCCAGCTCTCGATAGCTGATATTCGTGCATACGAACGAATCAACGGAAAAATCAAGAACGGCTCGATGGTCGTCATTCGTACCGGCTTCGATGCGTTCTTCCGAACCCCAGCGTTCCTTGACGTTGCGCCTGGTTTCTCTGGTGTCGCCGTGCAGTGGCTAGTTGATCAACGCAACGTAGGCGGCATCGGCTCAGACACCTTCGGCCCGGACGCCACTTCAGACGCCGATTTTTCGGCCACCTTCACCATTTTGAACAACAACCGAGTTGCGTTAACGACATTGAACAACCTTGAGGCCGTTCAGGTCAAAGGTGACATCTTGATGGCTCCGACTGTTGCCTTGCGGAACGGGTCAGGTTTCCAAACCAATCCGTTGGCTTGCCTCGGTCGTATCGAAAACGGAAACCACGACAACGACGAGTAACGCCTGAAGAAGTTGCTAGCGCTTCTTTTTCTTTTTGTTTTTTGACGGGCCACCAGAGAAACCTCCCGAAGGGCTCCCCCCTCCGGGAGGGGTGGCTCGTCCACCGGCCTTCGGGGTGGCCCGCCCAACCGAGGGAAGGCCAGGTAAACCGGGAAGTGCCGGTCTCGACGCCGCACCGCCACCACCGAACCCTCCGCCAGCGCCGCCTCCGCCAGGAAGTGCGCCGGGAAGGTCTAGGCCTAGCGCCTTCAGTTGCTCAGCGTCAACGCTTCCATCTTTCAAACCCTTTTGGATCGATCGGGCTTGTTTGATTTTGCTCATCGCACCGCCACCTTTGCCCATCATGGCCGGCCCGAGGCTTTTCATCATCTTTTGCATTTCACCGAATTGCTTCAGTAGCGCGTTCACTTCCGACACCGGCCGACCGGACCCGTTAGCGATTCGTTGGCGTCGACTTCCATTGCACACACCCGGATCATTGCGTTCAATTTTGGTCATCGAGCGAATGATCGCCTCAACCCGATCGAGTTCGCGATCGTCAAGTTCAACGTCTTTGAGTTCTTTACCCATCCCCGGAATGAGGTTGAGTAGGTTTTTCATGGGTCCCATTTTGCGAACCGACTGCATTTGTTCCAAGAAGTCGTCGAGCGAGAACTTTCCCGACATCAGCGATTCGGCCGCTTTTTCGGCCTGGTCCTGATCAAAAACAGCTTCGGCCTGTTCGATGAGCGACATCACGTCGCCCATCCCGAGTATGCGCCCAGCCATACGGTCGGGGTGGAACTGATCAAAATCAGCCAGCTTCTCGCCGGTCGACGCGAACGCAATCGGACGGCCGATTACTTCTTTGACGCTGAGCGCCGCACCACCACGCGCATCACCGTCGAGCTTCGTCATGATGACGCCATCGATAGCCAACGCTTGATGGAATGCCAACGCCGTATTGACAGCATCTTGGCCGGTCATCGCATCGATTACCAGGAACGTGTAGTCAGGAGACACTGCCTCAGAGATTCTGCGAACCTCATCCATAAGCGCGACGTCGATGCTGAGTCGACCAGCGGTGTCGACGATGAGCACGTCTTTGCCAAGGCGGCGAGCCTCAGCCAAGCCTTCCGTTGCAACGGTGACCGGGTCGGTACCCGATGAATACACCGGAACCCCGGCTTGCTCGCCGAGAATCCGTAGTTGCTCAACTGCGGCAGGCCGCTGAAGGTCGGCACCGACCAACAGTGGATTGCGCCCTTGCGATTTAAACCAACGGGCCAGCTTCGCCGTGTTCGTTGTTTTGCCTGCACCTTGAAGACCAGCCATCAAGATGACAGTTGGCGGCTTCGAAGCGAACTTTATGTTGAGGGTTTCGCCGCCAAGCGCATTCGTCAGTTCGACGTTGACGGCCTTGATGACCTGTTGGCTTGGGTTCAGCGCCTGAGAAAGTTCGGCACCTACAAGTTGGGCACGAATTCGCTCAATGATTGTTTTAGCGACCCCAAGATTGACGTCAGCCTCAAGTAAAGCGACACGAATCTCTCTGAGTACATCGTCAACGTCTTGCTCGGACAGGCGGCCTTTGCCGCGCAACTTCGAAAAGATGCCATCGAATCGGTCAGAAAGGCTTTCAAACATAGCGTTCGCAAGGTTAGTGGTCTGGTGCCAGACTTATCGACCGTGTCAACCACTTCTTCGCCAGCCACCACCCCACCGGTTCCGATGTGTTCCTTTCATACCGATAGGCGCACATACCGGTCGTGTTCGCGATGCGAATTGCCGTACTGTCACGACTGCTTAATGGATGGTCCGGTTGGTTCACAGTGCCTTACCTGTGTTGCCGAAGGACGCGAACAGCAACATCGTGTCGACGTGTCGAGAGACGCAACCCTTGGTGAGCTCACATCGAAGGTCAAACCGAGCCCGATCTTCCTCGCTGTTGTTGGGGCCTTTCTCGGTAGCGCGGCCTGGGCTTGGGTGCAGGGCGATTCTGCAATCGGAAATGGGCGATGGGCTATTCGGTCGATGGTCGTTACCGGTTGGGTGTTGTCGCTGTGTTTGCACGAATTCGGACATGCGTCGGTTGCGTATCTCGGTGGAGACCGGTCAGTGGCGAGCAAGGGTTATCTCACGCTCGATCCTCGTAAGTACGCGAACGGTGTGACGTCGGTTGCGCTTCCGTTGCTTTTTCTGGTGATGGGCGGAATCGGCCTCCCCGGCGGGGCGGTGTACATACAAACCGGTCACATTCGAACCTTGAAGATGCGAAGCCTTATGTCGCTTGCTGGCCCAGCGGCCAACGTTGTGTGCGGGATCGTGTTCGCAACCCCGTTCATTTTGGGGATTGATCCTCGTAAGCACCTGGTGTTTTTTACCGGGCTCGGGTTTTTGATTTTGTTACAGATGTTTGCGGCTGTACTGAACCTTTTGCCTATACCTGGCCTCGACGGTTTCGGGGTTATTCAGCCGTACCTCTCACCCAGTGCGCAACACAGCGCCGCTCAGGTCTCTCGGTACGCGTTTTTCATTTTGTTCTTGTTGATTTTTCGGGTTCCGGCTATTAGTCAAACCCTCTGGTCGACAGCTGAGGCCATGGCAAACCTGGTTCGAGTGCCAAGCGAGTTGGCCATCATCGGCCAACGACTGTTCCAGTTCTCGTCGCTCTAACCCCGCTCGCCAATCCCGGCTGTGCCAGGGTTCGGTTGCCCGTGCCAGGAATTTGAGGCATCAAACGTCGACACACCCCGCAAAGGTCCGGAACAGCCAAGATTGGAGTTGCGTAAACTGAACATGCAATGCATTGTTAAGAGGTGACGTACATTGAAAGAAGCCGACTGCTCAAGGAGGGCTGGAGCCAGTGGATGATCCGCAAATCTCTTGCCGATGCTTCACTCGTTTCGATTCTTCCGGGAAAGTACACCCTCGACAACACGACCGAAACGCAGCTCGACGTTCTCCTTGAAGCGGGCGGCTTAACAAGTCTTGCGAGTCATAAAAACGCAGCATTCCTGCATGGTTTTGACGGTTTCACAACCGAACCTCGACCGGAAATTACCGTCATCTATGGTTCGACGTTCCACCACACTGGGGTTCACAGAACCCGGAAGCTCGACCCACTCGACGTGGTAGCGACTGGCAGTCGACGTGGTAGCGACTGGCAGTCGACGAATCACGGGGAAAGCTCGAACGCTCAGTGACCTTTCTTCAACACTCAGTCGAGACCATCTTGAACTAGCTGTTGAATCTGCGCTTCGGTCGCGTGACCCATCGAAACCGGCGGCCTGGGATGAAGACGTGCTCAAGCGGTTGATTGAATTGGCGAGATGGAATCGTCCGGGTCACGCTGCACTCAGGGCGGTACTTGCTGCCCGCCCCCCAAATTGTCGCCTACCGGTAGCCCCTACGAGACACGGGTCTTGCAAGGTTTTCGACTCGTCGGGCTTGGCCACCTTTTACGGCAGCCAACGCTCTCCTTTCTGAACCAATCGGCTGGTCAGACCATCACCGTGTACCCAGATTTTAGATGTTTCGAGACTGGCACAGGCGAAAAGGGGTGAGGGGAAAACCGGGGTCACCTGGTCGAACCGGGGTTGCTAGTGACCGCCGCCTAAATACGCAGCGCGCACTGCTGGGTCGTCGAGTAACTCGGCACCGGCACCAGCTTTTACGATCGAGCCCGTTTCAAGAACGTATGCGCGATGGGCAATTTTCAAAGCCTTCGACGCATTCTGCTCTACCAACAACACGGTTGTTCCCGATGCGTTGATTTCCTTAATGATCGAGAAAATCTGGTTAATAAGCATCGGTGCTAGGCCCATTGACGGTTCATCGAGCAACAACAGCTTTGGACGGCTCATAAGTGCACGGCCAATAGCGAGCATCTGTTGCTCACCGCCCGACATTGACCCACCGGCCTGGTCGATACGTTCACGCAACCGCGGAAATAGGTCGAGCACCTTTTCCATATCTTCGTCTTTGGCAGCAGACTTACGATCGGTTCGAAGGTATGTACCCATCTCAAGATTTTCCCGAACACTCATACCGGCGAAGATGCCGCGCCCTTCGGGTGCCTGACACAACCCCATAGCTACTCGCTTATGGGATGGGGCCTTGGTGATGTCTTCGCCGCGAAACATAACTGAGCCAACTTTGACCGGTCGAACGCCAGACATCGTTTTCATCGTTGTGGTTTTTCCAGCACCGTTGGCACCAATGAGGGTAACAATTTCACCCTCGTGCACATCGAAGCTGATGCCCTTGATGGCTTGAATCTGGCCATAGAACACTTGCAGATCGCGCACCGAAAGCAGCGGCGTTTCCGACCCCCGGTCAGGCAATTTAAGCGTATTCGTGCTCATCAGTCTTCTCCTACGAGTGATTCTTCGCCTTCGTCGACGCCAAGGTAGGCCTCGATAACCCGCGGGTCATTTTGAACTTCGGCCGGTGAGCCCTCGGCAATTTTCTTGCCGAATTCGAGCACCACGATTCGGTCGGTTACACCCATCACCAAACTCATATCGTGCTCGATAAGCAGCACCGTGTAGCCCTGGTCGCGAACATCACGGATTTGGGACATCAAGCGAACTTTTTCGGCCGGCGTGAAACCGGCAGCTGGTTCATCAAGACAGAGCAGTTTCGGATCGGTTGCAAGCGCTCGGCAGATTTCGAGGCGCCGCTGGTAACCATACGGAAGGTTTTTTGCAAGGTCTTCGGCGCAGTCTTCGATGCCCATGAACTCAAGCAATTCTTTTGCACGCTTACGACCGGAAATTTCTTCAGCCCTATGGGTTTTGGATCGAAAAAGGGCCCCGAGAACACCGGTCTTGTGATGAGTGTCTGCACCCACCATGACATTTTCAATCGCGGTCATTTCGGGGAAAAGCCGAATGTTCTGGAACGTTCGAGCGATGCCGCGTTTGGTGATTTCGAAACGCTTCATACCTACAAGCGGTTGTCCATCAAAAATCACCGAACCCGAAGTTGCTTCGTACACACCGGTCATCACGTTGAAGCACGTGGTTTTGCCGGCACCGTTCGGGCCAATCAACCCGAGGATCTCACCGCGGTCGATATGGAAGTTCACATCAGAAAGTGCAGTCACACCACCGAAGCGCATAGTGACATGGTCGATATCGAGAATTCGGTCAGAGGTCGATGACACCGTATTCATATTGTCACCGCGTCGCTGGCTGCCATCACGGTTGATGTGGGTGCAGCACGTCTCGCTGCCACCCGCCGAGGTATCAAACCTTGCGGTCGGAAAATCATCATTGTCATCAACAGCAACCCGAAGATAAAGAATCGCTTTTCGTCAATCGATTCCATAAAGGTACGAACCGGTTCGACGAATCTGATACCTAACCCGAGCAACAAAAAACCGAAGCCAGCGATAAGCGACGATCGGTGGCGGGCAACGAGAGCAATCAACAACATCAACCCGCCGATGACGAACAATTGGATGGGGCGCACGTACCGAAGCCATTCGGGGAGGTACCCAACAATGAACGCACCGATGATGACGCCCCAACGGTTACCGATGCCACCCATGACTACTGCAGCAAGAAACAGGATCGACTTTTGAATGGCGAAGTCTTTCGGGTAAATCGTGCCGAGCTTTCCGGCATAAAACGCACCCGACAATCCACCAACCGCAGCACCCACAGCGAAAGCCAAAAGTTTGAACTTGAACGTAGGCACGCCCATGAGTTCAGCGGCATCCTCATCTTCGCGAATTGCGTTCCAAGCCCGACCAACCCGGCTTCGCTCAATCAACGTCAAAGCGGTCAAAACCGCCAAAATCAGTATGAACCCGAAAACACAAAACCACTTGTTTTCAAGTACCGAGAAATTGACAAATCGAGCCCCAGACTCTTTGTCGATCACGGGGCCAAAGGAAGGAGGCGGTGAAATTGCTGTGATCCCTTCCGATGCTCCAAGCCAACCAAAGTTCTCAGCGGAGATTCGAATAATTTCGCCGAACCCGAGCGTCACGATGGCCAGGTAATCGCCTCGAAGCCGCAGGGTCGGCGCACCAAGTAGCACACCAGACAACGTGGCAACTCCAACCGCTGCGAACATGGCAAGGAACCATGGAATTGATGCGTGCTTGGAAGTAAGTACACCTACGGTATACGCGCCAACAGCCCAAAAGCCAACGTAGCCGAGGTCAAGAAGGCCGGCCATTCCGACCACAACGTTGAGACCGAGCGCTATGAGCACATACGGAACTACGGTGCCTGCGAGCAGCGACGCAAAGTCAGAACCTTCCGGTCGAAGGATTACGGGATTAAGCCAGGGCAGCCAAAACAGAAGCATCACGGCGGCCAAAACCACGGGGATCTTTTCACCCTGCTGGAGACCAGTCCACCAGTTTCGCATCCGATCCGAGAATCCGGGTCCGGCCTCGTCAGCCTTACCTGCGGCATAAGAGAGGTACTGCTGGCTGAGGTTTTTGCGGGGCGTCTCCGTTGGATTTGGGGTACTCATGCTCGTGCCCGTCCAAGCGACTCGCCCAACAACCCAGTTGGTCTAAACATCAACACCAACACCAACACCGCGAAGGCAATGGCATCTTTCCACTTTCCGCCAAAAAGCCCTGCGCCGTATTCTTCGATCAAGCCCAAAAGTAGTCCGCCGATAAGCGCACCGGTGATGTTACCAATTCCGCCAAGAACGGCAGCCGTGAATGACTTTACGCCAAGGAGGAATCCGGCGTTGTATCGCGTCGCCTCAAAAAACAACATGTAGAGGAACGCTGCGCCACCGGCCATGATGCCACCAACGAGGAACGTGATGAAGATGACCTGGTCAACGTTTACGCCGAGTATTCGAGACGTTTCGGCATCCATCGCCACGGCCCGCATTCCTCGGCCTTGACGAGTTTTATTAACGAACGCCCACAGCCCGGCCATCATCAACATCGAACCAATGAGAACAACAAGATGGCGAACCTGAATCGACGTATCGCCAAACTTGATCACAGAGGTCCGGGTGTTCAACAAACAATTCTCGGTGTCGCTGACGGTGCACCCACTTTTAGAAATCGACAGGCGGCCGAAAGGGTACTCTTCGCGCTTACGTTTCGGAAAGGCTCCGACGCCTTCGGCAATTGCCAACGATGCTCCGATAGCCGAGATAAGGAAAACCAGCCTCGGCGAATTCCTTCGCCTCAAAGGTCGGTAGGCAAAATACTCAAGGGCAACGGCAGCCAAGCCCGAGAACACGATCGACATCGCAAACATAAGCAGCAAGCTGGCGATAAAGCCTCCTACGCCCTTTTGCGCTCCGTCTGGGCCGATCCCTAGTAGCCAGAACGACATGACGGAACCCATGGTTCCGAGCATGAAGACTTCGGAGTTAGCGAAGTTGATCAGTCGGAGCACACCGTAAACCAGCGTGTAACCGAGTGCGATCAGGGCGTATATAGCCCCTCGGGACAACCCGGAAAGGGTGTTGTCCCAGAAGGTATTGATGAAGTTGGTGAAATCCATGTGGTGGTGGTGCGCCTGACTCTGGTGGGGGCGGCGTTGCAGAAAGGTAACAATAACGTGCCAATCAGCTCACGTGACGAAGGACACAGTAGCCGGGACGCGACGCAGGGGTTGGCATCGGACAAAGCCGACACCAACCCCTACGATTTATTACAACAGGTAAAACTATTCACTCACTCAAGGAGCAGAGGACTTAAATTTCTCCAAGGCTGACGAGCTTGCCACCAGTTGCCTTGTAGGCATACACGGTGTCGCCATCAACTTCGCCGTTTGCAGCAAATTTGATTTGCTTGGTGATGCCCTTTGCGTTGTAAGTGTTCACGAACGCAAGGATTGACTTACGATCGTAGTTGCCAGCCTTGATGGCAGCCAAGAATACTGAAGCACAGTCGTAGGCTTCTGGTGAGTAAATCGCTGGGTCAGTTCCGTACTTCGCCTTGAACTTCGCCTGGAAGGCTGGGTTCACGTCTGAAGGGGCTCCGGTTGAGGTAACCAATGAACCTTCGGCAACCGCTGCACCAGCATTGTCGATGAACTTCTGATCTTGGACTCCGTCGCCAGCAACGAAGGTCGCCTTAACGCCAGCGTCGCGCATTTGCTTGAGAAGCTTTGCTGCTTCGGCGTAGTAACCACCGTAAAACACGGTGTCGACGTTGGCAGCCTTCATTTTGCTGATCGCAGCCGAGTAGTCGGACCCTGCAACGTCAATCGTATCGTCGGCGACCTTGAGAGCTCCAAGTTCTTTGCGGACGGTGTCGGCGAGACCCTTTCCGTACTCTGACTTGTCGTCGATGACGCCAACGGCTTTGGCACCGTTCTTCTTGATGAGCTTGGCAATGCCGGGGCCTTGCTTGTCATCGTTAGCCAAAATGCGGTGGAAGGTATCCCAACCGTTTTCCGACAACTTGGCGTTGGTTGCGCCTGGGGTGATCATGGGAAGCTTTGCTGCTTCAAACTTCGGCATGGTTGCCTTGGTTTCGCCCGAGAAGCCTGGGCCGATAAGAGCGATGATTTTCTTATCAGCGACAACTTTGTCGGCCAGCGGTGATGCTTGGTCTGGTGAGCCCTGGCTGTCGAACGATGACGAGCCCTTCTTGTTGAACTCAATTTGGCAATTCTTGTTGGCCTTGTTGAATTCCTCGAACGCAATAGCTGCGCCATTAACCATGTTGGTTCCAAGCGCACCGTTGTCGCCGGAGAGGGCTCCCAAGAAGGCGATCTTCATGCCTTTGGGGCATGCCTTCTTTTTGGCTGCTGCGTTGGCCGACGGAACTGCGGCGAACCCGCCAAGTACTACTGCGATTGCCGCGGCTGCGGCGATCTGCTTGCGCTTCTGCACGTATACCCCTAGGTGGTGAGGGCCTACGGCGATATGCCGTAGGTGGTGGTTGTTCGAAGAGAACAACCGTTGCGTGGCAGACACTGTATCGAATGTCACGTGTATCAGGGTGAAGTTGTCGCAAACGCTGTTCACTCAGGGCCTCTGACCCCGACTATCCGGGCAAAAACCCCTCAATGACGGCCATTCGACGGAACTGTTCGACCACATTGGCCGACTGATGGCCTTGCTCACGGGACCGGTACGAAGTATCGACGTTCACGACGATCCGCCCGAATTCACTCCATTCCGGAAGTGTGGGTATTCGACCCCAAAGTTCTTGGTGGATATCGCGGGCTGCATCCCACGCATTCATTCCGGCGACCTGCCGCTTGGCCGCTTCTGCGTCGACTGTTGCCAGGTAGTCGCGAACCGACCGGACGCCGTCAGCGTTGGTGATCGGGCCGTGGCCCGGAACAATGGTGGCTGCGCCTAGTTCGATAATGCGATCACAGGCAGTCACCCAGTTCAACAGTGGGCCAGCCCAAACAATGGGGGTTCCGCCGATGAACAAGATGTCGCCGGTAAACACGACCCCGTCGTCGGGAGAATGCACGATGACGTCACCCATAGTGTGTGCCGGGCCAACTTCGATGAGCTCAACCGGTTTGCCACCAACGTCGAGGTGCAAGTGGCCCTCAAATGTTTGTGTTGGCAATGTGAGGGTGATGCCCTCAAAGTCGAAGCTGCCGAAGTATCGACGAAACACATCACCCGTTTCGCCGGGCATCGTTGCGAGCGCCGCCATCATTGACGGCGGAACATCGGTCATCTCGTGCGCGGCAGCCTTCGAGGCCACAATCGTGGCCCCGGTGACGAGTTCGTTTCCGTAACAGTGGTCGCCGTTGGCGTGGGTATTCACCAGTGTTGCAATGGGTGCGGTTTTGGTAATTTCACCGAAGCCGTCAAGCATGGCCTGCGTCAATTTCAAGTCGTACAGGGTGTCTACCAGCAGAGATACCCCGTCGCCGGTAACGAGGCCAGCGTTGCTCCAGCCCCAGCTTCCATTTGGTTGCAGCCAGGCGAATGCGCTTCCGCCCAGGCGATGAAATCCCTGTTCGTACATGTCGTTTCCCCCTAATTGGAGGAATTCCGGCTTACAAGCCGGAATTCCTACATTTAACGCAGTACCGCGATAGTGCGGTCAGATACCGATGCGGGTGGCGAGCACTTCACGGTGGTAAGTCGGGTCACCGAACAGCAGTTCAGACGACTTTGCCCGTTTGAAGTACAGATGTGCGTCGTGTTCCCATGTGAAACCGATACCACCGTGAATCTGGATGTTTTCGGCGGTTGCGTGGAAGTAGGCCTCACTGCAGTAGGCCTTCGCCAAGGAGGCGACCACAGGAAGTTCATCGTTATCTTCGGCAGCTGCCCACCATGAATAATACGAAGCAGACTTAGCAGATTCGACCTCAAGCAACATATCTGCACACTTATGTTTGATTGCCTGGAACGAACCGATTGGCCGACCGAATTGCACTCGAACCTTCGCGTATTCAACCGACATGTCGAGCACCTTTTGGGCGCCACCGACCTGCTCAGCAGACAACGCAACAGCAGCCAAATCGAGCATCTTCGAGAGGTAACTCCAACCCTTTCCTTCTTCGCCGACGAGCGTACCGGGGGTCATAGCGAACGTGACCTTGGCTTGCTTGCGGGTTTGGTCCATCGTTGGAAGCGCAACAACGGTGACGCCGTCGGCTTTGGCATCGACTGCAAAAATGGAGGTTCCGGTGTCGGTCTTTGCGGCAACCAACATCTTGTTGGCGTTCCGACCATCAAGAACAAACATTTTCTCGCCGGAGATCTTCCAAGTGTCGCCCGACTTAGCCGCGATGGTTGTGATGCCATCTTCAGTCCACTTACCATTTGCTTCGGTAAACGCCACGGTGGCGATAGTCGAACCGTCGGCAATGCCAGGAAGGTGTGCAGCCTTTGCGACCTGGTCACCCGAGGCCATCAACAGGTTTGCTGCCAGGGCAACAGTCGAGAAGAACGGGGTGCAAATCAACGATCGGCCCATTTCTTCGAGCACGATGCCTAGTTCGACGTACGAGTAGCCAGACCCGCCGAATTCTTCGGGGATGGCGAGACCCTGCAGGCCGAGCTGCTCGCCCATTTGTTTCCAGACAGATTCGTCGTAGCCGGAATCGGTCTCCATCAGACGACGCACTTCTGTTACCGGCGACTTCTCATCGAGAAAGCGACGTACAGATTTGCGGAGCTCTTCCTGCTCTTCAGAGAAGGCGAAGTTCACGGTGGGTTGACTCCTGTGTTTCATGGCCATGCGGCCGGTTGGAAGGGTTGGTAACTGGGTGAAGCGGAAAAGGTAAGGCGGAAAGCTAAAGAGAGTGTTCTACTCGACTGAGCAGTCAAGAGTCATATCGCGTGCAATAGCAAGTCGAGATTCACGGGTATTGTTCACATATCGAAATACAATGTTCATATAGTGAGACAAAACGGGTGTCGCGATGAACGGGTGGCTTATCGCCACGCTTTGCGCTGCGGTACTGCAAACGGCCCGAACCGCCCTCCAACAGCAATTGAAAGGGCGGTTGTCGACCAACGCAGCCGGCTTCATTCGTTACGCATTCGGTGCACCCTTCTCACTTGGGGCCGTTGCAGTGATGATGTTGTTCGGCGTCAACCTTCCACCGATCTCCACCGGATTTCTTCTCCGCGTAGCCATCGCCGGAGCCGCACAAATCATCGGAACGTTCTTTCTCATCACCGCATTCACCAAACGCGACTTCGCTATCGGCACGGTCTATTCAAAAACGGAAGCCATTCAGGTTGCGTTGATTTCAGGGGTTGTGTTGTCGGAGGGTCTCAAACCGCTGGCTTGGGTAGGCATGATCGTGCTTCTTTTCGGAATCATGATTCTTGCCACGAAAGGCAGCCGCTCTGCACTTGCCGGTCTGTTTTCTCGAACCGGTGACGTGGGAATGTGGGCAGGAATCGCTGCCGGAACCGGCTTCGCAGTTGCGGGCACCTTCATTCGGTGGGCAAGCATCTCTCTCGGCACTGGGGCCTCGCCGGTGGTGCGCGCACTGCTCACCTTGGCCGTCATGAACTCAATGCAGGTTGTTATGAACGGCGCCTGGCTGGCCATCCGAACCCCAACCGAATTCGCAGCGATTCGACGGGAATGGCGATCATCTGCGGTCGTGGGGTTACTCAGCGTCGCCGGTTCGGCCGGCTGGGCTATTGGTGTGACCTTACAGAAGGCCGCGATCGTGAGGGCGGTTGGTCAGATCGACATCGTGTTCGCATTCATCGTCGGAACCTTGGTGTTTCACGAGAAGCGACAGCGCAGCGAATTCGTCGGAACCCTCGTCGTGGCGCTCGGCGTTGTGGTTGTCACGCTCGCCCGCTAGCACGCGGGTACGCCGTTAGCCCACCTTCAGCTAGCACTGCGGTTCGCCGTAATGGCAAGCTGAGTTGTGCTTGCACTTACCGCTTTTCCCTCTTGGATACTTCTCGCCCATGCTGGGGCGTCGCTCGCGATGACTGGCCTCATTTGGTTCGTTCAAGTGGTGCACTACCCACTATTCGACAAGGTGGGCGGAGAGCAATTCGAGGCATACGAGTCTGCCCACCGATGGAGAACAACAATAGTCGTAGGCCCACTTATGATCACGGAAGGGCTCACAGCAGCCCTCATTCTTTTGAGCCCGCCACTTGGCGTGTCACGTGGTCTGGCAGTTTCAGGGGCAGGGTTTCTTGCGTTGGCCCTCGGAGCGACCGTTCTGTTCTCGGTGCCCATGCATGATCGATTGAATTCGGGCTTTGAACGCAGTGCCCATCGCCGCTTAGTCGCAACGAATTGGATTCGAACGTTCGCCTGGAGCGGACACGGCATCGTGGCCCTAATGATGGTGAACAGGGTCTTTGAGCTTCGACACTTCTGATTCTTGACTAGGCGACCAAGGTTGCGCTTGGCGTTGGCGGTGCATGGATGGTTTGGCCGTTCGGCCACCGGATCACGAGGGTCACACCATCGCTATCCCATTCCAGCGTGAGTTGGTGTTTGTGGGCGAAACGGTGATGAAACCTACATAAGGTCACCAGGTTGCTGACGTCGTGATTACCACCCTGTTCACGGTGCGTCATATGGTGAATCTCAGTCCACCGAGACGGCCGACCGCACCCCAAATATCGACAGCACTGATCACGAGCGATAGCTGCCCTGCGATTTCGCGCCGGAATGTCAGTCGATGGGGAACCAACGTCAAACGGTTTCCCCGTTGTATCCAGCCATACCGACGTGACCGTCGCGTCACACAACAACATGTCGCGGGTAATGCTCGACAAGTAAAACCGTTGCGGCGTGTAGGCCAACCCGCTGTTGGCATTAATAAGCACCGTTACATTCGGTCGCTCACCGCCCACAATCGGCCGATCGCTGTTCGTCAATGACTCAGCACAGACGTCGACCAGGGCATCATGGCGGCGCTGCGGAACAGTACGGCGGTCGCCTTCACAACGTTTCGGCATCGCAGCCTCCAAAGCCGCTCGAACGGTTTCCCCTGACAGCGGATCAAGCACGCCGCTTATCCGCCACATCCCATCAGCCAACTCGTGCAACGACAACGACCGTTTCACCAATAACGCTTCATCGCCTGCATCAGGGTCATTTAGCGAGTCGTCACATAACGCAACCCAATGGTTCATGAACTGAGAAAACTGATGCACGGACAATGACACTGCCGCTTCAACAATCACTGCTTCCTGTTTAACCGCAACCGGCACCCTCTCAGCCGTGACCGCCGACGAAAGAACCTTTAAGTGGCCCTGACCAACAGCACCTTTACTAAAAGCTGCAGCGAACATCGGCAACTGATCGAGCACCTTGCCGTGCGCCCGTCTTGTCAACCCCTCTGACCTACGAGCATGGGTATTCGCCGCTAACCATGCCGACAAATCAACGTGACCTTCATCGGAAAACGAGCGACCGTCATCGAATCGACAAATCGCACGCGTACATATCAATTCGGCAACATCAACCAAACGACGAGCCCCAACCACCACATCACCATCGACACGTTCAGCCTGGTTAGTAAGCGCAAGAACCACCAACTCAGCAGCCGCAACTAACGCCTCCACCCGCTCGCTCAGCGACTCCGTTCCCATGTGTAAACACTACAACTCTTGATCGAACGTATGTTCGTATTTCAGATTAACCCTGATAAGTAAAAGGCCTTCGAAAAGTCGGCCGAATGACTCCAGATCGACTCCCATCGTGATGCAGGGGGCCATCGAGCTTCGACGCTAACCTTTGCACGTGACCGATTCAACTGTGCCGCAGCCCGACCCCTTAGAGCCAGCCGGAACTTCTGAGATCGCTGATGCGTCGGCCGGTTTAACCTGGACTCAGCCCACGCCTGACTTTGCGTCAGCGGCACCGCCATCACAAGTTCCGCCGCCGGTAAGCGTTGAAGCTCCGGCAACGTCGTGGGTACCTCAGGCCACGCAGCCCCCTGTTCCGCAGTACATGCCCCAGCCCGCTCAACCTTCATGGGGGCAACAACCACCACCCGGTTTCCAACAACAACCGGGGTTTCAACAACAACCGGGCTTCCAACCGCCAGGACAACCGTACGGGTACGCACCAGGCTTTTCGGCCCAGAATCCTTTTTCTTCACGAGCGACGACGACCCTCGTACTTTCGCTCGTTGGCGTTATCCTCTGCGCGATCTGTGCCCCCGTTGCTTGGGTCATGGGGAACAACGTGAAGAAAGAAGCACTTGCCTCGGGGTGGCCGGAACCAGGCACCAATCAGGCCGGGCGAATCATCGGGATGATCTGGACGATTCTTGCTCTGCTTGTTATCGTCGGCTTCATTGTGCTGGTTGTCATCGCTGCACTAAGCAGCGCCGGCTCAAGCTTCTAACGCCCTCAGCGGCCGAGTTCGCGGTACTTTGCCTCAGTAGCTTCTTTTATCGGACGCCACCAAGATTCGTGCTCTCGAAACCAGCCGACAGTTTGGGCTAAGCCGTCGCCGAAGTTTGTGTACACCGGCTTCCAACCAAGTTCCGTTTCGAGTTTCGTCGCATCAATGGCGTAACGAAGGTCGTGTCCGGGTCGATCGGACACAAACTCAACAAAGTCAGCCGGCATATCCATCAGTTCAAGCATGGTGGTAAGCACCTCAACGTTATTACGTTCGCAATTTGCGCCGATCAGGTATGTCTCGCCCATGCGACCACCAGCCAAAATGGAGTGAACAGCCGAGTTGTGATCGTCGACATGAATCCAGTCGCGCACGTTCAGCCCATTGCCGTACAACTTTGGCTTTACCCCCATCAAGATGTTGGTAATTTGACGAGGAATGAACTTTTCTACGTGCTGATACGGGCCGTAGTTATTCGAACAGTTCGAAATTGTGACGGCTAATCCGAACTGGCGATGAGCGGACCGCACGAAATGATCGGCTGCTGCTTTCGACGCCGAGTAGTAGCTCGACGGTTCGTAGCGGGTATCGGGTAGAAACTTTGCCGGGTCGTCAAGTTCAAGATCTCCAAACACCTCATCAGTCGAGATGTGATGTATCCGTTTTGTGAACTTGCGACACGCCTCGAGAAGAACGCATGTACCCATAACATTCGTTTGTACGAAGGCCAACGGGTAAAGGAACGAATTGTCATTGTGGCTTTCTGCTGCGAAGTGAACCACGATGTCGCACGCCTCAACCAGCGAATCGACAAGAGCCGCATCGCAGATGTCACCCTCGACAAAGGTCACACGTTCGTCGGCCGGAGGCAGGTTCATGAGGTTGCCTGCGCTCGTCAATGCGTCGATCACCGTGATGTGCCAATCAGGAAAGTGTCGGCGGGTGTAGTGAACGAAGTTGGCCCCGATGAATCCGGCGCCGCCGGTGACAAGCAAATGCATGACTCAAACAGTACCGGCCCCAACCGTGCGAGTTCGTTCTTACTTTTTGACCGGACGCCAAGCGCAGGCCAGTAGGGCGAGCGCTCCCCCACCGCCAGCGATAAGCACCGTCCATAATCCACCGAGCGAGCCGCCGAACCAAGTGACTTCGAAAACGTTGTCGAGCGACCACTCACCGGCGCCAACCAGGCCGATTGTCACAGCCATAGCGGAGATGATGGCGACATACTCCCAGCCCTGACCCTCGTTATAAATGAAGAAACCTCGGGTTCGGTGCTCGATGAGAAACGCAACAGCCATCACACCAAACAACCCGGCAGCAGCGAGCGGCGTGAAGAGGCCGAAAACAAGTAAAACACCAGAGCCAAGTTCGGTTACAGAGGCCAACCATGCCTGCACTAGCGGGGGGCGCATACCCATTGACGCAAACCAACCCGCAGTGTTTTTGATCGTGAGTTTGCCCTTCTTCCAGATATGAGCAAAGCCATGCATCGAAATCATCAGCCCGGCAGCTACACGCAAAACAAATAGTGCAAGGTTCATCTGTGTACTCATCGTCTGAATGTTTACACGCTCAGCCGAACAGTTTGAATGGCGATAAGCGATAAGCGATAAGCGATAAGCCAGAAGCGGGCTCGGTCAGCTACGGTCAGAATCGATGAGCGAACCAGCCCCCAAAAGTGACATTGACCCAGCAAAATTCACAACCCAGTTCGCGCCCATACGTGGAGTTCGGCTCGCGTTTATACGTGAAGGTATTGGCGGCGTCCCTTTGCTGTTGGCCCACGGATGGCCCGAATCGAAACGGATCTTCTGGCGGGTCATCGAGCCGCTAGTCAGGGCAGGCTTCGAGGTGATCGTTCCCGATCTACGGGGGTTTGGCGAAAGTGAACCGGGCGATTTTGGCGATACCGTTTCGTCGGCCCTTGACCTCGCCGAACTGATGTTGACTCTCGGCCACAAACGCTACGTAGTGGCGGGTGGCGATGCCGGCGGACCCGTCGTGCAGGAAATGGCGATCCGTTCACCCAACGTTGTCGACCGAATGGTGTTGTTCAATTCTCCCCTCCCAATCGACAAAGTCGCAATGGCTCACCTTCGGACACGACCAGCGAAGGAAGCATCTGACTACTTTTTTCGACAAGGTCTCGAAGCCGACGCGCTCTCACAAGAGCTACGCACAGAGGCCGAACGCATTCGCTACATTTCTACGTTTTACGGTTCTCGGTTTTGGGCGCATCCCGGCGCATTCGACCCCGAGGCAATTGCGTTTCATTCAGAACCTTTTGCACGTTCACAAACCCTTCGATCGAGCTTTCGATTTTACGAAGCAGCCTTCTCGAAACAGGCAAGATACGAACCACCATCACTCCGACCAAACCCCGATACCAAAACCCTCATCCTTTTTGGCCCGTCAGATCATGTGCTGTACCCCGATTTCGATCGTATGGCCGCATTGGTTTTCGCGAATCATGTTGGCCCATTCCTGTTGCGCGACTGCGGCCACTTTGTTCCGTGGGAAGCACCGCACGCCTTCGTAAGCGCGACGACTATGCTTTGTGCAGATTTACTGGCTGTGCGTCGTTAGCGACGGTAACCGTTTCGAGGTGGCGTAGGTACGCAATTCGAACCGCAAGCACCTGGCGAAGTTCCGATGAAACGTCTGACGCAAATTCGGCACGATACGTCGAGTCGGTCACGAGATACACCGTAAATGCCATACCGCTAAAGGCAGCAAGAAACCCCGACACCCGCAACAATTCGGTGGTGACCGCAAACGTCGATGCTCCCCAACGCAGCGAGGCGAGCACATGAGGTGGAGACCCAATGAACGCAGTAGCGGTGGCGGGAGGTATGGCTACCAAGCCGAGTAACACGAAAAAGGCGTAGACAGCCAAGGCGACCAAGGTGATTTGCACAGCCTGTGTCGTGAGGGCCATAACCACCAGGTTCAATCGTTGACCTCGGTGCATGTCGGGCTCGGGAGGGTTACCAGCTTCAGGCAAATGAACTACATCAGCAGGTGTTCCGGCCACATGGTCGGCCACTTCTGACCAAAGGTCAAAACTCTCAACGGCAGCCACCTCACCAGGCACGCGTGTGAGAAGGAACAACCCGCCAGCCAATACAAATAGCCCGAAGGTCGCCACCTGTGACGCCCCAACCAGGCGAGACGACATTTGCCAGGTTTCACTGGTAAGAAAAATGGTGACTGTAATGAGCAACAGCAACGGAATCGCTCGGGAACTCAACTTTCCCAACAATTTCGCTTGGGCCGACAATCGTTGCAGTACATACCGAGTGATGGCAACGAGCCCGTAACTCGTACTCACGTAGACGCCTGACAATAAAACAGCCCCGGCAACCGCGCTGAGTAACGACCGTTGAAGGTCACGATCGATCACCACGCTTACGATGGCTGGAGACAGCACGAAGAACAGAATTTCGATGGTTCCGATCGAATCGGGTCGGGCGAAACTTCGCCGTTTACGCACCCGATTCGGAATGATCCAGCACGCGAAAACGGCGGCGATGGCACCAAAGACGGCGAGTAATCGCACGTTTTCAGCCAACCCCACTTCGATGATGAACCCAAGTGCCCACAGGCCGACCAGTGCGGGAACACAGCGAGTCCAAACGTTCGTGGTGGCTCGGTATCCCTCAATGAAATGAGGAACCCCACGTTTCACAAACCAAGTTTCGATCTCACTACGTAACGGATCCGTCATTACCCGCAATCGTAGGCCCATCAGATTTGACGGCGACGCCATTGTGGGGCCAAGGTTCTACCTATGGCTGCAGACTTCGAACTGACCGACGACATGCGATCGAGTATCGGGGTTGAGTCGGCCCCGTATCCGACCGAATTTACCTCTACCGGCATTCGAGCGTTTGCCCGCGGTGTTGGGTACACCGACCCGGTGTACTTCGATGTCGGTGCGGCGCAAGCGGCAGGATACGCCAACCTTCCTGCACCGCCCACCTATATGGGCATACCTATTTTCATTCCGGGAAAAAGTGACGCAACATATGGTCAACCGATTCAAAGCGGTGGGCCTCGCCTCAACCATGGTCTTCCAAATGTGCTTGACGGCGGTACAACCATTTCGTATGCTCGCATACCGGTTGCTGGCGATACGCTGATGTTCACCACTCAGGTTAGCGACCTCGAAGTAAAAGAGTCACGGTCGTTGGGCCGGATGCTCGTTGTTTCAAGCAAACAGACCTATCGCGACACCAACGGATCAACGGTTGCCACTATTGTTGGCCAAAGCATTTGGTACTGACATGTTGACGTTTGCAGAGATTTCAGTTGGCGACGAACTTCCGGCCCTCACCAAAACACCGAACCGAATCAACCTGGTGCAATACGCAGCGGGGGCAGGTGACTTCAACCCGTTGCATTACGACTCGGACTTTCCGCAAGCAAAGATCCTTGGTGACAACATCGTTCACGGGCGTATGAAGTACGCAGCGCTCGGCGAGTGTGTCTCAAACTGGCTTGGGCACAGCGGCCATATTGTGACGATTGGATGTCAGTATCGGGGCATGGATATGCGCGGCCAAACGTTCCTCGTGAAGGGTAAAGTGACAGCGCTACGAGAGGAAGGATCCGAACGTTTTGTCGACCTCGAACTATGGACCGAATCTGCCGATGGAAAAATCACCACACCTGGAACGGCCACCGTCTCGATCCGGCAGTAAACGGGGCAAGCGGCCCGGCAAGGGGTTCCGACTTTGGGTCGGCGGGCCGGTTCCGAGACAGGCCGATGCCATCACCCTCGGCCGGGTGATCATCGTCAGAAAATCAGCCGCTACAAGTAGCGGGTTCGAGCAACTCTTACGCCACGAACTCACCCACATCGACCAATGGAAACGGCTTGGCTATCGGCGATTCGCGACCCGATACGTGGGTGAATACATGTCGGCTCGCCGCAGAGGTCTCTCGCACCACGACGCCTATCTGGCAATCTCGTTTGAAGTCGAGGCTCGCCGTCATTCGCGCCAACGGTTCGTCGCTACAGTCATCGGCATGGATCAACCAGCCGTCACCCTCGAAACCGTCTCCGAGGCTCATCGCCGCCTTCAGGCGTTCGTTGATGCACTTACCGATGTCGAGTTGCGTTCACCTAGCAGTCTTGACGGCTGGACCGTCGGGCATGTGATTGCGCACCTCGCCATGAATGCACGAGCATTCACCACAGTCGCCAAAGCGGCGTTAACTGGTACGCCCGCATACATGTATGAGTCGGTCGAGGCTCGAAACTCAGAGATCGAACGTTACGCGCCCAGTTCACCCGCGGAGATTGCGATGCTGATCAACTCCGAACTCAGTGAAATGGAACAAGCGTGGGCAGTTCTTCTTCACGCTGACCATTCGCACGAGATGTTGGTTACGTTCGCTGCAACGGCGTCGGGGCTTCCCGAATTCGAGCTCAACACAGTGCTCATGCGTCGGCTTCGCGAGGTAGAGGTGCATTCAATTGATTGTGGCCTTCGACAACGTACCGTCGACGGTTGGTCGTCGGTGTTTGTTGACAACGATGTTGTGACCCAATTTGCGACCGTTGAACGGCGAACCGAACAACCGGTTCACATCATCGACGAACAGGGCGCTCACTTCGCAACGCCAGGGGCTGAACAACTTCCAGCCACCCATGTGACGAGACGACAGCTACTCGGTTGGCTACTTGACCGGTCGCATCCTGCAACACTCACAGCGCTTCCGCCACTTCCAACGCTTGCGCCGTGGGGTAACCAAAGCAACTGGTCACCAGCTCGATGACCGAGGGCGACTCGTTTGGTCATATCGTGCTTGACCATCAGCGGGCGTGGGCGACCCATGGCTTTACAGGTACGGCCAGCGATTTGGTCGCCCAACAATCATTGGTGCACGCATGGATTGCCCGATGGGGCGCACATCCCGATCAACCGATACTGCTTGGTGTGGGCGACGCAACCAATCAGAACACGGGATGGTTAACCGCCCGCGATCTCGACAGGCAGAGTAAGCAAGTTGCCTTACGGCTCATCGCCTTCGGGCTGAAGGCGGCCGACCGCATCGCAATGAGTTGTCTTCCGTGTGTCGATTTGATTGTGTTACATATCGCCGCGATGCGAGCTGGTTTGACCGTGGTGCCTATCAACACGGCATTCACCGATAAGGAAGTCAAAAATATTCTCGCCGAGGCACATGCGAAACTGTTCGTCTCTGATCGGGTCGATTCAGCGGAATTCGACGGTGTTCCCTCGACCGATCTACGACTTGAATTGCTGCCGCAAGAAACACCACAAGCCCACCAACAAATCGAACACCGCAACACTCTTCTGCGCACAGACTATCCGGCTATGTTGCTTTTCACTAGCGGAACCACCGGCCGCCCGAAGGGTGCCGTACTCTCTCACGGAAACTTGCTCGCGAGCGCGCAGGCTCTCGTCACAGCATGGTCATGGACCCCTACTGATCGATTAGTACTGAGCCTGCCGCTCTTTCATATGCATGGCCTTGGCGTTGGCGTACACGGAACCCTTCTCGCAGGTGCCTCGGCCGTTGTGTTGCCATCATTTTCCGTTGAAGGTGTTTTCGATGCCATCGCGCAGCACGACGCAACGTTGATGTTCGGTGTACCTACTATGTGGGTTCGCATCCTCGCCTCGACGAGGGTCGCCGAACTTGGCAAGCTTCGACTGTGCGTCTCTGGTTCAGCGCCGCTTGCCGCAACCGTGTGGAACGGTTTGGCCGAACGTGGGGGGCAGCACATCATCGAGAGATATGGGATGACCGAGACCGTCATGCTCACGTCGAACCCGTACGAAGGAAACCGCTGCCCAGGAGCCGTCGGACTACCCCTTCCGGGTGTAGAGGTGCGCCTTACACAGTACTCAACGGAAGGCACCAAAGATGGGATTGGCGAAATCGAGGTTCGTGGTCCGAACGTATTTGGCGGATACCTTGCCAGCGGACAACCGAACGCCTCAAACGGGCTAGTCGACGGATGGTTCGCCACTGGTGATCTTGGTCGAGTTGATCATGACGGGTACCTTTCAATCGTTGGTCGTTCAAAAGACCTCGTCATCTCTGGCGGCTACAACGTGTACCCGAACGACGTCGAAGAGGTAATCCGTACACATATGGTTGTTTTCGATTGCGCAGTTGTTGGCGAACCCAGCGATGAATGGGGCGAAACGGTAGTCGCGTTCGTTATAGCGAAACCTGGGCGAACAATCGATGTAGACGAACTGTCAGCGTTTTGCCGTAGCAACCTTGCGAACTACCAAACCCCGAAACGCATTGTGGTGGTTGATGACTTCCCTCGCAATGCGCTTGGCAAAGTGATGAAGGCCGACCTGCGTCTCATTAACGCCAGTCGCGAAGAGCTTCGCTAATTGATTCACCAAGTGCTGCTACGTTCGGCGGCCGTAGTATCGAGTGGTGGTCACCTGCAGCAAAGGTAATTCGCGAACGACCACCCAGCTCAGACATCCAGGTGTAGTTGCGTCGCATGACCGGGTTCGCTTCGCTGGCTCGAAACACCACCGAATCAATGGCCACAACGGGTCGAACTGGGTCGGCCGTTCGACAGGCCCGGTCGATGACGTCAAACAAATCGGCGTACCCAAGCTCGGCCGAACGCAGGGCAACATCGTGGTCGCGTGCACCGTCAGTATGGCGACGACGCCACGCCTTCCAACTCGATGATATCCAAGTTCCGGTGGGCTGTCCCATTCGGTTCGTCCACGAAGCATGGACCTGTTTGATTCGATCAAAACCGTGTGGGATTGCTGACCCAATAAATGCATCGATCAACATAAGTGGCCCAACCTTCGCTCCCTCACCCACCATATGGGCAGCGATATGTGATGCGATGTACCCGCCGTCCGAGTAACCACCCAACAGATACGGACCATCAGGTTGCGACCGACGGATCGCCTCAACGTAGCGCTCGACCATTGCTTGCATCGTTTCGTCGGGTTCATGGGCGGGGTCTACGCCCATGGCCTGAATACCTACGACCGCCCATTCACGCGAAAGTTGTTTGGCAAGATCGCGAAACGCCAACACGTTTCCACCGGCACCGTGAACTATCCAAAGAATGGGTTGAGCCTCTGAGGCAAGCCCAAACGGAACAACGACAGTGGCGTCGAGCCGAGTCTGGGTAGCGATGCTTTCAGCAAGTTTTCGCGGCGTCGAACTGTCAACCAGTAGCCGAAGAGGAAACCGTTGGCCTGTTCGAGATCGTATGCGCGCAAATAGCTCTATCGCCAGTAGCGAATGTCCACCATGATCAAAGAAATCGTCATCGACTTCGAGCGGGTGCCCGAGCACGAGACTCATATCTGTTGCGACATCGAAAGCACCCATTGAATTCGTCAAGGAACCAGATCTGCTCATCGCTGGTACCGGTGGTGGTGGGGTTTCGACAACCAGCATTCGAAGTGCCGCCCTGTCAATTTTTCCCGATGACGTCATCGGAAGCGAATCGACCACAACCACCGACGTAGGTACCATCGGGCCGCTCAGACGCTCTGCCACCCATGCCTTCACGGCCGAACCATCAACCAGCCCCTCGGCAGAGCCAACGACAAAAGCAACGAGTCGCGAGTCGACTGCTGCACCGAGTTCGGTAACAAGTTCGGTCACAATGACAGCAGCGCGTTGCACGTTGCGATGAGCTTCTAGTGTCGATTCGACTTCACCAAGTTCGATACGAACGCCACGCAATTTGACTTGATCATCGCTGCGCCCGTGAAAGGTAAACACGCCATTTGGGGCTCGTCGAACTAGGTCTCCGGTTCGGTAAGCACTTCTACTTACTCGATCGATATCAATAGCTAGAAAGTGTTGTGCAGTGATGTCTGGCCGACCGTAGTAGCCAGGAGACACGTCGTTTCCGAGCAGAATCAGTTCGCCTTCAATCCCGTCACCAACTCGGTTCATATCGCCGTCTACGACGAGTGCAGTCGTATCTGCCAAAGGTGACCCGATGGGTATCGGGGGTGCCTCGTCGCGATGCACGTCATAACTAAATGCCCATACGGTTGTTTCGGTGGGTCCGTAAAGATTTGTGAGTCGACCAAGACCCGTTGCCAACAACGAATCGGCCAGCGGTGGGCGTAGCACTTCACCACCAATGAATAGCTGACGTAGCGACCCGAGTGCAGCTCGGTCAGACGGGTCAGCCAGTAACAGGTGCGCTCGCGTTGGGGTGCATTGAAGATGTGTCACCGAATGATGACGAATAAGGCTTCCGACATCGGCACCCAACACGTCATCGGGGGCAATAACAATCGTTGCACCGTGAAGCAGCGTCCACATCACTTCGACAACCGACGGGTCAAACGACAACGGGGTCATCCATAACCAGCGTCCGTTGTGCGGGGGTCGAACCGCCTCATCAAAACTATCGACAAACGTGCGGAGGTTCGCGTGAGTGATCGCAACACCCTTTGGTCGCCCGGTAGAACCAGACGTATGAATGATGTACGCCAAATCTTGGGGTTCTATTCGAGGTTCGGTCACTGCTTTCGGTCGTGGTGTTGTCGTGATCTTGGGGCCGTTCGAATCGACACAGCGTTTGGCCTCTCCCGCAGTTGAGACGGTTACGACCACGCACTCCGGGGTATTCGGCTGTTCGCTCAGCCACTCGTCGAGGCGATCGTCGTCAACAATGATAATTGCGGGCGTCGTATCTTCGATCAACAACGACCGTCGAACATTCGGAAGGTTGATGTCGAGCGGCACATACGCAGCGCCTACCCGAAGAACCGCGTGAAGTGCGGCAAGGTTCGCTGCTGAGCGCCGTATGTGCAGGCCAACCCGCCCCCCTTGGACGACACCAAGTTGCTGCAAGACCGAGGCCAACGCATCGATCTTGTCGACCAGTTCGCTATAGGTCCAGGTGGTCTCTCCGTCGATGACGGCAACTACTTCGGGGGAAAGTTTCGCTGCGCTTCGCAGGCCCTGAGCAACGTCAACGAAGAGAGCGCCCCGAGGCAGCTGGGCACCGGGGCCATCGGGGGCATCGGGGTTCGGGAGATGAGTAGGTCGCGAGGTCATCAAGAAGGTACGGGTGCGCTGGCAACGTTTGCCGCCAGCCAACCCCAGATAAATTGCCGCTGTAGTTACAGTTGCATTGATTTGGTTTCTAAGAATTCTAGAAGGCCGTGGGCACCGCGTTCGCGCCCGTTTCCCGATTGCTTGTAGCCACCGAATGGGGCCAACACATTGAATCCTCCGCCGTTTACTTCAACCTGACCCGTTCGCATACGTCGGGCGAATTGTTTTGCCCGTTCGGGGTCGCTCGACCACACACCGCCAGCAAGACCGTAGGGGGTTCCATTAGCGATGGCGAGGGCATCTGCTTCGTCGGCGTAGGGCATGACGACGAGTACCGGGCCGAAGATTTCTTCTTGGGCGACGGTCATGGTGGGCGTGACGTTCGCCAAGACGGTTGGTTTGACGTAATACCCGTGGGGCTGATCATCAGGGGCATCTGCACCGCCGCCAACGAGGGTCGCCCCTTCATCGAGGCCGGTCGTGATGTAGGAACGCACCCGGTCGCGTTGCGCTGCCGAGATGACTGGCCCGAGCTTGGCGGCTCCGCCCTTCGGGTCGCCAATGGTCCAGCCGGGAAGCTGCTCGGCAATAATGGCCACAACGGCGTCGTGTTGAGCAGCTGGCACCAACAGGCGGGTAAGGGCCGAACAGGTTTGGCCCGAATTGAGGAAGCAAGCACCGAGACCCTTACCCACGACCTTCGGAAGTTCTTCAGCCGAAATGTCGTCAAGGATGACGTTGGCACTTTTGCCGCCGAGTTCGAGGGTGACGCGTTTGATTGATTCTGCGCCGAGTTGCATGACCCGACGCCCGGCCCTGGTCGAACCGGTAAACGACACCATGTCAACGTCAGGGTGTTTTGCGATGGCTTCACCAACCACAGGGCCAACACCGGAAACCAGGTTAAACACGCCAGCCGGAAGCCCAACTTCGTGAATCACCTCGGCAAGAATGAAAGCATTTAGAGGTGCTACCTCGGAAGGCTTCAACACAACGGTGTTACCGGTAGCTAAGGCGGGGGCAACTTTCAGCACGATTTGGTACAGAGGATAGTTCCACGGCGTAATAGCGCCAACGACACCAACTGGTTCACGCACGACCAACGAATTTCCGACCTGTTCTTCGAACTTCACTTCGCTCAGAAGTTGCGCTGTTACTTTCCACTCATTAGCGGGAAGGCCTGCTTGAATCATGGCCGCCATGCCCTGGGGCATTCCAACCTCGCCAGCGATAAGTTCAGCGATTTCAGGGATCCGGGCGCTCAAAGCTTCGGCGATTCGTTCGCAGTATTTTGCTCGCTCGTCAACCGACGTCTGTGACCAGGCTGGAAACGCTGCCTTGGCCGCAGCAACAGCAGCGTCAACGTCGCCGGATGTTCCTTCTGGGATGGTTCCCATGACCTGTTCGGTATGGGCATCAATGACATCAATGGATGTCGAAGACGTTGAAGAGCGCCAGGCGCCATCGATATAGAGGTTCGGAAAGGTACGCATCACTTGACCGTAGTGGCGAAACGACGAGAATGGCCAAGTGAACGAAACAAATAGTGAGTTAGGCCCCGACACAACGACCGGTCAGACACAGGGCACAGACCAGAGTGCAACCCGCGAGATCTGCCTCGACCTCATGAAGTATCTCGATGCTTCGCCGTCCCCGTTCCACGCGGTGAGCGAGGCGGTTCAGCGCTTGGAGGCTGCCGGGTTTACATCGCTGAGCGAAGACGAACCTTGGTCACCGGAGGTGGTCAATGGTGCATGTTACGTTGCGCGTGACGGTGCCATCATTGCGTGGGTTGGTGCCAATTTCGCATCGGAAACAGGCTGGCGAATAATAGGTGCACATACCGATTCTCCGAATCTGCGGGTCAAACCGCTCCCTGATGTTTCGGCCAATGGCTATCGCCAATTAGGAATCGAGGTGTACGGCGGGGCGTTAAACAATTCGTGGCTTGATCGCGATCTTGGCCTCTCTGGTCGAGTGTTACTCACCGACGGAAGTTCACATCTTGTTCGCATTGATCGGCCAATCGCACGGGTTGCTCAGCTGGCAATTCATCTTGACCGAGAGGTAAACGAAAAGGGCCTCGTGCTCGACAAACAACTACACCTGCTTCCAATTTCAGGGTTGGGCACAACATCTGAAGGCGCATTATGTGAGTTCATTGTTTCTGAGTGCGGCTTGGCCACTCAGCTCGGGACCGATGGTGCCATTGCAGCGCTCGACCTGATGTTGCATGACCTCACCCCCGCTGCGCTTCTCGGAATCGACAATGAATTTTTAGCAAGCGCGCGTATCGATAACCAGTTCTCGTGCTGGGCGGCGGTCACCGCGTTAATCGCAGCCGACACCGACAATGCCTGTGTGACTGCTCTCTTCGATCACGAAGAGGTTGGGTCGTCGTCGACCACGGGCGCAGCGGGCCCCCTCTTGGAACGGGTTCTGGGTCGCCTTGGCGCACTTCAAGAGTTGAGTATTGATGATCAGGCCGTGATGTATGCACGATCAACATGTCTTTCGTCAGATATGGCCCATGCAGTGCACCCTAACTACGCAGATCGACATGAACCAGGTCACCGCCCGCTTCCGAATGGCGGGCCGGTACTCAAAGTCAACGCCAACCAACGATATGCCACCAGCGCCCGCACGGCGGCTCTGTTTCAGGCCGCCTGCGACCGGGTTGAGGTACCGCTGCAACGATTTGTTTCGCGCAACTCAGTTGCATGCGGGTCGACAATCGGGCCGATCACTGCGACACGTCTCGGCATCGACACCGTCGATATTGGCGCTGCCATGCTGTCGATGCATTCGGCTCGCGAGCTGTGCGGTGCGCAAGACCCAGCACTGATGTTGCGTGCATTAACGAGTGCGCTCGAAATGTAAGCGGACGTTACACCGGCTAACTCGCAGGGAAACAGGCTGAGAAAAAGGACCGGCCGCACCGATCTTTCGATCAGTGCGGCCAAGGTCTTGCCACCACACTTAGTACTTCGTCTGGTGGTGGCGTGAGGTTGAGGGGTAATTCAACAATTCTTTGAAATTACCCGCCCAGACGATTTCTCAGTCGAGGCTAATGGGCTCATCGTCAAGTTCGGCAAGGGCTCCAAGGTCATCAACCTTATTGATGCCAATCCGGTCTTTCACCTTTTCAGTGATTTCCATCATGAGTTCGGGGTTGTTCGTCAAGAAGTCTTTTGCTTTCTCGCGACCCTGTCCCAGTTGTTCACCTTCGTACGTGAACCATGCGCCTGACTTTTTGATTACTGCACACTCGACACCCACATCGAGCAATGAGCCCTCACGTGAAATGCCCTTGCCGTACATGATGTCAAACTCGGCCTGCTTGAACGGCGGCGCAACTTTGTTCTTGACGACCTTCACCCGGGTACGATTACCCGTAGCCTCGGCACCATCTTTAATGGCTTCGATTCGGCGGATATCGAGACGAACCGACGAATAGAACTTCAGTGCTCGCCCACCCGGTGTTGTTTCAGGTGATCCGAACATCACGCCAATTTTTTCTCGCAATTGGTTGATGAAGATCACGATGGTGTTGGTTCGGTTGATTGACCCGGTGAGCTTACGAAGCGCCTGGCTCATGAGACGGGCTTGCAACCCAACGAAGGTGTCACCCATTTCGCCTTCGATTTCAGCCTTCGGTGTGAGTGCAGCGACCGAGTCGATGACCACAACGTCAACAGCCCCTGAGCGAACGAGCATGTCGCAAATTTCGAGGGCCTGTTCGCCTGTGTCTGGCTGCGAGATGAAGAGCTTGTCGACATCGACACCAATCGCCCTAGCATAAATTGGGTCCATTGCATGCTCGGCGTCGATATAAGCACAGGTGCCACCATTGCGTTGCGCCTCGGCGACAACGTGCATGGCAAGCGTCGACTTCCCTGAAGATTCAGGACCGTAGATCTCGGTGATTCGACCTCGGGGCAAACCGCCGATGCCAAGGGCAAGGTCGAGCGCTAATGCACCGGTTGACACCACATCGATTTTCATCGTTGTGTTGTCGCCCATTCGCATGATGGACCCCTTACCGAACTGCTTTTCGATTTGGCCGAGTGCCATTTCGAGGGCCTTTTCACGCTCCATGACGAATCTCTCTTTCTTAAGGTTTGGTGCTGCCAGACAGACCGGCAGGCTTTGGTTTTTGCTTACCCCATCACCATACGGAGGGGGTATGACAGAAAACCGAGAGGCACCGGAATTACAGCGATGTATTTTCAAAACGAACTGTACACGAACACTCGTTCGCTGTCTACCGTCTGCCCGTAAAGTTTGTTTTTGATCTCACAACCGCAACATCCGTGGCCAACAAGACCACTTCCAGTACCGTTATCCGGTGGCCACTTCCCAGTCGCGCCGTGTGCGGTCCTCCTTAGGTGGCCTTCTCGCGCTCGTTACTGTTGGTGGACTTTCCTATCTAGGTGCCGCGCAACCGGCTGGTTCTGTGCTGGCGATCAGCCCTCTCCCAACGCCTAGTCCGGCAGGAACTCGTGACCCGGCTGGAACCACGACCACATCTGCAACCACGACCACACCTGGAATCACAACCCCGGATGGAACGACTTCGGGGGCGTCTACCTGGAATGTCTACTTCGCCGGTGATTCGCTACTCACCCGAAAAATTGCCGACAAGGTGTCACCGTTCGCCCGGCTCTTCCCGAAGCTCGATACCGCGTCGCTCGCTATTGTCAATGTTGAAACTGCGATCACTAACTCGACGACCAAAGAATCGAAAGAGTTCAACTTCAATTCCCCTCCCCGGTTTGCCCAACTCATGGCCGACGCAGGGGTTGATGTTGGTTCACTGGCAAACAATCACTCGCTCGATATGGGCGATCAGGGCATGCTCGACACCATCGATGCGCTGACCGATGCGGGGATTGATCCCGTAGGGGCAGGCGTCAACCTTGCTGCTGCCGTCACACCATCGATTCACATCATCGGAAACATCAGGGTCGCAGTATTCGGGGCAAGCCAGGTCATTCCGAGCCCGAAATGGGTGGCGACGCCGACGCGTCCCGGTGTCGCCTCCGCGGGGAAACACACGATAGACAAAGCCACCGAGCATCTACTGGCGGCCGTCCAACAAGCCAAGGCCACGAACGACGTGGTGTTGGTCATGATGCACTGGGGCCAAGAACGAATGTCTTGCCCTACCGACGTACAGATCGCCACAGCGAAGCGGCTGCGCGAAGCCGGGGCCACGGCGGTTGTCGGAGCTCACCCACATGTATTGCAACCAATCGTCGCCGATGGTGACGGCGTGATTGCCTATTCAATGGGCAACTTCATTTGGTCACCGAGAAGCGGGATCACCGCCGACACCGGTATCTTGGAGTTACGTTTCGACGGCGACAAGCTCATCGACACGATCTTTCATCCACATCGCCTCGACGCAAACGGATGGGCTGCTTCCATCAACGATTTGAGCTCGCAACAACGAATTATCTCGCAGGTGAAACGTAAGTGTGCTGGTGCCGATGGCTCGAAGCCGTGGCCGGGCAACTGACTGGCTACAACGGCAGCCGGTACATGAGAACAGCGCCGCCTTGACCTTCTGACATCGTCCAAGCAGCCTTGTTGCCAGGTTCAATGCAAACAGCTTCAGCCTGCGCAAGAAATGGCCCGACGACCGCGGTTGGTTTGGCCTTCCACACTGCATCGAACGGGCCATCGCCAGATCGGTCATATCGAAGAATCGTGATGTACGTGCGAATCAGTACTGACTTACCATCGGTTGACCGATCTGCACCGGTAACCAGTGGAATATTGAGCGAGGCAACCGGCTTCAATACGTCGTCGGCACCGGCACGGTACACGCGGCCGATCGACTTAGTGACAATCACCATTGTGCCGTCGGTATCTATAAAAAAGGCTTCGGCATCGTGGGGGCCATCTTCGTACGTAAGCGTACGAGTTTGAGCGGTTACCTTTACGGAAGTTTTCTTCTTGCTGCCGGGTACTTTCGGTTCGGCAAAACTCTGTATGCGAACAGATTTTCGCTTGCCTGCGTTGTCGCCGATGTCGGCCAGATACAGCTTTCCGTTATACAGAGCCATGTCTTCAATATCGGTTGCTTCAACACCGGAAAGTGATGCCGTCAGGACAGTCTTTCCCGTTGTTGAACTCACGGCGTAGGCCTGCGCTGCATCACCAGAGTCGTTATGCACCCAGATGACTCCCGGATTTATACTGCTCACTCCACAGCCCGAGATTTCGCTCAGCGAGCGATCCTGTACCAAGACCCCAGCGGTCGGTTTTGTTGCGGCGACCACCAAAGTTGAAGAACCGTTCAACAGCGCCAACGCTGACCCCGCAAACAACAGCAGACTGACTCGAACTACATCAGGCTTACTCATTTGTGGTATCCGAGCAGGCGCTGCCTCAGCAGGTTGAGCGCCGAGATGGCAACGTATTGGCGCACTCGTTCACGATCTCCGGGTAGGTGAACCTGGGTTACCTCTGCATCACTACCGAACCCGCTGATGCCAATGAATGCCGTACCGACCGATTGACCATCTTGTTCATCGGGACCTGCGACGCCGGTCACCGATAGGCCAACATTGGCACCGGTTTGTTTTCGAACACCAGTCGCCATTGCGGCCGCAGCCGCCTCACTTACGACCGGCCCAACGGGCACATCAAGCAACGAAAATTTGACTTCAGATGCATAGGCAACGACGCCACCGCGGAACCAATGCGAAGCACCAGGAACAGCCACCAACCGCGACGCTATCAACCCACCCGTCACCGATTCAGCAACGCCAAGAGTAAGATCGCGTTCAGTCAAAAGACGGGCAACAACACGTTCCATGTTTTCATCGTCGACTCCGAACACATAGTCACCAATAAGCGCACGTAGCTCTTTTTCTTCACCATCAAGAACTCGTTGAACTTCGACGTCGTTAGCGGCCTTCGCGGTGATTCGAACTTTGATTCCTTCCATTCCGCTGGCCAAAAAGGCAACTGTGGCTGGTGGTGCATCAGGCTCGTTGAGTGCCTCAAGGCGGGGGCCGACCATTTCACCGATGCCGGCCTCAGACATACCCCAGGTACGTAACACCCGTGAAGCGATAACGGCTGAAGTTCCTGATCGCCTGACCAGGTCGGGAAGCACTATGCGGTAAAGCATGGCCTGCATCTCGTGCGGCACACCAGGAACGGCATAGATAACCTTGTTGATGCCGTTTCGGTTCACTTCACAAATCAGTCCGGGGGCGGTACCGCGATCGTTGTGTATCCACTTTGCGCCGAACGGACGCTCGGCTTGACGACAGTTCGTGACTGGCATTTCGCGATTGCGAGATCGAAACATTGCCGAAATTTCTTCAATCATTTCGGGGTCACGTTCAACTCGAACCCCGAGCACCTCGGCGATCGCATCACGAGTGATGTCATCTTGCGTTGGCCCAAGACCACCGCAACAAATGATGGCATCAGAACGTTCCAACGCAGCGTCAATCGCCGCAACAATACGTGCCTGGTTGTCACCAACCTTCGTCTGCATCAACGAGTCGATTCCGAACGCCGCCAGTTGCTCACCCATCCACGACGAATTGGTATCGACGATCTGCCCGAGGAGTAACTCGGTTCCGATGGCCACCACTTCACAATTCACTCGCACATCCTGCCTCAAGGAATGCCCCCCGAAGGCCTGTAGGGTGAAGCCATGGGTTTACTTTCCCGCTCATCCACCCCCAAAGCAGCCAAAGCCGTCAAAACATCCCGGGTCGCTAAGCCCAGGGTTCGCTTACGGCCCGAAGAAATGAAGTCGACGAATCGCCTAACGGAACGCGAGCGTTACATCACTTACGGGTTGGCAGCCTTTGCGGTTGGTGCGTTCCTCTTCCGGACAGTCGGCGACGGGTTGATTGATCGTGAGCCAGTATGGCTTGGCCTTGGCGTAGCGCTGGCCCTATTTCTCGCCGGACTCGGCCGGTTTACGAACCGTCTTGGCGTGACCCTTGGTGCCGTTGGGTGCGCCCTGTGGCCCGGATACGGGCGTAGCTGGGCAATTCTTGCTTACCCCTTTCTGGGCTTCACGATGTACCTCACGTTCGCAATGAAGCGCTCACGAGACAAGCTGATGTCTGAACGTGCCGCCAAGGGCGATTTTGCTGACCCCTTTGCCGAGAAACGGGCGGCAAAAGGAAAGCCGGTTGCCGCCAAAGAAGACGCCTTAGGGCGGGCCTATGCGTCGCAGTCGAAGCGGTACACGCCACCAAAGGCCGTCAAAAAGAAATAGTTTTTCGCTAGCAGCGGGTACTCGCTACTGACCGGGTATTCGCTAGTGGTCGATGCGGACCGAACTTGGTTGTCCTGATTTTCCTTGTTTCGCATCAGAGAAATACAGCAGCCCCGAGTACACCGTCAACACGGTGGCTATTAACAGGGTGAGGTTTGCCAATAGCGGCCATTCTCGGCCCACCCACGGAAGACAGGCGAACGCAACGGCAAGTTGCTGCACAAGCGTCTTCCACTTCGCAAGGGTTCGGGCCGGAAGCGATATCCCTCGCTTCGCTATCCTCGATCGATACACCGAAATCCACACTTCACGGATCACAATCACGACAACGGGCGGCCACCAGAACGCCTGCTTCCATACCAATACAACGAGTGCACCGATCACCAGAAACTTGTCAGCGAGCGGGTCGAGAAACGCACCTGACGAAGTTGTTCCGAATCGCCGGGCCAGCCAACCATCGATACCGTCGCTGAGGCAGGCCACTATCCAGAGGAGAAACGTTGCGACGTCGAAGTCACGACGAGCCAACAACAGAAGCATGACCGGCGTGACCAACATTCGGGCGACGGTGATGCCGTTTGCCGGGGTCAAAATCTTCGTCGGCGCATACCGAGGAACCCGGGGCGGTTTGACGAACTTCGTCACACGGCCTCAGCGGTGAGATCAGGACCCTCGGCGGCAACCACCCGAACCGTCGCAAAAGAGCCAACCGGTAGATCGAGCGGAAGGTGTACCACACCATCGATTTCTGGGGCTTCTCTATGCGAACGGCCCGCACCAACCGAATCGACCAGGACCTCGATGTGTTTACCGATGAGCGCATCGCGTCGCCGGGCTGTGATGCCATCTTGAAGTTCAGTCAACTCCGTCAGCCGTTCCCGCATCAGTGGTCGACTCACCGCACTATCAAGGTCGTACGCGTACGTGCCTTCTTCCGGAGAGTACTCAAAGAACCCACACCAGTCAAGTTGCGCCTCACGAACGAATCGAAGCAGTTGGTCATGGTCTTCCTCGGTTTCACCCGGGTACCCGACGATGAAATTGCTACGGAACGCCGACTCGGGGTCGCGCCCACGAATGTCTTCAATCCGCCGCAAGAAACGATCACCGTCACCCCAACGACGCATCCGACGAAGGAGCGGCTTCGAGACGTGTTGCAACGACAGGTCAAAGTACGACACGCCGGTTGAGATGATTACGTCAATGAGCTCATCAGAAAGATCGGATGGGTACAGATACAGAAGTCGAGTTCGTTCGACCTTCGCCGACACCCGCTTCACCAAATCGACGATCGAACCGGCACCAAGCTCTCCGGGGCGATCCTTTCCGTATGAAGCAAGATCTTGCGCGACCAGCACAATTTCCTTGGCACCCAACAGCTCAGCTTCGATCACAATTGATTCAGGGTCACGACTTCGTTGTGGGCCTCGAAACGAAGGGATCGCACAAAATCCGCAGCTACGGTCGCACCCTTCAGCGATTTTGACATATGCCCACGGGGTCGCACTTTTCGGCCGAGGAAGGTTCAGCAAATCCATGTCAGGAACTGCTGGGCCAGGCTTAGTTCCAAGCGTCACCGGTACGCCGAAGCCGGCTACCCGGTCAACTTCAGGAAGGGCCTCAGCCAATTCGTCGCCATATCGCTCGGCCATACAACCGGTAACCACCACGCGAGCACCCTCTTTTCGGCCGTCAGAGAGGGCAAGCACCGTGTCTATTGACTCTTGACGGGCCGCTTCAATAAAGGCACAGGTGTTCACTACAACGAGATCGGCACCATCGGCTGATGTGGCTGCAGTCATTCCGTCGGCCAATAGAGTGCCAACTAACTTGTCTGAATCGACCTGATTCTTGGGGCAGCCAAGTGTTTCTATCCAATAGGTCTGATTCATCGCCCAGTGAGACTACCGGCTGAGGAGACCGCCAAGAGGCGCTTAGCGCCCATCGAGAGTGGAAGTGGCATGCTGAGAGGGATGTCATCTCCAACCCCTGATGCCTCTCAGACCAATTACACCCCTCCGACCAATCGGGCCCCTCCGACTGTGCGCACCCCGGAGACGACGCATACTGCGCGCCGAGCGGTTGGTGTGGTGTCGCTCATTGTCGCTGCGATCATCGGTGCAATGGTCATTAGCGCGGTTTGGCGTATCGCAGGGGTATTGAAAAACCCACTCGCTACCGAGAAGGTAGATAGAACCGGGCCAGCACTGATCACTGCGCTTACCAATATGGCTCGGGTTGAAGGTTCCTCTGGAACCTTTCAGGTTGTTGTCGATATTCAAGACGACGCCAAGTATGTTCCCGCAGCGTTGAAGGGCGAACGAATCATCTACCTGGCACAGGGGAGCGCTTCCGGAACCGTCGACCTTGGCGGGCTGAATGCAACGTCAATCACGGTTGATGAAGTGTTAAAAACAGCGACGATCATCGTTCCGCAAGCACAGATTTCGAATGTTCGCATTGATTTAACCAGGTCGAAAGTGTTGTCTCACGAACGGGGCCTGCTTGATCGCCTCGGAGGTGCGGCCGGTGATGCGCCAGCAATGCATCCTGATCTTGTGGCTCGTGCAGAGACGCAGCTCAAAGATGCAGCAACAGAAAGTCAACTTCGTCAGCGCGCTGAGGAAAATACTGAGACCCTTTTAAGATCAATAGCTACCGGGCTTGGCTACACCACAGTGAATGTCGAGTTCCGGTAAATGCTCGTTGTGTTGATCGCTGTCATTTCCATCGACGGTTGCCTGACGCGACACACTGTACCGGGCGCGGCGAACTGGGCTTCACCCGACGATCAAGCGCATTTTCGATCGGCACTGGCTGAGTGCGACGTTTCGATTATGGGTTCAGCCACGTACGCTGAGTCGCGCGGATACATCATGGCGAACCTCACCTTGAATCGACGTCGGATTGTGATGACGCGAACGCCTTCACGATTCGAAGCCGATGCTGTTGCAGGGAGACTCGAATTTACCGACGAGACCCCATCGAAATTGATTGAGCGGTTGGCGAACGAACAGCACAGCCGGTGCGCGTTACTGGGTGGCGGACAGATCTATTCGGCTTGTTTGGCCGCCGACGTAGTCGACGAAATGCTCATCACTATCGAGCCCCGGGTCTTCGGAACCGGAACCAGGTTGGCGGGTGTCACTGCCCCAATCGACCCAAGCTTCTCGCTCGCCAACGTATCGCTGCTCGGTACCGCAACTGTTCTACTGAAGTACGAGCGCAACACCCTTTCACCAGCCGGAGACCAGCAGCCATGAACCAACTCGCAGTTTCAGATTTCGAGCATCTCGAAGTGGCGCTTGTCGCCGACGGCCTTGAGTTTCCAGAAGGCCCCGTCGTGATGCCAGATGGAAGCATCGTGGTCTGCGAGATCAAGGGCGAGTGCTTAACCCTCGTGCCTCGCCTCGACGATCGGCAATGGGGACCGAAAGAACTGTATGCGAACGTACCAGGGGGACCGAACGGAGCCGCACTTGGGCCCGATGGTGCCCTGTACATCTGCAACAACGGCGGCAGTTTCGAATGGCAGAGCCGCGGTGGGCTGACGTTGCCAGGGCCACGACCAACAACGTGGACCGGCGGGCGTATCGAGCGGGTTGACCCGTTCACGAGGGAGGTTTCCGAACTGTACCGATCCTCGATGGCCGCTGACGGCTCACAAATCGAGCTTCGTGGGCCGAACGACCTTGTAATGGACGGCCACGGCGGTTTCTGGTTCACCGATCACGGTACCCGCACCGACCGAACCGCCGACCGAACTGGCATTCACTACGCGCTTGTTGACGGCACGTCGTGTTGCGAAGTCATCTTTCCGACAAACGAACCCAACGGTATCGGCCTCTCCCCTACCGGCGACGCCCTGTACTGGGCCGAGACTCATACCGGACGAGTGTTTAGTCGCCCAATTCTTGCACCAGGAGTTGTAGATGTCGCAGGACCATATGGGTACTTACTGGTTGGTTTACCCGGTTTCCAGCTACTCGATTCCTTAGCCATCGATGCCGACGGTCGAGTATGCGTGGCCACACTCATCCAGGCTGGGATCACCGTTGTGTCGCCCGCCAACGGCGAAACCGTGAAGGCGGTTCTACCGGCCGAGTGGGGTGACCCAATGGTTACGAACATCGCGTTCGGGGGCGTCGAAATGCGAACGGCGTACATCACACTCAGCGGAACCGGACGCTTGATTGAAGTGAAGTGGCCCGTCGCCGGGTTGCGCCTGGCTCACTAAAGTCTGAAGCGGCTTCTTCGAATCGACTCAGATAGCTCGGTGCTCGTCTTCGGCATACCGATCGGTGACCACACCAAGCCCATCTGCAACTCGATTGACGTAGGCGAAGTACGAGACAACCTGATTTACGTCGAGTAGGTCACGGTCAGTCAAACCATGTGAGCGCATATCATCAAGGTCTGAGGCGATCATGGCCCAAGGGGTGCACGTTAACTTGTACGCATAGTCCAGCATCGCTCGTTGCCGATCGGTGACCGTCGCTGTCGTGTAATCCTGCTGTAACGCCCGGGCTAGTTCAGTATTTTTCGTGAGGCGCACCAGACCGGCGGCATGGTGAGCAATTCAATAGTTGCACTTATTAATTGACGAAACCAGTACGCCAATCATCTCCCGCTCAGGCCGAGTGATGGCAGACTTTCCATACATAACCGTTCGATACATATCGACGTGAGCCCGCAGAGTTTCGGGGTGCAAGCTGTGAACTTTGAGAATGTTGTCGACCAAGTTATTCGCCGGGTCCCATTCCTTTTCGTACAGTTCCTTGAGTAGCCCTTCAGCCTCGTCTTCGGGGATAGTTCGTATCCATGCTGCAGGTTCAAGTGACATAGACGCAAGTATGTCAAACTCCCGTCGAGAAAATTGAACGATGCGAGTCAGTCGCCTAAACCGAGAAGTACTCGACAGGGCTGCAACCCCGTCACGACGATATTGTTCGTCGGCTTCCATCGATCACGACTCAGGCGAAATCGTTGGCTGGTAACCGCAGTACCCCTCGGCGCCACCGTGTCAATCCCGTCGAGTTCGTACCCTAGTTTGGTCGAAACACCGTTTGAGGCGAGGTTGTCGGTAAAGGCTTCACTGAGCATTGCCTTCGCCTCAAGGTGTTCAAACGCAAATTCGAGCAAAGCTGATCGCATCTCAAAGCCAAAGCCTTTTCGCTGAAACCTTGCGCCCAGCCACGAGCCCGAATGACCCTCGCGAAGCAAAGCGAATTTCTCGGTCACCATTGATTGGATACCAATAAGTTCATCGTCATGAAAGACGAAAAACTCAAGATTCCACGCCAATGGCTGAAACGAGGCACGGGTCGACCACCAATATCGGAGGCTGTTCCAATCGCGTTCAGGTTTCACTGCATCTGTAAACGGGAATCGAAACGGCATCACGGCCGGGTCGTGGATACCGTCATCGATAAGTCGAATCGCTTGTTCAAAGTCTTCATCTCTACCGACGCGCATCACTAGATGCTCGGTTTCGAGACGCAATCCAAAGAGCGGCCAGTGACGTTCCAGAATGTTTGGCTTACCTACGTTCACAGGCATTCACGAGTTTGCCAGAACTTAGACTGGTTCCGTCTGGAATTTATTCATCAGCGTTTTAGGTGCGCCCCGGCAGTGCCGCCAGTTTTCATCAGGTACAAGCCCATAAGAAGTAGAAGCAAAGCACCACAAAGCATCCAAACGGAGAGCGATCCGGTCTGGCTGAGTTGCTCGACTTCCGTACTTTGACTCACCTCGTTAGACAGCACCTGAACGACAGGCCGTGATGGCACCGTCGATCCGATAGTCACCGGTTCGTCGGCAACCGAAGGAGCTACTTCCCTCACGATTAGCGCTGTGACGCAAGCGAGATCAGTGGCAGTTGCAGTCGCTGACCCGATCAGCCCGTTCGCTGTTGCTGAAAGGCAACCGTCAGCAATAACAAGAGTTTTGCAATTGCGTTGCAACGGGTCTGAAGTGTCAAACGTGACTCGCTCGCCCGCAGCCAAGTTTCCGATGAAACGATCGCATCCCGCCAACGAGGTATTCACCGTCACACCGGTGAGCGGTGACGAACCACAGTTCGTTACATCGAATTGGTACTCAGCCACGTTTACAACCAATATGCGCGCAGCGTTTGTGGAGTTATTGGCATCTTGCCAGGGGCCACTAACCCCCCGGGTTGAGGCGTCCCTCACAAACGACGTGATACCAACACATGGTTTCGAAGGGGTGGCTGACGTGGGTGCGCTAGTCGCAACGGTGGACGATGCCGTCGTAGTTGGCGGAGTCGTAGTTGTCGGGGTCGTTGTCGGGGTCGTTGTCGGGGTCGTCGTTGTCGTCGTTGAAGTTGTCGTCGTTGAAGTTGTCGTGACGGGCGGAATCGTCGAAGTGGTCACCACAGGAAGTGTCGTCACTATCGAAGTACCGGGATTCTCGATAGTTGTAGGAGGAGTCAAGGTCGTCGTGGTCGGCTTCAGGGTGCCGTATGTATTGGTGATCAATACGATTGCCCGGCAATCGGGGTTGGTATTCGTTTCCGTTCCCCCGCAAGACGACAACACGGTCACCCGGCCATCGGTCGAGAGGTTTGAGTTATCGGTATAAGAAACATCGGCACCATCTGAACGAACTTCGGTCACTAGACACGAGGTACCCGTGGCAACTTCGAACACGAGGGTTTGTCGATCTCGCATCAGAAACGTTTGCTTCAGTCCGTTGTTGTTGCAACTCAGGTTCACTTCGAAGATACCGATTGCCGACTGTGGATCACCCACTACAAGTTTCGAGATCGTCACTGTATTTAGGAATCTGCTTGTCGACGTGAGAGTCGACCCGTCTGCGTTCGTAGTTGCGCTTCGATCGGCAACGAGCAGGCCTGGGAGGCCTCCTTCAAATTGAACCGACGTTGCACCCCCGTTGTCAATTTCGGTAAGCGTACAGAGCGATGTCGGCAGCAAGCGAGGAAAATCTCGACTCGAAATTAGTCGAGTTGAGTTCAAAAAGGCTCCTATCGGAAAGTCCAGCGCAGATGAGCCGGCGGCCGTGAGAACAGGGCTCAAATCATTGACACACTGAACCCGCATCACGAAAGGCCGATTCGAATTTATCTCGCCAATCCAGGTCTTCTTCACCGAAAACTGCGGCCACGCCAACGAATATACGATGTCGGCATCCGTGGTTATCGACAGCGGCTCGCTCACCGTTCCGAACGGAGACGAAGCCTGCCGCACGACCCCTCCCACACGAAGCACGGCACGCGCCCCAGGAAAATCCCCATTGAAAGGAAGGCCATTTAACTGAAACGTGCATTCGTTGGCTGCGGTAACGGCGAAATAGAGCGGGATTGTCCCACCAGCAGCCGGATAGCTCGCACTTTGTTGCACGCTCGTCGGCGCCGTGCACCTTTCCACAACCTGCAAGCCTGTAAGGTTCACTGGGGCCGACCCCGAAACGACGACGCTGGTTCTGATGGCAATTTGGGAACTACCCCTCCTTCCAGAACAGGCCAGATCAGACCCTGCGATCAGCGGCCCGCGAGCCAGACCATTCCTTGTCGGTTGTGCCACAACAGAAGCCGTTGTGCAGAACGAACCGCTAGCCGCAACGCTCGTACAGGCCGGTTGCTCGACAGTCGTGAATTCAGAGGTGGTGCCGGCGGGGATGTTTTCAAACGTGCGAGCGCAACCAGCGATGTCATCGTTGATCACCACATTCGAGAGGTCGAGGTCGCCGCAATTGGTGACAGCTACTCGGTAGTCGAGGTTTGTCGTTGCCCCAACCAACGCGGCCCTGGCCGGAGTATCTGCATCGATCCACGCCTCCCCTAAGCCCGACTGGCGAACCTGCTTAGAAACTTTCATGCAGGGTTTGACTACTTCAGCAACCGTCTGTTCGAACGTTCCAACCACCGCTTTTCCGGTCTCATCGTAGATTTCAACGCGAAAATCGCCGACGATATCGGGCCCAACAGTTGCTGTCGTGGAACGAAGTTGAGGCACCGAGCAGGTGTACTCAAGACTGCCTTCCGCCGGAACCAGCACAGGTTGCATGATGCTGCAACCGTTTCCGAAAGACGGGTCATTCGAAACACCGAACAAAGCTGTCACCAGAGAGGCAACGGGCTTGCCGTCTACATCGGTACGACGCGGATACACCCGCATTCTAAAGATGGCAGTTTCGCCTTCGTTGAACGTTGGGTACCCGGACTCTTGAACGTTGTAGCGGCTAGGGCTCAATGGGCTGGCGAACTGGTCGATCGGGGCGGTTTTTTGGAACGGGTCAGCGTCGCTGAACAACCCATCCGGAAGTTGCACTTCGCTTTGAAAGAGAAGCCCACCGGCAGCTGTCGACGCTTCTGGTCCCCTGCGACCGAGGCCATCTTCGGCTGCCGTGCGAATGGTGATCGCAGACCGCTGTCCTGTCTCAGCAGTTGCACCCGGTAGGGCGACTAGCGCAGCACCACCGATCAGGATCGATGAGAACACACAGGCCAATCCACCGTGGTAGCGGGCCCGTGACCACGACTTACCTTGAGATGCTGTTCCCGCCACGAAATGCTCCGATCACCTGGTCTGCCTTTTCATGCAAACTGAATGGAAGTTCACTCTAGGTGACAAATATTGAGGACGCCAGCAGCGCAGGGTTTGTCAGCACTCCGACAAACGCTTAGCCAATCGCAAGGTGGCCAGGGAGGCCGGAGCCGACAACGCCGCCAGGGCTACTTCATAGTCAGGAAGTTCGTACACGTCACCGGTATCGGTGATCATGATGAACCGGTCGAACTTCATCAAGAACGTGCGATCGTGGCTCACAGCAATCACCGTTCCTTCAAAACCGTCGAGTGCTTGTTCCAATGATTCCGACGAATCAACATCGAGGTTGTCGGTCGGCTCATCGAGTAGCAACACGTTGTGACCTTCGAGTTCAAGACACAAAATTTCTAAGCGCGCTTTCTGTCCACCCGAAAGAGTTTGAAACTCTTGTTTTGCAGTCGACCGAAGGCCGTACCGAGAGAGCGATTTCATCGACTTTTCGTCGTCGTGCACCCGGTCACGAACAATCTCGAAACACTCCCGGCCAAGAAAGTCTGGTCGATCGTTAATCTGGTTGAACACGCCAATCGATGTGCGAGGTCCGAAGGCAATACTTCCCGAGTCAGGGGTTTTGGTGCCGGCAAGGGCTCCGAGCAGATGAGACTTTCCCGTTCCATTCGGCCCGATAAGACCTATCCGCTCACCATGATGAATCTCGTCGCTGAACGGCAAGAAAAGGTCACCCATCGAGACGCCTTTCATCATCACGACTCGCCGCGCCGCATCGGCACCTCGTAAGTTCACACATATCTGCTGGTTAGCGACTGGTGGCGGCGGTGGTCCAACGGCCACATACTTTTCCCAGCGAGTTTCCGCCGCGTTTGCTTTTGTTGCGTTCTTGAAGTTCTGCGCAGCACGCTGCTTCATGATTTTCATGTGATGAAACAGGCGACGCTCTTCATCGTTCCACCGCTTCAAATCATCACCCAGTAACTCTTGTCGCTTGGCCCGCACCTCGCCGAAAGTCGCATACGAGGCACCGTGTACCCAACAACCAGCACCCTCCACGGCGATGATTTTGTTTGTGACACGCTCGAGCAGGGTTCGATCGTGGCTCACCATCAAAATGGTCGACCTACACCCTCGAATTTGCTCTTCCAGCCAAACTCGCGTCGGAATGTCGAGATAGTTATCTGGTTCGTCAAGAAGCAGCACATCGGCACCCGAAGAAAGAAGAAGATCGAGCACCAAACGCTTTCGCTCACCACCAGAAAGTTCGCTGACCAGTCGAGTTGAGAAATCGAGGATCGGCGTTTTCACGCTACGTTCAGCAGCCGCGAACCACTTCGACTCAAGTTCGTAACCACCCAGATCACCCCAGACCGAAAGCGCCTCGGCATAAGCCATTCCGTCATCTGATCCGTCCATCATGGCTCGCTCGGCGATGACCAATGTTCGACCTGCGGTACGAAGTTCCTTCGGTGCAACCTCAATCAACATCTCGCGCAAGGTGTCGGTGGGGCTCGACATTCCAACGTCTTGGGTCATCGTGAGAACGGTGCCCCTTATCGAAACTTCGCCCTCGTCAGCGACAAGGTCACCACCAAGAATGCGCAGGATCGTTGACTTTCCAACCCCGTTTGGCCCAACGATCGCCGCATGCTCACCGGGCGACACCCCGAAGCTGACCCCAAAGAACAGAGAGTCACGACCAGGGTGCCCAAATTCGAGTTCAGAAACGGAAATACTGCTCACCCGTAGATTGTCGCAGACTGCCTGTCGGGCAAGTCACTACGTTCAGACTCTCAGACTGCCTGTCAGGACACCGACACTGGCGGCTCGCTGACTGACAGGGTCTTCGTAACCACATCGTCAGGTGTTGTCATCAAGAAGTTGTAGACGGGTTCTGGAAACTTCGCATGGGGTTTCGAGGGGTCGATCGGAGGTTGAGCAACTGCGCCACCTTGACTGACGAACTCGGGCGGGGCGGTGTATCGCTGTAGTTCGTCAGCAGATATTCCCGCAAGCGCAACTACTTCGGGATCAATCCAAGCCCGCTCGTCAATTCCCACGTCAGAGTACGAAACCTCAAGATTCAACCCCTCCGGCCCGGCAAAGTAAATCGAGTGGCACATTCCGTGGTTCAACGGCCCGTAGATATTGATGCCACGACTGCGAATTCGGTCACGCATCGCAAGTAGCTGGTCCATTGAATCAACGTTGAACGCTACGTGTTGCATGGTGCCGGCAGCGCTCGGGGCACCGGGGTTGGCAGCATGGCTGACACCGACGATTGCCTCGATCGCCGCAACCTCGGGGGTTTGCACGAAGGCCAAATAGGAAAGGTCGTTGAGTTTCAGAAAACCGTGCCATGCCCCTTCGACACCGTGCATCCAGTAGAGCGCTTTGAGTTCGGCACCGAGCACATCTGTACAAAACTCGATCTGCCCTTTGATGTCACTAGTCATTAAGGCCAAATGGTGAATCCCGTTGGGTAAACCCATGGTGTCTCCTCAGATCGATGTTCCGTTGTTTTCGACAATAGGCGACCTCACGACCGTGCCTTCCACGTTCCGCCATAGGTGTACCCAGGTTCAGTAGAGGCAGCGTCATAGCAATTGCGACAGATAAACACCCACGTAAGGAATCTGTCGGAACGGATTCGGAACAGAACCGACGCAGGTTTCAAACACATCACACAAACTTTTGCAGGCCTAGCCACTTGTGTGGCCCCTTGCGTCGGGCATTTCAAAATGCCGGGCGACCACGATGCTGGCAACGACACCAACCGCGTAACAAACAATATCGCTCCACAAGAATCCGTGACCGAGAAGAATGTCGAGCGGAGTTTCCTCTCGCAGGCGAACCAACCAAGACACCGTGATCAGCTGTTGCAATTCAATAAGTACACAGATACCGAACCCGAAAGCTACACAAACGGCCAAACGATGCCGATGCAACACGAAACAAACCCCGAACGTGATGCAAGCCGCAGACAGCACGTCGCCGCCGTATTCGCGCACCAAGCCGGGCATCGGCAATGCTGACACCCGGCTGGCCAGCCCAAGCGGAACAGTCACCGCAATGAGTAACAGGTGAAGTTTTCTGGTGCTCAAGCCGCTATTCCCGAGGGCGCGCCCACTTCTCATCGACATCGCGCCCACCTCAGATGCTTTTCCGTGGTTTTGACCCGGTTTCGGCACGAGGTGGGCGCGCAAGCGTAACGAGGTGGGCGCGATCATTCATGTTTCAAGAACCAGGCCCTCCAAATCGGGGGCTATTACTTCGGAGGTTCCGGCAACCCCGAGCCGGGCCATCGTTCGCCGAACCTCAGCAGCAACATCTTCAGCCGTCCATTCAACGCACATTGCGAGCAACGTTGGCCCCGCACCAGACCAACACGCAGCAAGGGCGCCGGCACCAACCATCGAATCCATAAGCGTACGTGCTTCTGGAAATAGAGTGCCACGCTGATCTTGATGCAATTTATCGCCAGTCGCGGCCGGGGTAAGGCGGGTGTGATCAGCCATTCCGGCGATGAGTTGGCCCATGCGGGCTAACTGAAATACTGCGTCGGCCATGGTGATGTGGGTTGGAAGAACCCCGCGCGCTTCCGATGTTCGAAGATGTCGTTGGGGTATCGCTACAACGAATCTCAGTTCTTCGTCAAGTGGAAGACGATGGGCCACCGCTACTCCATCGATCATGGCGCCGGTCACAAAACCCCCGAGTACCGCCGCAGCCGCATTGTCGGCGTGGCCCTCCATTGTTGCCACGTATGAGAACGGGTCAGGGTGGCCCGCTGCCGCCGCGGCAGCAACTGCAAGCGAGGCTGACGAGCCAAGACCACGGGTCATGGGCACCTCTGAACGAACATGTATGTGCACATCCAAATGGCCCAACACGTCTTTGATGATGCGCGCTGCGAAGTGGTCAACCGTGGGGGGAAGATGCGACCCTTCACCTTCGGCACTCAGGCTGAACATCGAAGCTGGTTCGACCGTAACCTCCGTGTAGCGCTGGAGGGCCAACCCAAGGGTGTCAAAGCCCGGGCCAAGATTCGCCGACGATGCTGGAACGCGTGCTCTCACCTTCCAAGTATGCCCGCAACACTGGGCTTCGATTTGGACGAGTGAGCAAATTGGGCCTTGCGTCCGGTGCACCCGGTTGTCTATGGTTGTGTTTCATGCGGACTACTTCACGTTGGGTGACAATCTCGGTGTTGTTGCTAACAGCCTGTTCAACCAAAGACCCTGTACTGGTCAGAGCCACCGTGCAAACCGCACCACCGTTCACCGCTCCCGGTACCGAGACCCCGGCGACCGTTGGCACCACAATCGCAGTGACAACGACGACAACGACCACGACGATCCCGGTGACCACGGTCGCCCCAACCACTACCGTTGTTGCGGGTGCCCGAATCACGATCTTTAGTACCACCCGACTGATCGACGAACCCGCCGTCACCGCCTACCCGGTAGTCACCGGCAACTGGACCGACCGAGACTTCGCACTCGTGGCCGCAGGGGCCAATCACGAAATAGCCGCTCAGCGACGCAATTTAAAGCCAAATTCGGCGGCCTTCGAGATTTGGGCCACGAAGGAAATTACTCCTTCGTTTCTGGAGTCCATCAAGCAAATTGTCTCAAAAGGCCAAGAGTACCGCGATGGGACTGTCGACGACTTCATCGTCACGTCGGTCGAGAGAGTCGATGCTGAACTTGTCGTTGTCACCTCATGCGGACGTAACAACACTGCGCAGTACGCCCTCGGTGACCCTAAGGATCCAAACGACGACGTACTTATTCAAAATACTTTGGACGTATTTCGATCTCAGTGGGGGCTTGTTCGCCGTGGGTCACGATGGCTTCTGAGCGACCTTCTTGAATTGGAGGCAAGTCCGTGCGCCGTATTCTTCCAATAGTCATCGTCTTCTTTACCATCCTCCAAACAGGGGCATCCGCTGGGGACGGTCCAGCGATTGAGCCGGTAGCTGGTGGGGTGGTCGTAACTGGTTCTGATGGCGGCGGTTCTGGTGGTGGTTCTGGTGGTGGTGGGCAGTCGGTTCCGGTGGCTGAGGTGTGTGCCGGGTATGAGTCGAAACTTTCTGCTCCGAAGCAGGGCCCCCAGGTTGGGCCGGATGGTGGATACTACGTGTGGCAAGAATGGCGGTGCCCGCCCGGTGACTGGCAATCCAGATCGGTATGTATAGCCAACTGTCCGCCCGGTGTGGCGGCCATACCGGCCCCTCCGCCTCCAACCGATGAACAAATCCGGGCCCGTCTTATCGAGTTTGTAGTCAAACCACTCGGTCGTTTCGCTCCACCGGTCGAGCAACCAACCGTGAAAGCAATCGTTGGTATGCGCTTTTACTACTCAGTTGACCCGTCCACATACGAAACGATTGCGCCTCCAACCCAAACCTTTCCCGGTGGGTGGCAAGTCACCGCAACGCTCACACCAGGAAAAATTGGTTTTGCAGCCGGTGACAAGGCTTCCGACTGTAAAGGTCCAGGAACATCAGGACGAACAAAACCTGGTCGTAAGCAAGCAGATTATGAGGGTTGCTACGTCATCTTCGAAACCGTGCCGAAAGGTGACGGGCGCCTCGATTCGACCCTCACCACCGATTGGACCATCACTGTTACCGCCGCGAGCGTTACCGAAACGATCGGCAAAACCTGGATTGAACCAGCCACGACCACCTACAACATTGGGCTCCGAGAACTCCAGGCCGTCGGAACCAACTAAGGCACGACCCGCTAACCGCGGCCTTGGCGCCGGTTCAATTCATCTACAGACATACGAACTTCGCGTGGCTTTGACCCAACCGAAGGGCCAACGATGCCCTGATTTTCAAGCAGATCCATGATTCGCCCAGCCCGAGAAAAACCTACCCGCAACTTGCGTTGCAACATCGACGTCGAGCCAAGTTGGCTGCGAACAACAAGGTCCATCGCCTGATCTAGGAGGTCATCAGAATCTCCGTCAGATTCAGGGCGATTCGGAACTAACTCGTCGCTAGCCCCGAAGTTGATAGAGGCAGCCGACGAGGTTGGAGGGGGTGAGTTTGCAGAACCCGGGGAATGGAACGCCGGAACCCCACCTCGAGAAACCAACGACATGGCATCTTCGTCGGAACCCGGAATATCGGAGAAGCCAACAAAGCCCGTCTCGTACTCCTTCACACTTCGGTCGTTGGCCGGGTCGTCAAGGTCAGGAACCCGCATGCCGGAAGCACCAGCCGAAGCGGCTGCCGTCTTACCCTTCCCAATAGTCGGTGTCTGTTTGACCCAGAAATCGACAACTTTTCGGATCTCTTCTTCGGACACGAAATTACCCTGTACACGTACGGCTACGTTCGACGAAACCGTGACCATCAACATGTCGCCCTGCCCGATAAGGCGCTCTGCACCAGGCTGATCAAGAATCACACGGGAGTCGGTAAGTGAAGAAACGGCAAACGCAAACCGAGACGGAACGTTCGCCTTGATCAACCCAGTAATCACGTTCACCGACGGACGCTGCGTCGCAATCACGAGGTGAATCCCTACTGCCCGGGCCTTTTGGGCGATCCGAACAATCGAGTCTTCAACTTCCTTACCGGCCACCATCATCAAGTCGGCGAGTTCGTCGACTACTACCAAAATCAGCGAGAGTTTCTGATACTTCGGCGCAGGCGGTAAACCAAGGCCACCGGCCGGGTCGCCTGCATACGGATCATCCAGTTCACCCTTTTCGACCGCAGCGTTGTACCCCCCAATATCACGGAATCGAAGGTTGGCCAACAACTCGTAGCGGCGTTCCATCTCTTCGACGGCCCAAGCCAACGCACTGGCCGCTTTTTTCGGGTTCGTTACCACCTGAGTCAGCAAGTGCGGAAGGCCGTTGTACTGACTGAGTTCAACCATCTTTGGGTCAATAAGAATCATTCGTACATCGTCGGGGGTCGATCGCATCAGAATCGAGGTCAGCAGGCCGTTGATACAACTCGACTTACCCGAGCCGGTGGTACCAGCAACAAGAACGTGGGGCATTTTGGCGAGATCAACCATAACTGCTTTGCCATCAATGTCACGCCCGATTGCCACACCCAGCGGTGCCTTAAGTGCCTTCGCCTCGTCGGAAATGAGCACGTCAGCAACCGCTACCAATTGGCGTTGCCGATTCGGCACTTCAACACCAATCGCAGACTTACCTGGTATCGGAGCAAGGATTCGAACGTCGGCGGTGGCCATTGCGTACGCAATATCTTTATGAAGCGCGGTTACCTTCGCGACCTTTACACCAGGGCCAAGTTCAAGTTCGTACCGAGTGACCGTTGGGCCAACGGTCATCCCACAGAGGCGTGTTTCGACGCCGTGCGAAGCAAGAGCCTCTTCAAGAACACGACCAACGGACTCTACAGCGCGCTTATCAATTTCTACCTTCTTGCCCTTTTTGAGCATTGCGTATGAAGGAAGTTTCCAAATAGGGTCATCTGGCGCTTTGCGATCGAGCCCTGGCAAAGCGGCCGCCGTTGCCGACGGCTGAGGTTCCTTCCAAAGCGCCGTTCGTTTGCGGGCACCCTTTTCCTTGGATACAGAAGGGTCAGACGAACCTATCCCGACCGGGTCAGTTTCATCTTCTCCGTCAAACACTCGCCCAGACTGACGTTCAGCCAAGCTCGACGGATGATCATCATCAAGGTCATAGTCATCGTCACGTTCAACTGCCCATTGCAATTCACTACCAGCGTCAGACGCAGACGACCGGAACGAATCACCGTCGTTTCCTTTGGCAAACAAACCAATACCTAAGCGCACAGACGCATTGCTTCGACCTTCACGAGTTGCACGTGCGTCGGGCAACGTCGAAAGCAAGCGACGTTTTTCCCGCAGTGTTTCTTCTGTCAGGTCAATATCAGCGTGGCCCGACCGGTCACCATCGTCGCCATCGATCGGGTTGTTCAACACGCCCACACGTTTGCGGTTCGGGGTCTCAACCGAGTTATCACCGCCAGAAAGAGCACGAGCACCGCGCAGATCAACACCGAGACGTACTGCTTCTCGACGACGACTCAGCCCCCTCCCCGTGGTTACGTCTACCTCGGGCTCGTCGTCTTCATAGTTAGCATCGTCGGGCCCGAGGGTAAATAGCGACGTGATGCCTCGGCGAGCCGCTAGCCCAACCGGACGGGCCGAATCGGCGGTGCGATTGAAAGCATCGCGAACCCGGATTCGCATAATGATCAGCGCGCCGAGGAACATAATCGTGCCAAGCACAATCGCGGCCCCCCACCTTCCGGTGACACGAACCAACGGCCCGCCGACAATCGCCCCCAAAATACCGCCACCATTACGAAGTACACGTATGGGTGTGCCCCACCGAGGGGCACCTTCACCAAGGTGCATCACGCCAGTGGCCGCACTAAGCAGAAACATCCAACCAATAAGCACGCGCATTGGTTCGCGGTAACCGCGACCACGAACAAGTACCCAGCCCACACCAATCAACATAAACGGAACGAAGAATCGGCCCTGCCCTAATAGAGCACTTGTGCCGCGACGCAGTAATCGCCCAAACGGGCCGGTGAGATCAAAAAAGATACCGAGACCGGCGAGCAGCCCAACCACAACGAGCACAAGGCCCCAAACGTCGTCCGCTTGGCGGCCGAGATGTTCAGTGAAAAAGGCCCGCGTCCCATCGAACATCCCGCCCGAGCGTTGCGAGCGAGACCGTGATGACGAACGCGACCGATTTCTCGATCGAGCGCCGCCGCGTGGGGAAGGACGCGAAGCCACAGCGAAGAAACCTTACCCCAGTAGGTCACCGAGCACGATGTCTCGGTACTGGCCAACGGCTAAATCTGCCAGCTTGAAGCGGCCAAACTGAGTGCGCTGAAGCGTTTCAACGTGTCCACCGCATGCTGCGATCATCCGCCGAACCTGGTGATAGCGACCCTCGGTGAGCTCGATACTTGCCCTGCGGCCGTCTGTTGGATCTATCACGAGCTGCGCGGCTCGACACGGCGATGATTCGCCTTCGAGTACCAACGAACCCGACGCAAACTGTTCAATCGCGATTTCGGGCGAGGAGAATGACATTGCCAGTACAGCCTCGTAGGTCTTCACCACATGTTGTTTCGGGCTCGTCAGGCGATGCAGTAGCTGATGGTCATCGGTGATGACGAGCAGGCCACTGGTGTCGCGATCAAGTCGCCCGACCCATTCCGGACGGGGCGTTCGAATCCCCCACGCGGGGGGTAATAGTTCATCGACGAGCGGAGCTTCACGTGTTTCGTGCGAGCAGGCGTAGCCAACCGGCTTGTTCAACACCACCAGCACACCTAGGGGTCGGTCGAGAGGTTCGCCACAAAACAGCACCGACGATGGGTCGTCAATCTTTGTAGCTGGGTCTCGAACAATTACCCCGTCAACCGTGCAGTGCCCTCGACCGAGCAGAACTTTGACTTCGGAACGGGATCCAACCCCCGTATTTGCCAGCAGTCGATCAAGTCTCAAGTAGCACCGGAACGATCATCGGTTTGCGTTTCGTACGCTCACTGACGAATCGGCTCGTCGAGCGTCGCATAGCTTGTCGTAACTCTTCCAGATCTTCATGTTGTTCAGACTTTGCTTTTTGCAAGGCTTCGACAAGCGCCTTTCGTACAGTTTCAGTCGCTTCGCCAAGCAGGGTTTCGGCATCGGGGGCATACACCCAACCCCTCGTAACCAGTTCCGGTCCACTCACTAACGAGTACTTCACCGGGTCAATTGTCGCTATTACAACCAGGACACCCTCTTGGGAAAGTTTGCGACGGTCACGCAGTACTCCGGTGCCAACATCACCAACTATTCCGTCGACGTATACATAGCCAGATGGAACCTCATCACCAAAATCGATACCGTCCTTTGTAAGTACGACCGAATCACCGTCTTCACAGATCAAAATGTTGTCGGGATTCATTCCCATTTCGATTGCTAAGCGTGCATGGTGTGTCATATGGCGAAACTCACCGTGAATCGGCACAAAAAACTCGGGACGTGCGATCGAGTGAAGGGTACGAAGCTCTCCACGACGAGCATGACCCGAAACGTGAACCCGGGCAATACCCGAATGAATCACATCGGCACCAAGGCGGGTTATTCCGTCGATAATGCGTCCAACGTTAGTCTCATTCCCTGGGATCGCATGTGAACTTAAGATCACACAATCGCCGTCTCCAAGTTTGATCCACCGATTGTCATTCGACGCCATCAGGGCGAGGGCCGACATAGGTTCACCCTGTGAGCCGGTCGAGATAAGACACACCTTTTTCGGGTCAAACTTTCCAAGATCTTCGATGTCGAACAGGTCCTTGTCTGCCACGGTCAGCAAACCCATTTCGCGAGCGATCTGGATGTTTCGTTTCATCGAGCGGCCAAGTGTGGTCACTTTACGACCACACTCAACAGCCGAATCGATGACTTGCTGCACACGGTGGATATGGCTGGCAAAACAGGCAACCACTAGGCGCTTGTCGGCATTGCTACGAAAGATATCGAGCAGGTTACGACCAATCGACCGTTCCGAATCAGTGAAACCCTCTTCCTCAGCGTTCGTTGAATCAGCAAGAAGTAGGCGAATCCCCTCCGTCTTGGCAATTGCACCAATACGGGCAAGGTCGGTGGTGCGGTAGTCGATAGGGGTCAGGTCGAGCTTGAAGTCACCCGAGTGATAGATAACGCCCTGCGGAGTATGGATTGCGATGCCGAAACCGTGCGGCGTTGAATGCGACACAGGTATGAACTCGACATCAAACGAACCGATCATCAAGCGTTGCCCATCAGTCACCGGATGCATCTCGACGCGCCCAAGCAACCCAGCTTCTTCGATTCGACCTTTTGAAAACTGTAAAGTAAGCGCGCTTGAATATATGTGCAACACCGGAATGTCGACTTCGCGCAGCATGTACGAGAGCCCACCGATGTGATCTTCGTGACCGTGAGTCAGAACTACCGCGTCGATACGATCAACATTTTCTCGAAGGTACGAGAAGTCGGGAAGCACCAAATCGATTCCCGGCATGTCAACATCGGGAAACATCAGACCAACATCGATAATAAGAATTCGGCCGTCAACTTCAATACAGCAGCAGTTACGGCCAACCTCGCCAAGCCCCCCCAGGAAGACTACGCGGGCATCGCCCCGAGCAATGGTTGAAGGTTTCGGTGAGCGCGAATGTGTTCCGGCAGCAGTCATCCTCGTAGGTTCGCAATCACTTTGCGGGCGCGGTCTTCAAGACCTTCAGGCGCACGACCAAGAGGTAAGCGGCACTGCCCGGCCGGCATACCAAGCGTACGTAGCATCGCCTTTGAGGGAATCGGATTCGGGTTCGCGTCACCCGTTTCATAGTCAAAACTTTCAATGAGGCGCGAATGAATTTGCCGGGCCCGATCAACATCGCCCTTCTTAAAAGACGTGATCATTTCTTTGTGTTCTGCCGCACACCAATGCGTCGCTACCCCAATGACCCCTTCACCACCTATCGAAAGGAAGGCGAGGGTCATCGAGTCATCACCCGAATACAACTCGAAACCCGCTGGCACCTCGCGCATGAGGCGAGCGGTTCCGGGAAAGTCACCCGCCGCATCTTTCAGCGCAACGACGTTTGAAACCCCGCGCGCCAAACGAAGCAAAACTTCCGGGGCAATTCGACGCCCCGTACGAACCGGGATGTCGTACAAAATGACGGGGAGTTCCGTCGCTTCGGCCACCGCACGAAAATGCGCTTCGATGCCAGCTTGGTCGGGTCGGTTGTAATACGGCGTAACACTGAGCACCGCCGCTGCACCAAGGGCTGCCATGCCAGCAGTCAATGTAACTGCGTGGCGGGTGTCGTTTGAACCCGCACCGGCAATCACCGGAACAGTGACCGCCCCGGCAACCGCTTCCACTAACGCAAACTGCTCTTCATCGGTAATCGTTGAAGCTTCTCCGGTGGTTCCGGCGATAACGAGACCATCGTTACCTTCGCTGACCAGCCACTTCGCAAGTTTCACAGCCCCATCGATGTCGAGATCACCGTTCTCATGGAACGGGGTGACCATCGCAGTGAGGACCTCTCCGAAACGGGCCATGTTGTACTCCTGAAGCTGTTGGTGTGACTACGGGCAAACTGCCGGACGCACAGAGGTTACAAGTTGGTTGTCCCCTCGTTGCTCTCATTCCCACCACAAACATTTACCCCATACCCAAACCCCTCAACCTGCGTCTGCCGCCCCCACGCCCGCCCCACGCCCAAAATCAAGCCACCTCACGCCCAAAATCAAACCGCCTCACGCCCAAAACACCCAAGCGAGGTGAATTTGAGGTGTGAAATCACTCGCTGTTGGGTGTTTTGGGCGTCAGTCAAACGAGTTCACCGCCGCATTCCACCCGCGTCCACTGCACCGGTCCATCAACTCACGAAGTTGCGAGGCCACGCGATCCGGATTTCGGTCGATATCACTTGCCGGAAATTCAAGCCAACGGAACCCGGCCAATTGGTAATGGTTATGCCGTTGTCGGTCTCGCAGAAAATCGTCGTTCTTGGAGTGGAATTCGCGGCCGTCAACCTCAACAAGGACTCCGTCGTCCGGGGTCGCTCGAAGTTTCCTCCTCAACTTTTCGTCGAACGGAACCAGGAAATCGGCACGCTTGGAACCATCCTCACCGACGAAGATTTTGACCTGACGCCACATGGCCGGGAAGCCCCTTGACCGCATCGTTTGCACAAATCGAGTTTCCGAGTAACTCCCGGTTGCCGGTTGATTTCCACGAATCAGAAGTACTTGCCGCAGAATCGCGTCTCCTTGAAGGTTTTTTCCACTCCCGGGTAGATCCACGATGAGTTGGCGTCTCAACAGCGATTCAACTGCGAGTTCAACAACTTCGGCCGGGGTCAACGGCTGCAAATCGTCTTTCCAGCGCGGAGTGAGCCCAAGCCCAATTCCTAAATGACGAGCGATCGTACTGGAATGAGCCACTTGGATACCATCCACTTGGAAACCGGGCCCTAGTCGACGCGTGCGTCGCCGGTTTGGTGCTGGCGACCAAGAGTGCGGCACAGCAAACATTGGCCTCGGGTCGAGTAGGTCACTTCCGTCAAGCTTTAACTGTTTTGCGGCAGCGGTTCCGGTTAACAACATGACATGAAATGTAACAAAAAGCAGGATAAAGATCTACCCCCAACTCCCAAAACACCCAAAAGGGGTCTGTTTTTCGGCGTTTGCCACCCACTTTTGGGGGTTTTGGGCGTCAGGAAAACGGAGTGCTGGGGTTTTGGGCGTCAGGCCCAACCGGGGTAGGTTTTGTGGGTGGCCCAGTCTGATGTATCACCAGAGGCCTTCGATGTCTACCGCTGCCTTGGCTGCACTCAGATGCTTACGTTTGATCGCCGTGGTCGAGTACCCGACGAGCAACTTGCGGCTTGCCAATCGGAATGCGACTGGCTACTCCTCAGCCGTCGTGGCTGCGAAATCAACGAAGACCCCATCAAAAACTTGACCTGACGACCTCACAGGCCGCTCGGTCCTACAGTTCGCTGGCCCCTACCGAGCCAACCGAAACCTGGTCGAGCGGTCTTGCCGTCCAGCGTCCGTTGCTTCGTTCGATGACCGCATGGGTGAACATGTCGGGAACCCCAGCGTCGAACCAGACGTTCAACAGCGCTGAATCGACGCGAGCTCGGCCGTTCGGAAGATCAACGTGGAACAGCACCCGTGCGCCACTATCGGCCGAGGTTGCGCTCGCAACGTCGATGCGCAGCGTCTCGCCTTCTTTCCAACTCATGATCAAGTCCGGCGATCCATCACCGTTGAGATCAGAGGTGAATGGGTCAATCGAACGACCGGAATCGGGGCCCGACAGTACGACATCCCACACATCGCCACCATCAACTGACTGGTTGAGTTGCAAGATCTCAAGCGTGCCCTCAACCGATGTCAGCCATTTGGTGTCACTGCTACCAAATGCCACGTCCCCGCAACTCGACGCGGAACCCGGAGCAGCACTCGCCGTAAACCCATCGCATCCGAGGGTTGTGTCGACCAACCGGCGATCGGCAGATCCGGGAACCTTGACCACAGATCCATCCGGATCGAGTGCCAAATCAGCAACCAATGCCGGCTCGGTAACGGGCGGTGTCGTTTCAGGAATGGTTTCGGGCACCACGGTTGTCGTGACCTCAACGGTCGTCGGTAGTTCAAGTGTGCTCCCCGGAACCGTTGTGTCGACGTTCTCCACCGTTGTGGCGGTCGCCGCAAGGTCAAGGCCACCAATTCGTGGCGGTTGGGTTCGTCGAACCGCCATTCCAATACCCCCACCAACGAGTAGCGCGATGGCAAAAACGGCCAGCCCACCCGAGAAGGCACCTCGTTCGCGAGGTTGTCGAGGGGTGCGATCAATCATCAGACAGAGAGCGTAATGTCATCCGTGGTTGTTTCCTTGCCTTGCACCAAAGTGAGGCATCACGAATAAATAGCCCCTACGTGATTTCATGTCAGACGAACCCATTAATTCCATCGCAGAAACTCCGAAACGGCCCAGCTGGACGTGGGTACTCATCGCCGGGGTTGTTGGCCTGTACATCCTCGGTTTTGCCACAACCGCGTTGACATCGAAACTGCTGCAACAAGGCGATTTTTTGCCGCTCATCGCCCTCAGCCCCCGGTACCGAAATTACATCGTTGGTGCCCCGCGGATTGATCTGGTGCCATACCTTGTGGTTGGGGTGTTGCGCCTCCTTGTCTCTGACCCGCTGTATTTCTTGGTCGGAAGGTACTTTGGTGATGGTGCAATTCGCTGGTTTGAACGTCTCATGGGTGGGCCCAACGGTGGTGGAAAACTCGTCACCACGACCGAACGTTGGTTTCATAGCAAAGACGGAAAAGTAGCGATAGTCCTTTCCGCGTTTTTCGCCGGACCACTCGTCTGCATTTTGGCCGGTTCTGCGAAAATGAACCCGAAACGATTCTTTGCCCTTGATGCGGTTGGCACGGTCGTCATCGTGCTGGTTCTGCGACTCTTCGCCAAACCACTCAAGCCGCTCATGGACTGGCTCATAAAATTCAACGGACGCAACTGGAAAGTACTGACTGCAATCGCGGTGGTTTTTGTGATTTTCACCGTGGTCACGACAGGCAAGGACTACCTCAAAAACGCCAGCTCACTCGGCAAAGACTGACTCACCTGGTTTCTGCCATCACGCTGGCCTCACCACCACCCAACTGAATAAACCGGCAAGTGTGGCGCTGACCTAAAACTTACAGGTCAAGTAGCGCGTCTAGCCCGAGCGTCAAACCGGGGCAGCCCGAAATTCGCTTCGCAGCCAGGATCACGCCGGGCATAAAACTTGTTCGGTCGGTAGTGTCGTGGCGGATCACGAGGGTCTGCCCGGTGGTGCCAAGAACAACCTCTTGGTGGGCGACCATGCCTCGCATGCGAACCGCATGAACCCGAATACCCGACGGACCCTCGCCACCACGAGAACCCGGATAGATCTCTTTCTCAGTCGGGTCGGGGGCCCATGAAGACTTGGCGGCTGCCATTCGCTGAAGCGTTGCTATAGCGGTTCCGCTCGGCGAATCAACCTTTTGATCATGGTGGTACTCGATGACTTCTGCTGTCTCAAAGAACGGTGCCGCCATCTCCGCGAATCGCATCATCAATACGGCACCGATAGCAAAATTTGGAGCGATGATGCAGTTGCTTCTCACGAACGATTCGCGAAATCTGTTGAGGTCATCAGTCGAAAATCCGGTGGTTCCTACAACAGCATGCACACCATTAACGGCACACCACTCGAGATTTTCGCGAGACGCATCGGCAGACGTGAAATCGATCGCAACGTCGACGCCAGCAGCAAGCATCGCGTCGCTACTTGCGGCGAACACGAGATCTGGGGCAGTGGCTCCAACAATTTCGTGCAAATTGATTCTGGCCCGGAACGGGTCAACCGCAGCCACGAGTGCAAGATCGGGGTCAGCAATCACCGCCCGACAAACCTCGGCACCCATACGACCTGCTGCTCCAAAGACTCCGATGCGCATAACCAGCGACCCTACTCAGGTCGCGGCAGGCCTGCGACCCACATTTTCAGATACCCAAATCAACAACGGCGCGAGCATCGACAGGAATCACCGGGTTGATTACTGACTTAACTTCAGCCTGAGTCACCGCAGCGCGAGCCGGACGAATTGGATACTCCGGGTCATCCCAAACCTTGTCGGTCCGCGACGGGTACCGACCGTTGAGATACGCCGCAATCAGGTACGCAGATTCGGCCTCAATGTTGTGCTGCGCAATTGGGTCTGGCGCATCGAGGGCAGCACCAATCGTGGCCACCACGATATCGACCAGCATTGCACCGACCAACTCGATTTCGGCTGCCCCTGCACCGGGCACACGGGCACTCACGATGAATCCGATGTACGTAATCATCTGCTGTCGGAAATTGGTTCCTGCCTCGCCGACGCCACCGCCCCCGGCCCGGTGAGCAATCAACGCCAACGCCGATCGTTCCCTACCAAAAAAATCGACCAGCGACCGAATAATCTTTTGCACAAGGGCCGGGGTTCCCAGTTCAGAAACGTCTACCAAAGTTTCGCCCAGCATCGCCAACAATCGTTCTTGGCTGCGTCGAGCCAGTGCTTCAGACACGGCGGCTTTATCGCTAAACCAGTAGTACAGGCGTCCGACCGACACCCCAGCAGCCTCAGCGATATGAACTGTTGTGGTCTCCGCAATACCCCGTGATGCGAATTCAGTCGCGGCAGCATCGAGCAACAGGTCAACCGAAGCAGGCGATCGGTGCTGCCTGGGGGCGTTTCGGAGCTTCTCGGCTGTCATGAAATCATTATACCGAAGGATTCTTCAGAAATTACTTGAAGGATCCTTCAGAATCGTGTTGAATGTATTCACTACCAACGACGGGCGGCCCCGATTCCCCTGCACAACAGAGGGATCGGGGCCGAGTTGCCCACCGGTAAAGAACTGCTGAAAGTTAGTTATTGAGGACGGAATGGTCGGCAAATTCGACCGGTCCGACCAGTGAAATCGTACGCAGACCGCTCACAATGTGATCAATCACTCTGCGACAGTCGGCGAGGGTTACCGAATCGGTTCGGGCCAGTACCGTGTCGAGATCGAGTACTTCGCCAGCTAGTAACTGCGACCGTCCAATACGGTTCATGCGCGAACCGGTATCTTCCATCGCCATAGCTGTGCCGCCGCGCATCGACTTCTTCGCCCGAGTCAATTCAGCCTCAGTGATTCCTTCAGCGACAAGCTTCTTCAACTCGATCTCGACTAAATCAAGCACCTCGCTGAGATGTTGCGGGGCGGTTCCGAAACCAATACCGGTATATCCAGCATCTTCGTAAGCAGACCTATAACTGTAGATACTGTAAGCAAGACCCCTCGTCTCGCGAATCTCTTGAAACAAGCGGCTCGACATTCCGCCACCAAAAACTTGATCTACCAAACCCCATGCGTACCGGTCTGCATGACTTCGTTCGTAACCCGACAACGCCAAGGACACATGTACCTGTTCGGTGTCATCGTGGGCGAAAGTAACACGCTCGGGTTTGGCCGTTGGGGCCGATCGTTGTGCCCGGTTTCCTTGCGTAGGTAGGGCCATTGTATTGCGAACCAACTGCACGATGTCGTCGTGGTCAAGCGAACCGGCTAGGGCAACGACTGAGGCACCGGGTCGGTATGTACCAGTGTGAAACGCCCTGATCACGTCGGGTGTCATTGCCGAAACAGTTTCAACCGAGCCCGCAATATCACGGCCAAGCGGATGCGATCCGAACCGTGCCACGTGCATCAATTCATGAACCAACGAATCTGGTTCGTCGGCGCGCATAGCAATCTCTTCAAGGATGACCCGCTGTTCACTTTCAACTTCATCAGCCCGAAACGCTGGTTTCGAGACAATGTCGCAGAGAATACCAAGACCCTCGTGGGCATCTTCATCGAGGCACCGCAGGTGAAAAGCGGTGTACTCCTTCGTGGTGAATGCGTTCATATCGCCACCCATTGCATCGACGCGCTCAGCAATTTCTCGTGCCGTAAGCGATTCGGTGCCCTTAAATGCAAGGTGTTCGAGAAAGTGGCTGGCCCCAGCCTCGGCATCAGCCTCGTCACGAGAACCAACCTCAACCCAAATACCCATGGTGACCGAACGCACCCCCGACATTTGCTCAGTTACGACGGTTAAACCATCGTCAAGGACCGTAGTTCGAATGGTGTCACTCATGAGGGCTAATACGGTAGTGGCACCTCGGCGCAAACCTGACCAGCGGTGGCTTCTTTCAGAAACAAACCATGCAAATACTATGCAAAAGGCCGCCGAATTCGGCGGCCTCACACTTCTACAACTCTAAAAACCAGACGCTAAAAACCGGTCCCTAGCGACAAGCCCTAGCGGCGACGGCGGCGAGGACCCTTTGACTCTGCTGCTTCGGGTGCGAACCCTTCAGGTGCGGGGCCAAGATTTCCCAACTCAGCCGAAATTTGGGCATCGAAGGAATCTTCGAAGCTTACGGTTTGGCCGCCAGAGGCCGCTACCGGGCGAGCCGGACGTTCACTACGTTCCGGACGCGGTCCACGGTCGCTTGGCCCACGGTCGGGACGCGGTCCACGATCACGGTCTCCACCGGGACGCGGGCCCCGGTCGCCACGGTCGGAACCACGGTCACTGCCGCCACGTGGGCCGCGGTCTCCGCCTTCACGAGGGCCCCGATCAGGACGTGGGCCCCGGTCGCCGCCACCCGAACCAGCTTCGCTGACAGGTTGGTCGGCCCATTGAAGGCTGACCTTGCCTTGCACGTCGATGTCGTCGACTCGCATCTCAATTTCTTGACCAAGCGACAACACGTCTTCAACGTTATTCACTCGTTCGCCCTTGCCCACCTTTGAGATGTGCAACAACCCATCACGTCCGGGAAGGATGTTGACGAACGCACCAAACTTGGTGATCGACACAACCTTGCCCATATAGATGGCACCAAGTTCAACCTTCGGCGGATCAAGAATCATCTCGATACGACGTCGGGCTTCGTTAACGGCAGTTCCGTCGGTTGAACCAATGCTGACCGTACCAACCTGGCCGTCATCGTCAACACTGATGTCGGCGCCGGTCTCTTGCTGGATGGCGTTAATGACTTTGCCCTTAGGCCCGATAATTTCGCCGATTTTGTCCATCGGAATTTCGAAGCTGATGATCTTCGGGGCGCTCTCGTTAACCTCTGAACGTGGGGCCGAAATAGCCTTGTTCATTATGCCCAAGATATGCATACGTGCTTCTTTAGCCTGCTGCAAAGCTGCGCCGAGAACGTCGGCCGGGATGCCATCGATTTTCGTATCGAGTTGCAACGCCGTCACGAACTCAGAAGTTCCAGCAACTTTAAAGTCCATATCGCCGAATGCATCTTCTGCGCCAAGGATGTCGGTAAGCGTTGTGTACTTACCTTCGGCATATATAAGCCCCATTGCGATACCAGCGACAGCGGCCTTGATTGGCACACCGGCATCCATAAGTGAAAGCGATGCGGAACAAACAGAACCCATCGAGGTTGACCCGTTCGATGCGAGCACCTCAGACACAAGGCGCAGCGCATAGCTGAACTCGTCTTGCGAAGGAACTACGGGAAGCAATGCGCGCTCAGCAAGTTTGCCATGGCCGATTTCTCGTCGCTTCGGCGAACCAACACGACCCGTTTCGCCGTTAGCCGACGGAGGCATGTTGTAGTGATGCATGAAGTACTTCTTGTTCGATGGCTCAAGTGTGTCGAGCATTTGATTCATTTTTGGCATAGCCAAGGTACATACGTTCAGCACCTGGGTTTCGCCTCGCTGGAACAAGCCAGTGCCATGAGCGCCGTCGAGTACACCAACCTCAGCCGAAATGGCACGAATATCTTTCGGTCCTCGACCATCGATACGTTCACCCTTTTCAACTACACGCTTACGAACGATCTTCTTTTGAAGTGACCGTGAGGCTTCCTTGATTTCTTTTTCGCGGCCTTCAAACTTTGGCCCCACAGCGGCCATAATGGCCTTGTTGGCTTCATCGGTTGCTTCGTTGCGGTCTGCCTTGATGACGATCTTGGTGGCCTTGTCAAGCAACTTCGTTCCGGCCTTTTCAACTGCAGCAAACACGTCGTCGCCGTAGTCAAGAACCGGCGTGTACTGCAGTGGCTCGCGCACACCTGCTGATTTCACGAGCTTCTTTTGCAAAGCAATCGACTCTTTGATCCACGTTTTGCAGGCTTCAAGGCCATCGGCGATGACTTCTTCGGTCACCTTTGGGGCACCATCTTCATAGTACTGCCAAGCCTTTTCTGTTCCGCCTGCTTCGACCATCATGATGGCCACATCGCCGTTGTCGAGCTGACGCCCGGCGACAACAAGTTCAAAGGTTGACTCTTCGCCTTCAACGAAGGTGGGGTGTGCAACCCATTCGCCGTCTTGGTTGAACGCGATTCGCACGGCACCAATTGGGCCGTCGAACGGTATGCCAGAAAGCATGAGTGCTGCTGAAGATGCGTTGATCGCCAACACGTCGTGCGGGTTTTCTTGGTCGGCACCGATAACAGTGACAACTACCTGAGTTTCGTTGCGGTATCCATCAGGAAATGACGGACGCAACGGACGGTCGATAAGTCGACACGTCAAGATTGCATTGTCGCTTGGCCGGCCTTCACGGCGGAAAAACGAACCGGGAATCTTTCCGGCGGCGTACGCACGCTCTTCGACGTCAACCGTCAACGGGAAAAAGTCGATACCGTCGCGGACGCCCTTTGCGGCGTTGGCGGTGACAAGGACCGTGGTTTTACCAATCGTTGCGACGACTGCGCCTTGGCTCTGCTGAGCCAACTTGCCGGTCTCGAACGTCATGGTTTTTGAGGTTCCGGAAACTGCTCCGGAAACCTTCTTGGCTGCTGCCATATGTCTGTGCTCCTTTGGCCCGCCGAACCTGATGTCGATCGGGCCGGGTAAGTGCAGAGCTCATGGATGCCTCACGGTGAGGCTGCCGATTCCCAGTGGTGAAGGGCCACCCCAGCTTCAGACTCACGAAGAGAAGCCACTTGGTCATTCACCACTGACAACCGACTCGAGGGAGCCCTGCTTGATGTGGATTGTTTCGGACGCTGAGTAGTTTGGCGAATCGCACGCGGCATTCGGGGGATACCCGCACTGCGTACCTCGCTCGTTTCTTACCTAGCTCAAAAAGAGCTACGTGGCCGCCAAATGAAACAAGCGGCCCAACGGCCGCTCATGACTGTAGCTCAATTTTAGAATCAGCCGCCACAAGGGCGAATAACTCGGGCCGAACAACTCGACTAGCGGCGAAGGCCGTGCGTCGCAAGCAGGCCACGGTAGCGTTCGACGTTGAGGTTCTTCACGTAGTCAAGCAAACGGCGGCGGCGACCGACCATCATCAGAAGGCCACGACGTGTGTGGTGGTCGTTCTTATGGGTTTTGAGGTGCTCGTTCAAATGGTTGATACGGGCTGTCAACACCGCGATCTGAACCTCGGCCGAACCGCTGTCGGTCTCGTGGATGCGATGTGCGGCGATTGTTGCAGCTTTGTCAATACCGACTGAATTACTCATGGTTACATCCCCACTCGGATCGCCATGCGGCGTGTCACGGAAAAGCCACTGCGGCAAGACCACCTTCCTACCCGAGGGCGCAGGACAAGGCCTGAAGACCTTAGCAGCACCGACGGCCCGCCAGGCAACGGACTCGGAGTTCAAGGTCAGGCGATCGAGTCAATGACGAGTGCTAGCTCGGCTTCGGTGTTGTAGATATGTGGCGATACCCGCACTACCTGCGTCAAGCCTTTTGCGTGCATGTCAAGCCCGGCCCAATTCGCAGTCGACACGTTGATCGAAACGTTGCGGCGCGCAGCAGCTTCAACCACTTCAGCGGGGCTACGACCGTCGACGGTAAAGGTCACGATGCCACATCGCTGCTGCGCAGTGTCGTGCACGTGCACCCGGTCGTTCTGCGACAACCCCAAACGAAGTACCGAAGCCAAGGCGCTAATTCGAGCCTCGATGTTTCGCATGCTCAATTCCAATGTCTGTTCAACCGCCGATGCCAACCCAACCTGAGCGGCAATCGGGGCTTCGAATTCTTCGAACCTCGCCATGCCTGCAATCATCGTCAGCCCAGCCACACCATCGCGCTTTGTCGTCTCGGCATCAATACCCGGAGGCGAAAATCGATCAACAATTTCACCTGCAATCCACACCATGCCGGTTCCTCGTGGGGCTCGAAGCCACTTGCGTCCGGTACCGGTAAACACCGAAGCCCCCCATGCTCGAACGTCGACTTCGAGGTGGGCTAGTGCTTGGCAACCATCAACAAACATCGGGACGCCGCGTGTTTTAGCGGCCCGCCCTACCGCTTCAACCGGGTTCACATTTCCGGAGTGGGTGCCAATTGCAGTCACACATACCAACGCAAGACGATCGTCAATGAGCGCTACAGCGAGTGCGTCAACGTCAATTGTGCCGTCATCCAACGAACCAAGCAGTGACATCTCAAACCGAAACATGCTCGCGAGTTGAACCAGTGCTGCGTAGTGCGAATGATATGTGAGCCTATCAACCAGAACTAGTTGACCCGGGGCAACGTTTCCGCCAAGCATCCATCCCCAGATCGCTTTAACCCAACCGGCCGAGTCGCTGATCGTCAACGCAACCTCGCTTCTGCTCCCGCCAATAAGACTCGCAAGACCAGCCCTGGCCGCAACCAGTCGATCTGACACCATTGCTGCTGCCCGGTACCCCCCGACCTGACTTTCGAGCACAAGGTGGCCAATCACCGCGTCAAGGGTTCGCTGCGTCGGCAAGGAAGCTCCCGCGTTATTGAGAAATGCCAAATCTACGCAGCCCGGTGTTTCGTGGCGTAACGCATCGATATCTAACGGCACATTCGGATTCATGACAAACACTGTGCCAGATGACACCGATCTCAAGTGGGTCTATTTCTCGATCACCAGTAACGTCGCAGATCGTCAGTCTCCAGTCGATTGTCTGACCGGAGGTCTGAATGTCAGCCCTCGTCGATTGCCTGACCGGAAGTCTGAATGTTTAAACGGATGGAATACAAGTGGGTCGTGGCCTTGGCCTTTGTACTTGCACTGTTCATGGATATTCTCGATGTGACCATCGTGAACGTCTCGCTGTTCTCGATTTCGAAAGAGTTCGATTCGTCGATCGGCTCGACCACCTGGATCGTTCTCGGGTACTCGCTCAGTCTCGCCATTTGGATACCGATTTCGGGCTGGGTAGGCGACCGTTTCGGAACCAGGCGGGTGTTCATTTTCGCGTTGGTGATGTTTATCGTCGCCTCACAGCTGTGTGCCCTGGCCCAAACGATCGAGCAGTTGGTCGGGTTTCGCGTATTGCAGGGCATTGGCGGTGGCATGTTGACCCCCACCGGTGTGACCTTGTTGTTCCGGGCTTTTCCACCCGACCAGCGCGCCAAAGCCTCGGCAGTACTCACTATTCCAACGGTGTTGGCACCGGCAACCGGGCCAGTTCTTGGCGGATGGCTGACCGACACGATCGGATGGAGGTGGATCTTTCGGGTCAATGTACCCGTTGGCCTTATCGCTCTTGCTGTTGCCTATTTCGGTTTGCGAAAAGATGATGTTTCGACAAAGCGACCCTTTGATCTTCCAGGTTTTGTGCTGGCTGCGGTTGGGTTTCCGGCGGCGGTGTATGCACTTGAACGGGGTGCAGAGGAAGGGTGGCTCAGCCTACGCATTCTCGTCGCAATCGCTATTTCGATTGTGTCACTTGCTGGTCTAGTCGTCTGGTCTCGCCGAACAACCGCCCCGATGCTTGACCTCAAACTACTTAACGAACGTATGTTTCGAACCACCAACATCGTAAGTTTTGCTTCCACGATGGCGTTTTTGGGTGTGGTGTTTATTCTCCCGCAGTTCCTCCAACGTGTCGCTGGTTTGACTGCGTTTCAGAGTGGGTTGGCGACGTTCCCTCAAGCTATCGGCGTGATATCAATGTCGAAACTGGCCGGAAAGTTGTACCCGAAAATTGGGCCGCGCCGAATGCTCTTCAGTGCATATGTGGGCTTATCAGTAGCTACGATTCCGTTCCTCTTTCTTACTGTCGATACCAGCCCATGGCTCATACGGGCCATCATGTTTGTGAGAGGTTTGTTTTTGGCGTTCACATTCATTCCGCTACAAGCTGCATCGTATGCGCGCATTACTCCTGAACAAACAGGCCGAGCGAGCGCCATCTTTTCAACACAACGCCAACTCGCGGCCGCTATGGGCGTGGCTGTTCTTTCGACAGTGTTGCTATCGACCATTCCAGCCGAGTTCGGACGAACCGTGGTGCCCGTTGCTCTCAGGGCCGGGTTCACCACCTCATTTCATTACGCCTTCGCTGTTGCTGCGGGGCTGACGCTGCTTGCGGGTCTGTTGTCGTTAAGTATCCGAGATGCCGACGCGGCGGTGACGATGGGCAAACGTCCCGACTCCGCCGAACCCGTCCCCAATTCCGCTACCCTCGAACCCGTTCCCGCTTAATTGGAGCGATTCCGGCCTATTAAGCCGGAATTCCTCCAATTAGTGGCTGGTTAAGCCGTCCAAGATCAACGTTGCGTTCTCCACGTCGTGACCCATTTGCTTGAGCAGTGCGTCGAGCGAATCGAACTTCGCTTCGGGCCGCAGGCGCTCAACAAACTCGACGACTGCCGCTTCTTCGTACAGATCACCCGAGAAGTCGATCAGAAACGCTTCGAGTAGTGAGTAGGCCTGATCGTCGTAGAAGGTTGGTCGCCGACCAAGGTTGACGGCAGCCTTACGGCGGATACCATCGGGTCGCAGATACCACGCGGCATAGATTCCGTCTGCAGGCAGACAAATTTCGTCGTCAACAGAAACGTTCGCTGTAGGAAACCCAATTGTCCTTCCTCGCTTATCTCCGTCGATCACGATGCCACGCAACTCGACTGGGCGACCGAGCATTGCCGCTGCGCTTGGCATGTCACCATTGCGAATAAACGACCTGATTGCCGTCGAGGAAACTTTCGTTCCGCCTGCGCCGCCAATCAACGCAAGGCTCAGCACGTCGAACCCCTCTTCTCCACCCATTGCGGTGAGTAGATCGATGTTGCCACGACGATCTTTTCCGAAATGGAAATCGGAACCTACAACCACTGCTTTTACCCCGAGGCACTCAACCATGACCGACATCACGAACGACTCAGCAGACTCGGTCGCCCGTTCGTGATCGAACGGAACAACAACCACAATATCCACGCCGGTTGATTCAAGCAGCTCAAGCTTTTGGTCAAGGGAGGTGAGAAGTTTCGGTGCACTTTCAGGCCGAACCACGCTGGCCGGATGGCGATCAAACGTGACAACCGCAGACTTGACCCCCCGAGCTTCGGCGATACGGCGCACCTCACCAATGACCGCCCGGTGGCCAAGATGCACTCCGTCGTAGGCACCAATAGTCAGCACAGACCCAAGGCCGTGAGTCAGTTCTTGCGAACGGACAGATTTGGGATCGGAAATGACCTGCACGTCTCCAGGTTACTTGTCAGTTGGCACCGATGAACGAATCGGACGATCTGGCCGCCTATTCCTTGAGGTTTCCCCATGTTGTGCACACAGACAGTGACCGCTTGCAGTTCTACACTCTTGGCCATGTCGTCAACCGAACTTTCCGACGTAAGTCAGGGCACGAGTCATTGGACGGTAACTGCGGTCGAACGGCCAGCCCTGCCAGATTGGCTGTTCGGCTACGTCGACTCACCTCAGGTTGGCCTCGGGCTTCCCGGTTGGATCGCTGTCGAAGGATGGTGCTTCACAGCTAACGAAGCCAAGATTGAAATTACTCTTCAATCTGGTGGCGTCACACTCGGCACGATCGCTGGCGGGACCCCACGAGGCGATGTTGCTGAAGCGTTCTCGGCTCAAGGAATCGATGTCTCGGTATCGATGCATTCCGGCTTCGGTGGCGACGTCCAACTGGCGATCCAGCCGAACGCAACCGGCGACGCAACATTGCTCGAAGTGGTTGCCTCGAGGTCGCTCGGTTCTGCGGTCCTTGCCCTCATTCATATTCGGCCGAGCAACGAGGGCGACGACGCAACAGCTCCTCCGGAAGAAACTTCACAGGCAGGCGAAGTTGAGGTGTTACGTCGCCTTCTTCCAGCAAACGCACCGAAACTTGTCGTCGATATTGGGGCTCACGACGGACGCTTCCTCTCGAATTCGTATCCGTTCATTGCCCAGGGCTGGACTGGAATTCTGATTGAACCGCTTCCGTCAGTATTCGAACGTCTACAGGCAAATCATCTTCGCCACCCAACCGCGATTTGCCTCAACGTTGCGTGCGGAGCAACGAGCTCATTTGCCCCGCTCTTTATCGGCTCAGATGGCGACCTCGGTCAAAATTCAACCCTGTCTACCGATGACACCCAGTGGATGCGTGACCACCGCACCGATCACAGTATCGACGTCCGCGTTGAACCCATTTCGCTACTCCTCGACGAGCAAGGCCTGAGCGGTGACATCGGGCTGTTACTCGTTGACTGCGAAGGAATGGACCTTGAAGCACTGCAAGGTCTCGACCCGACCCGGCACCGACCATGGATCGTTGTTACCGAGCAATACGCACAAAACCCTGACAAGGAAGCGGCCAAGGCAGACCTACTGCGCTCATGGGGAATGACCTTTCGTTCGTCAGTTGGCTACAACGACATCTGGGTCGACGAACGCATGATCGCGAACCCTAACGATTAACGGTTAAGTACCAAAGCCGGCTTCGATTGTGATGCGCGAAACGGCTCGTACAACGCCATCAGATTTCCATTATGGCTTACCTTCCATACGCAAGCATCAACCGGAACCGAATCAAATACAGAGCGGTCAAGTACCGACCCGAGCCTTACTTTTTCTGCTGTTGCCTCGTCGATTTCAGCCGCCGGCAAATGGGCCAACATTTCATGTGCGCTAAGCGGTTTTGCGTCGGCAAGCGAAGCGTCAAGGGGTCGGCCCATCGCTACTGTGAACGGGCCAATGGAAGTTCGCCGCAGGAATTGCAAATGGGCACCTCCGTCGAGGGCCTCACCGACGTCTGCAACTAGTGTGCGCACATAGGTTCCGGTAGAGCAATCGACCGTAACCGGAAAGACGCCTGGCCCAGTCGATTCCGCAATGTCGTAGCGATACACCGTCACGGGTCGAAGCTTTCGTTCAACTTCGATTCCTTCACGGGCATACTCGTGAAGTCGTTTTCCAACAACCTTGATAGCGCTCACCATCGGGGGAATCTGTTCGATATTGCCCACAAACTTGCCAGCCGCGACACGAACCTGTTCGAGCGTTACCCCAGTCATATCAAATCGCTCAATCACTTCACCTTCGTTGTCGAGGGTCGACGTAGTGACTCCAAGAACCATTTCAGCTGTGTAACTCTTCGTATGACTATCGAGGTACTGCAACAGGCGCGTGCACGCACCAAGGGCCACAAGAAGTACACCTGTGGCACCCGGGTCAAGGGTGCCGGAGTGGCCACAACGACGCTGACCGGTTATTCGGCGAATCTGGGCCACCGCATCGTGACTTGTTATGCCAGCAGGCTTATCGATGATGAACAGGCCATCAAGACCTGAATCCTTCGTCTTCTTCCCCATCGAATGCGCTACTCGGGTTCGCCTTCGAACTGACCCGAGGGAACATCCTCCGAGACATCGTCGTCCGAGAGAACGTCGTCCGAGAGAACGTCGTCCGAAACGGTACCAACGACAGGCAGCGTGCGAATGATTCCATCGATTTTGGCGCCTTCTTCGATGGCCGGATCAACCCGAAAAACAAGTAGCGGTGTTCGCTTAAGTCGAACTTGACGACCAATCGCACCTTGCAGCCGCACACGATATTGATCGAATGCATCGGCGATTTCTTCTTTGGCGTTTGCGTTTCGGTCGTTGGCCACCAGCGACGAAAAAAACACGGTCGCCTGTCGAAAGTCAGCGTCTACATCGATACCCGTGATCGTCACCAGTTCAAGACGTTCATCACCAATTTCTTCCAACTCTTCGGCAATCACTTCGCGAAGTGATTCATTCACTCTGGCCGTCCGAGCGAAGCCCCTACCCCCGGAAGCAGTGTCGGGGGAAGCAAAACTGCGGCCACGAGACGATGAGCGACCGGGAGAACCCGTTCGACTACCGGACCCACCAGCCCCACTTGAACGAGATGAACCTTTTGACGAACCTCTTGGCATGTGCCCAGTCTGCCAGGCAACTTCACCTGCCCGAGCTACTCATCGTCGGTGGTATCACACCACGTTCGGCGCATCATCACCACCTCGACCTCGGGCCACGACCAAATGAAGCGCTCAACCTCATCAAGGATGTCAACAACCATGCGTTCCGAACCGCTCACGGAGGCTATTCCGAGCATGCACCGCTGCCATTTATCGGTGTAGCCCACCTCAGAAACAGCCACTTGGTAACGGTTTCTAATGCCCTCAACTAATGGACGAACAACGGCGCGCTTCGATTTCAGGTTGTTGACGCCGGGGATAAGTACTTCGACTCGAAGCGCGCAGACGAACAGGTCAGCCATGATTCGTGGAAATCATCCTCACGGAAATCACCTTATAGGTTGTCGGCGATTGCTCGCATACGTTCGACGGTAGCCACTTTCTGTTCCAGGGTTCCAATCAATCCCATTTGCAGGTGAGTGACACCCGATTCGGCGTAAGCAGCCATACGTTCTTTGATGTGCCCTTCTGAACCAACCAACGAGGCACCCTCCAAATAGTCACGGGGGATCGCGGCAGCAGCTTCGTCTTTCTTTCCGTCGAGGTACAGGTCTTGGATCGTTTTCGCCTCTCCTTCCCAGCCGTAGGCCGACATAATGTCGTTGTAGAAGTTTTTGCCACGAGCGCCCATTCCGCCTACATACAGCGCTGCCCCGGGGCGACCAGCATCAAGCACCTTTTCGATGCGGTCAGCGTCTTCGGTGAACATCACCGAACCCCCAGCGAGAATCTGTAACTTGCCAAGTTCGGGTGCACGTTTCTTCATGCCAACGGCTAGGGCGTCGCCCCACACCACATCAGCTTTACCGGGAAGATAAAACACAGGTATCCAACCGTCAGCGACTTCGGCCGTCGCTTCGACGCTGAGACCCTTCAGTGACGCCCACCACAGCGGAATGTCAGCGCGCTGAGGGTGATTTATCAACTTCAGCGGTTTACCGAGCCCGGTTCCCTGGCCAACGGGAAGCGGTATCTGCACTGCTTTGCCTTGGTGGTTGATCACTTCACGTTTCCAAGTTTGGCGGCAAATCTCGATGTATTCCTTGATGCGTTGCATCGGCTTTTCGTACGGAACGCCGTGGAAACCTTCAACGACCTGCGGCCCTGATGCACCAAGACCACAGTGGATTCGACCATCTGAAACGTAGTCAAGCCCGGCAAAGGTCATCCCCATCAGCGTGGCTGTACGCGAATAGACGTTCAGAATGGCTGAGCCGATTTCGACGGTTTCCGTTCGTGCGGCAAGATAACCCATCATAGAGACGGCATCGAAGCTGTACGCCTCGGCAACCCAAACGTTGTTCAAACCCGCCTTCTCGAGGGCGGCGACCTCGTCGGCCATGGTTTTGATATCGTCGGCATAGTTCAGCATCACAGAAAGCTTCATGGCTACAAAGCTACGCCCTTGTGACGCTCCACTCAATTCAGACCATTTTGAGTACGCACGTCATCAAGACCTAAGGTGTGCACCCATGACGGCGAGCCCACAGCCACCGATCCGCCAAGAAAAACTCGAAGCTTCTACCGAAGTCATCGAGGTTGCGCCAGGCGTATTGCGAATGCAACTTCCTATCGAACTTCCCGGTCTTCGCCACGTGAATACCTACGTGCTGGCTGACAGGGCTGGGGTGGCTCTGGTCGACCCTGGGGTTCCCGGCCCTCAGTCATGGCGTGATCTCAATGATCGCCTGGCAAAGGCCGAAGTACCGATAGAACGTGTGCATACGGTGTTTATTACTCATTCGCACCCCGATCACTTCGGAAACGCCATGCGGATCAGAGAAGTAAGCGGTGCGAGGATAGTCACGCACCGTTCGTTTCAAACGATCCATCAGCAAGACCATGTCTGCATTCTCGATGATTGCGACGACCCAGACCATACCCATGCCGATTCTGGCCAGATACTTCCCGTTCGTGGCCCGGTTCAGGGGTTTGATCAACCCGCACCGTGGGGTGGGTTGTGGTCGCCGCAGTATTCCAGCCCCGAACTTAAGAAGTCTCGAACTGAAATGTTCGCCGAACAGGGTTGGGCCCTCCCCCGCCCAACGCATCGGATTCGTAACGGTGACATGGTGCCGGTGGGTGCCGGGAATTGGCAGGCTGTGCATACGCCGGGCCATACCGTCGATCATCTGTGCCTGTTCGATGTTGAACACGGCACCTTGATCACCGGTGACCACATTCTTCCAACGATCACTCCACACATTTCAGGCATGCATTCCGGAATTGATCCGCTTGATGACTTTTTTCGATCGCTCAGGCAAAGTGCTGTTCTTCCGAGTGTAACGCTCGGGCTGCCGGCCCATGGCGGAATCATCGAAGATGTGCCGACTCGCGCCATCGACATTATTGATCACCATCTCGAACGTATGGGTGTGTTGCGGGCGGCTTCCGAAGGAGAGGGCTGGATGAGTGTTGCCGGGTATTCCATGCATCTCTTCCGCCCCGAACGCCAAGGGGCTTTGGCTGACTCAGAAACCTATGCACACCTCGCACATGTTGAACGGCGCGGAATGGCTGAACGTCGTGTTCGAGATGATGGCATGCACGAATTCCGGGTACTTGACCGGCCACTCACCGACGCAACGATATGAGCATCCGTCGAGCTACCGTTGCAGACGTTTCGGTCGTTGGCGACTTGATCGTTGGGCTAGCTGATTACGAACAATTAAGCCACGAAGTTGTGTGGACCATTGACCAACTCGAAGCTTCCCTGTTCGGGCCTGACACGGTAACAACAGTCGAACTTGCCATAGATGACACCTCAGGCCGGGTGGTCGGAATGGCACTGTGGTATCCCACATACTCAACGTTTCTCGGTAAACGAGGCATCTGGTTGGAAGACCTGTTTGTTGTTCCCGAAGCTCGTGGTGGTGGCCACGGATTGGCCCTTTTGAATCATCTACGTTCACTTACTAACGGCCGTATCGAATGGAATGTGCTCGATTGGAATGAGCCTTCGATCAACTTTTACCAGGCACTCGGGGCAACGCCGGTAAACGAGTGGACGCGTTACCGGTGGCTTCCTACCGCTTCATCACTTGCCGAATAGACGTTTGAATGCCTCAGTCAGAACGTACGCTCACGCACCTGCAACGACTTGAGGCCGAAAGCATACATATTATGCGCGAGGCAGCCGCCGAGAGCGAGAACCCCGTCCTTCTTTACTCAATCGGTAAAGACAGCTCCGTTTTGTTACATCTGGCGCTCAAAGCGTTTCATCCGTCGACGCTCCCCTTCAAGCTGCTCCACATAGATACAACGTGGAAGTTCAAAGAAATGATTGCGTTTCGTAACCAACGAATGGCCGACCTTGGGCTTGACTGCATCGTGCATATCAATCCAGAATGTGTTGCGGCCGGAATCAATCCATTCACCCACGGGTCATCGTTGCATACCGATATGTGGAAGACGCAAGGCCTGAAACAGGCACTCGATGCTCACGGCTTCGATGTTGCCTTCGGTGGCGCCCGACGAGACGAAGAGAAGTCACGGGCGAAGGAACGAATCTTCTCGGTTCGTTCGGCGCAACATCAGTGGGACCCCAAATTGCAGCGCCCCGAACTCTGGAGCTTGTACAACGTTCGCCGAAACAAGGGTGAGTCGATCAGGGTGTTTCCGTTATCGAATTGGACGGAGCTCGACATTTGGCAATACATCCACCAACAGAACATTCCTATTGTGTCGCTGTACCGCGCCCAGCCCCGGCCCGTGGTCGAGCGCGACGCCATGCTGATCATGGTCGACGACGATCGCTTTCCGCTGCGGCCTGGCGAGACACCGGTTATGAAATCGGTCCGCTTTCGAACACTTGGTTGCTATCCATTGACTGGTGCCGTCGAAAGTACCGCGGAATCGGTACTCGACATCATTGGCGAGATGTTGATCGCGACAACTTCTGAACGCCAAGGCCGAGCCATTGACCACGATTCGTCGGGATCGATGGAAAAGAAAAAGCAAGAGGGCTACTTCTGATGAGTAGTACTGACGAGTACCTGGTAGCTCAAGAGCGTAAAACCATGCTTCGATTCATTACTTGTGGAAGCGTTGACGACGGTAAAAGTACGCTCATCGGCCGACTGCTTTACGATTCGCACCAGCTATTCGACGACCAACTCGCTGCGCTTGAGGCCGATTCAATAAAGGTAGGTACACAGGGCAGCGGCCTCGACTTTGCCCTGCTCCTCGATGGGCTTACTGCGGAACGCGAGCAGGGCATCACCATTGATGTGGCTTACCGTTTCTTTGCAACTGAAAAGCGAACATTTATCGTTGCCGATACCCCGGGCCACGAGCAGTACACGCGGAACATGGTCACGGGCGCATCAACCGCTGGCGTGGCAATCATTCTCATTGATGCCCGCAAAGGGGTGCTGACGCAAACCCGCCGGCACAGTTACCTTGTCGCCCTGTTGGGCATAGACAAGGTGGTGCTGGCCATCAACAAGATGGACTTGATCAATTTTTCGCAAGGTATGTTCGACCGAATCGAGTTGGAGTACCGCGAATTTGCAGAGTCGATCGGGCTGACAAACATTGTCAGCATTCCAGTTTCAGCGTTGTTCGGTGACAACATCACCGCAAGCAGCTCCCGAACACCTTGGTATAGCGGGCCAACGCTTATCAACTACCTCGAGACGATTGATGTTTCCGACGGGTTAGACACCAGCGCGCTTCGTATGCCTGTGCAGTGGGTCAATCGACCGAATCCCGATTTCCGCGGCTTTAGTGGAACCATTGTGAGCGGGTCAGTGAAGCTAGGGGATTGCGTCCGAATTCTGCCAAGCGGTATGCAGACGTACGTTAAGCAAATCGTTACCTTCGACGGCGAGTTCGTTGAAGCGGTATCAGGACAGGCGATCACGCTCACCCTCACCGATGAGGTTGATGTGAGCCGGGGTGACGTCATTTGCCAAGCTGATTCTCCGGCCGAAGTTGCCGACCAGTTTGAGGCTCATCTGGTTTGGATGAGCACCCAGCCAATGCTTCCCGGACGCACCTACTTGTTGAAGTCTGGCACTCGCACGGTTGGCTTTTCGGTGAGCCAACTCAAGTACAAGGTAAACGTCAATACGCTTGAGCACGTTGCGGCCACCACACTTGACATCAACGAAATTGGCATGTGCAATATCAACCTCGAACGGCCAATCGTTTTTGACCCGTATACAGACAATCGCGACATGGGCTCGTTCATCGTTATCGACAAAGCGACGAATACAACGCTCGGGGCTGGCATGTTACGTTTCGCGCTACGCCGGTCTCACAATATTCACCGCCAAGCTGTTTCAGTCGACAAGCTTTCCCGTAAGGAACTTGCTGGTCACGGTGCTGGCGTCGTGTGGTTCACGGGCCTTTCGGCCTCAGGTAAGTCGACCATCGCTAACCTTGTCGAGCGTCGCCTTCATGCACAAGGTGTACATACGTATCTTCTCGACGGCGACAATGTTCGTCACGGCCTCAACAAAGATTTGGGGTTTACAGCCGCAGACCGTGTTGAGAACATCCGACGCATTGGTGAAGTTTCGAAACTTATGGTCGACGCTGGTCTTGTGGTAATTGCGTCGTTTATTTCTCCGTTTGCCGAGGAGCGCCAGATGGCCAGAGACCTGATGGACGAGGGCGAGTTTTGTGAGGTGTTTGTCGATACACCGTTGCCTGTCGCTGAAGCGCGAGACCCGAAGGGCCTGTATCAAAAGGCACGCAGCGGAGATCTCCCGAACTTCACCGGTATCGATTCGCCCTACGAGGCACCGCTCAATCCCGAGCTACGTATCGAGACCGAAACGACCACCGCCGAGCAAGCAGCTGAACTGGTAGTTGCAAAACTGCTCAGTATGGGGATCATCGGCCCAGAGACCTCGGGTCGGCTACGTTCGTAAGCGATGCAACCCCTCGTCTTGTTTTGGTGTGCGCTTGCGGTCTTGTTGTTGATGGTGACGGTGTGGGCCATCAGCATCCGAATTGCCGACGCAAGCATCGTCGACATCGTTTGGGGGTTCGGGTTCGTCGTCGTCGCCTGGGTCGCACGACTCAGTGCCGGTGGACCGTGGACAGTACGGCGCGGTGCTGTGTTCATCGCTGCGACGCTGTGGGGCATGCGCCTCACGTTGCATCTCGCCAAACGGAATCTCGGGAAGGGCGAAGACTTTCGATACCGAGCCATGCGAAAAAAGCATGGGGCCAAATTCGGCCTCATAAGCTTACGTACGGTGTACCTCACCCAGGGGGCGGTCATGTTCGTAGTTTCGCTTCCACTTCAAGTGGGGTTGATGCGCCACAACGATCGCAACGGGTTTGTTCCAGTGGTCATCGCGGGTCTCGTGGTGTGGGCCGCCGGACTTGCCTTTGAGACGTTTGGCGACCTGCAACTCACACGGTTCGTGAAGAACCCTGCGAATCGCGGCAAAGTGCTCGACTCGGGGTTATGGGCATTTACTCGCCACCCTAACTATTTCGGTGACACCTGTGCTTGGTGGGGCATGTGGTTGATGGCCTGTGCAGTTGCTCCGGGCGCACTGACGGTTGTTTCGCCAGTCGTGATGACGTATATGTTACGAAAGGTGAGCGGTGTTCCGATGCTTGAACATTCCATGGAAAAGCGCCGACCGGGATACAGCGAATACGTCAAACGAACAAGCGCATTTGTGCCCCGCCGCCCAAAACGCCAATGAGTTGGACGGCCCCCTAGCTAGTGCAGATTTGCGACGCGTTCGGCAACATTTACGAAACTCGGATCGCTCTGCATGATTCGCTGAAAGCGCTCGCGAGCCCGCGGAAGGTCGCCCGCACGTTCGTAAAGATCGGCTAGCGAGTACCACATCCGTAAATGATGGTCACGGGGGCTTTTAGATGAAAGCGCGCCCCGTTCAAGCAACAAAATGGCCTCGGCCAGGCGGTTTTGATCGGCCAACGACCCAGCCATCACGATTCTTCCTTCGGCCACAAGGTGCGCACCGGGTGAGCTCTGGGCCAACTCTGCCCAAAGCAGCGCCACCTGATCATGATGCTTGAGAGCCCGGTGAGCATCGGCCAATACCGGATGCTGTTCAACGGAAGCAGTCAGATCAACAAATGCTGACAGATGTTTAACGGCTTCAGCCCACTTGTTTTCGCGATAACACGCAAGACCGTACAGTTCGCGAATCGCAGCCGAATCAGGAGCCTCTTCGATAAGCGGCCGCAAGATGCGAAGCGTCTCGGTGAAACGGTCGCGCTCATATGCCTTCGATGCTTCGACCAGCGCCTCAGAGACACGGCCACCCCTCCGGGCACCAAGGGCACTTTGCAGTTCTTTGGAAACCCCTTCAGGTAGCTGACGCTGCCGATTTCGTTTCGGAGCCTCTTTCAATTCTGGCGTAACCGAACGGCTTTGGTGCGAAGAACCAGCTTCTACGTCACGATCCCAACCTGCTGACTCGTCTAGTCGTACCCGCCGCCGAGCAACTGGGTCGGCCATTTGTTGGCGTGGAGCGCGAGGTTCGCGCCCGCCTGGCGCACGATCTTGAGAGAAGCCCTGCCGAGAAGCCGGACTGCCGACTCCGCTATCGAAACGATCGCGACGCGACCCCTGGGAACCAGGCGCGGAGTCAGACCGATGGTCCATTGCCCTACCGGCAGTCTGGGATTCGCGTGAAGAAGTTCGAGTTCCGCGAGGTTCCCACTCGCGAGTGAAACCAGGTTGACCCGATGCCGACAAGCGCTTCGGACGCGCTTCGCCCGGTCGATCCTGATATTCCTCACGAGCCCGTCCGTGGGCTGGACGATCACCGGAGGGACGATCATTTCGAGCACCACCTTGGTACCCACCTTGACCTGAACCGCTGCGACTCACGGGCCGACCGGCGCTGCTGCGACCCAATCCACCGGTATGGGAACCGTTACTGCGGGCGTCAGTTGAACGACCGTCAGAGGCACCCCACGCCCTTGGCGCACGGTCGAAGGATCGATCACCACGGGCATCACTGCGACTGTCGCCACGCTGGTCATTGTTTCGTGCCCGCCCTTGGTCGTCACGACTTCTGCCCGCACTGGAGCTACCAGGGCGCCCGTCACGATATGTTTCACGCGACACAGGGCGATCGGTCGAGTAGCGATCGGAACCGCCACTAGACGGCCGGTTCCAGGTGCGATCATCGCCTCGGCCCGAACCATAAGCGTCAGAACGGGGCCGACTCGAACCGTTGCGATGCTCACCCGGCGTGCCAGTTGAGCGAGAATCATGTGGGCGTTCAGAACCGGCTGGCATAGGACGTGCACTTTAGGCGATCTGGCGTCGCTGTCTGCCACGATTGGTTCGACGAGCCATAGACATTCGTCTCACGCTCACACTTCTGGAGACGAGTTCGTCTCACTGGCCCGCTAAACAGAACAAAAAGCCCCGCGCCATGAAGGCAGCGGGGCTTTTCAACAAATCCGGCGGCGACCTACTCTCCCAGGAGATCTCCCTCCAAGTACCATTGGCGCAGACAGGCTTAACTTCCGTGTTCGGAATGGGAACGGGTGTGACTCTGTCGCTGTGGCCACCGGAAACCAATAGAGCTACAGCCCTAGTGAAATCTAGTAATACATACGCTTCTTAACAAAACGATAACGAACACGAGCAGTAAAAACAAGCCCTCGGTCGATTAGTACCGGTCAGCTCAAACCCTCACGGGCCTTACACATCCGGCCTATCAACGTGGTCATCTAGCCACGGACCTTACCAGGTTAACCCTGTGGGAGATCTCATCTTGAGACGAGCTTCGCACTTAGATGCTTTCAGCGCTTATCCCTTCCGAAGGTAGCTAACCAGCCATGCTCCTGGCGGAACAACTGGCACACTAGAGCTTCGTCCAACCCGGTCCTCTCGTACTAGGGTCAGCTTCTCTCAAATCTCCTGCGACTATGGCGGATAGGGACCAAACTGTCTCACGACGTTTTAAACCCAGCTCGCGTACCGCTTTAATGGGCGAACAGCCCAACCCTTGGGACCTGCTTCAGCCCCAGGATGCGACGAGCCGACATCGAGGTGCCAAACCTTACCGTCGATATGGACTCTTGGGTAAGATTAGCCTGTTATCCCCAGCGTACCTTTTATCCGTTGAGCGACGACGCTTCCACACGCTATCGCCGGGTCACTATGCCCGTGTTTCCACTCTGCTCGACTTGTAGGTCTCGCAGTTAAGCTCGCTTATGCCTTTGCACTCTATGGCTGATTTCCAAACAGCCTGAGCGAACCTTCGTGCGCCTCCGTTACAGTTTAGGAGGCGACCGCCCCAGTCAAACTACCCGCCTAGCAGTGTCCTGAACCCAGATAATGGGTTTCAGTTAGAACGTCGAAGTCGTAAGGGTGGTATCTCACTGTTGACTCCCCCAAGCCCGAGAGCCTGGGATCAAAGTCTCCCACCTATGCTGCGCATACGGCGTCAACATTCACTACTAAGGTGCAGTAAAGGTGCACGGGGTCTTTTCGTCTTATGGCGGGCAACCGGCGTCTTCACCGGTACCACAAATTCGCAGCGTTCATCGTTGAGACAGCGGTCAAATCGTTACGCCATTCGTGCAGGTCGGAACTTACCCGACAAGGAATTTCGCTACCTTAGGACCGTTATAGTTACGGCCGCCGTTTACCGGGGCTTCAATTCAAGGCTTCACCTTGCGGCTGACCTCTCCTTTTAACCTTCCGGCACCGGGCAGGCGTCAGACCCTATACGTCGTTTTCGACTTAGCAGAGCCCTGTGTTTTTAGTAAACAGTCGCTTGACCCTCTTTATTGCAACTCTCTGCCGCTTCGTGCCGCGTGGACACTGACAACAGGGAGCACCCCTTCTCCCGAAGTTACGGGGTAATTTTGCCTAGTTCCTAAACGATGATTCTCACTTGCGCCTGAGGATTTTCTCCTCACCTACCTGTGTCGGTTTGCGGTACGGGTACTTACAGATCTCCTTAGAGGCTTTTCTCGGCAGCGTAGCGTCTGCGGCTTTATTGGCCTTGCGGCCATCGCTATAACACCTCAGGGTTTATGAACAAACGGATTTGCCTGTCTGTTCCCCCTACATGTCTAAACCTGGATAACCAAAACCAGGCCCGCATAGCTTCCTGCGTCCCCCCATCGTGATAACGATCTGTCAGTAGTTCCGGAATATTAACCGGATGTGCATCCGCTACGCCTTTCGGCCTCGCGTTAGCTCCCGACTAACCCTGAGCGGACGAACCTACCTCAGGAAACCTTAGGCTTTCGGCGGGGAAGATTCTCACTTCCCTTCTCGCTACTTATGCCGGCAGGGTCACTTCCCAACGCTCCACCAGTCCTTACGGTCTGACTTCGCTGCGTTGGGAACGCTCCTCTACCAATACCGGACCTCGCAAGATCCGGTGTTCGACGGCTTCGGTCTAGTGCTTAAGCCCCGTTATATTGTCGGCCCAAAGCCGCTTGACCAGTGAGCTATTACGCTTTCTTTAAAGGATGGCTGCTTCTAAGCCAACCTCCTGGTTGTCTGAGCGTCTTCAGATCCTTTACCACTTAGCACTAAGTTTGGGACCTTAGCCGGTCGTCTGGGCTGTTTCCCTCTCGACAATGAAGCTTAGCCCCCACTGTCTCACTCCCGGAGTACGTGTCGACGGCATTCGAAGTTTGGTTGGATTCAGTAAGCTGGTAAGCCCCCTAGTCCAATCATGTCTCTACCACCATCGCCGACCCTCCGAGGCTGCCCCTAAAGGCATTTCGAGGAGAACGGGCAATCACGGAATTTGATTAGCCTTTCACCCCTACCCTCAGCTCATCCAAGTTGTTTTCAACCAACACTAGTTCGGACCTCCACGTGGTGTTACCCACGCTTCATCCTGGCCAAGGGTAGATCATCCCGCTTCGCGTCTAATCCCAGCGACTATGCGCCCCATTCGGACTCGCTTTCGCTACGGCTCGCTTTACGCTTAACCTCGCCACTGAGAATAACTAGCCGGCTCATTATGCAAAAGGCACGCGGTCAGGCATTCCCGGTTACCCGGGCATAGCCCTCCCACTGCTTGTAGGCATACGGTTTCAGGTACTATTTCACTCCCCTCACAGGGGTGCATTTCACCTTTCCCTCACGGTACTGGTTCACTATCGGTCGCCAACGAGTATTTAGCCTTGCCGGATGGTCCCGGCGGGTTCCCACGGGATTTCTCGTGTCCCGCGGTACTCAGGTACCTGCCCAGAGAGTCGGAGTCGTTTTCGTCTACAGGACTGTCACCTTCTACGGTCCCACTTTCCAGAGGGATTCGACTAACGATCCGTTTTGTAACTCTCCGGCCTTACGGCCAGACAGGCCCTACAACCCCAGAGAGCAAGCCCTCTGGTTTGGGCTATTCCGCGTTCGCTCGCCGCTACTAGCGGAATCACTGTTGTTTTCTATTCCTTCAGGTACTGAGATGGTTCACTTCCCTGAGTTGCCTTCCAGCACCTATGTATTCAGTGCAGGATGCTCCGGTATTAACCAAAGCGGGTTTCCCCATTCGGAAATCCCCGGGTCAAAGCTTGTTTGCAGCTCACCGAGGCTTATCGCAGCTTACCGCGTCCTTCATCGACTGTTGGCGCCAAGGCATTCACCGTACGCCCTTAGTAGCTTGACCAAGTAAGCACTCGCACACTGCGTGTGTGTGATCAAAGAACTACCGATTGCAGGATATTCAGTTGTCAAAGAACCAGCTTCAGACCCACGTCGCGGATCCAACGAAGCCAAAATCAATAGTGGAGAATACCGGGCTCGAACCGGTGACCTCCTGGTTGCAAACCAGGCGCTCTCCCAGCTGAGCTAATTCCCCAAAGAACTTGAATTGCGGTTTGACTTATTGCGGCGAGACGAACCTAGGCAAGCCTGGAATCCGAATCGCCGGAATCAATCACTCCGCAATCAGCATCCCCTTCCGGCACGGCCGCCGGGGTTGACACAGAGAATGGTGGGCCTGAGTAGATTTGAACTACTGACCCCACGCTTATCAAGCGTGTGCTCTAACCAGCTGAGCTACAGGCCCTTCTCAAGCCCTTACTCCACCTAAAGCCTCAAAGAACCAGGTGTCCCCGATTCCTTCAAAACTAGACAGAAACGTGCATAACCAAACCGACATTGTGACAGATCGATCTCGAATTCGTCCACCGTCGCTCGCCTCGACACCTTGCGGCGTCTTGGTTCGCTCCGGCGAGACAAGCTCTAGAAAGGAGGTGATCCAGCCACAGGTTCTCCTACAGCTACCTTGTTACGACTTCACCCCAATCACTAACCATACCTTAGGAACTTGCCTCCCTTGCGGGTTGGCTCAGTTACTTCTAGTACAGCCAGCTTTCGTGATGTGACGGGCGGTGTGTACAAGGCCCGGGAACGTATTCACCGCGGCATGCTGATCCGCGATTACTAGCGATTCCAACTTCATGCAGGCGAGTTGCAGCCTACAATCCGAACTGAGAC
>JANPBU010000041.1:0-1655 GCA_031430595.1 Acidimicrobiia bacterium
AACAGCATTTGAAACTGCCCCGCCAGCCGCTGCCAACTGGCGCGGAAGTCGTCGGCGTCAAGCGCCTGGGTGAGACTGTCCAGCAGGACCTGCACCAACTGCGCGTGCGCGCCCTCGGCGTCTTGCTGCCGCGCCTCCAGCCGGTCGCACAGGGTCATCAGTTCATCGACCTTGGAAACGATGCGATGTTGTTCTGACTCAGGAGGCAACGCAATCACCGTGGCCACGATCTTCTCTTTGGAGATATTCGGTTGAGCACCGCCCGCACCTTGGCCTACAAAGTTGGGCCTTAGCGCCTTCAGCGCTAAGAGCAAGAATCGATTGAAAATTCCCTCAAAAGGCGTGCATGCACAGACGGCTTGGTTCGTAGTTGCCGGGACACCCAAAATAGCGACCTTACCAATGGTCGCACCGTACATGGCGATCAACACGTCGCCCGGGCTGTTGCAGCGTAAAGAGCATTCGGCCAAGGCGAGTTCAGTTATGGTCTCCTCCGCCTCATAAATGAAGTCTGACGTGAGCTCGCCTGACTTGAACCAGGGCGTACTGCCACCGTAGTACGCGCTGTTCGATCGCAACGGTGTCGCACCGGCCCCCCAGTTTCCAAGCTGTCCCAGTCTCACCGGCGCCCAGCTAGCTGGCGCGCGAAAGATCAGGTCGCTGGCATCGGGGTGCGGCAATGACTTCCCCGGTCGCATCTCACTCAACCGCACCCGATCCTCGCGCAGGCGCGAGATGCGAACCAGAAGTTCTCGTGCAGGTTCGTCCATTTCATCTTGTGCAAGCAGTCGCCCTTCCATGGCCAGCTGCAAGACCAACAACCGTATGCGTTGAACACCACCCGACGAACTGAAGACGAGTCCAAAGTGTTTTGTCAGCGGCGCGGTCACTTTTCCCGCTCCAGCGCCGCGGCCAGCACCGCCTTCAACTGGTCCCGTAGCCCAGCAATTTCCGCCTGCATCTGCGCGTACTCAGCCAGGAGTACGTCGGGTTCGTGGTTTGCCTGCTCAACCAGGTGCGGGTTCTTCTGGTCGAGGTTGAAGATCGGCCAATAGGCTTGATCACCAGCGGCCTGTGCCGCACGGGCGGCGTCACGCTGCTCTTGCAACTGCGCTCGCAATGCGGCCAGCTTCTTTGCCAGCTTCAGCCGTACCATCGTTGCGCCCTCGAAAGCGGCGAGCTCGTCCCGCGCCAGCTTGACCTCGGCATCGGTTCGCGAAGCGTCGGCGTTGAGCGACTGTGCACGGTCCCAATGGGGTTGGGCTGCGCTCAACGCGGTCTCGCGCACTTCAGCGAAGGGGTAGCGCCAGGCCCGTTCGCACGTGGTGTCGTCCGCGTCCGTCAACTGCTGCGCCCGCTGCTTGAAGCCGTCGGCCTCGTTGCCCCACCAGGCTTCCTCGGCGGCGAACTCCTCTATGCGCATCGGCCGCGTCTTGCTGTAGTTCTTCACCCCCGGCGGGTAGGGGTGCTCGTAGAACCACACGTCGCGCGTGGGCCGGCCTTTGGTGAAGAAGAGCAGGTTGGTCTTGATGCCCGTGTACGGGTTGAACACGCCGTTGGGCAGCCGCACGATGGTGTGCAGGTCGCATTCGGTCAGCAGCTTCTCCTTGATACGGCTCTTGATGCCCTCGCCGAACAGAAAGCCATCGGGCAGC
>JANPBU010000042.1:0-2724 GCA_031430595.1 Acidimicrobiia bacterium
CCGCAACCGGCATCGAGGATGGCAGCACCACGCGGAACCATTGCATCGATGAAGCGGGCCTCACCATCGAGATCGGCTCCGGCAGCGGCCATCGATCGGAACCGCTGGATGTATCGCTCCGAGTGTCCCGGGTTCTGCTCGACGAGCTCGAGCCATGTGTTCGCACTCATTCCGGAGTTGTTCCATCGATGAGTCCCGTGCTCTCGGAACCGGCGTCGGGTGCCGCGACACGTTCTGCGCGGTAGAACTCGAGGACGAAGATGACCGGCCCGTCGAATTCCACGTGGTGTGGTCGACTCGGCGGGATCACCGCTGGAACATCGGCGCTCACCCGGACGCGGTCCTCGGCGTGATCTTCGAACACGAGCAGAAGCGATCCGTTCCGCACGACCAGCCGCGCCCACACGCCGTCCGCGACGCGATGCGCTCGCAGAATCCCCGACGGGTGGTGCTCATGGTCGAGAACGTCGGTTGTGCGCGCATGCACCAAGCCCTCGGGTAACGACAAAAGTCTCGACATTCGTGCTCCTTGTCCGGCTTTCATCCTCGCGGTCGACAGGAACGTCTCATTACCGGAGCCGTCGGATGGGAAATGGCGTGCCCTGGTCGTTCACGGCCAGAGTTGGATGGTCGGTCGATTCGATGGGAGCGAATCGGCAATCGTCGTGAGGTCTGCTTCGGCGCCCGTAAGGATCGAATCTCTCAAACGAACTGCAAGGACAACAAGATGCGCATCGACCACGTCCGATGTGCCTGAACGTGCGAGCAGGAGGCCCACAGCTCTCCCATCGTCGAGCGGGTGAACTTCGACGCTCTTCAGGAACGCCGACAGTCGAGCCTGACGAGCTCCGTTGCGCCACACCTGCCCAACGACCGGGTCGGTTGTGTGCAGCGCAATGCGTCGTCGTTGTAGGGCAGTAACGAGCGCTCGCGCTTGCTCTTCGTCTCGATCGACCGAGATCAAGAACCCTGCATCGAGAATCACAACGTGTAGCGGCGACTCATCGCATCGACCTGGGCTTCGTCGACGTGGCCCGCCTCGAGTTCCCATTCGGCAAGAAACGCACCCAACGCGTCATGGCGGTCGACGTCTTCGGCAAGATTTCGCAGAGCTAGGCGAATGGCGTTCGATCGTCCGCCGAACGAGACAGCAAGCTTGTCCAGGAGCTGTTCGTCGTCGTTGTCTAGCCGGACAGTTGTCGTGCTCATGGGCAGACTGTAATACGTTCATGCTACATCGGGCAAGCCTTGCAGCACAGGCACCCGGCCCAACTTTTCACGGGCACGTCGCCGCATACCGCGCCGCAGGACCGAGCCGCACACCCACCGTCAAGACGTGCGACCTCGTCCCTCAGCACCAGGGCCCGGTGAGCGACGTCGGCACTGCCGAAGAGAGGCGGGTCCCGAGTGGCGCGCCGCGCAGGTGAATGAAGACGAGTTCGACCGGGCGTACAGCCGTTTCAGGTCGTTTGGCATACCCATTGGGCGGAGCCGTCGTCGACTACTCACCGGGGTCGATCCGCCTGCCGCTGCCGGGCGATCTCCTCGGTGGTGATCTCACCGAACTCCGCCTCGTAGTCCGCGATGGAGTCGCCGAGCCGGGCCCGCTGCTGGTCGTGCCGCGCCCGATCGGTCAGCGCCGCGCTCACCCAGGCGCTCAGCGAGTCGGCCGAGCCGTTGGCCACCGCTCGGTTGGCGGCTTCGACGAGCTCGGGATCGACCGTGACCGTGAGTCGACGCTTCCGCTGTGTCATACCATCATCATACCCGGGTGCGCACGATGTGCGCCGCAGAGGCGACAGCGGTCAAAAGCCGAGCTTGGCCTGCACCTGGGCGAGCAGCTCGGCGATGGGCACGCGGACCTGCTCGGTCGTGTCGCGCTCGCGGATGGTGACGGCCGCGTCCTCGAGGGTGTCGAAGTCGACGGTGACGCACAGCGGCGTGCCGATCTCGTCCTGGCGGCGGTAGCGGCGACCGATGGCCTGCGTCTCGTCGTAGTCGACCATGTAGCGGTCAGCCAGCATCGAGAACACCTTGCGGGCCGTGGGCGTGAGCGTGTCCTTCTTCGACAGGGGCAGCACCGCCACCTTGTACGGGGCCAGACGCGGGTGCAGGCGCAGCACCTGGCGAGGCTCGTCGTTGATGACGTCCTCGTCGTAGGCGGCGAGCAGGAACGCCGCCATCGTGCGAGTCGCACCGGCGGCCGGCTCGATCACGTAGGGCACGTAGCGATCGTTGGTCTGCGGGTCGAAGTAGTCGAGCTTCTCACCGGAGTGTTCGGCGTGCTGCTTGAGGTCGTAGTCGGTGCGCTGGGCAATGCCTTCGAGTTCGTCAAAGCCCCACGGGAACGCAAACTCGACGTCGGAAGTGCCCGTTGAGTAGTGCGACAGTTCGTCATCGTCGTGCGGCCGCAGGCGCAGCATGTCGGCAGGAATGCCGTGCTCGATGTACCAGTTGAGCCGAGCCGTACACCAGTAGTCGTACCAATACGACGACTCCTCAGGTGGCACGAAGAACTCCATCTCCATCTGCTCGAACTCGCGGGTACGAAAGATCCAGTTCTGCGGTGTGATCTCATTGCGAAAGCTCTTGCCGACCTGGGCGATGCCGAAGGGTGGCTTCTTGCGCGACGTCTGCAGTACCTGGTTGAAGTTGGTGAACATGCCCTGGGCCGTTTCTGGCCGCAGGTAGGCGTCGGCGCCGGCGCCCTCGACCGGTCCGGCC